>NZ_JBYOJP010000003.1:0-644668 GCF_057798975.1 Cupriavidus sp. 21MJTG02-4 | reverse complement strand
CTGTCGCCGTGAGCATGCCGATGCCCGGGATGGCGAGAATAGTCTTGCAGGCCTGATTCTTCCATCCCCAGGCTTCGATGCGCTGATCCAGACGTCCAATCTCCTGATCGAGCCGTTCGATACTTTCTAATTGATCGCGCACGACCTCAAATAGCATGGGCGGCACGCTTTGCTCGATGTGAGCCATTTGCTGCACCATCTCGTGCAGGCCGGTACGCAGACCGCGCGGGAAGTGGACGCCGAATTCCAACAAGGTGCCACGCAACTGATTGACCAGCATGGTGCGCATCTTCACGCGTAGCCGGCGCATGGCGTGCAGGCTGAGGATGCACTGCTGCGGCTCGGTCTTGGGCGCCACCACTCGCATGCCTGGCTGCTGCGCGGCAGTCCAGATGGCTTTAGCATCGGCCGCATCGGTCTTGTTTGTCTGCACGAAAGGACGTACATAACCGGCGTGCAGCAGCATCGGTTCGTGACCCAAGGTCCGCAGTTGGCGCGCCCACCAGTGTGCGCTGCCGCACGCTTCGAGTGCGATACTCCCGGGCTGACGCTTGGCGAGAAACTCCAGCAGTTTGACGCGATTGAATCGCCGGTTGAAACACTTGCCGTCAGGCTCGACCCAATAGAGCTGAAAGACGGTCTTTGCAATGTCCAGGCCGTAGGTTGTAGTATTCATTTCGGGTCCCTCCATCCTCGCGTGGTTGGTCACACTCCCACTCTGGCACATCGATGCCGTTTCGTGATGGAGGGCCCACCTTCCGCCGCTCACGCTTCGTTCGATGTGCCACGGACTTTGCTCGTGTCGTTCAAGGTGGGGGGGGCGCGTTCATTCCATCTTCTTGTCCAAGCGACAAGAAGTAGGCAAGAAGCGCGTTTACTTGCCCTAACGGGCGAATATTGATCGTAGTGTGCTGAGGGTGTTGTACGGGTATGAACTTCAGAGAATGCCTGACTGCCTGCCGCGTGGAGCGCGTCCGCATGCAGGCTTTCAAGCCGTGATTGAACGAGCCCCGAACCTGTCCGTGGCCCCTGCTTCCACCGTCATCGCATCATCGCCTTCGGCTGCTACGCAGCTCACTAGTCGGTTAGTCAGGGGCATCAGCGGCGCTGGCGACGGTGCTTCCGTAACCTTGCTTTTCTGTCTTTTACTGAGCCGCGCAGCAGCCGAAGGCGATGATGCGATAGCGCGGGCAGTGTCGAGCCACGGACAGGTTCGGGGCTGGTTCAATCATTGCCGGAGAGCCTGCACACGGACGCGCTCCACGCGGCAGGCAGCGCGGCAGACTCTGAAGCGAATACCCGTACGAAATTCTTCGCACACTACGATCAATATTCGCCCGTTAGGGCAAGTAAACGCGTTTCTTGGTTACTTCTTGTCGCTTGGACAAGAAGTAACTCGCCGGCTACGCCGGCGAAACAGCCGCGCTTGCCAAGCACGACAACCCCGTCATTGCCAGAGAGCGAACCATTCCTTTTGACCCCCGACGCCTTCCCCGATCTCCATGTAATCTACCCCCTTCCAATCAGGAAACAAAGACAACCATGACCACCCACCGCTACGGCGTCGCATCCCCCGCCGAGATCGCCGGCATGACGGGCAAAGCCATCCTGCAGGCCATCATCGAAGGCCGCCTGCCCCAGCCGCCTATTTCAGAGGTGCTCGGCTTCTGGCTGACGGAGGTCGGCGACGGCTTCGCCGTCTTTGAAGGCGACCCCGGCACACACTTGTTCAATCCGATGGGAACGGTCCACGGCGGCTGGGCCCTGACGCTGATCGACAGCGCCACGGGCTGCGCGGCGAACTCCGTGCTGCCGGCCGGCACCGGCTACACGACGATCGAAACCAAGGGCAATTTCTCCCGCCCGATCAAGGCCGACACCGGCCGCGTTCGTGCCGAGGGGCGCGTGATCAATCAGGGCCGGCAGATCATCACGGCCGACGCACGAATCCTTGGCGGCGACGGCCGTGTCCTGGCACACGGCACGTCGACGCTGCTGGTGCTGGCACCTGCCGCTGCTCCGACTCGGTGAGCGTCGCTGTACTCGCTGGAGTCCCTGGGCAATCACGGGATTTCCTCTTCACCGATTGGAAATCTCCAGCTTCACCCCTGCCATTCCGTCGCGCCGAAGGCCGCCTTTCTCAGTGCTGAATCCCTCCGCCGGGACTCGTAGGTATGCTGCCCCAACCACAGCAGTGCAGGGCTCGCGCGAGCGTCCCGGAACATCACGAGAACCAGGAGACAGGCATGTTGACACCACGACGGATGGGTTTGCGGTTTATCTTAGGGCTGCTTTCGGTTGCCACCGCGGCAAGCGGACTGCTGGCCGGCGGCAGTGCCATGGCGGCCTATCCGGACAAGCCGATCCGGCTCATTGTCCCGGCCGCCGCCGGTGGCACGACGGACATTGCCTCGCGCCTGGTCGGCAAGCGCCTGGGCGAGACGCTGGGCCAGCCGGTCGTGGTCGAGAACCGCGCGGGCGCGGGCGGCATCATCGGCTCGCAGGCGCTCACGAATGCGTCCGCTGACGGCTATACGCTGATGATGGGCAATATCGGGCCCAACGCCATCAACTACAGCCTGTACAAGCACCTGCCCTACAAGCCGCAGGACTTTGCACCAGTCACGCTGGTGGTGTCGGTGCCCAATGTGCTGGTCGTCAACCCCTCCGTGCCCGCCCGCTCCGTCGCGGAGCTGGTGGCGCTTGCCAAGGCCCGGCCGGGACAACTGTCGTTTGCGTCGTCCGGCACCGGCCAGTCTCCGCATCTTGCGGGCGAGCTGTTTCGCAAGCGCACGGGCATCGATGTCGTGCACGTGCCGTACAAGGGCGCGGCGCCCGCGGTCTCCGATCTGCTTGCCGGCCAGGTCAGCATGATGGTGGACAACCTGCCCAGCTCGCTGCCACATATCCGGGCCGGCAAGCTGCGCGCGCTCGCCGTGACCAGCGCCACGCGCGTGGCCGAGCTTCCCGACGTGCCGACGATGAAGGAGGCGGGCCTCGATGACTTCCAGGTGACCGCATGGTTCGGGCTGGTTGCCCCCGCTGGCACGCCGCCTGCAATCATCGACCTGCTGCAGAAGCACGTCGCGAGCATCCTCGCCGAGCCCGCGACCCGCGGCAAGCTGGCCGAACTGGGCGGCATTCCCGGCGGCGATACGCCGGCCCACTTCGCGGGCTTCATCCAGAGCGAACGCGAACGCTGGGCCCGCGTGGTGAAGGACACCGGCGTACCGCTGCAGTAGCCGACGCACGCCGGCTCGGCACGGACACCACATGCCGATCATTGCATGGGCTCCCGCAGCCGCAGCGGCTGTTCATTGCGCGACCAGACGTCGAGCAGGAAGTCAGGCTCGACATGCCGCACATGACGATGCAGCCCCGGCTGGCGGCCAATGGTGGCGTGCAGGTGCCGGGTCGACATCTGGCGCCCCGCGAACGGGCGCAGCCAGTGGCACGCGACGATGGTGCCGTGCTGTGCAAGCGCGCCGACGGCACGCGCCACCGTATCGCGCCAGTCCTGCGGGGCAAAGTAATAGCCGAGTTCGCTGAGCACGATCAGGTCGAAGCTGCCCGCGGGCCAGTCCGCCGGAAGCCTGGCCACGCGCGCCTCGACATGCGCGTGGGCTGCCAGGCGTGCGCGCGTGCGCGCAACGGCACGGGCAGCGAAGTCGACGGCCAGCAACGCATCGCATCTTGCCGCAAGCCGCTCGGTCAGCATGCCGGTCGCGCAGCCGGCCTCCAGCGCGCGGGCATATCGCGCTTCCGGCAGGACCGCCATCAGCAGGTCGCGCTTGCGCGCTTCATACCACAGCGATTCGAGGCCCCACGGGTCGTCCTGCTCGAAGATCGCCTCGAAGGCGGTGGGCGATGTCAAAGCGCGTAGCCGTTGTCGGCGTGGCTGATGGCGGTGCCGAGTGCCGCCAGGTCGCGTCCGGCATGGCTTTGCCGCAGGAACTCCGGCACGTCCGCGCAGAGCGCGGACAATCGCGCATCGCGGCACGCCGGCCCCGCGCCGAGCACGTTGCCGGCGCGATGCAGCACGCGCTGCACCGTGGCTTCGACCACCGTGCGCACGCGCATGGCGGGCATGAACGCATCATCGTCGGGCTGGGTGTCGATCCATTCGGCGGTCTCGCGCAGTAGCGCGGCCGCCGCATGCAGGTCGCCGTCGATGGCGCCGAGCTCCGTGGCGGCATGGGCGTCGCTGCCGTGGCGCACGGTGTCCCGCACGGCCAGCGCCAGCGGCAATACGGCGCCGTACCAGCACGCGGCCATGCCGGCGCCCGCATGCCAGAAGCCGGGCCGCTCCAGATAGGCGCGCGGGCCGCCGACCAGGAGCGCGGGACAATCATGGAGCAGTATGCCGCCGCTGCAGGTGTCTTTCATGCCGACGCCGTGCCAGCCGGAGGACGTGACGGTCACACCCGGGCCGTGCATGTCGATGGCCGCGAGCCACGGCACCCCGTTGGCGTCGTGGCAGGTCAGCAAGGCATGGGATACGCCGCCGGCGCCGGCGCAACATGCCTGGCGGCCATTGAGCAACACCGGCCTGCCATGCGTCATGCCCGCGCGCGTTGCCAGGTCCTGTGTGTCCGCGTCCGGCGCGGGGCTGGCGCACGCGCACGCATCGGGCGGCCCGGCCGCCCACACCGCCCACTGGGTGCCCGGCTCGGGCCGGGCCCGTGCTAGCTCGGACAGGATCGCCAGCGCGTCGGCGTGGGCTTCGAACAGCTGGATGGCGACGGTCCCGTGCGTGGCCGCGACGATGGCGAACAGCTGCCAGCGCGCTGCCGTGTTGCCGTAGCCAGGCAGCGGGATGTCGCCTTCGGGGGCATGCGTAGTGATCAGCGCGTGAATCGTATCGCGGAGGTTCATGGTGCGCGGAAGTGCAGTCGCCCATGCATGGACCGCCCGCAAGTTCCCTGCCAGCGCCTGGGCGACGGCGTTGCCGCGCTTCCCCGGCTTCGCTACGCCTTTCCCGGTGCAAGCTTTACCGGTCCGCGACCCGGCGCCCGTGGAAAACGGGAATCAGGATCCGGCCGGTTTGCGCGTCAGCACCATCGCCAGTTCCAGCGCGGTGGCGGCCACCGTGTCGACGTCCGGCGCGTAGCCGTCGCGGATCCAGCGCAGCGCGATATGAACGACGCCGCCGGCGATGCCTGCCAGCAGCAATGGATCGCCAGTCTGCCCCGGCGGCAGCAGCGCCTGCGCGAGCAGGCCGCCGAAGGCGCGCAGCGACGCGTCGAGCGCTTCGTCCACGCGCTTGCTGACCCCGCGAATCTCGACCAGGAACACCCGGGCCGAACGCGGCTCGCGCTGCAAGGCGCCAAAATACGCGCGCAGCATGGCCAGCGCGCGCGGCTGGCGCCCGCGCCCGGCGTCTTGCATCGCATGCCCGATCGACTGCAGCAGCAGGTCGGTCACGGCGCGGAACGAAGCCTCCAGCAGGGCTTCGCTATTGGGGAAGGATTCGTAGAAGTAGCGCTCGGTCAGCCCGGCCGCTTCGCAGACGGCCTTGACGGTGGAATTCTGGTAGCCGCGCTCGCCATAGACCTGGATGGCCGCGGCGATCAGCTGGCAACGGCGCTGCGTGCGGCGCTCGTCGGCTGCTGCGCCGCGGTAGCGGCGCGCGGTGGAGGTTTCGGTCGGCTCGGTCGGCTCGGTCGGGTCGATCATCATCGGGCCATTATGACATTCCCTATTGTCAGATGGCATCTGACAACCTATGGTGTCAGAAGTGACCGCATCCGGGAGTCCCGCCATGACCGTTGCCGCACCCGAAGACACGTTGCTCGATGTCCTGATCGTCGGCGCCGGCCTGTCCGGCATCGGCGCCGCGCGGCACTTGCAGCAGCGCTGTCCGGGGAAGCGCTACGCCATCCTCGAAGCGCGGGATGCGATCGGCGGTACCTGGGACCTGTTCCGCTATCCCGGCATCCGGTCCGATTCGGACATGTACACGCTGGGTTACCGCTTCAAGCCGTGGAAGGGTGCGAAGGCCATTGCCGACGGTCCGTCGATCCTGTCCTATATCCGCGAAACCGCTGACGAAGCGGGCATTACCGCGCACATCCGCTTCGGCCACAAGGTGGTCGGCGCGGACTGGCGCGGCCACGAAGGCTGCTGGACGGTCACGACGGAGCGTACCGGGGACGGTAGCCGCCAGCAGTGGCGCGCGCGCTTCCTGTACGTGTGCGCCGGCTACTACAGCTATGCAGAGGGCCACCGGCCCGCCTTCCCCGGCGAGGAGCGCTTTCGCGGCCGCATCGTTCACCCGCAGTTCTGGGATCCGTCGCTTGACTATGCCGGCAAGCGCGTCGTGGTGATCGGCAGCGGCGCGACGGCGGTCACGCTGGTGCCGGCCATGGCGGCGACTGCCGCGCACGTGACCATGCTGCAGCGCTCGCCCAGCTACGTCGTGGCCCGTCCCGGCCAGGACGCGATGGCCGCCCGGCTGCGGCGGCTATTGCCGGAACGGCTGGCCTACGCGGCCACGCGCTGGAAGAACGTGCTGCTCGGCATGTATTTCTTCCAGCTGGCGCGGCGCCGTCCGGAGCGGGTCGGCGCGGCCATGGTCGGCATGGCCGCCGCGCAGCTCGGCCCCGGCTTCGATGTCGGCAAGCACTTCACGCCGCGCTACAAGCCGTGGGACCAGCGCGTGTGCCTGGTGCCGGATGGCGACCTGTTCCGCGAGATCCGCGACGGCCGCGCGTCGGTCGTCACCGATACCATCGAGCGCTTTGCCGAAGACGGCATCGTGCTGGCTTCGGGCCAGACCCTGCCGGCGGACATCATCGTGACGGCCACCGGCCTGCGGCTCAATATGCTTGGCGACATCGCCGTCAGCGTCGACGGGCAGCCGCGCGTGCCGGCCGCGCTGATGACATACAAGGGCATGATGCTCGATGACGTGCCGAACCTGGTGCTGGCCTTCGGCTACACCAATGCCTCCTGGACGCTGAAGGCGGACCTGACCGCCGAATACGTGTGCCGGCTGTTGCGGTACATGGACCGCCATGGGCACCGCGTGGCCATGCCGCGGCGCGACGCGTGCGTGCAGCCCGCGCCGTTCCTGGATTTCACGTCGGGCTATGTACAGCGTGCCGCCGGCGTGCTGCCACGACAGGGCGACCGCAGGCCGTGGCGCCTCTACCAGAACTACATCCTCGACATGCTCACCCTCCGCCACGGCCGCATTGCCGATGGCGTGCTCCGGTTCGACTTGCCGCGCAGCGCACCGGCGCCGCGCGAGGCGCCGGCAAGCCTGTCCGGCGGCGAGGTCCAGCCATGATGATCCTGCTCTACGTGACGCTGGCCCTGGCGGCGCTGTTCGCCGGACTCTTCGCGTACACCGTGCGCAAGGTGCGGCGCGTCGAGGCCGCGCTGCCGCCCGACGGGCGCTTTGTCGAGGTGCCCGGCGCGCGCCTGCACGTGGTCGAGCGTGGCCAGGGGCCGGCGCTGCTGCTGGTGCATGGCTTGTCGGGCCAGCTCGGCAATTTCGGCTACGGCATGATCGAACCGCTGGCGCGCGATTTCCGCGTGGTGGCGGTGGACCGGCCGGGCTCGGGCTATTCCGTGCGCACGCCCGGTGCGCGCGCAGACCTGGCCGCACAAGCCGATGTGCTGGCGGCGCTGATCGAGAAGCTCGGCCTGGAACGCCCGCTCGTGGTCGGCCACTCGTTGGGCGGCGCCATCGCGCTCGCACTGGCCGCGGGCCATCCGGATCGCGTCGGCGGGCTGGCGTTGCTGGCGCCGCTGACGCACCCGGCCGAAGAGATCCCGCTAGTCTTCCGGCCGCTGACGCTGCGGCGGCACGGGCTGCGCCAGTTCGTGGCCTGGACGCTGGCGGTGCCGATGTCGGACTTGCGGCGGGAGGTGGTATTGGAAATCGTCTTCGGCCCGGATCCGGTGCCGGCGGACTTTGCCCTGCGCGGAGGTGGCATGCTGGCGTTGCGCCCGAGCCATTTCGTCGCGGCGTCGGAGGATCTGGTCGCCGGTGCGCCGAGCCTGGCGCCGCTCGTCGCGCGCTACGGGGAGCTGCGATTGCCGGTGAGCATTCTGTTCGGCCGCGAAGACCGCATTCTCGATCCGGCCGCCAATGGCGAGGCGCTGGCCGCAAAGGTGCCGGGCGCCACGCTGACGCTGGTGCCGGGCGGCCACATGTTGCCGATCACGGCCCCCGACACCTGCGTGGACTTCGTGCGGGAAGCCGCCGCGCGCATGCATGTTGCCGAGGCGGCGACGGCATGAGCGCGATCGCTCGCGCCCGTGTCCGGCAAGGCGGCTCAGTGCGCCATGCCGGGCTTGCAGTCCTGCACCCAGCCGGCGACGCGGCTCGGGCTCATGGTCGGGCGCCATTCGCCCGAACCGCGGATCTCGACATCCGTCCCCTGCCGCGCCTGGCGCAGGCTGACCACGTAGAAGTAGCCTGTGTCCGTGCGCGTGGCCGAGCCGATGCGCACGTCCACCTTGCCCGGTTCCGGATAGGCGATCACATTGGCTTCTTCGCGCAGCCGGCTCTTCAGGCACAGCGTCAGGTCGCCGACGCTGGCGTCGGAGTGGATCTGCTTCGGCTCCTGGGCCTGGAGGTACTCGACGCTGGCGCCGCTGGCGCAGGCGGCCAGCCAGGGCACGGCCACGGCCGCGAGCAGGAGGAGGCGGAGGCGGAGGCGGGTGGAGGACATCCATGTTTCCTTTGTAAAAGCGACGCTGCATGCTACATGAGAATGTGTGGCGCAGGCCCGTCCGGACACCATGCGGGGGCGGGCCACTCCCGCCGCTCGTGCCACTGAACCACGTTCTCAAGGAAGACGCCGATGGCTGCCGCGATTGCCCCAGATCCCTACAAGCGCGATTTTTCCACCGCATTCAGCGCCATCCGCAAGCTGCTGGTGGACGGGCACGACACCACGCAGGTGTTCCTGATCATGCGCGCGCTGAACGGGCCGTCCATGCCCAGGAACTTCGCGCGCCTGCTGGGCACGCCCGACGGCCGGCGGCTGGTCTACCAGCGCACGGAACTGGCCGAGCGGCTGTGCGACCCGGCCTATGTATCGGCCTTTGCGCCCGGCACGGTCGGCGCGGCGTACCGGGACTTCCTGCAGCACACGGGCTACAGCGCCGACGGGCTGGCCGAAGTTTCCAACATGGGCCGCGAGCCACTGGTTGAAGACGCCTATATGTGGTTCGCCCGCCGCACGCGCGATATCCACGACATCTGGCACGTGCTGACCGGCTACCGTGCCGACGAAAGTCTTGGCGAGGCCGCGCTGGTGGCGTTCAGCTATGCGCAGACCGGCGGCCTTGGCTGGGCTTTTATCGCGGTGGCGGCGTCGCTGAAGAGCCTGCGCGTCACCCGCAGCCTTGCCTTTGCGCGCGCGGTGCTCGAAGGCTATCGCCTGGGCCGCGCGGCGAAGTGGCTGCTGGGCGAGGATTACGAGGCGCTCTTGCACGAGCCGCTCGATGCCGCGCGTGCCCGGCTTGGTATCGGCGCGGCGCCGCGGTATATGACCTGCCATCCGCTGCAGGACTGGCACGCCTGAGGGGGGGCTTCAGTCCCTCTGCCGGCCACGCCGCATGATCGCGGCCAGTGTATCCACGCGCGCCCGGTCGGCGGCAATGACGATGCCATCCGCAAACACCGGTTGCGCCAGCCGCGTCAGCACATCGCCCGGCGGCGCTTCGACCACCACGCGCATGCCGGTGGCATAGGCCAGCAGCATGGTCTCGTGCCAGCGCACGGGAATGGCCATGTTGCGGGCCAGGTCGTCGGCGATCCGGCGCGGGTCGCGCAGTTCGCGTGCAAGGCTTGCGCTGAAGTAGCGCAGGCGGGGCGCCGACAACGAAACAGCCGCCATGGCCTTCGCCAGCCCGTCGGCAGCGTTATCGAGCAAGGCGCAATGCGAAGGCACGTGGATAGCGACAGGCTTGGCCGCTTGTGCGCCGTCCGCCAGGGCCAGTGCCGATACGGCTTCCATGGCTGCGATGCTGCCCGCAATCACGATCTGCGCAGGCGCGTTGAAATTCGCGAGATAGACCGAGCTTTGCGTCGTGTGGACCTGTGCCACCAGCGGTTCGAGCCGCGCGCGTTCCATCCCCAGGATTGCCGTCATGCCGTATCCATGCGGATAGGCCTGCTCCATGCGTTCGCCGCGCAGCCGGACCAGCCGCAACGCATCGGCAAACGACAGCACGCCGGCCGTGACGGCCGCTGCATACGCACCGATCGAGAGCCCTGCGACAGCGTCCGGGTGTCCCCCTTCTTTGGCCAGGCATCGCGCCATGGCTACGCCAGACGTGAGCAGGCAGAGCTGCACCCAGATCGTCGAGCGCAGGCGTGCCGGCGTGTCCATCCCGGCCGTGGGTACTTGCAGGACATCGGCCGCTTCCGCGAGCACGCCGCTGACGGCCGGATGGTCCGGAAGGTCCGCGAGCATCCCGGCCCGCTGTGAGCCCTGGCCGGGAAAGGTCAGCAGCACGCTCATGGCACGGGCTGCCACGGGTCGGCGCACATTCTCGGCCCCTGCGAGGTCTTCAGCAGGACCTTGCCGCCCTTGTGCCGCCATTCGAGGAACGAGAAGCCGCCTTGCGGGGTGTCGACCTGGATGTCGATCCGTGCCGGACCGGCATCCTGCAGCGCGGCCAGCAAATCGGCATCGGCCTGCGGCAGCGGATGGTCTGCGTAGACCAGCAGGTCGAGGTCGCTTGCCGCATGCAAAACGTTGATGCCGCTTGCGATCGTGAAGCCGGCGCTTCCGCCCACGCCCCAGCGGATGCGCTGGGCGTCGAGCGCATCGGCGGCCGCGTCGAGCGTGCGGATGGCGGCGAGCGGCAGCAGTTCAGGCCGCCGCCATGCGCGCGACGCCGCGATGTCCGCAGGCCTGACCACGTGCGCCACATCGGCGGGAGCAATCCAGGTGCCGAAGCGCTCGGCACGCGATGCGCCGCGCAAGCCGACAGGAATGGCATCGGAGCGGCACGCATCGCGCCGCACCACCACCGGCGCGGCGCCCAGCGCGGCCGGCGATGCCCAATCCGGCAAGGAAACGCCCGCCAGGCTGCACCGCGTGTCGGCCAGCCAGAGCAGGTCGTGCGGCGCCGGGCGGGTCCTGGTCACGCTTGCCATTGCCGGCGCAGGCAATCCCGCACCTGCTGTGAAGCCTGGCGGTTTTCGCCATTGCGCCGGCCGGAGAGGTCGTGCGTGCTGTCGCGCCGGATATCCGCGAGCGCCGCCAGGATGGTGTCGAGCGCAAGGTGGATGTCGGCAGGCCCCGGTGCATCGGCCGAGGCCACATCGATCAGCCGCCACAGGATGCCGAGCGTGGCGAAGTTGCCGATGTCATAGGCCATGGGCGGCACCGTGGCGGCCAGCGCCTCCAGGTCCTCGACCGTACGCATGGTGATGCGTGCCGCGGCGTCCTTTCCCATCGCGTGCACCAGTACGCCGCTATCGCGCAGCGCGATGATGCGGTTGGCCTGGTAGCCGTGAGCCAGGAACGCACCAGACATAGCCTTGCCGACGATCAGCGCCACCACGGGATGGCCTGCGAGGCGCGCCTGCGCATAGGCCGCAGCGGCGGCGGCCAGCGACTGGTGGATCCCCAGTGCTTCCTCGCGCCGGCCATAAGCCTGGCTCGGCGTGTCCACGACCGCGACGATGGCGCGCTTGACCGCGGCATCGCGGTCCGCTTCCACCACTTCATGCACGGCCTGGGCCAGTGACCAGCCTTCGACCAGCCCGACTTCGCCATTGCGCGCGCGCGGAAAGCGGCTTTGCGCATCGGGCACCACGGCGATCCAGCGGACCAGCGTGCCGGCCAGTTCGCCGTCGGCGACCGTTACGGAGTGCGGAAAGCCTTCGCGGTACGACGCGGCCGGCGCCAGCGCGCGCAACCAGTGCGCGCCGCGGCTGACGTCCTGCTGCGGCAGGGTTTGGACGGTGGCGTTCATGCGTCAGACTCCCGGTGGAAACGGCCAAAAAGGCGCTGCACTTCAGCCGGTGTTGGCTGGACACCGGCGTCATAGTCCCGCAGCACGGCCAGCGCTTCGCGGCAGCGCTCGCTGCGCGCCGTGGCCGCTGCCGGCACGCGCAGTTCGCTGGCGACGGCTTCGCGCAGGGCGGCGCAGTCATCCGCGACGTACACATCGGCAAAGCCTGTGGCCACGCGTTGTGCGCCCCCTGTGAAACTCCAGATGAACGGCCGGTCGCGCGAGTCGTATTCCGCGATGCCGGCTTCCTGTTCGATCACGGCCGGGCCGTTCAGGCCCAGCCGGCCATCCTGCGTCATGACCAGCGACGTACACAGCCCGGCAGCAATCGACATGCCGCCGAAGCATCCGACCTGTCCGGCAATCACGCCGACCACCGGCTGGTAGCGCCGCAGGTCGACGATGGCCGCGTGGATGTCGGCAATGGCCGCCAGGCCCAAATTGGCTTCCTGCAGCCGCACGCCGCCCGTTTCGAGCAGCAGCACGGCGCGCGTCGGCACGCCACGGCGGTTGTCCTCGGCGGCAAGTTCCAGCGCGCCGGCAAGCTTGGCCCCGCCGACTTCGCCAAGGCTGCCGCCCTGGAACGCGCCCTCGATGGCCAGCACCACCACCGGCTGTCCGTCGATCTGTCCTTTCGCCACGATCACGCCGTCATCGCTTTGCGGCACGATGCCCTGGCGCGCCAGCCACGGCGACTGCAGGCCGTCGAACGGGCCGGCCAGCTCGCGGAAAGTGCCGGCGTCCAGCAGCGTGCGGGCCCGTTCGCGCGCGCCCAGTTCGATGAAGCTGTCCCGGTTCAGCAGCGATGCGGTGCGGGTCGGCGTGCTCATGGGCGCTCCTGTTGTCCGTGCGCATCGAGCGCTTCAAAGGCCTCGGCCAGACGCATGCCGACCACGCCCGGCGTAGCGCCGAAGTCATGGATGCGGATCTGCATGGACGCACGCGGCTGCGCCGCGAACACGCGCGCGAGCTGTGCGTCCCAGACGCGGGCGTAGCCGTTGACGGAGGTGGTGATCTCCACGGTGGTGACGCCGCCGGTGCCGGGTTCGACCAGCACTTCGAGATCGCCCGATCCCACCACGCCGACGAGCGCGCGGGTTGCGGCAGGCGCTCCCGCCGGAAATTCAAAACGCAGTTGTTCCATGGAGGCCTCCTAAATTTGCGCGGTGCCGGTGTCGAGCCGGTCGAGGAAGATCGTCGCGGCGAGCAGGTCCGCCGCGCCACCCGGCGATGCGCGCCGGGCCAGCATGCCGGCGTCGAGTTCGCGCAGCAGGCGCCGTCCCGTGACCGTGCCGGGGCCGCCTGCCGCCAGCACCGCTTGCGCGCCGGCCTGCATATAAGCCAGGCCCGCGCGGCCCGTGCGGGCCAGCACGCAGGTATCGTCCAGCCCGCTCATCAGCGCGAGCAAGGCATTGAGCCGGGCAGCCGATTCGCTGTCGCCACGTGCACGGCTGTGCTGCAGGGCCGGCAACGCACGCCGCATGACATGCGGAAAGCCCGCGTGCGCCTGGGCCCGGGCACCGCCTACGCCATACGCAAGGCACGCCAGCTCGCCCTTGTTGCCGGTAACAGCTGGGCGATGCCGGTCAGACAGACGCGCAATGGCGCCAGCCGCATGGCTCACGGCGCGCGCGCTGGGTCGTCCGCCGGCGGTTGCAACTTGCGCCGCCGCGCCAACCAGCAGGCCGATGCACCAGATCGCGCCGCGATGTGTGTTCACGCCGCCGGTGGCAGCCAGCATGGCCGCTTCGGCTTCGCGCCCGAGCGCGCCAAGCCGCTCGCGCAGCCAGTAGCCGACGCGCGCTGAGCGCTGGCCGGCCATCGCCATGGCGGCGAACGACGGGCCCAGCGCCTGCGCCGAGCGCAGCATCAGCGCCAGCGTCAGGTCGGCATGCGCGCCGCTGCCGCGGCTGTCGACGAGTCCGGGCTTGGGCGACAGGCGGGCTTCTTCGATGATGGCGTCAACCGCCAGATCGGCCAGCCGCTGCGCCTGTGCGGATGGGCCAGCGATGGCGGGAGCCGCGTCTGCAACCCACAGGATTCTTGCCGCTGCGCCGCCCATCACCAGCTCCGGAAGCGTGCCGGCGGCGTGTACAGGCCACCGGACCATTCGACCAGGTCGGCCATGCTCTTCGCAGCCAGCAGGCTGCGCGTGGCCTGGCTGCGCTGCACGCCAAGATCCTCGGGCAGCGCGATCAGTCCATCGCTGCGCATGCGGCGTGTTTGCGCGGGATCGTGCTTCATGCCGATCGGCGTCACACCGGCCACGGCGGCGATCATCCGGCGCCGCTCTTCCAGCGATTGCGCCTTGTAGAGGTAGGCGATGCCTTCCTCGGTCAGCACGTGCGTGACGTCGTCGCCGTAGATCATGACCGGCGCCAGCGGCATGCCGCTTTCGCGCGCGACGTCCACGGCGTCCATCGATTCGACGAAGGTCGGCTTGCCGCCGGCCTGGAAGGTCTCGACCATCTGCACCACCAGCTTGCGGCCGCGCGCGAGCGGGTCGTCGGTCTCGATCAGGTCCAGCCAAGCGGGCGTGGGGTGGCGGCGGCCGCCGGGGTTGTGGCCCATATTGGGCGCGCCGCCAAAGCCGGACAGCCGGCCGCGCGTCACCGTGGACGAATGCCCGTCGCCGTCGATCTGCAGCGTCGAGCCGATGAACAGGTCCACCGCGTACTGGCCCGCGAGCTGGCAGAGCGCGCGGTTCGAGCGCATCGAGCCATCCGCGCCGGTGAAGAAGATGTCGGGCCGCGCCGCCACGTACGGCTCCATGCCGAGTTCGCTGCCGAAGCTGTGCACGCCCTCGACCCAGCCCGTTTCGATCGCGGGGATCAGCGTCGGGTGCGGGTTCAATGTCCAGTACTTGCAGATCTTGCCCTTGAGCCCCAGCGACTCGGCGTAGGTCGGCAGGATCAGCTCGATCGCCGCCGTGTTGAAGCCGATGCCGTGGTTCAGCGACTGCACCTGGTGGCGCTCGTAGATGCCGCGGATCGCCATCATCGCCATCAGCACGTGCACGGGCTTGATCAGGCGGGGGTCGCGCGTGAACAGCGGTTCGCAGAAGAACGGCTGGTCGGCCTGCACCACGTAGTCGACCCAGGAGCCCGGCACGTCCACGCGCGGCAGGTCGGCCGGGTCGTCGACGATCTCGTTGACCTGCGCGATCACCAGGCCGTCGCGGAACGCGGCGGCCTCCACCAGCGCGGGCGTGTCTTCGGTGCTCGGGCCGGTGTACAGGTTGCCGTCGCGGTCCGCCTTGTAGCCGGCGATCAGCACGACGTTCGGCACCAGGTCCACATACAGGCGCGCGTACAGCTCGATGTAGGTGTGGATGGCGCCGACTTCGAGCAGGCCGTCTTCCAGGAACTGCGAGATCCGGATGCTCTGCGCGCCCGCATACGAGAAGTCGAGCTTGCGGGCGATGCCGCGCTCGAACAGGTCCAGGTGCTCCACGCGGCTGACGCTCGGGATGATCATGTGCAGGCCGTTGACGCGCTCGGCGCTGACCTGGGCCAGCGAGCGGGACAGGAAATCGGCCTGCTTCTGGTTATTGCCTTCGACCACCACGCGATCGCCCGGGCGCAGCACCGCCTCCAGGAAGGGCACGATATCGCCGGTCGGTATGCGCTTGCCCTGCGCGATGGCGGCGCCTTGCTGCTTGCGCCGCGCCTTGGCTTCTCTGCGGGTGTTCCACTGACGCCCGGGTGGGGTGCTGGTCATCGTGTCTCCGGCGTGGTCTGTCTGATGGTGTCAACCATAAACAGGGGCAGACCCCGGAACAATCACGCGGGCGGCACGATCGTTACGCTTGGCGAAAGCGAGCGGGCCTTACTGTCCTTGCCGCATGGCCATGCGGCAGACCGCGGCCAGCGCCAGCAGGTTGGGATCGCGCTCGCGCCGGCGCAGGAAGCTCAGGCTGATGGTCTGGCGGATATTGTCGTAGTCGGCGGTAAGCGGCACGAAGGCCACATTGCGCGGGGCCACGCCCTTCACGCGGCCTGGCAGCAGCGTGTAGCCGACGCCGCCGCCGACCAGGTTCATCAGCGAGAAGATATCGCCGACCTTCATGACGAGGCTCGGCTGGAAATTCGCGATCCTGAAGGCTTCGACGAAGCCGCGCGAGGTGGCGAAGCCTTCGCTCAGCGAGACGAAAGGTTCGTCGTGGCAGGTGCGCAGGTCCACGGCCGGCATCGCGGCGTAGGGCGAGTCGGCCGGCGCCGCGAAGAAGATGTCGTCCTCGAACAGCGGGATGGATTCGATCTCGGGGTCCGGCTCGGGCGTGGCCATCAGGGTGGCATCGATCGAGCCTTGCTTGAGCCTCTGCAGCAGGTCGGTGTTCGAGCCCAGCACGAGTTCGGTCTGCAGCTCCGGGCGGCGCGCCTTGAGATCGATGACGATCCGCGGCACCGTCTGCGCCGTCAGCGAGTACAGCGAGCCGATCTTGAGATGGTCGGCCAGGTACCCGGCGGCCTCGCGCGTGGCGCGGATGCCGTCGGCCATGGTCTTGATCACTTCACGTGCCGTTTCGGCCAGCACATGGGCTGCATCCGTCGGGATCAGGTTGCGGCCTTCATGCCGGAACAGCGCGCAGCTTGTGCCTTCCTCAAGCGAATGCAGCGCGCGGTGCACGCTGACCGTGCTGGTTTCCAGGATCTCGGCCGCCCTGGCCAGGTTGCCCGATTCCATGAACGCCAGCAGCGCTTCAAGCTTGCGGAAGGTGATCTCTTCGCCGATGCGGATTCTCATTGGGATGGGCGTGTAGGGACGAGCCGCCATCTTAGCGGGGTGCGGCGATTACGGCACTAACCCACAGGGGCGCGGGGTGCTGTCTGTCGAAATATAGCGGATCGATGTGCCGGACATGCCCGGCGCAATCCCGGAGCAGCCGCGTCAGGTTAAAAGTCAACCGTGTGGGCCGATCTGGCGCTGTCCATAACACCCGGCTTCCGGACCGCGCTGCCCGCTTTCTCTTCGAGCGCAATTTCACTAGGCTCGATCTTCCCACGGCGCAAGCGCCGAGCGGCACCGGCCTTTCGTCAATCAGTCCCTGCCTGGATGCGGGACTTACCCCAAGGAGAGCACCATGCCAGAAGTGAATCTGCAGCCCGTGTACGCAGCCCAGGCGGCAGCCATGGATATCGTATTTGGCATGACGACAAAGACCCTGGAAGCGTGCCAGAAGCTCACCGAGCTGAGCATGCAGACCATGAAGGGGTCGATCGTCGACGGCCAGGAAACCGTACGCCAGGCGTTCAGCGCCAGGAATCCGCAGGAATTGTTCGCCGTGCAGGCCACCGCGGTAGAGCCTGCGGCCGAAAAGGCACGCGCCTACTTCCAGCAGGTCCAGGAAATCGCGGCCAACACGCGAGAGGAATTCCAGAAGGTGGCGACTGCGCAATTCGAGGCCAACAAGCGCACCTGGCAGGAAATCTTCGACAAGCTCGCGCAGAGTTCGCCGAATGGCTCGCAGGGCCCGCTGAATGCCTGGCAAGCCGCCATGGCTTCGGGCGTTTCGCTGTATGAGTCGATGCAGGAGTCGACCAAGCAAGCCGTGGGAGCTGTCGAGCGGCAGGTGGCCAGTGCCGCCGCTGCGGCGGCCGCGGGGCAGAAGGGGAATTCGCAGAGTGGGCGGGTGATCGTCAAGGGGTAAGGCGATTCCATGTCGGCGTTGGCAGCGCAACGCCGACATCACATGCTCGCGGCTAACAAGTTGTTCTCAGCTGGGCGCTTCGCGCGCATCAGTGAAAACCAGGGAAGGGACGAGAAGAAGCGGAGGCAGAAGCAGAAGCAGAAGCACCAGCATCTGCGCCGTTGATGCCCCCGACCAACCGACTACTGAGCCGCGCAGCAGCCGAAGGAGATGATGCGATAGCGCGCCCACTGCCGGGCCACGGACAGGTTCGGGGCTCGTTCAATCATTGCGGGAGAGCCTGCATACGGACGCGCTCCATGCGGCAGGCAGCGGGGCAGACTCTGAAGCGAATACCCGTACGAAGTTCGTCGCACACTACGATCAATATTCGCCCGTTAGGGCAAGCGACGCGTTTCTTTGCTTACTTTCTTGTCGCTCGGACAAGAAAGTGAGTCGCAGGCTACGCCTGCGAAACAGCCGCGCCTGCCAAGCACGACATCCCCGCAATTCTCCGAAGAAACAAAAAAAAGCCCACTCCTTCGAGCGGGCAACCATCGGGAATCGACGCCCGGCGACCAGCACCGGACATAGCTGAAGCTTATGTCGGAATAGCATGCTCAATCCTGTCCGGAACGACCCCGTTTCGAACAGGAAGCCACCCCTGACGAGCGCCTTTGATTTTCATAGCATGCAATCAATCGATGCAAATTCCGGATACCGCCATGACGCCAGGAAGATTTCGAGAACTCGTCATTCTGGATCGTTATATGAACGAACTGAAGGCCGAGATCAGCCTGCAACAGCAGCGTGCGGCTCGATTGACCGATGCGGCCGAGTCCGTCCAGGCCGCCCAGATGTTGGCCAGCCTGGAACGGGCGCTGGCGGCGCTGGAGGTCCGCATGAGCACCACGCGGCCCGGCCGGTCATGGTAGGCGGCAGCACAGGCTGGCTATCCGGACTGCCGCGCAAGTACGTATCGTCGCTCTGGCGACACCTGGAGCGGGACATTGTCGGCTGACAAGTTGCGAGGGAGACAGCATGAGTTCGCTGGAGTATTGGTGCATCGCGCTGGCCGCCACGGGGCTGGTGCTGCTCGGGCGTGTCTTTGCGATCTACCGCATCCGGACCACCTTCATGGCGGACCCGGCCATGCGCGACGTCCTCTACAACCGCTTGCCGGGGTATGACGAAATGGCGTTCGCGCCCGAGCACTGGACTCGCTGGACGATCGGCGCCTGGCGTGCCTACGCGCAGAACGAAGCCGAAGTCGAGAACCCGCAGAACCGCCAGAACCGGCAAGTCTGAGCCGATACGGTCTTCCGAGCGCGGTTTCCTGCCTGCGGCACGGCGCCCCTTGCCGCAGTAATTTTTTCAGGCCCTTCCCACCAATCCTGCGCGCAGCCGCAACGAAAGGGTGTTCGGCGCGCCATGCGCCGCGTGCCATATCCGGCCGGCGATGGCATGGACCCTGCTCAATGGAGGTCAGCTTCAGAAGCCGGTGCAGTGGCCGCAGGCATCCGTTCACGGACGCGCCGCATCACGTCCCGCCGGCAGGCTGGGGACGCTTTGATCTCAGGAGGTGAATGATGGCGGACGGTGTCGTAAAGGTGATCCCGCTCACGGGCATGATCTGGGCGGTGGCCATGACGGCCGATGGCAAGACGAAGACCGAGACCTTCGCATGCCGGAGCGCGGCGATCGCGGCAGGCGTACGGCTTGCGCTGCAGAACGAATCGGTACTGCTGATCGAGGGGCTCAGCGATGCATGCACGGGGACGGAATCCGTCCACTAGTTGTGAAGCGCACGCCGGGACCTGTCCGTCGTCTTGATGCGGCAGCTGGCACGCGCCCCGGGGCGCGTGCACACGATCTCACTGGTTCATTCGTTCATTTGTTCTTGGCCGCGAGGTTGCGCGCCATGTCGAGGTGGTGCTCGAGCGTCGGCAGCGTCTTGCTCGCAAAGGACTTGACGTCGGTATCGCTGGCGGACTGCGAGGCCTGCCGGAACAGGTCCACGGCCTGCATATGCGCCTGCACGCCGACCGAATCCGCATAGCGGCGGTCGAAGGCGGTACCGTTGAGCCCCTTGAGCGCATCCAGCGTGGCGCGGTCAGAGGCGTCCGGTGTCGCAGGCAGCGCCACCTTCTTGCGGCTGGCGAGCTGCTTGAGTTCATCGGCCGCGGCCTGGTGATCCTTCACCATCCGCGCGGCGAAGTCCTTGACGGCGCTGTCACTGGCCTGCTGTTGCGCCATCTTGCTGGCCTCGATCTCCATGGTGCCGGCCTGCGCGGCCTTCTTCATGAATTCGGTGTCGGAAGCAGACGGTGCGGCGTGGGCGGGAATGACAACGGCAAACGCCAGGACGGCGGCGAGATGTCCTGGAAAGCGGGTAGCGGTCACGGCAGGCTCCTGTAGTGCACTCGGGCGGGATGCGATCCTTGTGCAAGCTTCGTGCCGTCCGGATGGCCGGCGCCGATGCGCGTGGCACCGTGGCGATGGAGGTCGAGCAGGCGGCACCGCGCGGCCGCTAAGCCGCGGTTGCGAAGCCGGGCTGAGCGCCCGGCGTTCCGGCTTCAGGTTCTTACAGGATCGGTGTATTGCCCATCCAGTACGGCTCGCGCTCATAGTAGCGATGCACGTCGGTGGCCCACTGCTGGTCGGCCATGCGCGGCCAGCTGTCCTTGTTGAACCCGGGTGCGTTCTTGATGCGGTCGGCGGTCATGCCCAGGCGGAAGCATTTGGCGTCCGTGTCCATGACCAGCGCGCTCCACGGAATCGCATGCAGCGTATCGCCCATGCCGAGGAAGCCGCCGGTGGTGAGCACCGCGTACGCCACGCGGCCGCGTGGCACGTCGATCATGATCTCCTTGATTTCGCCAACGTGCTGGTCGTCCGACGAGTAGACCTTGGTGTCGTCCAGCGTCGATGCGGCCATGATCTCCGGGCCCGGGCCTTCGCCGACGCCGCCGCCCACGATGGCAGCGCCTTGGTTCGAGGTGAGATTGGGATCCATTGCAGTCTCCGAACGGTTGCAGGTGCCATCCTGGAGCAACCTGCGTGCCCGCCTGCTACGCATCGCCGGAGCGCGCCGCGATGCGCAGTGCGGGCGTTGCGCATCGAACGGCGCGCGGCAGAATCTACAACGGTCGGTAATGACGCCGCGAACGCGGTTTCACAGACCGAACGGGTAAGTGTCCGGCATATCGCCGGCCGTCTGCGCGGCCGGTGGCGCCGCCAGCGGGCGCACGGCCGTGGTCGTGTCCAGCCAGAGCCATCCGTCAAACTGGTAGGGCAGCACCGCGTGCATGTAGTGGCTGTGCAGTTCGGTCTCGGGCTGGTAGATCACGCCGATGAAGCGTTCGCGCAGTGGCTCCAGCAACGCGTCGCGCAGCGCGGCGGCGGCGCCCGCCACGCCGTCGCGCAGGTCCACGAAGGCGCGCGGCAGGCCGGCACCATGGGCCGCGTACTCGTAGCTGTCGGCCCGCGCCGGCAGGACTTTCTTGACCCGCATCGGCCCATCCCACGTCGAGGCCGCCGCCACCGTGCCGGTGTAGGTATCGAGGCCGATCAGCGCGGCCCGGCTGCCCATGGAGCGACGGCACAGCTGGCCCAGGTTCAGCTGGTTGTGTTCGGTCCCCATCGTCGTGGCCGAGGCATCGCCGATGTGGGAATTGTGCGCCCACACCACCGCGCGGCAGCCGGGCCCCCAGGCCTCCAGCAAACGCGTCAGCGTGTCATGCATGTGGGTGTCGCGCAGGTTCCAGCTGGCCTCCGACGCCTGGTACATGGCGCGGTAGTACTGTTCCGCGGACGCGACCAGGCGGGCGTTCTGGGCTGCTTCGAAGAATGCGTCGTGGTCGCCGAGCGCGTACTCGATGCGCTTTTCAAGCAGCGCGCGCAACTGGGCAATGACCTGGTCCTCGCAGGCCGAGGCCGTCGCCGACAGTACGGCGTGGCCGTAGCGCGCGGGCTGGCTTTGCCACGGCACCAGGCACGCATAGCGGCGGCGCGCGAGCGCGGCTTCCGCGGGGTCCACGCGCTCCAGGTAGGCCAGCACCGCCGCCATCGATGCGGACAGGCTATAGATGTCGAGCCCGAAGAAGCCGGCGCGCTCCGCGGGGTTGCGCTGGAGATTGAAGTCGCGCATCCAGTCGACCAGGGCGGCGACTTCGGTGTTCCGCCACATCCAGGTGGGAAAGCGCGAGAAGTTGGGGCCCGCGGATGCCGGCGGCGCGCTGCGGTGGCGCACGTAGCGGTCGATGGCCGCGGCGTCGGGCCAGTCGGCCTCGACGGCAACGACAGTGAAGCCATGTTCGCTGATGAGCCGTTGGGTCAGCCGGGTACGCGCGCGGTAGAACTCGGCCGTGCCGTGCGACGCTTCGCCCAGCAGCACCACGCGTGCATTGGCATAGTGGTCGATCGAGTCGGCAAAGCCGGCATCGTCAAGCTCGGGAAGGGGCGTGGCGGCCTGCGCGAACAGGCGGGCCAGCGGCACCGGCGGGTCGCCCTGGCTGTCGCGGCGCTGGGCAAGGGGAAGCGGATGGTGGTCGGAATTGGTGACGGAATGGTGGGCCATACCTGTCCTTGCCGGCCGGTCATGGCCGGGAGAGGCCCTGCGCGGTGGCGCGGCCGGCCCGGCGTGCGCCGGGCGCTATGCGGAATCGCGGGAGCGGGTGGATGTGGTGAGTCCCACGCAAGATCCGTGACACAGGATGCTGCCGGTGCGATGGTCCGCGGAGATCCGTCATGCCATGACGAACCGGATATCGGATGCGCAACACGATGGGCAATGCCTGCCCCGGAACGGGCGTGGTTCGAGTCGCCTGCGCGCCACGTCGTGATACCGGCACTGACGGGCGCCTATTACCCCATTTGGGCGCGCTGGCAAGGGCGTTGCGTAGTAATATTTCCTTCTTCCCCCCAGATCAGCAAATTTGCGCACCACGATGGCTCCATCCCGAGTGAAATCGCTCCCCAGCCAACTCTCTTTTCCTGTCGTCGGCATCGGTGCGTCGGCCGGCGGCATCGAGGCGCTCAAGACATTCTTTGAAGCCTTGCCGGGGCGTAGCGGCGCAGCTTATGTGGTGGTGGTGCATCTCGCCCCCGACCACGCGAGCAACCTGCCCGCCGTGATCGGCGCGGTCGCCGCCATGCCGGTGACGCAGGTCACGGGCACCACGACCATCGAGGCCAACCAGATCTATGTGATTGCGCCGTCGATGACGCTGTCGATGGTGGACGGCTACCTGAGCGTCGAAGCGGTGGCCGCGCACGACAGCCGCCGCGCGTCCATCGACCTGTTCTTCCGTTCGCTGGCGGAGGCGCATCGCGAACGGGCCGCGGCCATCGTGCTGTCCGGCGCGGGCGCGGACGGCTCGGTCGGCATCACGCGCGTGAAGGAGCTCGGCGGCATCGTCATTGCGCAGCAGCCGGAGGACGCGGCGTTTTCCAGCATGCCGCGCGCCGCGGTCAGCACCGGACAGGTCGACATCATCCTGCCGGTGCCGGAGATGCCGCAGAAGCTCATGGAGCTGTGGACCAACGCCAGTCGCATCCGCCTGCCCTCGGATGCCGAAGCCGGCGACAGCGTCGCTGCCGCAGCCGATACCGAGCACATCCTGCGCGAGATCATGGTGATCCTGCGCACGCGCACCTCGCATGACTTCCGCCAGTACAAGCGCGCCACCGTCCTGCGCCGCATCGAGCGACGCATGCAGGTGAACGGGCTCAGCGAGCTATCCGAGTACCGCGACTTCCTGCACGGCCACCCGGACGAAACGCCGCTGCTGTTGCAGGACATGCTGATCAGCGTGACCAATTTCTTCCGCGACCGCGAGTCCTTCGACGCGCTGGGCGCGGAAGTGCTGCCGCAGATCATCGAGACCCGCCGGGCCGAGGGCGATCCGATCCGTGTCTGGAGCGCGGGTTGTGCCACCGGCGAGGAAGCCTACTCGCTGGCCATGCTCCTGCAGGAGGCAACAGGCGAAACGGCCGAAGCCGTGCCGTACCAGGTCTTCGCCACCGACATCGATGAGCGGGCCATCGCACAGGCGCGCATGGGGCTTTATCCGGAGGCGATCGCGGCCGATGTGGACGCCGGCCGCATTCGCCAGTTCCTGACGCGCGATGCCGGGCATTACCGCGTCAAGAAAGAACTGCGCGAACATGTACTGTTCGCGCTGCACAACGTGCTGCGCGATCCGCCATTCTCGCGGCTCGACATGGTGTGTTGCCGCAACATGCTGATCTACCTCGATCGCGATGCCCAGCTGGAAGTGCTGCGCACCTTCCACTTTGCGCTGCGCCCCGGCGGCTACCTGTTCCTGGGCGGCTCGGAGGCGGCGGACAGCGTTGCGAACCTGTTCAGCGTGGTCGACAAGAAGGCCAGGATCTACCGCGCCAACGTGGCGGTGCGCGCCGATGCGCCCATGCCGCAGGCGCCCACGACCATGGCGTCGACCCTGCCGATGATGATCACGCCCCATACGGGGCGCCGCAAGTTCTCGTTCGGCGACCTGCACCAGCGCGTGATCGAGCAACATGCACCGCCGAGCGTGCTGGTCAGCCGCGAATCGGACATCGTCCACCTGTCGGACCGCGCCGGTCGCTTCCTGCAATATGCCGGCGGCGAGCCGTCGCACAACATCATCGCGGCGGTGCGGCCGGAATTGCGGCTCGAACTGCGCACCGCGATCTTCCAGGCCCTGCAGGCCAACCACAGCGTTGAAGCGCGCCGCGTGCAGCTCGAGCGCGATGGCCGGCGCTTCTTCGTCAACATGATTGCGCGACCCGTCCACGACGTCGAAGCCAACGCGGATTTCGTGCTGATCCTGTTCGACGAGGTCGAGGACAGCATGGCCGAGGCGGATGCCGCAGCGTCGAAGCCGCTGCGCGACCCGGTGGTCAGCCAGCTCGAAAGCGAGCTGCAGCGCACCAAGGAGCAGCTGCAGGCCACGATCGAACAGTCGGAGACCTCGACCGAGGAACTCAAGGCGTCGAACGAGGAATTGCAGGCCATCAACGAGGAACTGCGCTCGGCCACCGAAGAGCTCGAGACCAGCAAGGAAGAGCTGCAATCGATCAATGAGGAACTGACCACCGTCAACGCCGAGCTCAAGTCGAAGGTCGAAGAGACCAGCAAGATCAACGACGACCTGCAGAACCTGATCACGGCCAACGACATCGGCACGATCTTCGTGGACCGGAATATCCGCATCAAGCGGTATACGCCGCGGGCGACGGACGTGTTCAGCATCATCCCGTCCGATATCGGACGGTCGCTGCTCGACATCACGCACCGGCTCGAGTATGACAAGCTGTCGGACGATGCCGCCGAAGCCTTCGACTCGCTGCGGCTGATCGAGCGCGAGGTGCGCAGCAGCGACGGCCGCTGGTACCTGGCGCGGCTGCTGCCCTACCGGACCACCGAGGACCGCATCGATGGCGCCGTGCTGTCGTTCATCGACATCACGTCGCGCCGGGCCGCGGAAGAGCGCCTGCGCGAGGGCGAGCGGCGCATGCGCATCGTTGCCGAAGGCACGCGCGACTACGCCATCATCACGTTCGACGACGAAGGCCGCGTCACCAGCTGGAACGTCGGCGCGCAACGCATCTTCGGCTACGACGAGGCCGAGATGCTGGGCCGGTCGTCCGATGTCCTGTACACGCCCGAAGACCGCGAAGAACGCGTGCCGGCCGAAGAGATGACCCAGGCCCGCAAGTACGGGCGGGTCGAGGAAGACCGCTGGCACGTGCGCAAGGACGGCACGCGCTTCCGTTCCAGCGGCGTGCTGTCGCGGCTGGAAAGCGGCGGGATCAGCGGCTACGCCAAGATCGCGCGCGATCTCGACGAGGCCTTGCCGCAGGGCGCCCCGCGCAACGAGTCGTCATGGCGGCACGACGAAGACCAGGTGCGGCGAGACGAATTCCTGGCGGTGGTGTCGCACGAACTCAAGCACCCGCTGAACCTGATCAGCGCGAGTAGCGAACTGATCTCGCGCTCGAGCGAGGCACGCCGCAATCCGCTGATCGCGCGCGCGACGGCGACCATCCGCCGTACGGTGCAGAACCAGGCGCAGATCATCGACGACCTGCTCGATATGTCGCGCGTGCGTACCGGCAAGCTCTCGCTCACGCGCGAGCCGCTGGACTGGCGCGAGGTCGTACAGCGCGTCTGCGATGCCGTGTCCGAGGACGCTTCGCGCAAGAACCTGACGCTGCACTGCGAACTGGCCGAGACGCCGGTGTGGATCAATGCCGACGTCACGCGGATCGAGCAGGTGGTCTGGAACCTGATCAGCAATGCGCTCAAGTTCACGCGGGACGGCGACCGGATCGACGTCAAGCTGGAGAACCGGGGCGATCACGCCAGGCTGGTCGTCCGGGACAGTGGGCATGGCATCGACCAGCAGGCGTTGCCCCATATCTTCGACATGTTCCACCAGGGCGGCGGTCCGCTCGGCCGGCAAACCGGTCTTGGCATCGGGCTGTCGCTGGTCAAGGAACTGGTGACGCTGCATGGCGGCACGGTCAGTGCGGACTCGGCCGGATTCGGCCGCGGCGCCAGCTTCACGGTCGAACTGCCGGCCGGGTCGGGCGAGCCGCACGACGACGGCGAGGTGCCGCTGACGCCCTCGCTGCTGCGCGGCATGCGCGTCATGCTGGTGGACGACGATGCGCCGACGGTGGAGACGTTCCGGATGCTGCTCGAATCGGAAGGCGCGGTGGTGCAGGTCGCCACGGACGCCGAGGCCGCACTCAGGGAGATGGCGTCCAGCGCGCCGGACCTGCTGCTGTCCGATCTTGGCATGCCCGGCATGGATGGCTTCGAACTGCTGCGTGCCGCGCGCCAGCTCTCAGGCCTGGAAAACCTGACCGCCGTCGCGCTCAGCGGCTACGGGCAACAGCGGGACATCGACGCCGCGCTCCAGGCCGGCTTTGACGCCCACGTGTCCAAGCCGATCGTGCTGGACACCCTGTTGACGACGCTGCTGCGCCTGCGCACGCGCTGAAGCGGACACGGCGCCTGGAAGCCGTCCCATTCTCCGGGGCGATTCCAGGCGCCGATGACTTTTCGCTTTTTCTTCTTTTGGGCGTTCGGGCTTTCGGGCTTTCAGTCCTTCCGCTGTCCCGCCTAGCGGCTGCGCGAGCGCGAACTCGAGGCGGCGTTGGTCTGCTGCCGCAGCCGGTTGCGCTGCGCGCGCAACGACATCACGGTCTGGCACAAGGTGTGCAACAGCATCTCGGTAAACGCCGTCGGCAGCCCATCTTCGCGAAGCTGTCGCGTGAAGCGAATCTGGCGACGGATGTTGCTGCGGACTTCAGCGATATGTCTTTCGATATCGAACAATCGCTTGGATGTACAGTCGGGCGCCGTGCGCACGCGCACGGCGGCCTCGGGCTGGAGAGTGACGGCATTGTCGTCGGCGGCGGATTCAGCTGCGGTGATTTCCGAGTCCGGATGCATGTCGATCCAGCTCTTGGCCCAGGCCAGCCCCTGAGCCTGCGCGCGTTCACGGGTCCGGAAAAGGCCCAGCGTGCCCGACTCCACCAGCACGGCGCCGGCATGCACTACGCAGCCGGCCGCCTGCCAGGTATCGTCGGAGAGCAGCGTTGCGGAACCTTCCACCGTATGATCGTAATATTGTTGCGTCGTCATCGGCACTTTCTGTCTCCAGTCGCGGCCGGTTTGCATTCGCAGTGCAACCGATCCTTGTTGTTTCAGCGTCTTAACAAGATGGTAAGAAAGGTTGAGCTGTGCTGACATATCGGCGAGCCGTTATGAATGCTACGATTCCGGACACCGTCAGGGTGTCAGGCCGCCGGCAAACGGCAAGGAGATCGAATGCCGTCCATGTATCTCTATACGAATCAGGCAGGAAGCCTCAGCGAGTTTGAAAGCGAGTGCATGGCGCTGGACGCTGCGGGTTACGTCGTGAATATCGGCAACGCCTGGTGGGAGCGCACGTCGGGAACGGGGCCGGCCCTTGAGCGTCCGGCGTTCCAGCAGATGCTGCGGCGCCTGCGCGCGGGGGACACCATCCTCACCGCTACGCTCGCCAGCCTCGGTTGCAACCTGCGTGACGTCATTGCCACGGCGCAGCGCTGCCGCGCGCTGGGCGTACGTGTGTGTTGCGTCGAAGTCGGCGATGACGACCTGACCGCACCCGGCTCCGTGACCATGCGTACCCTGCACGCCATTGAACGGCTGGAGCGCCAGGGGCGCAGTGCGCGCATGAAGCTGAGCGCACAGGAGGCCGCCGATCGCGGCGCGAAACTGGGGCGCAAGCCCTTGCTGGAACCCGACATGCACGAAGAAATCCGCGCCGCCATCCGTGTCGGCACGTCGATCAGCGAGCTGGCGCGGACACTGCGCGTGTCGCGCCAGACCATCATGCGCATTCGCGACGGCTGGTCGTGAGCGCGGCGCGGGTTTTGCAATCCGCGCACCTCCCCGATGCAATTTTTTTCCACGCGGCGCGGTCCCGGATGGGCTGCGTCGCGTGATGGCTTTTGTCGTCCATCGCGACAGACGTGCTTCGATTCCGGCATGGGCTTTGCGTCCCTCAAGTCCAGGCAGGCAGCCTGCGCGGAACGTCTTGCCGTGCAGGGGAACCGATGGAGGCAACGGTATGGATATGGAACGCGACAAAGACAAGGGCGGCAAGGGTGACTCCGCTCGCAACCAGCCGAACCCGATCGCGCTGCAGAAGGCGCTGAAGGGCGTCGATTATCCGGCCACGCGCGGCGCGCTGGTTTCGGCCGCGCGTGACAGCGGCGCCGACGACGCGATCGTCGATGCGCTGGAGGGCATTCCCGAAAAACGCTACGAGGGTCCCGCGCAGGTTTCCGAAGCCGTGGCCCATCATCGCGGGTAGCGACCATGCGTGACATGCGTTGTGCGGCATCCGCCGCGATCGCCACGATGACTCTGTGCTGCAGCGTGACGGGCCTGGCCCAGGATACGTCGAACCGTGCCGACTACGGCCCGAAGGACAGCAGGATCATCGGGCCCATGGCGCCGGGCAGCGCGCCCGCGGCCACGCGCAAAGGGGCTGACAATCCCGGCGGCTGGGGCAAGGGTCTGAACGACACGCCGCAGCCGCCTGCAACAGGCGCGGGCCTGCCGGGAAAGCCTGCCGCGCGTCCGGACGCCGAGTCCGCCGGCAAGACCTCGACCTCCGGCCTGCATGGCAGCCCGCGCAAGGGGACGGGCGGGGCAAAAATCGACCAGGTGCGCCCGCCTGACGAAAAGGCGCGCTGAAGCGGCCCGATTGCGGAAGAGGCCCGGTCATCCGGGCTTGCCGTTCCGTGTCATCATCGGCAGTTTCCTGATGCGGGCAGCCGGCGCTGCGGGCTGCCATTCAACTTGCCGCCGGAGTGCCATGAAAGTCAAACGCATTGTCGCGAATCTTTTTGCGCCGGATCTCGATACGGCTAGTGCGTTCTATCGGGACGTTCTGGGCCTGGAACTGCTGATGGATCACGGATGGCTTGCCACCTATGGCTCGCACGAGTCCATGTCGGTGCAAATCAGCGTGGCTTCGGAAGGTGGCTCGGGAACGCCGGTGCCGGACCTGTCGATCGAGGTCGATGACCTTGACGCGGCGCTCGAGCGCGTGCGGGCAGCCGGCATTGCGGTGGAGTACGGCCCCGCGCTGGAACCGTGGGGCGTGCGGCGCTTCTACGTGCGCGATCCGCTTGGCAAGCTCATCAACGTGCTGGCCCACTGCTGACATCGCGCGCACCAATGAAAAAAGGCTCGCCGAAGCAAGCCTTTTCCAAATCTTGGTGCCCAGGAGAGGACTCGAACCTCCACAGTGTTGCCACCGCTAGGACCTGAACCTAGTGCGTCTACCAATTCCGCCACCTGGGCAAGTGAGCTGCGCATTGTACCAGAGGATTTGGGGAATGCAAGCGGTACGCCGCGAAGGCCAATATTCGCGCTACGCCTGCGGTGGCCGCAGGTGTTCCTGCAGCCGCGAGAGCTCCAGCGCAATGCCATCGGGAAAGCCCTGGCGCCCGCCGCGCTTGTCGATCAGCAAGTCTTCGAGGTAGGCCAGGATGCCATCGGGATGGCTCCACAACGCAGCGAGCTGGTTGCCGATGCGCGGAAAACGGCGGCACAGCTCCAGGGGCCGGGCTTCGGGCGGCAGCGAGGCCAGCCAGCGAACTGCCGCGGGCGTCAGGGTCAGCGTGTCGGGCGGCACGGGCCTTCGCAGGCTGGGCCAGTCGGGCGCTGCGTGCTCGGGCGGTGCGCCGTCCAGAATCTTTTTCGCTTCCTCGACGGAAACGAATTCGAACGAGAGAGGTTCCTGGGGTTCCATGCCGGTCAACAATCGGAAAGGGATCAACGCAGGCCTGCGCCTGCCTCATACAGCTTCGGTCGTTCCGGTATTTTCCTGAAGTTTGGCGTCATGTGGCAACACCATACTGTGTGCCGGTTCGCGCCGTCGCAATATTCGGGTTTGTTCCAGCTTTCGCCGGCGCTGGCGTTGGAGTCTACTGGAAACGCGCACAAGACGTGGCTGGATGGAAGATCGGGCTGCACGTTGCAAGGGTTGCTCATCGCTTTCCAGTCGGACATGAATTCCTACGGAGACTACACCATGGTGACCAAGCAGGAAGATGCGTTCATTGTGAAGAACCTGCTCGCGCTGGCAGCAGTGGAAACGATCGGCGCGGCCATTGCGCTGGGCTTCGTCTTCAACGTACTTACCTGAGTCTCCGAGCCGGCCCGCGCACGCCTGCGCGGGCTACATTGCCCTCCGCTCGTCAGTCGGAAGATTGACAGATCGCCCGGGTCCGAGAATTTTTTTTCCATGGACCGCCGTCACAGCGACTTCGCGCAGAGGATTACCACCATGCCCGGCATGGTCGGTTAGCGCGCGTCCTCAGATCCGTTCCCGCAAACACCCGCCCCAAGGCGGGTGTTTCGTTTCCGTGAACCGGCGCGTCTGGTCCCTGCCGCGCGGGTTACACTGCCCGCTCATTCCACAACGCCGCTGCACCGGATTTCCCATGAAACGAATCGCTCTGCTTCTCAGCGCCATGACCTTTGCCTGCGCCGCCGTGGCGGCCGCACCGGGCGCGTCGGCCCCGGCGGCAGCCGCAGCGCCGCAGACGCTGCCCTCGGGCATGACCATCCAGCACCTGGTCAAAGGCACCGGCCCGTCGCCCAAGGCCACCGACACGGTCCAGGTGCATTACCGCGGCACGCTGGCCGACGGCACGGAGTTCGACAGCTCGTACAAACGCGGCCAGCCGATCTCGTTCCCGCTGAACCGCGTGATCCCGTGCTGGACCGAAGGCGTGCAGACCATGCAGGTCGGCGGCAAGGCCAGGCTGACCTGCCCGGCGGCAACCGCCTACGGCGCGCGCGGCGTGCCGGGCACGATTCCGCCGAATGCCACGCTCACGTTCGAGGTGGTGCTGCTGGGCATCGGCGGCTGAGTCTCCCGGCGCCTGGGCGCTATTGCCGCGGTGTCCCGGCGGGCGCCGCGGGCTCCGCGCCCGGCGCGGACGCCGGTGCCGGCGATGAGGCGGGCGTCGGCATGGCCGCGCCTTCCGCCTCCTCGTCGTCACCGTAGTCGGGCAGCTTGCCGCTGCCGCCATCCAGCAGGTAGCGCCGGCGCTGCACGTAGGCATCGCGCACGAATGCGTACTTGTCCAGCGCCGCCAGCGAGAGCAGGTCCGTTGCGCCGAGCAGGTTGGTGCGCACGTCCACCACGTTCATGGCAAACAGCGAATTGCGCCAGGCCGGATCCAGGTAGGTGGTTGGGTCGAACTGGAAATTCACATACAGGCCCACGCCATCCCGGAACGAGCTCGGGCCGAAAAACGGCAGCACCAGGTAGGGCCCTGACGGTACGCCCCACGTGCCCAGCGTCAGCCCGAAGTCCTGCGAATGCTTCTGCAGGCCGGCCGGCGTGGCAATGTCGATCAGCCCGCCAATCCCCAGCACGGAATTGATGGCCACCCGCATCAGGCTCTCGGCCGCATCCACGCCCTTGCCCTGCAGCAGGTTGTTGGCGAAGTTGCCCACGTCCGCGATATTCGAATAGAAGTTGGTCACCGCGGTGCGCACCGGTTGCGGCGTGACTGCGCGGTAGCCCTTGGCGACCGGCGTGGCGACGTATTGGTCGAGCTTGTCGTTGACCTTGAAGACCACGCGGTTCACCGGTTCGAGCGGGTCATCGGGATTGGCCTGCGGGCCGGTGGCGCAGCCGGCCGCAAGCAGCGGAACGAGAGCGAGGCATGCCAGCCGTCCGGGCTGGCGCGTCATTGATGGGAGCGGCATGGAGCTGCGGATGAGTCGCGGTAGTTATCGTTATTCAACGGGTTTTGCGTGGGGCCGGTGCACGTGTTCGCGCGGGCGGCCCATCAGGATCGGCTGGAAGAACACCGCGCCGGCCAGCGTGCACATCAGCGCCAGCGCCAGCAGCTTGCCCATGCTCGCGGTGCCGGGATGCTGCGACAGCCACAAGCTGCCGAACGCCGTGGCGGTGGTGGCCGCGCTGTAGAGCACGGCGTGCGTGAGGCTGGACTGCAGCAGCTTGGTCTTGCCATGGCGCCATGCAATCACGTAGTAGATCTTGAAGGCCACGCCAATGCCGAGCAGCAACGGCAGCGCGATCACGTTGGCGAAGTTCAGCGCAATGCCGAATGCCGCGCACAGTTCGAGCGTGACGATGGCCGACACCAGCAGCGGGATGAGCGTGCGCAGCACATCGCCAATCCGGCGCAGCGCAATCCACAGCAGGATCGTGATGGACAGCACGGCCCAGCCGCCGGCCTGCGCGAAGGCGCCCATGATCGTATCGGCGGAGCCGCGGATGGCGATCGGGCCGCCGGTTGCGTTCGGCTCGACGTGGAGCACGGCATCGATGAACCGGTTGAGCGCGGCTTCGCGTTCGATGCCGTCCTGCTGCGGCAGCCTTGGCGTGATGCTGACCAGCGCGCGCCCATCCGGGGTCAGCCAGTCGCGCGCGATTTCCTTCGGCAGGGTTTGCTGCGAGACGGGCAGCGGATCGAGCATCAGGCGCAGGCGGCCCAGGGCCAGGCGCAGCGGCAGGGCAATGGCCTGCTCGGCGCGGTCGCGCGTGACGGCATCGGCGTCCGCGAGCCGCTTCAGCGCCTTGGCCAGGCGGGTTGCCTGCGCGGCGCCGGCTTCGGGATGTTCGTCCGCCGCGATGGCGAGCTGGCGCGACGCATTGCGCAGCGCATTCACGCGTGCCATGTCGCTCGCCGGCGTGGCGGTCTGCTGCGTGAGCACGGGCATCAGCGCGGTGCGCGCCGTGCCGATGGCCGCGAGCTTGGCCGGCTGGTAGTCGGGAACGAAGGTCTGCAGCGTGACGACGCGCGCCACTTCGGGCAGCGGCGAGACCTTGGCTGCGATCTCGCGCGCGGCATCGAGCGAGGGGGCCAGCACGGTGACATCGTCGGTGCCCGCTTCCGGCGCATCCTTGAGCGCCAGCAGCGTCGCCATCGATTCCGAGTGCGGGTCCTTCAGGTGCAGCGGGTCGAAGTCGAAGCGCAGGCGCAGCAGCAGCGGCGATCCCAGCAGGATGGCGGCGCACGTGAACAGCAGCACCGGCTTGCGGTGGCGCTCGAAGAACGCGTCGGCCGGGGCCAGCCAGCCAAAGCCCGGGGCCTCGGCTTCGCCGCGCGGCTTCAGGACCTGGATGAGGGCAGGCAGCATCGTGAACGTCGTCAGGAACGCGACCATCATGCCGACGCCGGCGATCTGCCCCAGTTCCGCGACGCCGCGAAAGTCGGTGGGCAGGAAACAGAAGAACGCCGCCGCCGTGGCCGCGGCGGCCAGCGTGAGCGGCAGCGCGGTGGCCTGTGCGGCATGTTCCAGCGCCTCCGCAATATGGTCGCGGTCATGGCGTTCGGCGCGATAGCGCACGCCGAACTGGATGCCGAAGTCCACGCCAAGGCCGACGAACAGCACCGCGAAGGCGACCGAGATCATGTTGAGCGCACCCACCATGGCCAGGCCCAGTGCGGCGGTCATCAGCAAGCCCGTGAACAGGCTGGCCAGCACCGCCAGGATCAGGCGGACGGAGCGCAACGCCATCCAGAGAATCAGCACCACCACCAGCACCGTCAGCAAGCCATTGAGCGCGGCGCCGTCGCTGACCGAGGCGAACTCGTCGTCGGCGAGCGGCTGCGGGCCGGTCAGGCGCACGCTGGCCTGGTAGCGCTGCGCCAGTTTCAGTTCGGCGGCCGCGGCGCGGATGGCATCGGCCGCGGCCGCGCCGGCCTGCAAGTCGCTGTAGTCGAGCACGGGGCTGACCGAGACAAAGCTGAAGACGCGTCCCTCCTTGTCCGGCTTGAGGCGGTCGTCGAGCAGGCCGGCCCACGACATTGCGGCCGGCTTGCCCGCCAGCACCTGCTCCAGCGCGCCCGCGCTCGCGCCCAGCAACGTGTCCATATCGGACAGCTTGATCTGGCCCATCGTCAGCGGCAGGCCCAGCGTGGCGGCAAGCGTGTCGGACAGTCCGCGCAGCGTCGGGTCGTGCGCGAGCTGGTTCAGCAGCGGGCGCGCCTGGACGAGTTGCTGCGTGACCTGTTCGACTTCGGCCGTGCGCGCGAACAGCAGGCCGTTGCGCGCAAAGAACTCGCCCGCGCCGGGCTGGCTGACGGAGCGGAAGTGCTCCGGATGGCGCCGCAGTGCATCGGCGAGTTCGTTGGCGGCGGCATCGGCCAGTTCCGACGCGGGCGCCTGCACCACGGCCAGGATCATCTGTCCGCGCTGGGGAAACGCTTCGCCGATGGCCGCATCGCGCCGGGCCCACGGCGCGTCGGATTCCAGCAGGCGGCCAATGTCCGTGTTGATGGCGAAGTGCCGCGCCACATAGAAGCCGCTGGCAGCGGTGAGCAGCAGGCTCGCCACGATCACCAGCCAGGCGCGGATCGTGGCGAGCCTGACGAGGCGGGTCAGCAGCGAAGTCAGCATGGCGTGCTCGGGACGGGGCTTGAGCCGCGAGTATACCGGCTGGCACGCGATCAGCCCGGGGGCGCGTGGCGCATGCGGCGCAGCCGGAAGCGGCATCTTCGTTCCGCTATACTGGCCCGGCATCCCGGGCGCGATGCGGCGCGGCGTCCGGAGCCTTTTCAAACGCATCTAGCAGCACACATCGGCATGAACAGATTCGGCTTGATTTCCTTTGCACCGGTTGCGGCGGTCGCCATGGTGGCCACGGCGCAGGCGCAGACCGTGCAGCCCGGCGATCTCAAGGCCGCACCGGAGCGCCTGGTGCAGGCGGCGGTCGAAGGCGTGATCACGACCATCCAGACCAACCCCGAGACCCGCGGCGGCGACCTGGCGAAGATCACCGCCGTCGTCCAGAAGCAATTCCTGCCCTATACGGATTTCGGCCGCACCACGCGGCTGGCGGTCGGCAGCGCATGGCGCAATGCCACGCCGGAACAGCAGAAGCAGCTCAACGAACAATTCACGACGCTGCTGGTGCGCAGCTATGCGGTGTCGCTTGCACAGCTGCGCGAGCAGAATGTCAAGTTCCGCTTCAAGCCGGCGCAGCCCGGCGGCGGATCGGGCGATGTGGTGGTGGAATCGCGCGTGCTCAACAACGGTGATGAGATGCAGATCGACTACCGGCTGCAGCGCACGCCCGGCGGCTGGAGGATCTACGACATCAACATGATGGGCGCGTGGCTGATCGAGGTGTACCGCAAGCAGTTTGCCGACATCGTCGCGCGCGGCGGTGTCGACGGGCTGGTGAAGTACCTCGTCGACCATAACGCGCGGCAGGCCGGCTAGGCCTGGGGCCAGGGCCTACGGCGCGGTACCGCTGGCCGTCCCGCGCCGCCAGCGGCGCAGTTCCACCCATTGCCATGACAGCAGCGCGGGCACGCCGTACAGCACCTCGCGCGCGCGCTTGACCAGTGCCAGCGCCAGCGAGACATGGGCGTCCATGCCCAGCGCCTGGCCCAGCAGCATCACCACGGCTTCCTGTACGCCCAGCCCGGCCGGCACGAAGAAGGCCACGTGGCGCACGGCTTGCGTGAGCGACTCGATCGCGAAGGCTTGCCAGAACGGGACAGGGTGCCCAAGCAGCATCAGCGCGAACCAGATTTCGAGCGTGCCGCTGACCAGCCCCGCGAATTGCCAGGCCAGTGCCGCCAGCAGTTCGCGCCAGCGCCGGTTGAGCGCGCGGATATGGGCATCGAGCCGCGCGCCGTCGATCATGGCGACAATGCGGTGGTCCTCGCCGAACAGCTTGCGCGCCGCGCCCTCCAGCTTCTCGAACAGCGCCACATGGCGCAGCGACAGCGCGAATACCACCGGCACCGGCAGCGACAGCAGCAGCCCGGCCAGGATGATCCAGGCCTGGCCGCTGTCATGCAGCGCGGCGATGAGCATCAGCACGCCCAGCGCCGAGAACAGGTACTGCGCGAACAGCGTGACCATGACCTCGACGACGATCGTGGCCGTGACGGCCGTGGTGTCGTGGATGCGCAGCCGGCTCAAGCGCACGCCGACCAGTTCGCCGCCGATGCTCATGGTCGGCAGCAGGCGGCTCACCGCTTCGCGCACGCTGGCCACCCACAGCAGGAAGCCAAGACCCGCTTTCTCTTCGGGATCGGCCGAGGTCAGCAGCACGCGCCAGCCCTGCGCATCGAGCAGCAGCGGCAGCGCATGCAGCGGCACCAGCAGCAGGAGCAGCCAGCCGCCCTGCGCCATCACGGTGGCGATATCGCTGAGACCTTCGTGTATCACCAGGGCGGTGAGCGCAAGCAGGCCCAGCAGGCCGGTCAGGTAGGCGATGCGTTTCATGCGAGAGTCATCAGGCCGTGGCCAGCACGTCGGCAAAGCCGCCGCGCCGCACCCCGGCCGCATCGAGGGCCGCGCGCACGCGCGGCGACAGCAGCGCCGCCAGTTCGTCGGCGTGTCGATAGCCGGCCATGGTCGGTGCGATGGCCGCGCCCGACGTGACCGCCGGATGCAGGTAGATCTCGCCGATGCCGTCAGGCAGCCCGGCGAGCGCGGCGAGCAGCACGGCCTCATCCATGGCACCGCTGCGCGCGATGCCAACCACGTAGTCATTGTGCGCGATGCCCGCGCGCCGCAGCCGCCGGCGCAGCAGGACCAGCCACGGGCGCAACAGCAGCGGCGCATCGGCTTCCAGCGGCAGCCGCACGGCGCGCAGGCCGAATTCACGGCCGATCGACAGGATCAGCGACAGCACGGTCGGGTGCAAATGGAAATGCTTGTGCGTATTGACGTGGTCGAGCGGCAGCCCCGTGGCGGCAAACGCCTCGAACTGCGCGCGGATTTCCGCGGCGAGCTGGCGGCGCACATGCGGCAGGAAAAAGAAGCGGCAGCCGTCGCGCGCCATGGCCGAGCCGAAGCGGCCGCGCGCATCGACGAGATCGGGAATGGCCGTGCGCGGCAGCATCGCCGGGCCATCGGCCAGCACCACATGCAGGCCGACGCGCAGCGAAGGCAGGCGCCGCGCGCGCGCCACCGCGTCGGCGGCTTCGGGCGCGGACACCATCAGGCTGGCCGCGTTGAGCACGCCGTCGCGATGCGCGAGTTCCACCGCCTCGTTGACCGCGGTATGCAGCCCGAAGTCGTCTGCGGTGATGATCAGGCCGCGCGCAGGACGCGAGGCGGCAGTGCGATGAGACAGCAGGATCAGGCCTCGCGCGAACGCAGGAAGCGGAAGAACTCCACGCCTTCGCGTAGCCGCCGCTTCATCATGTCCCAGCTTCCAAGCATCTCGCGCACGATCGCCCAGATCTTGCCCGGGCGGAAGTAGAACTGCTTGTAGAAGCGCTCCACGCCGCCGTAGATCTCTTCCTTGGACAGGTGCGGGTAGCTGATCGCCGCGAGCTGCACGCCCTTGTCGTTGACGAGGTTGATGACCTTGTTCTCTTCGAGCCAGCCATTGTCGACCGCCTGCTGGTACAGCGTGGTGCCGGGGTACGGCGCCGCCAGCGACACCTGGATGGTGTGCGGGTTGATCTCCTTGGCGTAGGCGATGGTCTTCTCGATGGTTTCCTGCGTCTCGCCGGGCAGGCCCAGGATGAAGGTGCCGTGGATCTGGATGCCAAGCTTGCGGCAGTCTTCCGTGAAGCGGCGCGCGATATCCGTGCGCAGGCCCTTCTTGATGTTCAGCAGGATCTGGTCGTCGCCCGATTCATAGCCGACCAGCAGCAGGCGCAGGCCGTTCTCCTTCATGATCTTGAGCGTGCTGTACGGCACGTTGGCCTTGGCATTGCACGACCAGGTCACGCCCAGCTTGCCGAGCCCGCGCGCGATTTCCTCCACGCGCGGCTTGAAGTCGGTGAAGGTGTCGTCGTCGAACATGATCTCCTTCGCCTCGGGCATGTTCTCCTTGATCCATTTCACCTCCGCAATCACGCTCTCGGCCGAGCGCGTGCGGTAGCGGTGCCCGCCCACGGTCTGTGGCCACAGGCAGAACGTGCAGCGCGAACGGCAGCCGCGCCCCGTGTAGATCGACACATAGGGGTGCTTCAGGTAGCCGATGAAGTAGTTCTCGATCTTCAGGTCGCGCCGGTAGACGGGCGCCACGAAGGGCAGCTCGTCCATGTTCTCGATCATCGGGCGCTGGCCGTTGTGCTCGAGCGAGCCATCGGGCAGCCGGTACGACAGCCCCAGGATGTCCTTGAGCGGCTTGCCGGCCGCAACGTCCTGGCAGGTGTAGTCGAATTCCTCGCGGCAGACAAAGTCGATCGCATCGCTCACACCGAGGGTGCCGCCCGGGTCGACCGCGGGCTTGGCGCCGACCATGCCGATCATCACGCCGGGCTTGCGCTTCTTCAGTTCCTCCGCGAACTTGGCGTCGGTCGGGAACGATGGCGTGCTGGTGTGGAGGATGACCAGGTCGTACTCGACGGCGATATCCAGCGTCTGCTGCGGCGTCAGCTCGTCGGCGGGCGCGTCCAGCACGCGGCTGCCCGGCACCAGCGCGGCGGGCTGTGCCAGCCAGGTCGGATACCAGAACGACTTGATCTCGCGCTTGGCCTGGTAGCGCGAGCCGGCGCCGCCGTCAAAGCCATCGAAGGAAGGGGCCTGGAGGAACAGGGTTTTTTTCATAGTGTTGGCTTCGATGTTGTCAGGTCAGCTGCGGCTTGTTGGCCTGGAGTGCATGTAGCCGTTTTGGCTACATCGGGCAGCGCGTCGCAGCGTTGTCTTGTATTGGTCATCATGTGTCACCGTGTCATGCCAGGGTCCTGCACGGACAGGACTTGCTGCCGCCATCGGACCCGCTGGCCACCCAGCGCAGCGGCCCAGCCGACAAGCAAAAGCACGTCCCGCAACGGTGCGCGCAATGCCGCGGCTGCCGTGCCTGCCAATGCACTGCGCGCGAGAATGCCGGCTACCGCAATGGCGACCATCCATGCAGCAGGCGACAGCGCCACGCCCAACGCCAGCATCGGCCACGTGAAGGTGATGAAGGTAAAGGCAAAGCCCGCCGGATTCAGCGAGCGGATGGTGCGCAGCCAGCGCAGTTCATGCGTCCAAAGCTCGGGCAGCCGCGTCTCGGTCACGTCGGTGGTGACCTCCACGTCGGAGAGGACCGTGCGCAATCCCGCTTGCCGGGTCAGTTCGCCCAGCCAGAAGTCATCGGCGAGCCGGTCGGACAGCGATGCGAAGCCGCCGATCCGCGTCAGGGTGTCGCGTCGCAGCGCGATGGTCGCGCCGAAGGCAAAGCGGCGCGATCCTCCGGCATGCGCGATGCGCACCGACGGCGCGAACCAGTCGTCGATGAACTGCGCGCCGAGCTTCGCCCACAAGGCATCGACCGGGCGCCCGCGGTACAGGCAGGTGACGATGCCGACGCGGGGGTCGGCCAGCGGCGCAGTGACGCGTGCCAGGTAGTCGGGCGGCACGGCGATGTCGCTGTCGGCCACGACCAGCCAGTCATGGCGCGCTTGCTCGGCCAGGTTGATCAGGTTGCTGACCTTGAGGTTGGTGCCGTGCACGCGCGGGTCGATGACCAGCGTGATGTCGGTGTCGGGGAAGTCCTGCTGCAGGCGCTGCACCACGGCGATGGCGGGATCGTCCCGATCACGCACGCCGCATACGAGTTGCTGTCCCGTGACCGATTGCCGGCACAGCGTGGCCAGGTTGTCGTACAGGCGCGTCTCGGCCCCGCACAACGGCTTGAGCACGCTGACGCGGAGTTCGCCGGATTGGGCGAGTGGCGCGACGCGCGTGTGCGCGCGCCGCGTCAGCACGGCGGCGGTCATGGCATAGCCCGCCGACACGCAGGTCAGCGCGCTGCCAAGCAGGGTCGCGGCCATGGCCGCAGCTTCCGCGGGCATCGGCACTCAGTGGGTCGCCGTGGTCTCCGCCCTGGCGGGCCGTTCCTTGCGCGGCTGGGCCCGGCCGATCTCGGCCAGCTTGATCTCGACGTGGCGCGAGAAGACGTAGTCGGCGGGACGCTGGTTGTCGAGCGGGATGTCCGGGGCCATCGCCCCATCGGTCTTCACGCCGCGCAGGCTCACGCCGAGCGCCTTGAGCGGATGCGCGAACGTGTCGGCCACGGCGGTGGCCTCGTAACCGCTATGGACCATGCAGTCGGCGCACTTCTCGTAGTTGCCGGTGCCGTAGGCGTCCCAGTCGGTCTCGTCCATCAATTCCTTGAAGGTCTGCACATAGCCTTCGCCGACGAGGTAGCAGGGCCGCTGCCAGCCGAACACCGTGCGCGCGGGGTTGCCCCAGGGCGTGCAGTGGTAGGTCTGGTTGCCGGCCAGGAAGTCGAGGAACATGGTCGACTGGCTGAACGACCATTTCTTGCCGCGGCCGCGGCGCAGGATGTCGCGGAACAGCTGCTTGGTCTTGCCGCGGTTCAGGAAATGCTGCTGGTCCGGGGCGCGCTCGTAGGCGTAGCCCGGCGAGACCGTGATGCCGTCCACGCCCATCGCCTTGACCGTGTCGAAGAAAGCGGCCACGCGCTCGGGCTTGGCATCGTTGAATAGCGTGCAGTTGATATTGACGCGGAAGCCGCGCGCCTTGGCGGCACGGATGGCTTCGACGGCGCGGTCATAGACGCCTTCCTGGCTGACCGAATGGTCGTGCGCCTCGCGGTCGCCGTCCAGGTGGACCGACCAGACGAAGTAGGGGCTGGGCTCGTACTGGTCCAGCTTCTTCTCCATCAGCAGCGCATTGGTGCACAGGTAGACGAACTTGCGCCGCGCGACAATGCCGCGCACGATCTCGGGCATGTCCTTGTGCAGCAGCGGCTCGCCACCGGCAATCGACACCACCGGGGCGCCGCATTCGTCGACCGCGCCCAGGCACTCCTCGATGGACAGGCGCTGGTTCAGGATCGGGTCCGGGTAGTCGATCTTGCCGCAGCCGTTGCAGGCAAGGTTGCAGCGGAACAGCGGCTCCAGCATGAGCGCGAGCGGATAGCGCTTCTGGCGCGCCAGATGCTTGCCGACGATGTAGGCGCCCACGCGGGCAACCTGCAGGAACGGAATAGGCAAGGGGGACTTCCTTCTCTTGTGGGTTCAGCCGGGGACTTTCTCGACGGGCTGCGGAGCGGCCGCCGCGGGGCGGACGTCGACCAGTTCGGCGGGCAGGCGAAACTCGGCGTGCTCTTCGCGGCCTGCCATGGTCGAGACTTCCACGGGGCCCAGGCGGCGCAGCGCGGCAATTACGTCCTCGACCATTTCTTCAGGTGCGGAGGCGCCGGCGGTAATGCCGACGATATTGGCATCCGCGACCCAGGCCGGGTCGAGTTCGCTGCCATCGGCAATCAGGTAGCTCGGCACGCCGCTTTCGGTGCCGATCTCGCGCAGCCGGTTGGAATTGGAGCTGTTGGTGGCGCCAATGACCAAGATGACATCGGCCAGCTTGCACAGGTCGCGCACGGCGCTCTGCCGGTTTTGCGTGGCGTAGCAGATGTCGCGGGTGTCGGGGCCGACCAGGTCGCTGAAGCGGCGGGCCAGCGCGGCAATGATATTGCGGGTGTCGTCCACGCTGAGCGTGGTCTGGGTGACGTAGGCCACCGGCGTGTCGGCGGGCAGGTCGAGCCTGGCGACCTCGGCCTCGTTCTGGATCAGGATCACCTTGCCGGGGATCTGGCCCATGGTGCCTTCAACCTCCGGGTGGCCGGCATGGCCGATCAGGATGACGGTGCGGCCGCTGGCCGCGTACTGCCGGCCCTGGTTATGCACCTTGATCACGAGCGGGCAGGTCGCGTCGATCGCATGCAACTGCCGCTGTCCGGCATCGGCCACCACGGCGCGCGAAACGCCGTGTGCGCTGAAAATCGTCACGGCGCCCGCGGGGACCTCGTCGAGTTCTTCGACAAAGCGCGCGCCCTTGTTCTTCAATCCCTCCACAACATGCTTGTTGTGCACGATCTCGTGTCGCACGAAGACCGGCGCCCCATGCTTGACGAGCGCGCGGTCGACGATCTCGATCGCGCGCACGACACCGGCACAGAAGCCTCGGGGTTGAGCAAGAATCACCTGCATACGGTAGGCCCCCTGGACCCTTCAACGGGTTTCAGTGATTGGGAAGGTGTACAGAAATCACATTTCCGACACATGATGGTTACTATATACCGGACGCGCCGGAAATGTCTGACGGCCCTTTCCATGTTGCGGCGTTTCCATCTCATCGTGAAACCGGTTTATGACAGTAAACGATTACGTTCTGGTGACGGGTGCATCGGGTTTTCTCGGATCCGCGGTGTTGCGGCAGGCACTGGCACGTGGCTGGCGCGTGCGGGCGCTGGTGCGCGCGTCGAGCCCGCGTGCCAACCTGGCGGATTTGCCGGTCGAGGTCGTGCAGGGCGATATGCGCGACCCGGCCGCCGTCGCGGCTGCCATGCAGGGCGTGCGTTACCTGTTCCACGTGGCGGCCGATTACCGGCTGTGGGCACCCGACCCCGAGGAGATCGTCCGGACCAATGTCGACGGCACCATGGCCGTCATGGAGGCCGCGCAACAGGCCGGCGTGGAGCGCGTGGTCTATACCAGCAGCGTGGCCACGCTGCGCGTAGCCGGTGCTACGGCGCCGGTCGACGAAACGGCCGCGCTGGCACCGCACGAGGCCATCGGCGCCTACAAGCGCAGCAAGGTGCTGGCCGAACGCGTGGTCGAGCGCCTGGTGGCCGAACGCGGCCTGCCGGCGGTGATCGTCAACCCGTCCACGCCGATCGGCCCGCGCGACGTGCGTCCCACGCCGACCGGCCGCATCATCGTCGAAGCCGCCACCGGGAAGATCCCCGCCTTTGTCGAGACCGGGCTCAACCTGGCCCACGTGGACGATGTGGCCGCGGGCCATTTCCAGGCGCTGGAGCACGGCCGGACCGGCGAACGCTATATCCTGGGCGGTGATGACGTCATGTTGCAGCAGATGCTGCGCGATATCGCCGGCCTCTGCGGCCGGCGGCCGCCGACCGTGCAACTGCCGCGCTGGCCGCTGTATCCGCTCGCCCACGCGGCCGAGGCCGTGGCGCGCGTGACACGAAAGGAGCCGTTTATCACCGTGGACGGGCTCACCATGTCGAAGTACAAGATGTTCTTCCGTTGCGACAAGGCCCGGCGCGAACTGGGTTACCAGCCGCGTCCCTATCTGGACGGCCTGCGCGACGCACTGGCCTGGTTCCGCGAGGCGGGATACCTGGGCTGAAGCCTCAGGACCGCACCGGCGCCTGGCTGCGGCCCTTCCATTGCCCGCCGCGGCGCAGCCAGTAGCGCCGCGCCGAATCCAGCGTGGCGCCAAGGTAGAACAGCGCCGTCAGTGGCAACAGCGGCGCAAGCCAGGCCGGCTGGCGGTATTCGCGCAGCATCGGCAGGTAGGCCAGCGACATCGCCGCCCAGGCGAGCCAGGCCGGCCATAGCCGGGCGCCTGCTGCCAGCGCCAGCAGCGGCGGCGCCAGGTAGGTCACGGTCATCGCCAGCGCCGTGCCGGCCAGCAGCAGCGGCGAGTAGCGCAGCTGCGTATAGGCGCTGCGGGCGATCATGTCCCACAGGCTGCGCCAGTCGTCATAGGGCCGCAGCGACACGCTGTCATCGGCCAGATCGAGGCTGATGGGACCACCGGGCTTGATCTTCGCGGCCAGGCTGCAATCATCGATCAACTCGCCGCGAATGGCGGCGAATCCGCCGATGCGGGACAGGGCCGCGCGGCTTGCCAGCATGCAGCCGCCCGCCGCGGCCGCTACCGCGCTGCGCGGGTCGCGGACGCGTTCGAACGGATAGAGTTTGGCAAAGTAGAAAACAAAAGCCGGCACGATGAGCCGTTCCCAGGCCGAGGCGCAGCGCAACCGCACCATCAGTGACACGAGATCGCGGCGCTCATGCACGGCGCGGGCAACCAGGCCGGCCAGCACGCCAGGGCCGTGCCAGATATCGGCATCGGTCAGCCAGACATAGGCGGCCCCCGGCGCCACGCGAGCGGCGGCATCGAGTCCTTCCGACTGGGCCCATACCTTGCCGCTCCATCCGGCCGGCAGGTCCCGGGCGGGGACAACGGTCAGGGTGCCGGGCCGCGGCGTCCCGGCTGCCGCGCTGGCCGCGATTTTCGCCGTGCCGTCGTGGCTGTGGTCGTCGACCACGACCAGGGACAGCGTTCCGGGGTACTGCTGGCCGAGCACGCCGGCCACGCATCGGCCGATGACGTCAGCCTCGTTGCGCGCCGGGACAATGGCCACGACTTCGGGCCAGGCATCGGGTGCGGGGGCCGGCGCAGGCTTGCGCACGCGCCAGAAGCCCGCGCGGCCGAACAGCAGCACGCACCAGATCGCCAGCGACAGCAGGGACAGCGCAAACGCAGTGGTCATGGTCATTTGAGGAAGCGGCGCGCCAGCCTTGCCAGGCGCGGCACGGTTTCGGGCCGCAGCAGCCGAGCGTCGTAGCCTGCCATGCGGCGGTTGTTCTCGGCCAGGCACAGGTCGATCATTGCGGCTGGAGACAGCGAATCGCCAAGCGCTTCCGAGCCGTTCATCGTGAAGTTGGCGTCCTGTGCCGCGCCGTCGGCGTCGATGCCGCGCGCGATGCCGATGCGCTCCCAGACCAGGAAGGCCCACACCCGCGCCACCTTCAGCGCGAACAGCGGCCTGCGCCACCAGGGCAGGTTGCTGCGATACCAGGCCGCCCAGTTGACGAAGAAAAGGATATGCCGGCCTTCTTCCTGGATCACGGGCTCGAAGGTCTCCACGAGCTCCGCCGGGAAATAGCCGGAGCGCCGCGCCATGGCGAACAGGCCGAAGGCGAAGAAGCTGTCGATGCATTCGCTGTAGCCGGTCACCAGCCATCCCCACTCGGGGTCGTCCGGAGGCGGATAGTCGGGCTCGGGTGCGAGCGGAATGCCGTAGGCCTCCACCATCTTCGAGAGCACGACCTTGTGACGCGCTTCCTCGGCGCCGTCCATGTCCAGCGCGCTGCGCAGCAGCGGGTCGGCGACGGTTTCGGCAAAGGTCTTCACGCGGATCGAGGCGCGGCCCTCGGTCTGCACGGCAATGTCCCAGATCGGCAGGGAGGTGACGCGCCGGAGCGCGTCAGGCGAGAGCGTGGGCCATTCGATCACGGCCGGCTTGTAGGGGTTGTGGGTCTGCAGCAGCATGTTGGAGAACATGCGCAGGTGCTCTGGAGAGCCGATGCTCACCGGGCCTGGCGCCGGGTCGGTCCAGTGGCGCATGGCGTGGTCCGCCTGCTCGACCGCCGTGCGCGCGATCGTGTCGGCCACGGCGGCGGCGCGCGCTACGGCATCCTCGGCTGAATTCGCGATGACGCCGGCGTGGCCGGCGTCTGGATTCGCCGCCCTGTCATGGCGGGGTGGCGCGGCGTAGAGTTCGGACATCTGGCCCCCTGGCAGTGGATTGCCCGGGGGCCATTGTAGCGGCGGGCGCCCGCAGGCGCACCGCCCGCCTGGGTCAGACTTGGTAGCTGACCGGGCCGCGTGCCTGGACGCCCAGGCGGTAGTACAGCACCGTCAGCAGCACCAGCCAGGCCGGTCCGACATACAGCGCCACGCGCGTGTCCGGGAAATAGGCCATCAGCGCGATCACCAGCGCAAGGAAGGCCAGCGCGATCCACGAGCCATACGGCCAGAACGGCATGCGGAAGGCCAGCTTGTCGCGCTCGGCCGGCGACAGGCCGCGGCGGAACCGCATCTGCGTGACGAGGATGATGGCCCAGGTCCAGATCGCGCCGAAGGTGGAGATCGACGTCACCCACACGAACACCTTCTCGGGCACCAGGTAGTTCAGCAGCACGCCGCACAGCAGCGCGGCGATCGACACCAGCAGCGCGCGGCGCGGCACGCCATTGCGGTCCACCTTGGCAAAGGCGGCCGGCGCCTGGCCTTGCTGCGCCAGGTTGTAGAGCATGCGGCCGGTACTGAAGATGCCGCCGTTGCACGAGGACAGCGCCGCGGTCAGCACGACGAAGTTGATGATGCCGGCCGCGGTCTTGATGCCCAGGCGCTCGAAGGTCATCACGAACGGGCTGCCCTGTGCGCCGATCTCGTTCCACGGGTAGAGCGAGAGGATCACGAACAGCGCGCCGACGTAGAAAATCAGGATGCGCCAGAACACCGAGTTGATGGCATCCGGGATCGACTTGCGCGGGTTCTTCGCTTCGCCGGCGGTCAGGCCGATCATCTCTACGCCCAGGTAGGCGAACATCACCATCTGCAGCGACATCAGCACGCCGCTGGCGCCATTGGGCAGGAAGCCGCCATGCGCCCACAGGTTGCTGATGCCGGTGGCGACGCCGCCATTGCCCAGGCCGAATACGATCATGGCGCCGCCGCCGAACAGCATCAGCACGATGGTCACGATCTTGATCATGGCGAACCAGAACTCGAACTCGCCATAGGCCTTGACCGCCAGCAGGTTGACCGAGCCCATCGCGCCCAGCGCCGCGAGTGCCCAGATCCAGCGCGGCACGTCGGGGAACCAGACGCCCATGTAGATGGCCACGGCGGTGATCTCGGCCACGCAAGTCACTAGCCACAGGAACCAGTAGTTCCAGCCGGTCAAGTATCCGGCCAGCGGGCCCATATGGTCCTGCGCATAGCGGCAGAAGGAGCCCGCCACCGGGTTGTGGACGGCCATTTCGCCGAGCGCGCGCATGATCAGGAAGATCATGGCGCCGCCGATGATATAGGCCAGCATGATGGCCGGGCCGGCCATCCGGATCGCATTGGCCGACCCGAGGAACAGCCCTACGCCGATGGCTGATCCCAGTGCCATCAGGCGGATGTGGCGTTCGCCGAGTCCGCGCTGCAAGTGCTCGGTATTTGCACTCATTTGTCGTTGTCTCCGTTCAAAGGAAGGTCCCGCCGGCCCTTGTGGGGTGGTGGGTGCAGGGATCGTTTCCGGTCTTCACCGCACGCTTTTGCTCAGGTTTTGGCTGTGCGCGCAATGCTATCGCGTCATAGGCGGCAGGGGCGCTGTCCCGTGCCGGCAATGCGAGGATCGGAAACGAAAAATAGCCCGCAAGATTAATGACAAAGGCGTGGCATTTGTTGCTTTAATTTGAAGGGAATTGTTTTTTGAGTGCGAATTGTTATCTATGGGTATCTTTTTGGGTTCGCTAAATTGAAGGGCAGCGTGCTTGGCAGGGGCGGCTGTTTCGCAGGCGTAGCCTGCGAGTCACTTTTTGTCCGAGCGACAAAAAGTAACCAAAAAACGCGTTTACTTGCCCTAACGGGCGAATATTGATCGTAGCGTGCGAAGAATTTCGTACGGGTATTCGCTTCAGAGTCTGCCCCGCTGCCTGCCGCGTGGAGCGCGTCCGTATGCAGGCTCTCCCACAATGATTGAACCAGCCCCGAACCTGTCCGTGGCTCGACACTGCCCGCGATATCGCATCATCGCCTTCGGCTGCTGCGCGGCTCAGTAGTCGGTTGGCCGGGGGCATCAACGGCGCTGGTGCCGGTGCTTCCGTTTCTTCTCTTCCCTCGGTTTTCACCGAGTGCGCGCAGCGGTAGGAGGTCGCCGGTACGCCGGCGGAACAGCGACGTCTGCCAAGAACGATCCCACGCGGTCAGGGCAACTGCCTCACATCCACCATCCCCGGCATCATGTTCGAATTCAGGTGGTACATCACCCATAGCGTGCCACTCAGCGTGATCACCACCAGAACCAGCGTGAACATCAGCGCCAGCATGTTCCAGCCGCCTTCCGACTTGGCGTTCATGTGCAGGAAATAGATCATGTGCACGACGATCTGCACGGCGCCCAGCGCGAGCAGCACGAGCGCGGTGGTGGTGGATTTCTCGAACACCTTGCCCATGACCAGCCAGAACGGGATCGCGGTCAGGATCACCGACAGCACGAAGCCGGTCACATAGCCGCTCATCGAGATATGAATATGGCTTTCGTCATGGCCATGCCCGTCGTGGCCGTCATGGCCGTCGTGGCCATGCGCGAGCGTGTGGTCCGGTGCGCTCATGGCAGCACTCCCATCAGGTAAACGAAGGTGAAGACGCCGATCCAGACTACGTCCAGAAAGTGCCAGAACATCGACAGGCACATCAGGCGCCGGCGGTTCTCGGGAATCAACCCGTGCCGGCCCACCTGGACCATCAGCGTGATAAGCCAGATGGTGCCGAAGGTCACGTGCAACCCGTGCGTGCTCACCAGCGAGAAGAACGACGTCAGGAAGCCGCTGCGCCACGGGCCCGCCCCTTCGCCGATCAGGTGCACGAACTCGTAGATTTCCACGGCAAGGAACGAGGCGCCGAGTACGCCGGTAATGGCCAGCCACCCCTGCGTGCCACCGACGCGTCCCTGCTGCATCTGCAGCATGGCAAAGCCATACGTGATCGACGACAGCAGCAGGAACGAGGTGTTCAGCGCCACCAGCGGCAGTTCGAACAGCTCGGCGCCGGTCGGGCCGCCCGCATAGTTGCGCCCCAGCACGCCGTAGGCCGCGAACAGGCAGGCGAAGATGAGGCAGTCGCTCATCAGGTAGACCCAGAACCCGAGCAGCGTGCCGTTGGGCACGTGGTACTCGCTGGTCATGTAGAAGCGCAGTTCGCCTTCCTCGACGCCGTGGCCGGACGGTACGGCGTGCGGCGTGGCGGCGGGCGCGGCCTGCGCGCGGCCGGCGGGGAACGGGGCCGTGGTATCAGGCATGGTGGGCCATCAGCGCAGAGCGCGCTGCCTCCGTGTTGCCGACCGTGTCGGCCGGGATGTAGTAGTCGCGCTTGTAGTTGAAGGTATGCACGATCGCACTGACGATGAGGGCCGCGAACGACACCACCACCAGCCACCAGATGTGCCAGATCAGCGCAAAGCCGCACACCGTGCTGAGCCCAGCCAGGATGATGCCCGCGCCCGTGTTCTTCGGCATGTGGATCGGTATGAAACCCTGCAAGGGCCGCTGGAATCCGTGGGACTTCATCTGCCACCAGGCGTCGGTGTCATGGACGATCGGCGTGAAGGCGAAGTTGTAGGCCGGCGGCGGCGACGACGTCGACCATTCGAGCGTGCGGCCATCCCAGGGGTCGCCGGTCACGTCGCGCAGCGCCTCGCGCCGCATGAAGCTCACCACCAGCTGGATCAGGAAGCAGCCGATGCCCAGCGCGATCAGCAAGGCGCCGAATGCCGCGAGCAGGAACCAGATCCGCAGCGCGGGGTCTTCGAAATGGCTCATGCGGCGGGTCACGCCCATCATGCCGAGCATGTACAGCGGCATGAACGCGAAGTAGAACCCGACCAGCCAGAACCAGAACGAGCACTTGCCCCAGAACGGCTCCAGCTGGTAGCCGAAGGCCTTGGGAAACCAGTACGTGATGCCGGCCATCAGCCCGAACAGCACGCCGCCGATGATCACGTTGTGGAAGTGGGCGATCAGGAACAAGCTGTTGTGCAGCGAGAAATCGGCGGGCGGCACCGCCAGCAGCACGCCAGTCATGCCCCCGATCACGAAGGTGACCATGAAGCCGACCGTCCACAGCATCGGCACCTCGAAGCGGATGCGCCCGTGGTACATGGTGAACAGCCAGTTGAACAGCTTGGCCCCGGTCGGGATCGAGATGATCATGGTGGTGATGCCGAAGAACGAATTGACGCTCGCCCCGGATCCCATCGTGAAGAAGTGGTGCAGCCACACCAGGTAGGACAGTACCGTGATGACCACCGTGGCATAGACCATCGACGCATAGCCGAACAGGCGCTTGCGGCAGAACGTGGCCACCACCTCGGAGAACACGCCGAACGCGGGCAGGATCAGGATGTAGACCTCCGGGTGGCCCCAGATCCAGATCAGGTTCACGTACATCATGGCGCTGCCGCCCTGGTCGGCCGTGAAAAAATTCATGCCCAGGTAGCGGTCCAGCGCCAGCATGGTCAGCGCCGCGGTCAGCACCGGGAACGCGGCGATGATCAGCACGTTGGCGCACAGCGCGGTCCAGGTGAAGATCGGCATGCGCATCAGCGTCATGCCCGGCGCGCGCATCTTGACGATGGTCACCAGCAGGTTGATGCCCGATAGCACCGTTCCCACCCCCGCCACCTGCAAGGACCATATGTAGTAGTCCACCCCCACGTCAGGACTGTGGACGATGCCGGACAGCGGCGGATAGGCCAGCCAGCCGGTGCGCGCGAACTCGCCGACGAACAGCGACATCATCACCAGCACCGCGCCGCCGGTGGTCATCCAGAAGCTGAAGTTGTTGAGGAACGGAAAAGCGACGTCGCGCGCGCCGATCTGCAACGGCACCACGAAGTTCATGAGCCCGGTCACGAGCGGCATCGCCACGAAGAAGATCATGATCACGCCGTGCGCGGTGAAGATCTGGTCGTAGTGATGCGGCGGCAGGAAGCCAGGGTTGTCGCCGAACGCGACGGACTGCTGCATGCGCATCATCACGGCGTCGGCAAAGCCGCGCAGCAGCATGATGATCCCCAGGATCACGTACATGATGCCGATCTTCTTGTGGTCGATGCTGGTGAACCACTCGCGCCACAGGTAGCCCCACAGGCGGTAGTAGCTCACCGCGCCCACCAGCGCCAGGCCGCCGAGGACCACGACGACGAAAGTGCCCAGCAGGATCGGCTCGTGCAGCGGTATGGCCTCCCAGCTCAGGCGGCCGAAGATAAGCGTGGCGAGTTCGGATCGCTCCTGCATGTTGTGCTCCAGGGCCAGAGTGAGGGGTGAGGGTGAGTCGTTTCGGGGCGATGGCGTCCCGGCTGTGCTACTGCAGCGATACCGCGCTGCGTTCGCCGTACGGCGTGGCCGGGTCGAACGGCGCCTTCGGCGTGTTGCTCGCCGTGCAGACGGCGCCCAGTGCACCGCCTTGCTGGCGGCGTGCGTCCATGGCCATCATGTCTTTCTGGCAGATCTGCCCCGCGCGCACGCAGCGGTTCAGGATGGCGTCGAACAGGTCGGGCGCGACGCTGGCGTAGTGGCGCACGGGATCGCGCTCGCTGGGCTGTTCGAGCTTCAGGTAGCTGTCGCGCGACAGCGGCGTGCCGCTGGTCTTCACGCGCTGCACCCAGCGCTCGAAGTCATCGTGGCTCATGCCGTGGAAGCGGAAGCGCATATGCGAGAAACCCGCGCCGCTGTAGTTGGCGGAGAACCCTTCATAGTCGCCGGGCTGGTTCATCACCGCATGCAGCTTGGTTTCCATGCCAGGCATCGCATAAACCTGCCCGGCCAGCGACGGGATAAAGAAGGAGTTCATCACGCTCGTGGACGTGATGCGGAAGCGGATGGGCCGGTCCACCGGCGCGGCGACCTCGTTGACGCTGGCAATGCCCTGCTCGGGGTACAGGAAAAGCCACTTCCAGTCGAGAGCCACCACCTCGACCGTCAGCGGCTGCACATCGGTGGGCACGGGCCGTTGGGCGTCGAGCCGCTGGAGTGGCCGGTACGGATCGAGCTTGTGGGTACTGACCCAGGTGACCGCGCCCAGCGCGATGATGATCAGCAGCGGTGCCGACCAGATCAGCAGTTCCAGCACCGTGGAGTGGTCCCAGTCGGGATTGTAGGTCGCGCTGGTATTGGAGGCCCGGTAACGCCAGGCGAACAGCAGCGTCAGCACGATCACCGGCACGATGATCAGCAGCATGAGCCCGGTCGAGATCAGGATCAGGTTGCGCTGCTGGATCGCGAGGTCACCGTTCGGCGACATCAGAACCGTACTGCATCCACACAGGGCAGCCGCTGCCAGGGCCAGCAGGATCCAGCGTGCTGCGCGCGGTACTGCCTTAGTCGAACGGTCGGATCGCATAGGCTTGGGTCCTCTGTTGCCATCCTGTACGCAGAAGCGTACGTGACTTAGACTGTTCTGAGCAACTATGGCAGTTTAGGCGCTCAGGGGCTAATCGCCAGGGGGCAAATTCCTCACTAGCCTCGTTACTCTCTGTGGAGGTATACGGATGGCCAGCATGACCCATCAGCATCGTGCGTCCCCTACTGCACCTCCGCCGCCGGGGGCCGCGCACGTCGCGCCGGCTGAAATCGCCACCGGCGTTGTCATCGGCAGGGCGTCCGAGTACTTCGACTTCTTCGTCTACGGCATCGCATCGGTACTGGTCTTCCCGACGGTCTACTTTCCGTTCGCGGACCGGCTCGACGGCCTGCTCTACTCGTTCTCCATCTTCGCGCTGGCCTTTGTCGCACGGCCGTTCGGCACGGCGCTGTTCATGCGCATCCAGCGGCGCTGGGGACGCGGCATCAAGCTGACGGCGGCGCTGTTCCTGCTTGGCACGGCCACGGTGGGCATCGCCTTCCTGCCCGGCTACGCGTCGCTGGGCCATACCGCCATCGTGCTGCTGGCCGTGTTCCGTTCGCTGCAGGGCATCGCCTTCGGCGGTTCGTGGGACGGCTTGCCGTCGCTGCTTGCCCTGAACGCGCCGCCCGCGCGCCGTGGCTGGTACGCGATGATGGGTCAGCTCGGCGCGCCCACGGGCTTTATCGTGGCGGGTTCGCTGTTCCTGTTCCTCAACCTGAGCCTGGAGCGCGGCGAGTTCCTGGAGTGGGGCTGGCGCTATCCGTTCTACGTGGCCTTCGCCATCAACGTGGTGGCGCTGTTCGCGCGGCTGCGGCTGGTGGTGACGCATGAGTACACCCAGCTGCTGGACGAGGACGAGCTGGAACCGATCAGCACCATCGAGCTCATCAGCAAGCAGGACTACAACATCTTCCTGGGCGCCTTCGCCGCGCTGGCCAGCTTTGCGCTGTTCCACCTGGTCACGGTGTTCCCGCTGTCCTGGGTGGAACTGCACCAGACGCAGCCGATCACCGATGTGCTGAGCGTGCAGGTGGCCGGGGCGTTCATCGGCATCCTGGGCACCATTGCCTCGGGACGCATCGCCGACCGCATCGGGCGCCGCACCACGCTCGGGACCATGGCGTTGCTGATCGGCATGTTTGCGCTGTTCGCGCCGCTGCTGATGGGTGGCGGACCGGTGGCGCAGGACCTGTTCATCCTGATCGGCTTCGGCCTGCTCGGCCTGTCCTACGGCCAGGCGGCCGGCGCGGTCACGTCCAACTTCGAGCGCCGCTACCGCTATACCGGCGCCGCGCTGACCACGGATTTCGCGTGGCTGTTCGGCGCGGCCTTCGCACCGCTGGTGGCGCTGGGGCTGTCGGCCAAGTTCGGGCTGATCGCGGTCAGTGCCTACCTGTTGTCCGGTGCGGTCTGCACGCTGCTCGCGCTGCGCATCAACCGGGCGCTGGCGTCGGAGGACTGACGCCGCTCGCCGATGCGCGCCATGCTCCCGGTGGCTGGCCGAAGCGGCGCGTGAAACTGCGCGTGAAGGTGGTCTGGTCGGGATAGCCCGACGCCAGCGCCACCTCCGCGAGCGGCAGGCCGGTGCCGGCCAGCAGTTGCACCGCGCGGTCCAGCCGCAAGCGCGTCTGGTAGCGGTGGGGCGTGTCGCCGAACGCCTCGGCGAACAGGGTGTGGAAGCGGCGCACGCTCCAGCCGAAGCGCTCGGCCAGGTGGCCCGCATGCAGGGCCGACGACAGGTTCGCGCGCAGGTAGGCGTCGATGGCCATGACCGGGAACACGGTCGTGGTGCCATGGCCGTCCGCGGTGCTGAGGGCGTCGGCAAGGTCGCTGGCCAGCGTCGCGGCCACGGTCCAGTTCAGGTGTGTCGCGCGGGTGCCTGCGGGGCGCAACCCCGCCAGCGCGCGCACACGTGTGCCGAGGGCGCCATCCAGCACGAAGGCGCGCGGCCGTTCCATCAAGCGCGCGGGGAGTGCGACCGACGCGCCGGGAAAATCCGCGACCACCTGCAGGTTGCCGGTCAGCCCGAGGAATTCGTGGTGGCTGGCGGCCGGCACGATCAGACCGTGGTGGCGGTCGACCCGGTACAGATGGCCATCGATCTCAAGCTCGGTGGCCCCGTCCAGGCCGAACAGCAACTGGTGATGGTCGTGCGCATGCCCCGCCGGCCATGGGTGGTAGCGGCGGGGCTCGACCAGCGGGCTTGGGGCGCCCGGGTGCGCCAGTTCAGCGGGCGGCGACATGCCGTGGCCTTTCCCGCGTCTGGCACAGCCAGACCCCCGCGCCCGCGACGGCCATGCCCAGCCACTGCAGCGGACCCAGGCGGTCGCCGAACAGCAGCCACGCCTGCGCCGAGGCCAGCGGCGGCGCCAGGAACATCAGCGCCGCGGCGCCGGCGGCCTGGCCGCGCCGCACGATGCCGAGCAGCAGCCAGGTGCCGGCGCCGGAGATCCCGAGCGCCGCCCAGCCGAGCGCGGCCCACAGGACCGGCCCCGGCTGCCAGTGCGGCGCCGGCGACAGCCACACGGCCAGGCCTGCCACCAGCATGGCGCCGACGTTCTGCCACGCAGAGCTGGTACGGAGATCCGAGGCGGCAATCGACATCTTCTGGAGCAGGGTTCCCATGGTGATCGAGACAATGGCAAGCAGCCCGGCCAGCAAGACCCAGGGCGATACGACCGATGCGGACTGGCCGGCGCCAGCCTGCAGGACCGGCACCACGACCAGTGCCACACCGGCCGCGCCGGTCGCCAGGCCTTGCCAGGTGCGTCTGGAAGGTAGCTCCTTCAGCAGGGGCATGGCAAGCAATGCCGTAAGCAGGGGCTGCAAGGCACCCAGCAACGCCATCACGGCCGGCGGCAGGCCGTGCGCGACCGCGCCGAAGGCGGCGCACAGGTAGAGACCCTGCATCAGCGCCCCGGCCAGCAGGTGGCGCGGGACATCATGCCACGCCGGCCAGGCGGCGCGCGCGGCCAGCGCGGCGATGCAGAACATCAGCGCGGCCAGTGCAAAGCGCGCGAGCAGGAACAGGCTGGTATCGGCCAGCGGCAGGATGGCCTTGCCGACGATGAAGCCGGTGGACCAGATCAGGACAAAGGCCAGGCTGGGCAGCCAGCCGGCGGAAGCTTGGGGGCGAGACATAGGGATTCACGGCCGGAGGGACGATGATGGTTCAACGGGGAGCCGGCGCAACGGAGACCCGTGGTACCGGCATGCCGCAGAAACTAACGCCCATCCGGCGGAAAGTCTTGGCGATTCCGGCAATCGGCCTGGTAATCGGCCTAGTAATCGGCTGGGAAAGCGGGGTGTTTCCGGCGACGCATGAGATGCCGCGGGACCGCCCCATGAAAGTTTTCGTTACCGCGCGGCGGGCGGCGCCCTGTCAACCGCCAGCGCACCCGCCACGTAAGAGGGACCATGTCCCTGCATCGCCAGACAAGGAGCCAGGCATGAACGCTGGGTGGCCGACCCTTCCTGCCGGCGCCGGCATCCCCGGCGTGCGGCGCGCGCTGACGGCCATGCTGCTGGCCGCGGCCTGCATGCTGGCGCTGGCGTCCTGCGCGCAGCAGCCACTGGCCGAATCCGGGCCGCTCAGCGCGGCGGACCTGCATTGGCTCAATACCGTGAGCTTCGGTGCCGACCAGGCCAGCATCGCCCGGCTGCGCGAGCTGGGCCGCAAGCGCTTCCTCGAGGAGCAGCTGCGCATGCCGGCCACCGACCCGCCGGCGGTGACCACCGCCATGGCCGCCTTGCCGAACCTGCAGGGCACCGCCGTCGAACGCACGCGCGCGGCGCGCGAGGAACGCCAGCGCATCGCCGGCCTGCCCGACGAGATGGCCAAACAGCAGGCCCGCGAGGCGCTGAACCGGCAGGGGCGCGAAGCCATCGCCGACACCAGCCGGCGGCATCTGCTGCGTGCGCTGTACTCCCCGGCCCAGCTGCGCGAGCAGATGACGTGGTTCTGGATGAACCACTTCAGCGTCTATGGCGCCAAGGGGCAGGTGCGCTGGGCCCTGGCCGACTACGAGGAACACACCATCCGGCCACGCGCGCTGGGCAAGTTCGGCGACCTGGTGCTGGCCACCGTGACCGCGCCGGCCATGCTGGAGTACCTGGACAACACGCAGAGCAGCGCCAACCGCGTCAATGAAAACTATGCGCGCGAACTGATGGAGCTGCATACGCTGGGCGTGTCGGGCGGACCCAGCGGCTCGCGCTACACCCAGCAGGACGTGCAGGAACTGGCGCGCGTGCTGACGGGCTTTGGCGTCAACGCGCGCGGCGAGCCGCCGCGGCTGGCGCCGGCGCGCGCGGCGCTGTACCGCGGCGACGGGCTGTTCGAGTTCAATCCGAACCGGCACGACTTTGGCGCCAAGACGCTGCTCGGCCAGCGCATCGAGCCGACCGGGTTTGGCGAAGCCGCGCGCGCGGTCGCCATCCTGACGCGTGATCCCGCCACGGCCCGCTTCATCAGTGCGAAGCTCGCCGCCTACTTCGTGGCCGACAATCCGCCGGCCGCGCTGGTCGACCGCATGGCCGCCACCTTCACGCGTACCGACGGCGACATTGCCGCCGTGCTGACCACCCTGTTCCTGTCCCCCGAACTCGACCGCGTGCTGGCGGCGCCGGGCCGCAAGTTCCGCGACCCGATGGCGTTCGTGATGGCGTCGATGCGCCTGGCGTATGACGGCCGTACCGTCACCAACCTGCGTCCGGTCATGAACTGGCTGAACCAGCTGGGCGAGCCGCTCTACGGGCACGTCACGCCGGATGGCTACCCGGCGGCGGAAGGCGCCTGGGCGAGTTCCGGGCAAATGGTCAAGCGCTTCGAGATCGCGCGTGCCATCGGCTCCGGCCCGGCGGGGCTGTTTGCCGGCGACGCCAATCTGCCGCCCGGCCCGGCGCGTTTTCCGGTGGTCGCGGGCAAGGCCTACTACGACACCATCGAAGCCACGCTCGGACCGCAGACGCGCACGTCGCTCGCGCAGGCGGAAACCCAGGCCGAATGGAACACGCTGCTGCTCAGCTCGCCCGAGTGGATGCAGCGCTGATCCGGCAGCCAGGCGAGGCACACGATGCACGGATGCACACGCAAGGACTTCGAGATGAAACGTCGGGAATGGCTCAAGACAATGGGCAGCGCCGGACTGGCGCTGGCCCTGCCCGCCACCATGTCGCGCGTGTATGCGCTGCCGGCGCAGGCGGACGCGCGCTTCCTGCTGGTGTTCCTGCGCGGCGCCTATGATGCCGCCAGCGTGCTGGTGCCTGCCGGCAGTGATTTCTACTACGACTCGCGGCCCAATATCGCGATCCGGCGGCCGGTGCCCGCCGGGGCGGAACGCGATCCCGCGGCGGCCCTGGCGCTGGCGCCATCCTTTGCGTCCGACAGCGGCCGCCGTGGCATCGGCGACTGGGCACTGCATCCGGCCCTGGCCGACACCATGCTGCCGTTGTGGAGCCAGCAGCAGCTTGCCTTCGTGCCGTTCGCGGGCACGCATGACATGTCGCGCAGCCACTTCGAGACGCAGGACAGCATCGAGTCGGGCGCCTCGGGTACCCCAGGCAGCAGCGATGGCCGGCACGACGCGGCGTCGCTGCACGGCAGCGGCTTCCTGAACCGGCTGGCCCGGTCGATGGGCGGGCGCGCCGCGCCGGTGGCCTTCACCGACGGCTTGCCGCTGGTGCTGTCCGGCAGCCAGGATGTTCCCAATGTCTCGCTCAAGGGCACGGGCCGCACACCGTTCGACGCGCGCCAGACGCGCGCGCTCGCGCAGATGTACCGCGGCACGCGCTTCGAGTCGCTGATCGACGAAGGCTTCGAGCTGCGCCAGACCGTGGCCGAGCAGGCGCAGGCGATGCAGGCCCGCGCCGCCGTGGCGGGCGGCATCGATGCCATGGCCGCGCGCATGCAGGACATGCAGGCGGCCAACCGCCGCTCGCTGAGCGCGCGCGGCTTCGAGGTCGAGGCGCGCCGCATGGCGGGGCTGATGCGCGACAAGTTCAACCTTGGCTTCGTCGACGTCGGGGGCTGGGACACGCACTCAAACCAGGGCGCCGCGCAGGGGCAACTGGCCAACCTGCTCGACAACCTCGGACGCGGCCTCGCCGGGTTTGCGCAGGAGATGGGGCCGGCGTGGGGCAAGACCACCGTGGTGGTGGTGTCGGAGTTCGGCCGCACGTTTCGCGAGAATGGCTCGCGCGGGACCGACCACGGCCACGGTACGGTCTACTGGGTGGCCGGCGGCGCCGTGCGCGGTGGCCGCATCGCCGGCGAACAGGTGGCGGTGGAGGCGACCACGCTCAACCAGAATCGCGACTACCCCGTGCGCAACGAGTATCGCGCCGTGCTGGGCGGGATATTCCGGCGGCTGTACGGGCTGGACGATGCGCGGCTGGCGCAGGTGTTTCCCGGGGCAAGTGCGACAGATATCGGATTGGTCTAGCGTCCCGTTACCGGCCGGCAACTACCGCTCAGTCGAGCCGGATGTTGCGTTGTATGCATCTTCCGGCGCTTGGCATCCGGCGACCCTTGCGGCGGGAAGCGGGGCTCCTGCGGGGCGGGTATAGTTGCCAGAACCGCTTTCCGGATCAGTGTCATGATTGCATCCACAGGTTGGCCGTCATCCACGAACTTGTGCCCCGGATGGCGCGGCGAGATGGCCCACCGCATCGCCGCTTACGACTGGCGCGAGACCGAACTCGGCGCTCGGGAAACGTGGTCGAGCAGCCTGAATGCCAACATACAGTTTCTCCTTGCCTGCCCCGTTCCCCTGGTGATGCTTTGGGGCCGGGAAGGCGTCATGGTCTACAACGACGCCTACGCGGTGTTCGCCGGCGGCCGGCACCCGTTCCTGTTGGGCAAGCCGGTTGAAGAGGGGTGGCCGGAGGTTGCGGCATTCAACCGTCATGTCGTGGACACGGTCCTTGCGGGCGGAACCCTCTCGTACAAGGACAAGCCGCTCACGCTCCACCGGCACGGCAGGCCGGAAGAAGTCTGGATGGACCTCCACTACAGCCCGGTCGTGGATGACGACGGCGCTCCAGCCGGCGTGATCGCCAATGTCTTTGAAACCACCGAACGCGTGCTTGCGGAGCGCAAGCGGCTGCAGGCGGAGCTTGACCGGAGCAAGGCCGAGCAAGCCCTGTTCGCATTGAACCAGAACCTGGAAGAGCGCGTCGCCCAGGAGGTAAGAGCCCGGACCAGCGCGGAGGACCGCCTGCGCCAGGTGCAGAAGCTGGAGGCCGTCGGTGGCCTGACCGGTGGCGTCGCACACGATTTCAACAACGTCCTGCAAGTGATTTCGTCGAACTTGCAACTCCTGAACTTTGCCGTCGGCAATGACCCCCGACTCCAGGCCCGTATCCACGCCTCCAATGCTGCGGTGGCGCGCGGCGCCAAGCTTGCCCAGCAATTGCTGGCATTTGCGCGCAGGCAGCCGCTTAGCCCGACCGTGGCCAATCCGCGCAAGATGGTCGATGCAATGTCCGACCTGTTGCGGCGCGCGGTGCCTGAGAGTATTCAACTGAACCTGAACGTCCCGCTTGATATCTGGAATCTGTTCGTCGATCTCACGCAACTGGAAAGTGCGTTGCTGAACCTGGTCATCAACTCGCGCGACGCCTTGCGAGGCAACGGAGCGATCCACATCGAAGTGGCCAACCTGACCGTGCAGGATGGCAACCAGGAATCGGCCATCGAGCTTCCGTCGGGAGACTACGTGCGGTTTTCCGTGGTCGACGCGGGCACCGGTATGTCGGAAGAGGTCAAGGCGCGCGCCTTCGAGCCGTTCTTCTCGACCAAGCCGGAAGGACATGGAACCGGCCTCGGGCTCAGCATGGTCTTCGGCTTCGTCAAGCAGAGCCAGGGCCATATCGATCTGCAGACGGCAGTCGGCCAGGGCACGACGGTTTCGCTTTACTTCCCCAGGACGCACAAGGACGAAGAGCCCGATCACGAGCGGGCGGTCCTGGGCAATGTCGCCAGCGAACTGACGGTCCTGGTGGTGGAAGACAATGCGGACGTGCGGCTGTCGGCCATCGACATGTTTGCGCAGCTCGGCCACAGGGTCTTGTCAGCCAAGGACGGCGACGCAGCGCTTGCCGTGTTGCAGCGGGTCGAAGGCGTGGACCTGCTCTTTACGGATGTGGTCATGCCCGGCACGGTCCGCAGCAGCGAACTGGCCCGGATCGCGAGCAATCCGCCTTACAAGGCCAAGGTCATTTTTGCCTCGGGCTATACGCGCGACGAGATCTTCCATGAAGGCCGGCTCGATGAGGGCGTTGTGTTGCTCAGCAAGCCTTATTCTCTTGAGGATCTGGCGCGGACCCTGCGCAAGGTGTTTGAAGCGTAGCGCGGTCAACGTCATGAATTGCGGGGGAGCGTGCTTGGCAGGCGCGGCTGTTTCGCAGGCGCAGCCTGCGAGTCACTTTTTGTCCGAGCGACAAAAAGTAACCAAAAAGCGCGTTTACTTGTCCTAACGGACGAATATTGATCGTAGCGTGCGGAGAATTTCGTACGGGTACTCGCTTCAGAGTCTGCCCGGCTGCCTGCCGCGTGGAGCGCATCCGTATGCAGGCTCTCCAACAATGATTGAACGAGCCCCGAAACTGTCCGTGGCCCGGCAGTGGGCGCGCTATCGCATCATCGCCTTCGGCTGCTGCGCGGCTCAGTCCGCCGCACCACGCACGCCGCTTCGCATGATGTGCCTAGCCCAGCGCATTCCCTTCCCCGAAAGAATTTCTTATCTCGACGCAGCAAAGATTTCATGTCGGTCCGCCCCGGCCTTCCGGATAGAGTGGTGCCCTGCAGCACAACAACATTCATGGTCCGCTGGGGAGGCGAGTATGTCTGTCCTATTGCTTGCGAACATCGTTCCCGACGCCACCGATGAAGAGATCGGCGCGTTCCTCGTGAAGTACGGGTTGCCCCAGTTCGACGGCATCGAATACCTCGAAGGCGACGGCACCCGGCGCTCCGCCAGGCTGACTTTCGATGCGCTCGATAGCGACGCCCTCGACAAGTTGAAAGGCCGTATCCATGGCATGTACTGGAAGGGACAGCAGCTCAGCGCACAGGTGCTGAGAGAGCGCTTCAACTGAAGCAGGCATCTTTTTTTACGGGTCAACGCTCAGATCGAGGGGAACACCAATGAACGCAAAGGGATTAGTGGCCGCGGCGACCTTGCTTGCCGCAACGACAACGGCATGGGCGCAACCCGAGACGCGCGTGGACGTTACACATGCGCCGGGACAGGCCACGGCGATCGGTACGGCAAAGCTTACCGCGAAGATCGTCAAGATCGACGCGCCGACGCGAACGGTGTCGCTCAAAGGCAAGGACGGAAAAGTGGTAGACCTTGCCGTCGATCCTGAGGCCCGGAATTTCGAGCAGCTCGCGGTGGGAGATACCGTCGAGATCGAATACATGAAAGCGCTGACCCTGAGCCTCGAAAAGAGCAAGGGGCCACTGTCGATCAGCGAGCGCAAGATCTCGGACAGGGCCGCGCCGGGTGCAAAGCCAGGAGGGGTGATCGGTCGTGAAGTGACCGCCACGGCCGATGTCGTCGCGGTCAACAAGGACGCAAGTACCGTGACGCTGAAGGGACCCAAGGGGCTTGTGGTCGACCTGCTGGTGGCAGATCCCGAGCGCCTCAAGAACGTGAAGAAGGGCGATCGCGTCGAGGCCGTCTACAGTGAAGCGGTAGCGGTAGCGGTGTCGGTCAGTCCGGCCGCGGCCAACTAGCGCAGCGACGGATGATTGCTGATTCGCGTTTCTGACCGATTGAATTGCGGCGGTTCCCTTACGGAGGGGCAGCATGGACGCAGGAAAGAAGTTGGCTCACGCGCGCGAAGTGGGCGTGAAGACGGGCGTGGTGCTGCAAAAGCGCCTGAAGGTTGCACAAGAGGCATTCAGCCATCGCACGCAGGAAGCCATGACCGATGAGGCGGCGACGCCCGCTGGCTGGATGGCCGCTGCAGATCCGATGAACTGCTATGCATACGCCGTTGACAGCATGCAGCGTGCCATCCTGTTCTGGGACACGATCCGGCAGCGCGGCAACAACTTTGTCGAGAATGCAGCGCAAGGCCTGAAGCCGGTCCTGCACTTCGCTTACGAAACCGTGCTGGACGGCCGCACCTTCGAGCGCCCGGTCAACTATGCGCTGCTGAAGATCACACCGCCGCCGGGCGTCACCATCGACAACGGCCGCCGCCCTTACGTCATCATCGATCCGCGTGCCGGCCACGGCCCGGGCATCGGCGGCTTCAAGGATGACTCCCAGGTTGGCGTGGCGATGCGCGCGGGCCATCCGGTCTACTTCGTCATTTTCTTTCGCGACCCGGAGCCGGGGCAAACGCTGCTCGATGTGTGCGAAGCCGAACAGCAATTCATCCGGAAAGTGCGCGCGCTGCATCCGGACAGTCCCAAGCCGGCCATCGTCGGCAATTGCCAGGGCGGCTGGGCCGCCATGATGCTCGCCGCCTCGGACCCTGACGACACCGGGCCCATCGTCATCAACGGCGCGCCGATGTCCTACTGGGGCGGCGCCTGGAGCGAGGGCGAAGGCGACAACCCGATGCGCTACTCGGGTGGGCTGCTGGGCGGGACCTGGCTGTCGTCGCTGACGGCGGACCTGGGCAACGGCAAGTTCGATGGCGCGTGGCTGGTCCAGAATTTCGAGAACCTGAACCCGGCCAACAGCTTGTGGGACAAGTACTACAACCTGTACAGGAAGGCCGATACCGAGCCGCCGCGTTTCCTGGAGTTCGAGCACTGGTGGGGCGGCTACTACCTGATGAACCGCGAAGAGATCGAATGGATCACGCGCAACCTGTTCGTCGGCAACAAGCTGTGGAGCGGCGACGTCAAGGATGCCGCCGGCAAGGCTTTCGACCTGCGCGCCATCAAGGCCCCGATCGTGCTGTTTGCCTCGATGGGGGACAACATCACGCCGCCGCAGCAGGCCTTCAACTGGGTGGTGGATGTCTATGGCAGCACCGAGGAGATCAAGGCGCGCGGCCAGGTCATCGTCGGGATGATGCACCAGGACGTCGGCCACCTTGGCATCTTCGTCTCGGGCAAGGTCGCCAAGAAGGAGCACGCGCAGATCGTTTCCGTGCTGCAGAGCATCGAGCTGTTGCCGCCGGGCCTCTACGGCATGCTGATCCACGAGCGCAAGGCCGATGGCGGCGTGGAATACGAGGTCGAGTTCCGCGAACATTCGCTCGAAGAGATCGCGCAACGTCTCAACCGCTTCGAGCGCGCCGATGAGAAGCCGTTCGAGGCCGTCGCCGCGCTGTCCGAATTCAACCAGCGCGCCTATGAACTGTTTGCCCAGCCATTCGTGCAGGCCATGTCGAGCGAGACCTCGGCACGGATGCTGCGCGAGTTCCATCCGCTGCGGATGCAGAACTGGGCGTTCTCGGACCTGAATCCGTGGATGGCATGGGTGGGTGCCGCCGCCGATGCGGTGAAGACGAACCGGCAGGCGCTCGATGCCGACCATCCGCTGCGCAAGCGCGAGCAGGCCGGCGCGGACATGCTCAGCGCAGGCCTCGACGCCTACCGCGCCGTGCGCGATGCGGTGACGGAAGCCACCTTCTTCAACCTGTACGCGAACCTGCACTGGGCGATTCCGCAGGACAAGGCGTCGCACGCCGGTCCGCCCAAGGTGACCGAGCCACGCGAACTGCCGGAGGTGAAGGCCGCGCTGGCGTCGATCGAACAGGGCGGCTACGCGGAGGCCCTCGCCCGGGTGGCCTGCCTGCTCAAGCAACAGGGCGAGCCGTTGCCGCTGTCGCGGCTCGAATTACGCAAGGAACTGGTGACGGACTACGCCGAACTGCTGCCGGAACTGCTGCCAGAGGCGTGGCGCCGGATTCGTGGGCAGCAGGAACTCATTACGTTGTACGCGCCGGAGCGCGCGCTGGAGACGCTGCCGGTCTTGCTGCGCGACCCGAACGATCGCCAGCGCTTGCAGACCCTTATAGAGAAGCTCAGGGAGGACGAGCGGCTGCTGAGCCGCGCGCCGACGGCCTTGCAGGCCGCGATGCTCGAACGTATCCGTGCGGCCCTGTCGCTCAAGTCTGGTCGGCCGCGCCGCCCACCGCTGGTGCGCGCGTCGTAATGCCTTGTGCCGGCGCCTGGCCGGCACCCCAACAGCCACCTGGTGACGCAGGAGAAAGTCCGTGAAAGCCATGCACGAGAAGTATCAGCGCCTGATCGACTACTGCAAGTCCCTTCCGCCGACGCCCACGGCTGTCGCCCATCCTTGCGATCGCAGTTCGCTGGAGGGCGCGGTCGAGGCGGCGCGGCTGGGCCTGATTGCACCTGTCCTGGTCGGGCCTCGCGATCGCATCGAAGAGGCGGCCCGCGCCAGCGACATCGATATCAGCGCGTATCCGATTGTCGATGCCGAGCACAGCCATGCCGCCGCGGCCGCCGCCGTGCGGCTGGTGCGCGAAGGCAAGGCCGAAGCGCTGATGAAGGGCAGCCTGCATACCGATGAACTGATGGCCGCCGTGGTCAAGGGCGACGGCGGCTTGCGCACGGCCCGGCGGATCAGCCACTGCTTCGTGATGGATGTGCCCGGCCACGACGACGCATTGATCATTACGGATGCCGCGGTCAACATCGCGCCGACGCTGGAGGAGAAGGCGGATATCCTCCAGAACGCCATCGACCTGGCACATGCGCTCCAGGTCAAGTACGTACGCGTTGCGATCCTCTCGGCGATGGAAACGATCAACCCCAAGGTGCCGTCCACCGTCGAGGCCGCCGCGCTGTGCAAGATGGTCGACCGGCACCAGATCACCGGCGCGGTGGTCGACGGCCCGCTGGCGCTGGACAACGCCATCAACCTGGACGCCGCGCGCATCAAGAAGATCGACTCGCCCGTGGCGGGGCGCGCCAACGTGCTGCTGGTGCCGGACCTGGACGCCGGCAATATGCTCGCCAAGAGCCTGACCTTCCTGGCCGGCGCCGATGCCGCGGGCATCGTGCTGGGCGCGCGCGTGCCTATCATCCTGACCAGCCGCGCCGATGCGGTCATGACGCGCCTGGCCTCATGCGCGGTGGCGGCGCTGGTGGCCAAGGCACGCCGGGATTCCGGCCAGGTACAGGGGTGACGACATGGCCGACGTGATCCTTGTCCTGAACGCGGGTTCATCGAGCCTGAAGTACTGCGCCTACGACGCACAGGGCGACGCGCTCAGGCTGGTGCTGCGGGGCAGTCTCGACGGGCTTTACACGTCGCCGACCTTTCGTGCGGCGGATGCCTCCGGCACCGAAGTGGAGACCCGGAAGTGGGGCGACGGGACGGAGCTGGGACACGGCGGCGCCGTCGCCTTTCTCGCTGACTTCCTGCGCAGCCACGGAGAAGGTCATACGCTGGTCGGGGTCGGGCATCGCGTGGTGCATGGCGGTGTGCGCTTCGCGCGGCCGGCACGGGTGAACGACGAACTCCTGGCCGAGCTCGATACGCTCTGCCCGCTGGCGCCCTTGCACCAGCCGCACAACCTCAAGCCGATCCGGATCCTCGCCGAACGGCGGCCGGAACTGCCGCAGGTGGCCTGCTTCGACACCGCCTTTCACCGGGCGCAGCCGGAGATCGCCCAGGCCTTTGCGCTGCCGGCTTCGATGACCGAGCGCGGCATCCGCCGCTACGGTTTCCACGGGCTTTCCTACGAGTACATCGCCAGCGTCCTGCCCGGCATCGACGCCAGGGCCGCGGCCGGCCGCACCGTGGTGGCCCACCTTGGCAATGGCAGCAGCATGTGTGCGCTGGTGGCCGGATGCAGCGTGGCCAGCACCATGGGCTTCACCGCGGTCGACGGCTTGCCGATGGGCACGCGCTGCGGCAGCCTCGATCCGGGCGTGATCCTGTACCTGATCAGCGAACTGGGCATGGGCGCGCACGACATCGAGGACCTGATCTACCGCCAGTCCGGCCTGCTCGGCGTCTCCGGCATATCGAGCGATATGCGCGTGCTGCTCGCCAGCGACGATCCGCGCGCCCGCCTGGCGGTCGAGCTATACACCTACCGGATCGGGCGCGAGCTGGGCTCGCTGGCCGCGGCGGCGCAGGGCCTGGACGCGCTCGTCTTCACCGCGGGCATCGGCGAACATGCCCCGTTGATTCGCGAGCGCGTGTGCCGTCAGGCAGCGTGGCTTGGCGTGACCGTTGATGCGGCGGCCAATGCCAATGCCAACGGCGCGACGCGTATCGGCACGGCATCCGGGCAGGTTGCGGTGTGGGTGATCCCGACCGATGAAGAGCTGATGATCGCCAGGCATACCAGGGCATTGATCGATACCAAGGGGATGTGACATGACAGTCCAGATACCACAGCCGATCCTGGCCAACAAAAAGGCCCTGATCTGCGGCATCGCGAATGAGCATTCGATCGCCTACGGCTGCGCCAAGGCCTTTCACGACCTGGGCGCCGAGATCGCGATCACCTATGCCAATGAAAAGACCAGGCAGTATGTGGAGCCGGTGGCGCAAGAGCTTGAATCACCGATCTTCGTGCCGCTCGACGTTTCCAGCGAAGCCGAGATGGCGGCGCTGTTCCGGCAGATCGAAGACAAGTGGGGCAAGCTGGACATCCTGCTGCACTCGGTCGCCTGGGCGCCGAAGGACGATCTCCAGGGCGGTCTCCTGAACTGTTCCGCCGAAGGGTTCGCCAAGGCGATGGACATTTCCTGCCACTCCTTCATCCGGATGGCACGGCTGGCCGCTCCGCTGATGCGCGACGGCGGCACGATGTTCACGATGAGCTACTACGGTGCCAACAAAGTCGTGCCCAACTACAACGTCATGGGGCCCGTGAAAGCCGCGCTCGAGGCGGCGTCACGCTACCTGGCCTACGAGCTGGGGCCGCGGGGCATACGGGTGCATGCGATATCGCCCGGACCGCTCAAGACGCGGGCGGCCTCGGGCCTGAAGGACTTTGACCTGATGCTCGCGGATGCCGCCCAGCGCGCGCCGCTGGGCGAGCTGGTCGACATCATGGATGTCGGCTTCACCTGCGCATTTCTTGCCACGCCCTATGCCCGCCGGCTGTCGGGCGAGACGCTGTATGTGGATGGCGGCGTGAATATCATGGGCTAGCTTCGGTCACGGCCGGCGGTCAGCGGGATCGGCGCGAACGTGGGTGGCGGGAAAGCCGCCACGCCGTCTCGTCTCGCGCCGGCGTGACACGCAGTTGCTAGACTGGGTAATTATGCGAGAACTTCTTTTTCGCACCCTGCTGTACCGCTATTTCTTCTTTGACTGGCTGTACAAGGACGCCAGCAGAGGGAATCTGCTGGAACGCTCGGCCGCGTGGCGCTTCAACAAGATGCACGCACACTGGCTGCTGACGTACATGCGGCGCTGGCTCTGGTGCGGGCTGATCCTCTTCGCCCTCGGCGGCGCGGTCGAGTTGATGCTGCGCGAGCCCGGCCTGTCGGCGATCTTCTATGTGCCCGGTGTGCTGATCGTGCCGGTCAATGTCGTCATCGGTGTGCTCTGGCTCGGACTGAAAACACTGCCCGGACCGGTGTGAGCCGTTCGCGCGGGCCTGTCATCGATGTGACGCGCACTCGATAGCGCAAGACCCCTGGCACGAAATGTCAAGCTTGCCGCAGGCAATGCAAAGCATGCGCGCGGGCTACCGCCTACATTGAGCGTATAGCAAGCAAGCCGGCGTTCGCCACGTCCGACAACTCAGCCAGAAGCCTTTTCCAAGGACGGGCTGCCCCCCCACCGATGTCCGGAGAGACAGCCATGTCCGCAAGATTCCTGAGCCCAAGCTCGTTGACCACGTTCCGCGGCTATCTGCCCGGCATGATCATCAGCGCGGTGGTGACCGTCGCCGCCATGTCGCTGGCCGACCATTACCACGCACCGGTGATGCTGTTCGCGTTGCTGCTGGGCATGGCGCTGAACTTCCTGTCCAAGGAGCCGTCCAGCGCTTCGGGCATCGACTTCAGCGCCAAGCAGGTGCTTCGGCTGGGCGTGGCCCTGCTTGGGCTGCGCATCACGGCGTCGCAGGTTGCCGCGCTCGGCTGGCACTCCGTTGCCATGGTCGTGCTGGCGGTGGGCCTGACCATCCTGTGCGGCATCGTGCTGGCGCGGCTGATGGGGTTCCAGACCTTCTTCGGCCTGCTGACCGGCGGCGCCGTCGCCATCTGCGGCGCTTCGGCGGCGCTTGCGCTGGCCGCGGCCATGCCGCAGCATCCGCTGAAGGAGCGCGCCACGCTGTTCACGGTGATCTCGGTCAGCACGCTGTCCACGCTGGCGATGGTGCTGTACCCGATGATCGCGCAAGTACTGGCGCTGCCTGCGCTGCAGGCCGGAGCCTTTATCGGTGGCACCATCCATGACGTGGCGCAGGTCGTGGGCGCCGGCTACAGCATCTCGCACGAAGCCGGCGATGCGGCCACGCTGATCAAGCTGATGCGCGTGGCCATGCTGCTGCCCGTGATCGCATTGGCCGCGTGGCTGTCGCAACGTCATCAGCGCGCACAGGGCGAAGCCGGCACGGGTACGCGTCCGCCGCTGCTGCCGTGGTTCGCCGTGGCGTTCGCGGTGCTGGTGGCGATCAACAGCACTGGCTGGCTGCCCGCGTCGCTGGTCAAGGCGGGACAGTTCGCCTCGCAGTGGTGCCTGGTCATGGCGATGGTCTCCATCGGCATGAAGACGCACCTCAAGGACATCCTGTCCGTGGGCTGGAAGCCGGTGGCGCTGATGGTGCTGGAGACGCTGTTCCTGGCGGTCCTGTTTTACGGCATGCTGGTCGTGATGCACTGATATCGCGGCACGCGAGACGGCCCCTGCGAAAGCATTGTCAGAACCGGTGCCGCAGTCCGATCACCGCGCCGAACTGGCTTTCCCGCGCGCCGACCTGCTCGGTCGGCCCCGACAGCGCGGTCGCATACGGATTCAGTGACGGCCCGAAGCCCGTCAGTCCCATGGCCGGGCCGTTGCGGCTCCTGGCAAATCCCAGCACGGTATAGACATCGGTGCGCTTGGAGTAGGCATAGGACCCGGTCAGCATGAAGCTGTACGGATCGCCGGAACTGCCGTGGGCATCGTTGTAGTAGGCCGCGCCGCCCAGTTGGATCCCGGGCGTGAGCTGGTACTGCAGGCCAAGCCAGTACAGGTTGCTGCGCAGCGCAATCGTGCTGAAGCTGTCATACGACCAGCGATAGCCGGCCACCGCCCTGGCCGGCCCCAGCGCATAGGCTGCGCCGAGGCTGGCGCGGTTGGCCTGGCTGGTGCTACCGACATCGGCATAGGCGCCGCTTTCCATCGCGACGAAGGCCTTCAGGCCGGTGCCGGGCTCCTTGCCATCGTGCAGGCCCCAACGCGTCGCAGAGAGATTCGTCGAGTATTCACGCATGACATAGTGGCCGCCCGTGCCAGTGGCGGGCACGTTGGATACGTGCTCCACGCTGGCATCGAGGATGCCGTACGGTGTGGCGCTGGCTTGCGCAAGCGCGGCGGCTGGCAGCACCGACAGTGCGGCCAGGCAGGCTAGGCGGATCTTCATGTTCGGGCCCCCTCGTCATGTGGATCGCTCGCATCCCTGCAACGGCAGGGGTGCCTGGTGACCACGATCGGGTCACAGGTGCTATGACGCAGGGGTTCGTCCGTAATGACCGTCTGTTTTCGCACATGCCATGCGCGCGGCGACGTGCGCATGCCGGATCGGTCACGCCGCCATCGCGCCGCCGTCCGAGGCACTCAGCCCAGGCAGCCCATGCCGAACTGCAGCGCACGCAAGGCGTCCGCGTGTTCGCGGTAGCGGTCGGCGTAGCTCCAGTATTCAGTGGTCTGCATGGCGCGCTCGGTCGCGCGCACGCGGTAGTCGATGGCCAGGCACTGGTTCCAGAATGCGTTCTGGGCGCGCAGGTCCATTTCCTCGTCGGCCCGGTCCTGGGCGGCCGACTGCATGCGCAGGGCCGACATCGCGCGGTCGGCTTTCTGGTTCTTCGCGGCGCCGGGGACCGTCATGACGTGGGAGCGCATGGTGCCCGTGACGTTGCGGTAGCCCGCCGGGCAGGACGCCGACGTGTAGAGCGTTTCGTTCCCGTTCTGGCATTTGGTGACGGCCTGGGCCAGCCCGCTGGCCGCCAGCAGCACCATCATCACGGCAAGTTGTCTGGACATGGCCACGCCCTCCCGCTGACACCGATGGAATCAATGTAGGCACGGATCGGTCCGGTCGCCAGCAGTCGTCCGCGCGTCGCGGTGGACGGCGTGCCGCAGGTGCGCTGCGGGGCATGCCAGCGGGAGAAGCGCTGGCCGCAGGTCAGCCTGGCGTGCTGGTGGCGCCCGGTGCGGGGGATGCCGGGGCAGTGGGGGGCAGGGTCGGCAAAGCCGGTGGTGCCGGCGCGGTGCCGGCTGTGGCGTCGGCCGGTTCCGCGGGTGCCGGCTCCGGCGTGACGACGACTTCGCCGCGGTCGAGCGCCATGCCGGCGCTGGCGTCGGAAGCGTCGGCGGTGGTGGTGGCTTGCGCCGGCGGTTGCGGCGTGACATCCGCTTCCGGCGACGGCAACGCCGGGCGGCGCGGGGCAGGCCGGCTGGCCGGTGCTTCCGTCGGGCCCTTGCCGCCGAACAGCCGCGTGAACCACCCGCGGACCTGCGTGGCCAGCGCGCTGAAGACGCCGGATTCCTCGGGCTCGGCGAAGCGCGCGCGGCCATCGATGATGCGGGCCCGCAGCGAGTGCTGGTAGAAGTCCCCGACGATCGGCAGCGCGCTGTGGGCGCCTTGTCCCCAGTAGTCGCTGCGCAGCGTGACGCGGCTGTCGTTGAAGCCGACCCACGCGCCCGCGACCAGTTCGGGATGCATCAGGATGAACCAGCCGTCGGCGTTGTCCTGCGTGGTGCCGGTCTTGCCGGCCACGTCGGCGCGGATGCCGAAGCGCGAGCGGATGCTGGCGCCGGTGCCGCGGTCGATCACGTCGCGCATCACGTCGAGCAGGGTCTGCGTGGTGTCGGTGGGCAGGGCGCGCTCGGCGCGCGCGGGCTGGAATTCCTGCAGGACCTTGCCGTCGCGGTCTTCGATGCGGGTCACCATCGTCGGGGCGATATAGTCGCCCGCGTTGGCGATGGTGGCATAGGACGCCACCATTTCCCGCAGGGTCACCGGGCTCGTGCCCAGCGCCAGCGACGGGACCAGGTCGAGCTTGCTGTCGCGCACGCCCATGGCGCGAGCGAGCCGCGCGACGCGCGCCGGACCCACCTCCTGCATGAGCTGGGCCGTGATGGTGTTGCGCGAATAGACCAGGCCGTCGCGCAGCGTCATGGCGCGGCCGCTCGGGCGGCCTTCGTCGGTCGGGCGCCAGACTTCGCCGCCGGCGAGCTGGATTTCGACGGGCTGGTCCACCAGCGTATCGTCGGGCGTCTTGCCCTGCTCGAATGCAGCGCCGTAGACAAAGGGCTTGAACGTGGAGCCCGGCTGGCGGCGCGCGCTCTGCACGTGGTCGAACGCGTCCTGGGTGTAGTCGCGGCTGCCGACCCAGGCGCGGATCTGTCCGGTGCGCGGATCGATGGCGATAAAGCCCGCCTGGATGCGCGTCTTTTGCTGGCGCAGCGCCTGCATGAAGGAAGTGTTGGCCAACAGGTGCTTGAGCGCCTCGTCGGCCGGCGTGCCGGCGGCCACGGCGCTGCGGTATTCGGGCGTTTCACGGACAAAGGCCTGCACCAGGTCCTTGCTGGCCGCCCAGCCGGCGCGCGGCGCCCACGCGGCATTGGCGATCGACTGCAGCCGGTTGCCCTGCGCCGTGACGGCCTGCGTGGCCATCGCCTGCAGGCGCGCGTCGATGGTGGTGTGCACGACCAGGCCATCGGCGTAGATGTCATAGCCGTTGCGGTCGGCCCAGCCGATCAGCCACTTGCGCAGTTGCAGGGCAAAGTGCGGCGCCGGGCCGGGCGGTTCGGTCTGGCGCTCGAAGTCGATGCGCAGCGGCCGCTTCTTCAGCTGCTCGAAGCGCGCGGCGTCGAGCCGGCCGCGCTTGACCATCTGCGCCAGCACCGTGTTGCGCCGGTCGAGCGCGCGCTCGGGGTTCAGCACCGGGTTGTAGTAGCTGTTGCCCTTGAGCATGCCGATCAGCGTGGCGCTCTGCAGCACGTCGAGCGAGCGGGCCGACTTGTCGAAGTAGGTGCGCGCGGCCATTTCGATGCCGTACGCGTTGTACAGGAACGGCACCGTGTTCAGGTAGGTCTCGAGGATCTGTTCCTTGGTGTACAGGGCCTCGATCTTGAACGCGGTGATCGCCTCCTTGAGCTTGCGCGTCATGGTCGGCGCGCGGCCAATCTCGTCCGGGTACAGGTTGCGCGCGAGCTGCTGGGTGATGGTGGAACCGCCCTGGCGGTCGCCGGAGAAGGTGTGCAGCGCGGCCGAGGCCGTGCGCCGCCAGTCCAGGCCATGATGCTGGTAGAAGCGGTGGTCTTCCGTGGCGATCAAGGCATCGATCACCGTGGGCGAGATTTCCGACAGCTTCACCCAGTCGCGGTTGGCCCACTTGAACACGGCCAGTTCCTTGCCGTCGGCGGACAGCACCTGCGCCGGGCGCTCGAAGCGGGCCTTGCGGATGTCGCTGATGCCCGGCGTGAACGGAATCAGCACCAGCACATAGAGCAGGAACGCCGCCGGCACGGCTGCCACGGCGAGCAGTGCCTGCCTGCGCGTTGGGCGCCGCATGGAGGGCAGGGACTTGAGGCGCTGCACCGGTTGCCATTGCGCCCAGGCCTGGGTCAGCGGCGGGACGAGCAGGGACTTGATCTTGTCCAGCCTCATGAAGCAACCACGATCATCACAAGGCGGGGGCACAGGACAGAGCAGGGCACTCGGGAATACCGGTCTTCGAAAAGACTGAATCCTACCAAAACGTCCCGTATTGCATCGAGGTGTCTGAAAAAAAGGGAGGCTAGAGGCACTTTCAAGCCATGCATCGTGGCCATTACGTCATAAAGCTTTCACATCCGCTCGCCACAATGCGCAGGCCTCCGGGGTGGCCAGGGTATGCCACGCATTCCAGGCCGTTCTGGGCAGGTCTCTCCCATAGAACGATAAGTTGGATAAATCAGTGAAGAAAGCTCTCCTTGCAGTGACGGTAGCCGCAGCCTCGGCGGCACCCGGGTTGGTCCAGGCGCAGGCCGCATCCAATGTGACGCTGTATGGCATCGTCGATGCCGGCGTCGAAGTCATCAATCATGTTGCCGGCAGCAATGGTGCCAACGGCACCGTGACCCGGCTCAATTCCGGCAACCTGTCGGGCTCCCGCTGGGGCCTGCGCGGCACGGAAGACCTGGGCGGTGGCCTGAAGGGCATTTTCGTGCTGGAAAGCGGTTTCGATATCGATACCGGCCTTTCCGGCCAGGGCAGCCGCCTGTTTGGCCGCCAGGCCTTTGTCGGCCTGCAGGGCGACTTCGGGGCCGTGACGCTGGGCCGCCAGCAAAACGCGCTGTATGACCTGTTCGGCGCCTATGACCCGATGGGCGTGGGCCCGCGCTATTCGCTGAACACCGTCGATTCGGCGTTCAACAATCGTGCCGATAACGCCATCAAGTACACCGGCAAGTTCGGCGGCCTGACCGCCACGGCCTTCTACAGCTTTGGCCGCGACAACAACGGTGAAGTGCCGGGCTCGCCCAAGGCCGGCCGCAACTTTGGCGGTGGCCTGGCCTACGCGGCAGGCGCCTTCTCGGTTGGCGCCGCCTACGACCAGTACCAGGGCGGCACCGTGGCGCTCCAGGATCGCAGCGCCCGGCGCGCGGCGATCGGTACGGCGGTCGCGATCGGCGAGGGCAAGGTCTTCGCGGGCTACCGCTGGATGAAGGATGACGGTACCGGCAGCGCCACCGCGGCGCCGGTGCGCAGCAACGTCTACTGGGCGGGCGCGCAGTACCGCTTCACGCCGGCGTTCCAGCTGACCGGCGCGGCGTACTACACCGACACGCACAACAGCGACGCGGACCCGTGGATGCTCGTGATGTCGGCCGACTACTCACTGTCCAAGCGCACCGATGTCTACCTGAACGTTGGCTTCGCGAAGAACAAGTCGGGCTCGTCGCTGGGCCTGAACGGCACCGGCACCGTGGTGCCGGGCGAGAACCAGACCGGCGCCACCGTCGGCCTGCGCCACCGCTTCTAAGACGTACCGCCCGTCCGGCATGGCCGGACGGGCCTCGATCATATCGGCACTTGCGCTGCGCGCGCAGATGCCTTGGGCCGGATGTCATCCGGCCTCTTTTTCCGGTCACCGGCTTTCACGCTGGCGATTGCACTTCGAACGCGGCCTTCAGTTTCAGCAGGGCATGGTCCCACTGCTGCTCGATGGATTCGAGAGAGCGGCGCGCCAGCTCAACCTGTGCGGGCTCCACTTGCCAGAGCCGCTCGCGTCCTGCCTTGATGTCATGCACCAGGCCGGCTTCGGCCAGTACCAGCAGGTGCTTGGTGACTGCCTGCCGCGTCATGGCACTGCCCGCCGTAAGCTGAGCAATGGACATCGCCCCCCCCGCGCCCAGCGCCATGACCAGCCTCAGGCGCGTTTCATCGCCGAGCGCGGCAAAGATCGCGGCACTCCTGCGCATGTCGGGCAGGGTTTCAGGCGGGATGATCGACATGGCTTGCGATATTGCGCATCTGTTCGTCCCAGCCGCCGCTGTTCATGCGGAATGCTTCCAGGCGCCGCTGCGGCGGTATCTGGTCGAAGCCTGATTCGACGACGGTCAGCTGCGTGCCATTCCCGATGGGTTTTAATTCAAATACAACGAGCGTAGTCGGCTCGTCGGAATAGTCGCGGCCAGCTTCGACGGCCGCGGGATGCCAGCGCCACGACAGCATCCGCTGCGGTTCCATCTGTTCGATCTGAATGTCGAAGGGGATGTGTTCGTAGCCGGGGTAAGTCACATGCCCCGACGCGCGCGTCCCCGGCGCGAACACGACGCCGCTGGCGAATTTCACGCCAAACCAGCTGCCGAAGGTTTCGGCATCGGCCAGCGCATGCCAGATGCTGGCGACAGGCGCCTGAAGCAGGATGCTCCGTTCGATTCGGTCCGTGGAGCGTGATGTCATTTGCGGTCTCCTGATGAGCAACTGTATGGTTGCAGGTTAGGAGGCCAAACGGAAAAGCGCAACCGAGGGGTTGCGCTTCTGATGGCATCAGGCCGCCTGCTTCAACGTGGCGAGCGCCCGGCGGCCCGCGGCAAGTTGCAGTGCGACGTCAGCGACGCGCGCACCCAGGTGTTCGGCGGTGCGCAGGTCCGCCAGCGGCGGCACTACGTCGGCGCTTTCATCGGCGTTGGACTGTGCCGCGGCGCCCAGGAAGAAGCCGTGGCGGTTCAGTGAATCCTCGGTCGACTTGGAGTTGTTGTGGCCCGGAGGCAGACCCAGGTTCACCCAGTGCATGCCGTGCTGGGCTGCAAAGATGGAGATCTGCTGCAGCGTGGCGAGCTTGTCGCCCGAGCGCGATGCCGAATTGGTAAAGCCGGCTGCCACCTTGTTCGCCCACTTGCCGCCCTTGGCGAAGACGTTGCGCGACGTCGCGTCCATAAAGCCCTTGAACTGAGCGGAGGCGCTGCCCATGTAGGTCGGCGCGCCGAAGATGATGCCGTCGACCTCTTCCAGCGTGTCCCAGTGCTGGTCGATTTCATCGACGCTGATCAACAGGCTTTCCACGCCATCCACGCTGGCGGCGCCGCGAGCGACGGCCTGGGCCTGCTTGGCAGTGTGGCCGTAGCCGCTGTGGTAGACGATGGCGACTCGGGTTTGGTGGGTGTTCATGGTGTCTTGCCTCACTGAATAAACAAATGGATTGAATTTGATTCGCTGCGGCGCTTGGCTTTGTTTGCTGCCGTTGAGGGAAGTCTAGGCGGGTGAGGGAAATCCGCGGTGGGCCTGATGGAAATAAGTCATTGAATTTTTTTGATGCAACGGCCCCGTCTCGGGATGGGATGTTCCGCTCACTCCACGCATGGCAAATCCGGCGCAGACCATCTAAAGTTATCTCGCATCCACCTAATTCCGGCGCCGGATTGATCCCACGACCGCGCCAGTCCCGCAACCGCTCTCCAACGATGACAACAGGCGGCAAGCAGATCCTGGCAATCCGGCAACTCGTGGCGCGGCATACAGCGGTGTCTGTGTATTGCGTACTGGCCGGCATGGCGGCGACCGGCAAGGCGATGGCCAGCGAGCCGGAGGCGTCGCTGCCGGACGTGGTGGTCAGCGCATCGCGCAGCGAACAGCGACGGTTCGATGCGCCTGCCGCGGTGGACAACGTGCCGGTGGATCCGCTGCGCGCGACCTCGCCGCTCGTGAACTTGTCCGAGGTGCTGACCGGCGTGCCGGGTGTCGCGGTGCGCGATCGCCAGAACTATTCGCAGGACCTGCAACTCTCCGTGCGAGGCTTCGGCACGCGCTCGACCTTTGGCGTGCGCGGCGTGCGGCTGTATGTCGACGGCATTCCCGCCACCATGCCCGACGGGCAGGGCCAGGCCTCCACCGCCGACCTTGCCAATGCCAGCCGCGTGGAGGTGTTGCGCGGCCCGTTCGCGCAGATGTTCGGCAATGCCTCGGGCGGCGTGGTGCAGGTATTCACGCCGGATCCGCCCAAGGACGGTTTCACCGGCCGTGCGTCGACCGGATTCGGCTCCGACGGCCAGTGGCAGGCCGGCGTGTCGCTTGGCGGCGGCAACGACAAGCTGGGCGGCACGCTGGACGCCTGGACCTTCCAGACCGATGGCTACCGCGACCACAGTGCCGCGCGGCGCTACCAGCTCAATGCCAAGGTCGTGGCCCAGCCGACCGACGCCACGCGTGTGACCGGCCAGTTCAACTACTTCAACCAGCCGCTGGCGCAAGACCCGCTGGGCCTGACGCGTGCCCAGGCCGATGCCAACCCGCGCCAGGCGGTGCCGGCTGCCACGCAGTTCGATACCGGCAAGACCGTCGAACAGACGCAGGCCGGCGTGGTGGTGGACCACAAGCTGACCGAGGCCGACAGCCTGCAGGGCCGTCTCTATGTCGGCACGCGCCAGCTCAACCAGCGGCTCGGCATGAGCGGCATTGCCGCGACGTCCTCCGGGGGCATCGTCGACCTTGACCGGACCTACGGCGGCGGCGCGCTGTCATGGACGCGCCGTACCACCGCCGGCGGCCTGCCCTTGCAATGGACCGCGGGTGTGGAAGCCAATGGCATGCGCGACGGCCGCACCGGCTTCGTCAACAACAACGGCGCCCAGGGCGCGCTGCGCCGCGACGAGACCGACACGGCCACCGATCTCGGCGCTTTCGCGCAGTTCGACTGGAGCTTCCATCCGTCCTGGGAACTCGTGGGCGGCGTGCGTGCCAGCCGCGTGAAGCTCGGCATCGACGATCACTACATCACCACCGCGAGCCCCGACGACAGCGGCACGACCACGTACAACAACGTCAGCCCCGTGCTCGGCATGGTCTGGCATGCGCTCGACACGCTCAACGTCTACGCCAACCTGGGCCGCGGGTTTGAATCGCCGACGCTGACCGAGGTCGCCTACGGCCCGGGCGGCGTCGGCAGCAACCTTGGCCTGCAGGCGTCCACCAGTCGCCAGGGCGAGATCGGCGTCAAATGGCAGCAGCAGCGCCAGCGGCTGGAGGCGGCGCTATTCGATGCCGACAGCCATGACGAGGTGGTGCCCTTGTCGAACAACGCCGGACGCACCGTCTACCAGAACGTCAATGGCGTACACCGCCGCGGCATGGAGCTGGCCTGGCGAGGCGGCTTCGGCGCGCAGGTCGGCGCATCGGCTGACGGCAAGGCCGGCAGCCAGTTCGAGGCCGGCCTGGCCTACACCTACCTGTCCGCCTATTTCGGCGAATCGTTTCTCAACGCGCAGGGGCAGACTGTCAAAGCCGGCAATCGCCTGCCCGGCACGGCGCGCCACAGCCTGAACCTGGATGTTGCCTGGCGGCCGCTGCCGCCGCTCGTGCTCGGTGCGGAAATGCACGTCGACAGCCTGATCTATGCGGATGACCTCAACACCCAGGCCGCGCCCGGCTATGCCACCTTCAACCTGCGCGCCGGCTACGAATTCCGCCTCGGCAAGACGCGGCTGTTTGCGTTCGGCCGCATCGACAACATCACCGACCGCAGGTACATCGGCTCGGTCATCGTCAACGAAGCCAATGGCCGGTATTTCGAGCCGGCGCCGGGCCGGCGCTACTTCGTCGGCCTGCGCGCGGCGATGTAAGACAAGGCAGACTTGCCACGCCGCCCCCTGGCCGGCCTGATGTTGCGGCTTTGGCCTGTCCGCGGCCAGCACCGGAGTACACAGCCATGACCACGCCCATGCCTGACGACCGCACCCGCCGCATCATGCTGTGGGTGGTGGCGGTCGGCTTCTTCATGCAGACGCTGGATTCCACCATCGTCAACACCGCACTGCCGTCGATGGCGCGCAGCCTTGGCGAAAGTCCGCTGCGCATGCAGTCGGTCGTGATTGCGTACTCGCTCACCATGGCCGTGATCATCCCGGCGTCGGGCTGGCTGGCGGACCGCTTTGGCACGCGCACCATCTTCCAGGCCGCGATCGGGCTGTTCGTGCTCGGCTCGCTGCTGTGCGCGTATGCGGGCACGCTGCAGTTCCTGGTCGCGGCGCGCGTGGTGCAGGGCGTGGGCGGCGCCATGCTGCTGCCGGTGGGCCGGCTCTCGGTGCTGCGGACCTTTCCGCGCGACCAGTACCTGCAGGCGCTCAGCTTCGTCGCGATCCCGGGCATGATCGGCCCGCTGATCGGCCCGACGCTGGGCGGCTGGCTGACGCAGGCGTTGTCGTGGCACTGGATCTTCCTGATCAATGTCCCGGTCGGCATTCTCGGTGCGCTGGCGACGGTGCGCTACATGCCGAATGTGCGACAGGCCGGCATTGGCCGCTTTGATGTCGCGGGCTACCTGCTGCTGGCCGTTGCCATGCTGGCGCTGTCGTTCTCGCTGGACGGGCTGGCGGAGCTGGGCTTCCAGCATGCGACCGTGCTGATGCTGCTGATCGCCAGCATGGCCGCGCTGACGGCCTATGTGCTGCACGCCGGGCGCCGCCCGCAGCCGCTCTTCACGCTGCGGCTGTTCCGCATCCACAGCTTCAGCGTGGGGCTGCTGGGCAATCTGTTCGCGCGCATCGGCAATGGCTCGATGCCGTTCCTGATCCCGCTGACCTTGCAGATAAGCCTGGGTTACTCGCCGTTCAATGCTGGCCTGATGATGCTGCCTATCACTGCGGCCGGCATGGCATCCAAGCGGCTGGCCACGCGTCTGATCGAGCGGCACGGCTATCGCCGCGTGCTGGTCACCAACACGTTTGCCGTCGGCGTCGTCATGGCCGCGTTCGCGCTGATCACGCCGCAGCGTCCGCTGTGGATGGTCATCCCGCTACTGGCGCTGTTCGGCATGGTCAATTCGATCCAGTTCACCGCGATGAACACCGTCACGCTCAAGGACCTGAGCGGGACCAATGCCAGCAGCGGCAACAGCATGCTGTCGATGGTGCAGATGCTGTCGATGAGCCTGGCCGTCACCTCGGCGGGAGCGCTGCTGACTACGTTCGAGCAGGGGTTTGGCAACAGGCCGTCGGGCGTGCTGCCGGCGTTTCATGCCACCTTTGTCTGCATGGGGTTGATTACGTGTGCGTCGGCCTGGATTTTCATGCAGTTGTCACCGCATGAGGCAAGGGCGGTGGCGCATCGGACGGAGCGGGCGGAGGGGTAGGGGGGCTTCATCCGAATCCAGGCCGCAGGACGCGGACGTCCTGCGGCCAATACGCCGGATATCAATCCGACTGGTACTTAGGCGAGCGCGGACCGTACAGGATGCCGCCGGGTTGCCCGGCTGACAGCAGGCGGTAGCTCGTAGTCGCCGCGACCTTGTAGCTCGCATCAAGCGAGTGGTTGACCGCTTGCGTGATCGCCGCACTGACCAGCATGCCAATCAGGCCGCCGCCACTGCTGGAGCTGTCGGTTGCGGCCGAGGCCGTGCCGCTCCACAGCACATCGCCCGTCTTCAGGTCCACCAGCTTTGCACTGGCCGCCACGCGGGTGACGCTGCTGAAGACCTGGTACTTCGAACCGTACTCGGCCACGGTCACGTACAGCGCGGCGTCGGCGCCGAAGATCTGGCGCAGCTTGGCGACCGGCGTGGCGTGGATGTCGCCGGGAACGGTCAGGCCGTTCTGGCGGAAGGTCTCGTCAACCAGCGCCACCGGCAGCACGTAGTAGCCGGATTCCGCCAGCGGCGCGGTCGCTTGGGCGAGCATGCCGTAGGTCGCCTTGATGTCGGGCGATTCGTTCAGCGGCGGCAACACCAGGATGGAGCGCGGCCGGCTCGACTTGAACGCGGCGTAGTCCACCTGCTTGTTCGGCACGGCGCAGCCCGCGAAGAGCATGACGATGCCCAGGCTCGCGACATAGGTCAGAAGTCGGCGCATCATTTGCTGCTCCCTGCGGCGGTGCCGGACTTGGCGTCCACGGCGGTGCTGACCTTGGTGTCGGTCCGGGTATCGGTCTTGACGTTCCTGAGCAGGAAGTCCATATACGGCGTGGCTTCGGGGAAGATCGTTTTCTCGGTCTGGAATTCCTTGACCATCTGGTCGCCCTTGCCGATGTTCAGGTAGAGCATGCCAAGCTGGGCATGGTAGCCCGGCGGCACCGCGCCACCCTTTGCCTTGATCTTCTGCAGGCCCTCTTCGAGCGCGGCGACCTGCGCCTCCTTCGATTCGCCCTTGAAGTATTCGTAGACCTGGACCTGATAGCCTTCCCATTGATACATGGGCTGTGGGCCCGCGCAGCCGGCAAGCAGGAGGCTGCCCGCTGCCGACAAGAACGCTGCGCTACGCAGCGTGACCGTGTTTATCATCATTGTTCTCGTAGTCTTGCAGACAGCCGGTTACTGGGCCGGCTTCCAGGCGCCGCTGTCGATGGCGGCCACCATGTTGTTGATCGCCTCGCGCATGGCGAGGTCCATCACCTTGCCGTTGAGCGTCGAGTCATAGCTGGCCGTGCCGCCAAAACCGATCACTTCGCGATTCGACAGCTTGTATTCGCCGGCGCCCTGCGTCGAGTACACGACCTCGGAGGTGCTGATGTTGATGATGTTCAGGTTGACCTTGGCATAGGCCACTTGCTCGCGGCCCCGGCCGAGAATGCCGAACAGCTGCACATCGCCGACTTCCTTGCGGCCGAATTCCGTGATGTCGCCGGTCACCACGTAATCGGCGCCCTTCAGCCGTTGCGCCTGGTTCTTGATCGACGCCTCGCGCTTGATCTCGTCGAGGTTTTCACGCTCGAGCACGTTGAAGCGGTTGGTTTGCTGGAGGTGGGTGACCAGGCTGGTCTTGGCCTGGCCGCTCAGGCGGTCAATGCCGTCCGAGAACACGCCGCGCATGTAGTTCGAGCGATTGTCGAACTTGCCTACGGCAATCGGCGTGCGCACGCCGTTGTATGGCCGGCTGGCGCTTTCGACTTTCTGCACGGGCAGCGCAGTCGAGGATTCGGTGGCGCAGCCGCCGAGCATGGCGAGCAGCCCGGCCGCGGCAAGCACGGATACGGCAGTCAGTTTCTTCATGGATTTCCTTCGGAGAGTCAAAAACCAGGTTCATGCCCCAGCATCAGCGGGGAATCGATGCCCGAAGAGGTTGGAGTCAGTCAGGACTCTAAGCCAATTTGTGCGAAGAAACTCGGCGGATGTGAACGGATATTCGCCGCGTTCTTCGAACGGGACAGTCGGCGGGATCGCATGGACCTGCGTGCCGCCCGGTTAAGAGGCGCTCGGGAACGGGGGATTTTCCCCTCAGACGAAGGAGAACGCAGTCTGAGGCGTTGATGTCGACAAATCCTGCCTATCCGACGATGGACGGCGTGGTGCGGGTGCGAACCACACGCCGGACGTCAGATATCACAGTTCTTCACAATGCGTTGGGGAATTGCAACAGACGCAGACAACGAGCGGCGGGGCCGCTCGTTCGGGGGATCAGGCAGCCTCCGCCACCCGAACCTCCACCAGCAGCTTCTTCAACTCCGGCACGCAAGAGCCGCAGTTGCCGCCGGCCTTGACGCATGCCGTGATCTCGGCCGGGGTGGTCAGGCCATGCTCGCGGACCGCGTTGCAGATTGTATTGCGGCCCACGCCGAAGCACGAGCACACCGTCGGGCCCGCGTCGGCGCCTTTTTGCATCGGCTGCCCCATCAGCAGGCCGATGCGGTCGGCATCCTCCAGCCGTTCGCGTCCGAACAGCTCCGCCAGCCAGGAGCGCGAGGGCAGATCCGGGCGGGTGGCAATGTAGACGCACGCCTCCAGCCTGTCATTGACGACATAGCCCGCGTGATAGGTGCCGGCGCTGCGGTCCTCATACTCAAGCCAGTCCGCATCCGGGTCGGTCACGCCCAGCAGGCTGCGTGCCCATGCGGCACGGTCAGCAATGGCTTCGCGCCCGGCGAATTCGTAGCGCTGGAACCGCTGGCCCTGCACGCGCGTCCAGTAGGTGAGGGTGTCGGCGGGCAGTTCCTTGCGGCTCAGCACGAAGCCATGCCAGTTGACGCCGAACGGTTCCACGCACACCGGCGTGTGCTTGAACTCGGGTTCGCCGGACACCGGGTCGACCACCGGGTTGACGAGCGCGCCGACGCGCGCGTCGGAGCTGAACTGTCCGTTCCAGTGGATCGGCACGAACACGCTGCCGCGCGGAATGCCGCCGCCATGCCGCACGCGCGCCACCATCGCGCCCCAGCGCGTGGAAACGCGCGCGAGCTTGCCTTCGCCCACGCCGCATAGCAGTGCGTCCTGCGGATGCATGTCGACGAAGGGCTCTGGCAGGTGGTCCGCAAGGCGGGCCGACTTGCCGGTGCGCGTCATGGTGTGCCACTGGTCGCGCACGCGGCCGGTGTTGAGGATCAGCGGATAGTCGTCGTCCGGCGCGTGTGCCGGCGCACGCGTCGGCGTGGCGACGAAGCGCGCCAGTCCGTCGGCGTGGGCATAGCGGCCGTTTTCGAACAGCCGGCGCGTCCCCGCGGCCGAACCCGCGACCACCGGCCACTGCACCGGTTCGAAATTGTCATAGCTGTCCTTGTCCATGTCGGCGAGGCCACCGATATCGAACGCGCGCGGCGCTTCGACATTGCGCCACGCGCTCAGGCGTGCATGTTCGTCAAAGATTTCGTGCTGTCCGGCGTAGTCGAAGCCGGCAAAGCCCATGCGACGGGCCACGTCGCATAGGATGCGCCAGTCCTCGCGCGCCTCGCCGGGTGCCGGCAGGAAGGCACGCTGGCGCGAGATGCGGCGCTCCGAGTTGGTGACGGTGCCGTCCTTCTCGCCCCAGCCCAGCGCCGGCAGCAGCACGTGCGCGGCGTCGTTGGTATCGGTGCGTTCGATGATGTCGGAACTGACCACGAGTTCGCACTTGGCCAATGCGCGGCGGACCTGATCGGCGTCGGGCAGGCTGACCACCGGGTTGGTGGCGATCACCCATACGGCCTTGACCAGGCCCTGCTCGATCGCATTGAACAGTTCGACGGCCTTCAGGCCCGCGCGGTCGGCCATGACCGGCGCTTGCCACAGGTCCTGCACGATGTCGCGATGCAGCGGGTTGGTCAGCTCCATATGCGCGGCCAGCATATTGGCCAGGCCGCCGACTTCGCGGCCGCCCATCGCGTTCGGCTGCCCGGTCAGCGAGAACGGGCCCATGCCGGCGCGGCCGATGCGGCCGGTCAGCAGGTGGCAATTGATGATGCTGTTGACCTTGTCGGTGCCGGCGGACGACTGGTTGACGCCTTGCGAGAAAGCCGTCACGACCTTCTCGGTCTCGCCGAACAGGCGATAGAAGGCCAGCACGTCCTCGACGTCGAGCTTGCAGGCGCGCGCGACGGCCTTCGGGTCGTTGCAATCGACGGTTGCCTGCAGCGCATCATCGAGCCCCGACGTGCTGGCGCCGATGAAGGCGGTGTTGGCGTGGCCTTCGCGCGACAGGTAGCTTAGCAAGCCATTGAAGAGCCAGACGTCCGTGCCCGGACGCACCGCCAGGTGCAGGTCGGCCAGTTCGCAGGTTGCAGTGCGGCGCGGGTCGATGGCGACGATCTTCATCTCGGGCCGCGCTTCCTTGGCCTTCACCAGGCGCTGGAACACGATCGGATGGCACCAGGCCGTGTTGGACCCCACCAGCACGACGAGATCCGCGAGTTCCAGATCTTCGTAGTTTCCGGGCACCAGGTCTTCACCGAAGGCGCGCTTGTGGCCGGCCACCGCCGACGACATGCACAGGCGCGAATTGGTGTCGATATTGGCGGTGCCGATGAAGCCCTTCATCAGCTTGTTCGCAACGTAGTAGTCCTCGGTCAGCAACTGGCCGGATACATAGAGCGCGACGGCATCGGGGCCGTGTTCGCGGACGATGCGCGAGAACCCTTGCGCGACCGTGTCGAGCGCGTGGTCCCACGACACCTGTTCGAGCGCGCCGTCCGCGCTGCGCACCTTCGGATGCAACAGGCGGCCTTGCAGGTCCACCGTCTCGCCAAGGGCCGAGCCCTTGACGCACAACCGGCCTTGATTGGATGGATGCTCCGCATCCCCTGCAATCTCGACCTGCCCGTCGGCGCGCACCGTGGCGCGCACGCCGCAGCCGACGCCGCAGTAGGGGCAGGTGGTGGCGGTGGTGGTGGTCGGGGTGGCGGATACCACCGGGATGTCGGACAGATTCACGCTTTCTCCGTGGGGCGATGTCGTTGTCAGCGGGTGGGCCGTGCGTCAGGCCGCAAGCGCCTCGCACTGAGCCTTGCCGAACAGCAGGCGCTGGCGCAGCGCCGCCACCGGCGCGCGCTGCTGGATCAGGTCGAAGTACCACGGCCCGTCCTGCACGTCGCCGTACAGCACCGCGCCGATCAGGCGGCCGTCCTGCAGCACCAGCCGCTTGTAGACGCCGCGCCGCGCGTCGCGCAGGACCAGGTCTTCGCTGCCTTCGCCGCCGATGAAGTCGCCGGCCGAGTACAGGTCCACGCCGGTCACCTTGAGCTTGGTCGCCGTGGACTGCTGGATATAGCGGCGATGCCCTGAGCCAGCCAGATGCGCGGCACACACGCGCGCCTGGTCCCAGATCGGCGCAACCAGGCCGAAGGTGGCCTGGCGATGCTGCACGCATTCGCCCACGGCATAGATGCGCGGGTCGTAGGTCTGCAGCGTGTCATCGACGACGATGGCACGTTCGCAGTGCAGCCCGGCACCGGCCGCAAGCTCGATGTTCGGGCGCACGCCGGCCGTCATCACTACCAGGTCGGCAGGGATCTCGCTGCCGTCCTTGAAGCGCACGCCGGTCACGCGCGTGTCGCCGAGGATCTCGCCGGTCTGCGCGCCCAGCATGAAGCGCAGGCCCTTGCGTTCCAGCGCGCCCTTGAGCAGCGTGGCGGCAGGCTTGTCGAGTTGGCGCTCCATCAGGCTGTCGCACAGGTGCACCACGGTCACGTCCATGCCCTGACGCAGCAGGCCGTTGGCGGCCTCCAGCCCCAGCAGCCCGCCACCGATCACCACGGCGTGGCGATGGTTGCGCGCGGCATGCAGCATGGTCTCGACATCCTGGATATCGCGAAACGCGATCACGCCATCAAGCCGGTGACCGGGCACCGGCAGGATGAAAGGCTTGGAGCCGGTGGCCAGCAGCAAGCGGTCATAGTGCACCTCGCGTCCCGACTGCGCGCGCACCGTGCGGCGCGGGCGGTCGATGGCCACCACCGGGTCGCCGGCCAGCAGCTCGATGCCGTTCTGCGCATACCACTCGCGCGTATTGAGCATGATGTCGTCGACGGTCTTTTCTCCCGCCAGCACCGGCGACAGCAGGATGCGGTTGTAGTTGCCGTGGGGCTCGGCGCCGAACACTGTGATGTCGTACAGGTCAGGCGCCAGCTTGAGCAGTTCCTCGACCGTGCGCATGCCGGCCATGCCGTTGCCGACGACGACTAGCCGGGGCCGGGGCTGCGAGGGGGCGGATGGCGTCATGCGCAAGGTCTCCGTCAGGAATAGGATTTTGTCAGGCTGCGAGCTCTTCCTCGACTTCGCGCATGGCGAGATCGGCGGCCACCCAGACCTTGCCGTCATAGACGCGCGCCGGATAGGTATTGACCGAGTGCTCTGGCGCCTCCAGGCATTCGCCGGTGCGCAGGTCGAAGTGCTGCTTGTAGATCGGCGACGCCACCACCAGGCGCTCGCCCAGATTGCCGACCAGGCCGCGCGACAGCACGGCCGCCTGCGAATTCGGGTCGAAGTTCTCGATGGCGTAGACCTCTTCGCCGCGGCCGATACGGAACACCGCGACTTGCTGCTCGTCGACCAGCGCGCAGACACCAGTATTGGGCACGATATCGCGCAGGGTGCAGATCGCGGTCCAGGTTTCGGGATAGTGGGAATGGCTCATCACGTTCTCCTTGAGTTCGGCTGCATTCAGGCTGCTTTTGCGGGCACGGCTACCACGGGAATGTGGCTCAGGCGGGAACGTTGCAAGTTCCGTTCCTCCGGCGTGGCCGGGCGGATCTGCCCGCGCTCTTCGATGAAGACAAGGTTGTCGTCGCGGCGCTCGCTGTTCACGAAGTGGCGGAAGCGCTTGCGCGTTTCCGGGTCGGTGACGGCCTTCTTCCACTCGTCTTCATAGGTGTCGACCACGTGCTGCATGTCCGCTTCCAGGTCGGCGGCAATGCCGAGCTTGTCGTCGAGCACGACGGCCTTGAGGTAGTCCAGGCCGCCTTCCAGGTTGTCGCGCCACACGCTGGTGCGTTGCAGGCGGTCGGCGGTGCGCACGTAGAACATCAGGAAACGGTCGATGTAGCGGATCAGCGTGGCGCGGTCCAGGTCGCCGGCCAGTAGTTCGGCATGACGCGGCTTCATGCCGCCGTTGCCGCACACATAGAGGTTCCAGCCCTTCTCGGTGGCGATCACGCCGACATCCTTGCCTTGCGCTTCGGCGCATTCGCGCGTGCAGCCCGACACGCCGAACTTGATCTTGTGCGGCGCGCGCAGGCCCTTGTAGCGGTTCTCCAGTGCGACCGCCAGGCCGACCGAGTCGTCCACGCCATAGCGGCACCACGTGGAGCCGACGCACGACTTCACAGTGCGCAGCGCCTTGCCATAGGCATGCCCGGATTCGAAGCCCGCCTCGATCAGTTCTTCCCAGATATAGGGCAGTTCTTCTGCACGTGCACCAAACAGGTCCACGCGCTGGCCGCCCGTGATCTTGGTGTAGAGGCCGTACTTCTTGGCGACCTGTCCCACGGCGATCAGCCCCTCGGGCGTGACTTCGCCGCCCGGCATGCGCGGCACCACGGAGTACGTGCCGTCCTTCTGGATGTTGGCCAGATAGTAGTCGTTGGAGTCCTGCAGGCTGGCGTGCTCTTCCTTGAGCACGAATTCGTTCCAGCACGACGCCAGGATGCTGCCCACGGTCGGCTTGCAGATATCGCAGCCCATGCCGTTGCCATGCGCTTCCAGCAGCGCGTCGAAGGACTTGAACTTGCCCACGCGCACCAGGTGGTAAAGCTCCTGGCGCGAGTACGGGAAGTGCTCGCAGAGATGGTTGTTGACGGCCATGCCCTGCTTCTTCATCTCGGCCTTCATGATCTGCGTGACCAGCGGCACGCAGCCGCCGCACGCCGTACCGGCCTTGGTGCAGGTCTTGAGCGCGCCGATGCTGGTGGCACCGTCGCACACGGCGCCGCAGATCTCGCCCTTGGAGACGTTGTTGCACGAGCAGATCTGCGCGGTGTCGGGCAATGCGTCGGCGCCCAGCGCCGGCCGGGCCTTGCCGCTGCTGTCGGGCAGGATCAGGAACTCGGGCGATTCCGGCAGTTCGATCCTGTTCAGCATCATCTGCAGCAGCGTGCCGTACTCGCTGGCATCGCCGATCAGCACGCCGCCCAGCAGGTACTTGCCGCAGTCCGACACCACCAGCTTCTTGTAGACCTCCTTGCGGTCGTCGCTGAACTGGTAGATGCGGGTGCCCGGCACGGCGCCGTGCGGATCGCCGATGCTGGCGACGTCCACGCCCATCAGCTTGAGCTTGGTGCTCATGTCGGCGCCGCCGAACTCGACGGCTTCGCCGCGCAGGTGGCGGGCAGCCACGCGTGCCATGTCATAGCCCGGAGCCACCAGGCCGTAGATCTTGCCTTGCCACAGCGCGCATTCGCCGATGGCGTAGATGTCCGGGTCGGAGGTGCGGCAATGGTTGTCCACCGCGATGCCGCCGCGCTCGCCCACCGTCAGGCCGCTGGCGCGGGCCAGTTCGTCGCGCGGGCGGATGCCGGCCGAGAACACGATCATGTCGGTGTCGAGGTGCGTGCCGTCGGCAAACACCATGCGGTGGGTGCCATCCTCGCCGTCGACGATCTCGACGGTGTTCTTTCCGGTGTGGGCCGTCACGCCCAGGCCTTCGATCTTCTGGCGCAGCATGCGGCCGCCGCCTTCGTCGACCTGTACTGCCATCAGGCGCGGCGCGAACTCCACCACGTGGGTCTCCAGGTCCATGTCGCGCAGTGCCTTCGCGCATTCCAGGCCCAGCAGGCCGCCGCCGATCACCACGCCGGTCTTGGAGCGCGCGCCGCATTCACGCATCGCTTCCAGGTCTTCGATGGTGCGATAGACAAAGCAGTCCTTGCGGTCCTTGCCGGGCACCGGCGGCACGAAGGGATACGAGCCGGTGGCGAGGATCAGCTTGTCATAGGAGAGCGTCTCGCCGGTCGACACCGTCACGGTGCGCGCGGCACGGTCGATCGACACCGCACGCGCGTTCAGGCGCAGCAGCATGTTGTTGTTGCGCTCGAAGAAGCCCTCCGGCACCAGCGAGAGATCGTCGGCCGACTTGCCGGCGAAGAATTCGGACAGGTGCACGCGATCGTAGGCGGGACGCGGTTCTTCGCACAGCACGGTCACTTCCAGGTTCTGCGCGCCGGCGTCTGCCAGCGATTCGAGGAATTTGTGACCCACCATGCCGTGGCCGACGATGATCAGTTTCATGATGCGTTCCTTGTCCGGTAGTCAGTCTGTGCTGCTCTGGGATACTGCTTTCGTGGAGATGCGGGGATTCAGTTGGCCAGCGCCCTGTCGTACAGCGCCTGTTCCTGCGCCTTGTGCTCGGCGCTGAAGCGGATGGCGATGGCGCACAACGCAGCCAGTGCCGCCAGCACGCCCAGCACGGTTAGCGTCTGCTGCAGGTCGCCCAGGCCCTTGAGCAGGAAGCCCGCGGCCACCGCGCCCACATTGCCGCCGGCGCCGATGATGCCGGCCACGCCGCCGAGCGCCTTGCGATCGATGAACGGCACCAGCGCATAGGTGGCGCCGCAGGCCATGTGGGTGAACAGGCCGAACAGCAGCATGGCGATCACGGCCAGCGTGGCGGTGCCGGCGTGCGCGAACCACAGCAGGCCCAGGCCTTCGCCGAGGATCAGCACGAACAGCAGCGACGCGCGTGCATCCAGGCTGCGGCGGCGCGCCACCTTGTCGGACAGCCAGCCGCCTAGCGCACGGGCGAACAGCGCCAGCAGGCCGAAGCTGCCGGCCGCCAGGCCTGCGGCCTTCAGGCTCAGGCCGAAGCGGTCCACGTAGAACGTGGCGGCGATGTTGTGGATGAAGATTTCCACGCCGAAGCAGGCGCCGTAGGTGATGAACAGCAGCCACACGCGGTAGTTGGCGCTGGCCATGCGGAAGCTCTCCCAGCCGCCGCCCTTGCCGCTGCCCGTGATGGCCTGGCCGCGCGCGCGCATGTCGGCGTAGTTGCCTTCCGGGCAGTCCTGCGTGAAGCACCAGTAGATGACGGCCATCACCAGCATCAGCACGCCCGGCACCAGCAGCGCCACGCGCCAGCCCATGGTGTGGTCCACGCCCAGCATCAGCACGGCGCCCAGCAACATCGGCATCAGCGCCTGCGCGGCACCGCCGCCGGCATTGCCCCAGCCGGCCGCCGCGGCGTTGGCGGTGCCGACCACGTTGGGGGCGAACATGACCGAGGTGTGGTACTGCGTGATGACGAAGCTCGCGCCGACCGCGCCGATCAGCAGGCGGAACGCGAGAAAGGTCTCGTAGCTTTGCGCGAACGCCACGCCGATCACCGGCAGCGCGCCCAGCGCCAGCAGGCCGGTGTAGGTCTTGCGCGGGCCGAAGCGGTCGCACATCGGGCCGATCACCAACCGCACCAGGATGGTCACCGCCACGGCCGCGATATTGATGTTGGCGATCTGCGCCGGTGTCAGGCCGAACTCGCCCTTGAGCACAGGCATCAGCGGCGCGCAGGCGAACCACGCGAAGAAGCAGACGAAGAATGCCATCCAGGTCAGGTGGAAGGCGCGCATCTGCGGCGTGCCCAGGCTCAGCAGGTCGATGCGGGTGGCTTTGCCAGTCATCTCTTTCGCTCCGAAGAGCGGTGCGTGCGCACCGCCCAGAAAACAAAAGGCGTCCCGCGAACCAGGGTGATGCCGGTTCAGGGGACGCCGTTGTCCATGCAGCGGCTACTTGGCATAGCCGCGGCGTTTGTGGGGTGGAGGGATCGCCGTTGATCCGCCCGCGTCATTTACGCAAGCGCTGTGCCAGGGGCGAAGTGATGGTGAACCGGATGTTTTGCCGCGAACGGGTGGGGTGTGGGAGTTGCCGGCGCGCTCAGATGGGGCGCGTCGGCCGGCATGGCACAGTCATGGTGCGCTGCAATGATTCGCTGCGGTGCCAGGCGCAATCAATCTTGTGGCGTGCCCGCTGGCGCGAGCCGGATGACGTGCATGTCGGAGGGCGACACCGCCCGGCCGTCTTCGTCGATCAGCGCCGCGCTGACACGCTGACCGTTGCGGCGCGAGCGGATTTCCACCGGGCCCGTGCCATCGGCCGCCAGATGGCGGTCTCCCCATTGCATCAGCCCGACCAGTACCGGCAGCAGTTCCACCGCGGCGCGGGTCGGCCGGTACTCGAAGCGCTCGCGCTCGCCGGGCTCCTTGTAGCCAACCCGGCGCAGCAGGCCGGCCTCGGTCAGCGTCTTCAGGCGGGCGGACAGCACGGCGGGTGAGCATTCCAGCCGGTGCAGGAAATCATCAAAGCGGCTGACACCCTGGAAGATGTCGCGCAGGATCAGGATCGTCCACTTCTCGCCGATCAGCGCGAGCGTGGCAGCGATCGAACAGTCGCGAAGGTCCGTGGCCGTGGCTTTCATGATGCACCGAGCATAGCACGCTGACTTCGTTTGCAAAAGTCAGGGGTTTGCCTATACTCGGACTACTAATTATGAAGTCAGGTGGCGACGATGTACGAATCATGGCTGGGACGGGCGGCGCGGACATCACGTCCTTTTGGCAACGAAAACTGGACACTGCGGCGCGGTGAGCCGGTGACGTTGCGCGCCGCGCGAGCGCAGGACGGCGCAGCGGTACGCAGCATGGTTGAGGGCCTGTCGCGCGAAAGCCGCTATTTCCGCTTCCTGACCGGCGGCCGCGTGGCCGATGGAGTTGTGGAAGGACTGGTCTCGTCTGGCGCGGACGGCGTAGCCCTTGTGGTAACGGCTGCGAGCGCTGACGGCGGGGCCGAAGCGGTGATCGCCAACGGCCAGTTCGTGGTGACCAGCCACGGCACGGCGGAATTCGCCGTGCTCGTGGCCGATGCCTGGCAAGGCCAGGGGCTTGGCCGTCGGCTGATCGCCAGGCTGTTGCAACTGGCGCATGCAGCCGGCATGCGTCGCATGCGCGGCGATGTGCTCAGCGAGAACCGGCGCATGCTGGGCATCCTGCGCGGCCTGGGGTTCAGCTGCCGGCGCAACCCCGAGGACAGCCACCTCCACGAGGCCACGCTTGCGCTCGGTGCCACCGCGGCCAACCCTGCCACATCGATAGCTGCCGACTGGGCCACTGCCCGCTGAACCAGGCGTCGAACTACTCCACGCGCGCGCCCGAGACTTTCACGATGCGCTCGAGTACCGGCATGGCGGTCTGGTAGTCATCGCGGAAACGGGCCGACGTCGTGCCCATGGCTTCCAGCCCGGCCACCTGCAAGCGAGCCTTGACCGCGGTGGTGTTGGCGGCCGCGATGGCTTCCTTTTCGAGCCGGGCCAGCACCGGGGCCGGCGTCGCAGCCGGTGCGACCAGCACCAGCCACCCGACCGGGCGGAACTCGGGCTCCGTCAGCCCCGCCTGCTGGAACGTCGGCACGTCCGGGATGCCGTCGATGCGCTTGTCGCCCGTCACCGCGAGCGCGCGCAGCTTGCCGGACTCCAGATAAGGCTTGATCGACATATACGAGCCGATTGCCATCTGCACCTGTCCGCCGATCAGGTCCTGCAGCATCGGCGCCTCGCCCTTGTAGGCGATATGGCTCATCTCCATGCCGCGGCTGTTGCTCATGAACGCGCCCATCAAATGCGCGGCCGAGCCCACGCCCCACGAGCCGTAGTTGACCTTGCCCTTGTTCTGTTGCGACCACTCGACAAATTCCTTCACGCTCTTTGCCTGCACCGACCTCGCGGGCACGGCCAGCACCAGCTGGCCCGTGGCCACCTGCGAGATCAGCGCGAAGTCCTTGCGCGGATCGTAGGGCAGCTTCGCGTACACGAACTGGTTGGTCATGATGGGCAGCGTGGTCGTGAACATCATGGTGTAGCCGTCGGCGGGAGCCTTGGCGACATAGCTGGCTCCGACGATGCCGCTTGCGCCGGCACGGTTCTCCACCACCACGGGTTGTCCGAGCCGCTTGCCCATTTCGTCGGCCATGGCGCGTCCGACGACATCGGCGGAACCGCCGGCGGGGAACGGCAACACCATGGTGATGGGCTTGGCGGGCCACGTCTGGGCCGCGGCTACCGAACAGAGTCCGGTCACGAGTCCGACTGCTGCCAGTGCCACCTTGATGGTTCGCATGCTCTGTCTCCTGTTTTTATGGAAGGCCGGTGTTGTACCGCGCGGTCCAATTTGGAGCCGGCACCAGATTCAGTCAAGCTCGCAGGGCAGAGGGAAAACCATGAAGAGGCTGCAAGTTCGGCCAGAACGTTCTGGCCGATACGAAGCGCGGATTAACCGGCCGGCTTTCCGCGGGCCGTCGCCGTGCAGCCGATCGAGGCCACGATGATGCTGCCTATCGCCAGCCACTGGATTGCGCTGAGCTGCTCGTGCAGGAACACCAGTCCAGCTAGCGCGCCCATCGCGGGCTCCATGCTGAGCAGGATGCCGAAGGTGCGTCGCGGCAGGCGCTTGAGCGCCACCATTTCAAGCGAGTAGGGAATCGCGCTCGACAGCACGCCCACGGCCAGCCCGGCCAGCAGCAGCGGCGGACTGAACATCGCCGTGCCGGCATGCGCCACGCCGAACGGGAGCACCACCAGTGCCGCCACGGTCAGCCCGAGCGAGGTCGCCTGGCCGCCGTGTGCGTTGCCGGCGCGCTGGCCGAAGATGATATAGAGCGCCCAGCCGACGCCCGCCGCCAGCGCGAAGCCAATGCCGACCGGATCCAGATGGGTCGAAGCCTCGCCCAGCGGCAGCAGCAACAGCAGCCCGGTGACGGCGAACGCAATCCACAGGAAATCGATGGCGCGGCGCGACGACAGCACCGCCACGGTGAGCGGGCCGGTGAATTCGACGGCAATCGCCAGGCCGAGCGGAATGGTGCGCAGCGACATGTAGAACAGCAGGTTGGTCGCGCCCAGCGCGGCCCCATACAGCGCAATGGCCCGCGCATTGGCGGCGGACAGCGGTATCCGCCACGGGCGCCACACGGCTAGCAGGATCAACGCCGAAAAGCCCACGCGCAGCGCGGTGGTGCCTTGCGCGCCGAGCGCGGAGAACAGCGACTTGGCGAACGAGGTCCCGATGCAGAGCGAGGCCATCGAGCCGGTCAGCGCCACGACGGCGAGAAGGGTGGCGCTTTGCCGCAAGCGGTTCAGAGGCAATTGGAGATCCTGGGTTAGGTGACGCAGCCGCATCTTGCGCCATGCGCGCGCCGGGCGCCATAGACGGGTGAAGCAATTCCGTGCTGTACAGTTCGCGCGACATCCGGGATTTCCCTTTCGGCGCGGCCCGACTATGGTGGAGTCAGTCCTTTGCCACGGGAGCCGGGAGATGGAAACCGCCGTTCGTCATGTCGTCATCACCGGCGCCGCCGGCGCCCTGGGCCGCGCAGTGGCCAGCCGTTTCGCCGCAGAGGGCTGCCGCCTGGCCCTGATCGACCATAAGCTGCAGCACCTGCAAAGCGTCTTTGCCCATCCGGACGGGGACGGCGGCATGCTGCTGCGCGAGGCCGATGTCACGTCCAGTAGCGCCATGGCCGCGGTCGGCGCCGAGATCCTCGACACCTTCGGCGCGGTCGATGTCGTGGTCCACGTGGCCGGCGGCTTCGAGATGGGCGAGGCTACGCACGCCATCAGCCGCGAATCGTGGTCGCGGATGATGGACCTGAACGCGTGGTCCTTCATCGCCGTGACGCGTCCGTTCATTCCCGCGATGCAGGCGCGGGGCAGCGGCAAGGTCATTGCCGTGACGGCGCGCAGTGCGTCGGCAGGCGCCGCCGCCATGGGCGCGTACATTGCGTCCAAGAGTGCGCTGCAGCGGCTGGTCGAAACCCTGTCGCGCGAAGTGCGCGGGGCCGGCATCAACGTCAACAGCATTGCCCCGAGCGTGCTCGATACGCCGGCCAACCGGCGCGACATGCCGGATGCGGATCCGGCGCGCTGGGTATCGACCGGGTCTGCCGCGCGCATGGTGTCGATGCTGGCGTCCGATGCGGCGGCGTCCGTGCATGGGCAGCATCTCGTGCTCGATGGCTTGAGCTGAATTCCGGTCGATCATGGGGGCCGTGGCGGCTAGCCATTCAGGTTGAGCATAGCCAGCCGCGGTGCCAGAATTCCAGCATGGCGCGATCGCGTGACTGCATGGGGACCTGGCCCGCCGGACGGGCGGCGGGTCCGGGCGCAAATGGACCGAGAACCGCTTAACGAGGCGCCGGACGGGTCGGTGATGTTCGCTGACCTCAGCGGCAGCACCAGGCTGTACGAGGTGGCCGGCAATGCGGCGGCCATGGCCGCGGTCGCGCGGTGTCTGGGCGTCATGCGGTCCTGCTCCGAAGCGGCTGGCGGGCGCATCGTCAAGACCATCGGCGACGAGATCATGGTGCTGTTCCCCGCGGCCGCGCGCGCGCTGCAAGCCGCGCTCGACATGCAGTTCGCGGTGTCGCAGCTGCCGCCGGTGTCCGGCGTGCCGATGTCGATCCATATCGGCTTTCACCATGGCCCGGTGCTGTCCGATGCATCGGGCGACGTGTTCGGCGACACCGTCAACCTTGCCGCGCGGCTGTGCAAGCTGGCGTCGCGCGGACAGATCATCACCAGCGCGGAATCCGTGGAGCAGCTTCCTGACTGGCTGCGCCAGGCCACGCGCTACCTGTACCCGACACAAGTGCGCGGCCGCGAGCAACCCGTCGAATTGTTCGAGGCGATCTGGCAGCAGGCCACCGACCTGACGCTGATCGATACCGAAAGCCCCCGGACCGCCTGCTCGGTGTTTCTCACGCTGCGCTACCGCTCGGCGGTGGTGGAGATGAATCTTGCCTCGGCGCCGGTCACCATCGGTCGCGACAGCGGCATGACGATCGTGGTGTCGGACCGCCGCGCCTCGCGCTTCCAGGCCACCGTGGAGACGCGCGGCGGCCGCTATGTGCTGGTAGACCGCAGTTCGAACGGCACGCATGTCACCCTCGACGGCGAAGACAGCTTCATCCTGCGCCGCGACGACGTCATGCTGCGCGGTCACGGCTGGATCACGTTTGGCCAGGCGCTGGACAACACCGAGGAAGGGGTCGAGTTCTTCGTGCGCGTCGAGCGCGTGTGATGGCTGGTGGGCGTACCGCGGACCCTGGTTCCCCGGCGTGACCGTCAGCCACGCAGTGCGCTGGTACTACCGCCGCCAGTTCAGCTTGCGCGACATCGAGGCGTTGCCGTTCGAACCCGGCGTAGTGGTCAGCCGCCAGTGGCCCGGCGACGGCGGGGCAGCACCCGGCACCTCGACTTCGTCAAGTTGACAGCATCCCGACGCTAACTCGGTAACGGAAAGCCCCTGCGCTGTGTCCACAGATTCTGGAACGGCCGAACGCTCACGCTGGCATAGAGTCCGGCAGTCGTGTATGGCTCCGCATTGATAAAGGCTTTCGCCTCCTCCAGTGAGTCGAAGTCGAGCACCAGCAGGCTGCCTATCGGTGTAACTCCATCATCCGCAAGCAACGGTCCTGCAAATGCAAACCGATCTGCGAACCTTGCTAGATACTGGCGATGCGCCGGCCTGTGGGTATCTCGCAAATCCGAGCCGGGTGAATCGACGTTGTAGAACGTGTAAAGCATTATGCTGCCCTCGCAACGTAGACGTTCTTTCCGTGAGTTTCCACAAGACACAGCCCCGCGAGCAGGCCAACTGCCGAGATCGCAGCGAGCAATCCGATGGAATAGGTCATGCCTGGCATCCCTAAATGGTCAATCAATGCACCAATTGCCGGCTGAAGGATACCTGCGGCCATGAACATGCTGGTGTTGGTGACGCCAATCGCCATGCCGGCAGAATTTGGGGCGTTTACCTCTTTCGCAATCGCCCAGATCAGCGTGTAACCGGTCGATGCGATGCCCTGCAACGCAAAGACTACGTAAGTTTCACCCGTGAACGCCTTCATCGTCCCCAGCATTGGCAACCACGAGACAAGGTAGACGAAGGCAAGCACCAACAGGAGTCCTTTGCGGTTGCCCAGACGGTCCGAAGCCCTGCCAAGAACGAGCGCCGTGAGTGCATGACACAGAATCATGACAAGCACATGCGTAGATGCCTCGGCTTTTGTCAGTCCGATCGCTTCTACGAGAAACGGTACAGCCCAGAGACTCGTGAAGGTGAAGAAGGTGCCGCAAATCCCGAAGCCCACCATGAAGCACGGCCATGTCCTTGGGTTCGTCAAGACAGCTGTCAGCTGTCGCGCCCATGCCGTGCCAGCAGGAGGTGCTGGTGCATGAGATGGACCGTCTGGATGGGACAGTCCAAGATCGGATGGCGTATTTCGCACAAAGATTGCGATAAGCACGCCGGCTAACAGCGTGAGAGCGCCAATGCCACCAATAATCGCGCGCCAACTTACTACCTGCGCCAACATCTGCAGCGGCGTCGTCGATAAAATCGAGCCCAGGTTGCCGAATAGCAGTGTCAAGCCACTCAGGGTCGCGAACTGCCGCGATGAGAACCACGACGCATTCAGACGAAGCAGAGCCACGAATGGAATGGCTGCACCAAATCCGATCAGGCCACGTCCGATATATGCCATGTCAAGTGTATGAGCACTGGCAAAGATAGCGGCACCCAATGCGGCCATAAAGCACCCGACAGCGAGTAGCAATCTCGGGCCCATCGTGTCGGCGATGATTCCAGTTGGAATTTGCATGGCCATCACTACAAAGAAATACACCGCAGCAATGGATCCGAGTTCGATGCTGGATGCAGAAAATGCGGTTTGCAGTTCCATCGACAGCGCCGCAGGTGCCACACGGTGGAAGAACGACACCATATAGGCCACTATGGCGAGCCAGAAAGTTGTCCATTGCGCCAGTCGGAGCCGTCGCTGCTCTCTTGCATAGATGGTAGACGTCGTCATTCCTGGCCCCGCTCCGACGCCATCGCCACAACGTAATCCCTCGCGTAGTAATGGATTTCCAGCAGCATGCAGCCCTTTTCGGATTTGAACGGCCCGTGAAATGCACCGGGCGGCCGGCAAGCATAGGTATTCGGGCCAAAAGGTGTTCCGCCATTTCCGTTGGCATCGTTCCCTACGATCAGGTCGCCCTGAAGGAGGTAGACCTCTTCCCAATACTCGTGCACAAATGGCGTGGTCGTATAGATCCCCGGAGCAAAACGAAGTAGCCGTGTTCTGCTTCCCGTACGAGTCTCTGATGAGAGCTTCCCACACAGAAGCTTCTCCTCGATCCCCTCGGGATAGCCCATGGGGGCACTCCATCCTTCATGCAGGTCCAGGGAAACAAACTCAAGATGTGGCTTCAGCAAGATATTCTCCTATCAAATGACCTTGACTTCGTATGCACATGTGAGCGTCCTGCCAAGCACCGGGTCGTGGAGTTCGGCCCGAAAGAACTGCGCGGCGCTCACAGCGCCAATAACCGGAATAGTGCCGCCAAAGAGCATATGCCCGTGACGGAACGGTATTTTGATCGTCGAGAGTAATTTCCTTGGATGTAGTAGCGCCGATACAGACCTCTCCTGATAGAGTCGCTCAACGCCATGTGTTGTCGCAAAGGGCATCCAGCAAGCGTTGGGCAGGAGCGAAGTCGGGAAACCCTTGAGACAGATTCACTGCGCCATGCTTTTTCGCCGCTCGTGCCAAGTCAGCAAAGATGGAGCCCTTAACATTAGGAAGCCTTGAATCAGAGATAATCGAGGGCATAGCCGTGGTTCACGGTGGAAGTATCACGAAGGTTGTATGGTAAATTCCGTAAACTGCGTTATGCCATCGGATTTTTACGAAAATTCTCCGATAGTATTTGCAGCTTCACCCTGCCAGACGGCCTCCATTCTTCTCCGCATAAAATTAACGTGAATAATATTTGGTATTTGGATGGTAATAAGGGTTCGGAATGGAAAAGTATATTCTGTTCGTCGTGGTAGATCAGTCCATCGGTTCGCACATCGACAAATGTGATGATGCATATCAATTTTTGAATGTAGGCATCCGTGGATTTCCTCCGGAGCCAACGTCATCAACGGGCGTGTCACCCTCGATCCCAGCAAGCCGACGGTATTTCGCCCTTTGGTTTGGGCGTACTGCACCTGGCACTTGAGCAGATGGTCTACCGCATTGCGTGTGCCAACAACCAGCATCAAGAAATCGCCGACTTCTTCCACACTACGTCGCGTTGGAACAATGCATAACAGATGAACAGGAGCCAGGCGTGCGTCATGAACGGGCAGGCGTTCAAGCGGGCATCACCATTCCTGTTGTCTGCTCTGGGGGCGGAAACGGTGTTCGGCGCTTTGGCTTTGGCCGGCAGACTTAGCGTTTCCGACAGCTTGGTGATGTCTGGTTTTCTCTGCAGTGCCCGCGCGCGCTGCTGCTAGGGTCACAGCGCGGAAAGTGCCCAGGGAACTGACACGGATAGGGCTGTGTGGTTTGTATAGAGCCTCTCCGGCCAGCTTCATGAACTCACTGCCCGGCGAAGCCCGCCCGGCAGGCCTGCACCAGGTCCCGGGCCAGTGCCTTGCGCTGCGCCGGCGCCTCGGCCATGGCTTGCGCCATGCCGGACGCAAGCGCGTCGACCGGCACTGCCGAGGGTGTACTGCCGGTGCCCCAGGTCGCATCGAAGGCGGCCTGCTTGCTTGCCGCGAGCGATTGCCCCGGACGCAGCAGTCCCATGCGCGGCAGCGCCCAGGCGCCGGCGACGATGCCGCCATGCAAACTGCTGCCGGCAAAGCCGCGGCTATGGGCGATCAGCGCGCAGATGTCCCACAGGTCGAGCGAGCTGAACAGGGCTACGTGCACGCCGTTCATGCGCGTCGCCAGCCGCCGGTAGACGTCCAGGTCGTCATGCCAGGGCGCCGCGCCCGCGCGGAACAGCACGATGCCAAGATTCGCCGCCCGGGCCAGTTGTTCGAGTTGACGGGCAAGCGTCGTCAGCGTGGCGTCGTCGCCAAAGTCTGCGCTGCACTGCACGGCCAGGTAGCCGTGCGGGAATGCGGCCATGACGCCGGCCGGCTCGCCGCGCCGCGCATGCCGGCCGATGCGTGGCGCAAACAGCTCGGCCACCATCACGGCAGGGTCCGGCTCGAGATGGCAGCCGACGCCCGCGAATTCCAGCATCGCGTGGGTGTGCCGGTCTCGCACGCCAACGCAGTTGGCGGCCTTGAGCTTGGCCACGACTTCGGCGCGCATGGGGGCCTCCAGCCGGTCGAGATCGATCCCCCCGATCGCGTGGTAGCTCACCTTCACGACGTTGGCAAACAGGCCATCGGGCAGCAGGTAGGGCGCAAGATCGTGCAGTCCAAGCTGCTCGCGTGCCCAGGCCGCGCGTCCGGCCGGATCGGCATCGAGCCGCGCGATGACGGCTAGCGCCTGGGTGGGCGGGAGCAGCATCACGGCGGCCTCCCAGGCGCTGCAGGTCAGGATCTCGCCGCCGACATGGAGGATGTCGACCGGCGTGTCGCCCACGCGCGCGGCCAGTTGCGCCAGCGCCTGCACCGCGTGGCCGCCGCACGCCGACATGTCGCGCTCCGCCAGCCCGCCATAGTGCAGCGCACGCCCGCTCATGCCCTTTGCCGCGACATCGGCGACGACATGTGCCAGCAGCAGGTCGCCGAAGTTGTGACGGTCGAACGCGCCGAAGAGGATGGCAGGGTGGTCGTCTGGCACCTGGTTTTCTCCCGGCTATGTGGGCTCCGTTCAGCCGGTTGCGGACACCTGGCCGCGCCGCCAGGCCGGAACGCAGATCGCGACCAGCAAGGCGGTGGGCAGCAGCATGCACCAGACCGAAAACCTGGCAAAGCCGAGCGCACCGAGGATGGCACCCAGCGCGAACGCGGCCAGGGCCGGCCCCATCTTGCGCAGCCTGCGCCGGATCGCGTCCCGCTGCGGACCGGATGCGCCCGGCAGGTCCACGAGATCGACCACGATCTGCGTCGTATTGCCCGTCATGATCGTGGTCGGGCCCAGATCCAGCAGGGAAGTCCGCGACAGCGCGTTCTGCATGCCCATGGCCACGACGGCCAGCATGCCGGCCACGATCGCCGCCGGTGCCGACGGGTCGGTGACCGGCGCCGCGTGCAGGCTGGCGGCCAGGAACAGTGCCAGCAGCACGGCTTCCACCAGCAGCAACGGCGCAACCGGGGAGCGTCCCGTCCGGGCGATGCGCACCTCCGCCAGCCGGGTCGCCGCAACGGCCAGCACGAAGGCCGGCAGTGCCAGCAACTTGGCCAGCAGGCCCGGCGCATGACCGGTGATATCGACGCCGATCATGATGAAGTTGCCCGTCACATGTGCCGTGAACAGGCCGAACAGCGAGATGAAACCGACCACGTCCACATAGCCCGCGATAAAGGACAGGATGTAGCCAGTCGCCGGCCCTGCCACGGGAGCGGCGGCGTCAGCAGGCTGGGCGGGGTTCAAGGCTGTCTCCGCGAGGGCGCGGAGCGCCCGTCAGAAATTGTGGCGCATGCCGAGCGCGAAGGTCTGCGGGTCCGCGCCCGCGTGGACGCCAACGCTGTTGATGGCAAAGTCATAGGCGGCGTTGCTGCGGTTGTTGATGCGACTGTAGTAAGCATAGACGGCAGTGCGCCTGGACAACGGATAGTCATATCCGACCGTCACCTGGAACGCGCCGGTCTGCGCGCCGCTGCGCACAGAGCCGATCGTCTCTGTGGCGCTGCCCGCGCCGTCGGACGCGAAGGTGAAGCCGGCGCGCACGCTGCCGGTGCCGAGCTGCTGCACCAATGCGACATAGTAGCCGTTGCGCGTCAGGTCGCCGGTGGCGGTGCGGTAGTGCAGGCGCTCGTAGGCGGCACTGATGCGCGTGGAGGGAAACTGGTAGGACACGCCGGCCTTGATCGCATCGTCGTTGCGGCCGGCGGTCTGGTAGGCGTGGTGGATCTCGTAGGCCAGGGTCAGGTTGAGCGGGCCGCGGTCATAGCCCGCCGCGAACGAGTACAGCGCGGGGTTGCGCGGCACGGTGTTCCTTTCTTCCGGCAACCCCCACGCGAAGGCACCACCCAGGCCATTCCATTTCGGGGTCTGGTAGTGCAGCGAGTTCTTCTGGCGCCGGTCGAACGAGCTGGTGTTCTCGACGTTGTCGGTGGTGGCCGCGGCGCCGTTGCCCATCAGCGCCATATAGCCGGCCGTGGTCGGATAGTACGGATCGTAGCCCTTGGTCGAGCTGGTATAGGGCGTGTCCCAGTTGCCCATGAACACCGTGCCGTAGGGACTCTGCAGGCCGAGCCGCGTATCGCGCGCGGCGATCTGGCCGGCACCGGTGTCGATCGACAGCGTGCTCTCGACCTGCCAGATCGCCTTGAGCCCGTAGCCGAGTTCTTCTTCGCCGCGCAGGCCGAATACCGAACGGTTGTTCGTCAGGCGCGAGAGGTTGCCAGGCCTGGTGCCGTCGGTGGCCGTGGTGACGGTCACGTACTCGGCGGCTGTGTTGAGCCGGCCATAGAGGGTCACGGCATTGTCTGCCAGCGCCGGTGCTGCTGCCATGGCGCATTGCGCCGCAGCCAATGCGGCAAGGCAGCGGCACCGCCGCTTGGCGCGGGTTGTCATCGATGCCGCTTGGCAGGTCTGTGGCGGCGCTCGCTCACGGGCCGTCTTCCTTGCCGCGCGAGGCGAGCGTGACCGGCGCTTCGGCAGTGCCATCCGCCCTGGGCGGCGCGCCGGTGATCTTCGGCACGCATTCGCTGCGGAACCACGCGGCGGTGACCGGTTCGCCGGCAACCATCCGTTTCACCGTCGGCACGACCTGTTCGCCGATCAGCATGCCGAGCAAGCCTATCAGCGCGATGGCCGGCGGCGCCGGGGAGCGTACCTGGATCAGGGCATAGATGACGCCGACAAGGATGCCGGCGGCGAGAGAGACGATATAGACCTTCATCATTGGCCTCCTGTTGGTGAGGACCGCTTCAGGTGGTGACCGGGCCGGATCAGAATGCCCAGCACGAACAGCCGAGCGCGCCCCAGAATGTGCCTTCGTCCGAAACCGGCATATCGGACGTCCATGCCCTGGCATGCCCGTGGCCATGCACGCCGCAGGCGCTGTCGCAGCCGCACGCGGTGCCCAGCGCCAGCGCGCGGGCCTGCGCCGTCGGGCGCGGCTGGTAGCCGCCCACATGCCGTACCGGCGACCAGTCCGGCATGGGCGGCGGCAGGTCCGGCGCATGCTTGCCGAAGTCGCCGTCGCCGTGGACCACTTTGCCGCCGAGCACGGTCAGCACGGAAGTGATGTCCTGGATATCGTCGCCGGGCACGGCAAAGTAATCCTGCGAAAGCACCGCAAGGTCCGCCAGCTGGCCCACGGCAAGCTGACCCTTCTTGCCTTCTTCGTTCGAGAACCACGTGTTGGCTTCGGTCCAGAGCCGCAGCGCGGTTTCGCGGTCGAGCACATTGGCCTGCGGATACATCGACAAGCCGCCCACGGTCTTGCCGGTGGTGAGCCAGTACAGCGATACCCACGGGTTGTAGGAGGCCACGCGCGTGGCATCGGTGCCTGCGCCGACCTTGACGCCGCGTTCCAGCATCTTCTTCACCGGCGGCGTGTGCTCGGCCGGCTTCGCGCCATAGCGTTCGACGAAGTACTCGCCCTGGTAGGCCATGCGGTGCTGCACGGCAATGCCGCCGCCCAGCGCCGCGATGCGGTCGATATTGCGGTCGGTGATGGTCTCGGCATGGTCGAAGAACCAGTGCAGGCCATCGAACGGCATGTCGCGCGCCACCTTCTCGTAGACGTCCAGCGCGCGCGAGATGGTCTCGTCATAGGTGGCATGCAGGCGCCACGGCCAGCGGTTCTCCACCAGCAGGCGGATCACGGGCTCCAGGTCGCCTTCCATCGACGGCGGCATCTCGGGCCGCTCGACGCGGAAGTCCTCGAAGTCGGCGGCGGTATAGACCAGCATCTCGCCGGCGCCGTTGTGCCGGTACAGGTCGTCGCCCTGTCCGGGCTTGACCTTGCCGGCCCAGGTGCGGAAATCGCTCAGCTCGTCTTTTGGCTTCTGCGTGAACAGGTTGTATGCAAGCCGCACGGTGAGCTGGCCTTCCCGATGGAGTTCTTCGATGATGCTGTAGTCCTCGGGGTAGTTCTGGTAGCCACCTCCCGCATCGATGACGCCCGTCACGCCCAGACGGTTCACTTCGCGCATGAAATGGCGCGTGGAGTTCTTCTGGTACTCGGGCGGCAGCTTTGGCCCCTTGGCCAGCGTCGCATAGAGGATGGTGGCATTGGGTTTCGCCAGCAGCAGACCGGTGGGATTGCCACGCGCGTCGCGGATGATCTCGCCACCCGGCGGGTTTGGCGTGTCTTTCGTGTAGCCGACCGCACGCAGTGCGGCGCCGTTCAGGATGGCGCGGTCATACAAGTGCAGGATGAATACGGGCGTGTCCGGCGCCGCCGCGTTCAGTTCGTCGATGGTCGGCAGGCGCTTCTCGGCGAACTGGTGCTCGGTGAAGCCACCGACCACGCGCACCCACTGCGGCGCCGGCGTGCGCGCCACCTGGTCGCGCAGCATGTGCATGGCGTCGGCCAGCGACCGCACGCCGTCCCAGCGCAACTCCATGTTGTAGTTCAGGCCGCCGCGGATGATGTGCATGTGGCTGTCGATCAGCCCGGGAATCACGCGGCGACCGCCGAGGTCGATCACGCGCGTGTCGTCGGCGGCGGTCTGCATGATCTCCTGCTTCGTGCCGACGGCGGCAAAGCGGCCATCGCGGATGGCGACGGCTTCGGCTTGCGGATTGGCCCGGTCAAGCGTGGTGAACTTGCCGTTGACGAGAATCAGGTCAGGCGCGGTCGAGGCATTCATGGAGAAACTCCTGTGGGCAGTTGCTGCGCCGGGCGCTGCGGCTGCGGCAAAGAACTGGCGGCGGGCCGGGCGCCACGGCCATCGCCGCGGCGCCCGCGCTCAGTTGGCGATGGTGTCAGCGCGCAGGAACGGCGGGAATGGCCTCGTGCGTCTTCGCCGTGCGTTGCGGCGCCTTGTGGACCATGGTGTACGCGTAGTCCACACCCATGCCATAGGCACCCGAGTGTTCCTTGACCAGCGCCATCACGGCCTCATAGGTGTCGCGGTGTGCCCAGTCGCGCTGCCACTCGAGCAGGACCTGTTGCCAGGTAACGGGCACGACCCCGGCCTGGATCATGCGCTGCATCGCATAGTCGTGCGCTTCCTTCGAGGTGCCGCCCGACGCATCGGCGACCATGTAGATCTCATAGTCGGCATCGTGCATCGCGCTGAGCGCGAAGGTGCTGTTGCACACCTCGGTCCACAGACCTGAGACCACCACCTTCTTGCGATTCGCCGCCGCGAGCGCATCACGCACCTTCTGGTCGTCCCACGAGTTCATCGAGGTGCGTTCCAGCAGCTTGTGGTCGGGGAACACGTCCAGCAGTTCCGGGTACGTGAAGCCGGAGAAGCTTTCGCTCTCGACGGTGGTGATCGTGGTCGGGATATTGAAGATCTTGGCGGCCTTGGCCAGCCCGACCACATTGTTCTTCAGGGTTTGCCGGTCGATCGACTGCACGCCGAATGCCATCTGTGGCTGCTGGTCAATGAAGATCAACTGGCAGTTCTGCGGGGTCAGAACTTCAAGCTTCGGATTGCTCACGGTTTTCTCCTGGGATGGAAAGGCTGCCATGTCACCGGTCTGGCACGCGGGCACACGGCGGCATGGCGGGGCGATGCGTTTCGGCTGACTGTGCGAGTCTGCGTGCTGGCAACGATATCCGCACGACGCATGGAACGGTGTACTCGCCGGACCGTCCGCGTCGCGTGGCGAAAGTATATCGACGCATCGGTGGCCGGCATAACGAATTATTTCGAACAGACTATTCGAAGAACTGGATGGAAGATCGAATGGAGAGGCGGTGATGAATCAACGCAACCATAGTGGGCCGGCGTCGAGAAAATAAACTCGTGAATGACACCCTTTCACCAACGCATGATGAATTAATATGGCATCGCTTCGCCGGGCGGCGCCGTCGCGGGCCGGGGGCAAGCACTGCGCGAACAGGGAGGGTCTGCAATGATCGAACAAGGCCGTGTCACCTCGCCCGCTGCCGGGACCGGGGTATCCCGGTTCGCCACGCCGGCCGTGCGCTGGGTGGCCATGCTGGGACTGTGCGCCGCCTATCTGCAGGGCGGTCTGAACAAGGCGCTGGACTTCCCGGCCGCCATTGCGGAGATGCAGCATTTCGGCCTGGCACCTGCCGGGCCGCTGGCGGCAGCGACCATCGCGCTGGAACTGGGCGCCTCCGTCATGATCCTGACGGGCTTCTACCGCTGGCTCGGCGCACTGGGCCTGGCCGGCTTCACGCTGATGGCCACGTTCCTGGCCAATCGCTTCTGGGAAGTCTCCGGCGACGCGCATTTCATGATGGCGAACGCGTTCTTCGAGCACCTGGGACTGGTGGGCGGATTCCTGCTGGTCGCCTGGCACGATCTGCGCGACAGGTCCTGAGTGCGAGCGCGGCGCCAGTCACGTGGCTGGCATGCGCTCGATGGTCGATGACCGGTCTTGATCGCGGGAGCCGCCGGGGGCCTGCAGCCCCAGTTGCTGCCGCAGGGTCTCGGCCAGCATGTCCTTGCGCTCGATCCACCAGCCGATGGCCCGGCCGGGGTCCGTGCTGCGCCAGGCGATATGCAGCATCTGCGGCGGACGTTCCTCGCCCAGCCGCCTGGCCACGAGCTTCCCCTTGTCAAGGTACGGCTGCGCCGCGCAGGCCGGCAGGTAGCCGCACGCCAGCCCGGACAGCAGCACCGAGAGCTTGGCATCGAGCGTCGGCACGCTGATGTGCCGCTGCCCGTCCACGAGCGGACGAGCCGGCGCAGCTTGTGCGGCGTCTTCCTGCGGCAGGCTCACCTCCACGAACTGGTGCTGCCACAGCACGGCGCAATCGATCGGCTCTTCCACCGCCGCCAGCGGATGCCCCGGCGCGACGACGAAGACAGACCGCACGCTCCCGGCCGGCACGGAGAACAGGCCCTGGACCGCGGGCGGATCGCCCACGGCGCCGATCAGCAGGTCGACGCTGTCCGATGCCAGCGCCTTCCAGTTATTGCCCAGCATCTCCTGCGAGAACAGCAGCCGGGTATAGCTGTTCTCGGCCTGGAATGCCGAGATGAACGGCAGCACCGCGTCGAACGGCACCAGCGCGTCGGTGGCGATCCGGAGTTCGGATTCCCAGCCGGCTTCGGCGCGCCTGACGCGCTCCTCGAGGTTATTCGCGGCGCGCAGCAGCCGGCGGCCTTCTTCGAGCAGGACTTCGCCCGCGGTGGTCAGGCTGACGCGGTGCGCACTGCGGTCGAACACCGTGACGCCCAGGTCGCTTTCGAGTTTCTGCACGACATAGCTCAGCGAAGAGGGGGCCTTATGCAACTCCTTGCCGGCCAGTCCGAACGTGCCGCAGCGCGCAATGGACTCCACCACCTGAAGCGCATCAAGTGTAATTTTCATCTTTGGATTGATTGGTCAGTCTGTTCGAAAAAATCATCAATCATTCATCGGAATGAAAGAATGATTTTTTATAGTAACGCGACAATGAGCGCGCGCGGCATTCTGGAATTTTCGCGAGCCAGATAGGGGCACTGCGCCCATATCAATCCAGTGTGTTGCGCCAGTCATTTCCCAGCGGTCGTGCCACGTCTTCGAGCGGTCGCCGTTCCGCATCGACCCCATAGCGCAAGGCCAGCAGCCCCGCAGCGATGACCAGCGCGGCCCCAAGGCCATAGCCCGCCGCCACCGCGTCGCGGCTGCCGCGTTCGATCAAGGCGCCTAGCAGTACCGGCGCGATGAAGCCGCCCATCCCCGTCCCCAGCGCATAGAAGATCGAGATGGCGAGCGCGCGCATTTCCAGCGGGAAGACTTCGCTCGCCGTCAGGTAGGCGGAGCTGGCCGCTGCCGACGCCAGGAAGAACACCGCGGACCAGCACAGGGCCAGGCCCGTGGCATCGAGCCAGCCTTGCGTGAAGACCCATCCGGTTGCAGCCAGGCCGATGCCTGACAACACGTAGGTGATGGCGATCATGCGGCGCCGGCCGACTTCGTCGAAGAGCGGCCCCAACAACAGTGGCCCGGCCGCGTTGCCGAGCGCGAACGGGAAGATGTAGAGCGCCACGCGGCCATCCGGCACGCCATAGAAGCGCGTGAGCACCAGCGCGTAGGTGAAGAAGATGGCGTTGTAGAAGAAGGCCTGCGCCAGCATCAGTGCGAGCGTGATCAGGCTGCGCTGCCGATAGCGCCGCATCAGAAGATGCATCACGTCGCGCACGGACGGGGAGGTGGATGCGTGGAACGGTTCGCAACGTATGGCTGATGCGAGTGGAGGGACCTGGCGCGTCGGGTACACCTGCGCCTCGATGTCGGCAATCACCTGCTCCGCATCGGCCAGCCGTCCATGCGTGGCCAGCCAGCGCGGGCTCTCCGGCACGTGCCGGCGCACCAGCATGATGGCGACGGCCAGCACTGCGCCCAGCGCGAAACACGCGCGCCAGCCCCACACCGGCCCGAGCACGCGCGGGTCAAGCAGCAACAGGCTCAGCCCGGCACCGAGCGCCGCGCCCAGCCAGAAGCTCCCGTTGATGGCCAGGTTGACGCGGCCGCGCACGCGCGCCGGAATCAATTCGTCGATGGCGGAGTTGATGGCTGCATATTCGCCGCCGATGCCCAGGCCCGTGCAGAAGCGGCACAGCGCGAACATGGCGAAGCCCGATGAGAACGCCGTGGCCAGCGTCGCTACCAGATAGACGAGCAGCGTGGCCAGGAACAGCCGCTTGCGGCCCAGGCGGTCCGCCATGCGGCCGAACACGAGCGCGCCGAGCACGGCGCCGCCGATATAGAGCGAACCTGTCCAGCCGACTTCGGTGGCGCTCAGTGCCAGCGTGTCGCGCCGTTCGAGCACGGCACCGACCGAGCCGACCAGCGTGACCTCGAGGCCATCGAGCACCCACGCGATGCCAAGCGCCAGCACCACGCGCCAGTGCCAGCGCGACCATGGCAGACGGTCGAGGCGCGCGGGGATGTTGTGCTGCGCGCCGTTCGTGAGAGAGTAGGGGTCGCCTCGCGTCGAAATATCAGCGTCCGAAGCCAGGCCCGCACGCACCCATGCGTGGGCCGATGCGGGTCAGTATAGGCGTTCGGTGACGGCGTTCGGTGACGGGAGCAGCCCGGAAGCGGCTCAGCGGCTGCAACCCATGGCGCGCAACATCGAGTGGCCGTCGTTCGTCAGGCGCGGACTCTGCCGCTGGCCATGCAGGATTTCCAGCCGGACGAGTTCCTTGTCGACCAGCGCGTGAAGGTCGACCGGATCAATCTGCCGGGAGTCGGTGGTATCGAGGGATTCGGCGCCGCCGCTGATGAGCAGCAGCGTAGCAAGTTCATGCGGGCTCAGCACGTTCGTCTCCTTGAATGAAGGGGGTCGCTTTGCTGGGACTGACGCGGCTGATAGCCGCGCGCTCGAAGCCACGGAATTACGCAAGACACATGCCTGCGCCACACATCTGGTCTCGCCCGATGCTGCGGCGCGTCAATGCGTTTCCGAAGACTAAGGCGTTTGACGTCCGGTCAGCGGCCCGGTTCCGCAGAAGATCAGCGTTTGCGCCTTGCCGCAGTTAAGCCGGGTGCACTACAACCAATAAGGCCGTTGCCGTCGCCTTGCCGCGATTGCGGATGGCGTGTGGCACGTCCGCCGCATAGCGCGCCGTTTCACCATGCCGCAATTTCTTTTCCTCTGCTCCAGCCTGCACCGACATGGCGCCATTGAGCACCGAAAGGTGTTCCTGTGTGCCGGTTTCGTGCGCCTCCGATGCGAGCACGCCGCCGGCCTGGATCGTCAGTTCATACCATTCGAAGCGCCCGGCCAGTTCGATCGGTCCGAGGATCTTCAGCTCGCAGTGCCCGTCAGGACTCTTGAGCGAGGGGATGGCGTGCGGTTGCACCAGCGCGATGCCGCCGACCGGGCGACCGCCTGCATCGGCGGACAGGAGGTCGGCAAGATTGATGCCCAATGCGTTCGCCAGGCGCCAGAGCACCGCCACGGTCGGGTTGGTCAGGTTGCGTTCGATCTGGGACAGCATCGACTTGGACACGCCGGCGCGGCGCGACAGGTCGTCGAGCGAAAGTTGCTGAGCCTGGCGCAGCGCCTGCAGCGCGGCGCCGACGGCGGGCGGTCCATCGCCCTGCGGCTTCTGGGTAGGGGGTTGCGTCATGGCGAGTGGTTCGCTATATTGCACAAAACGTTCTTTATAACGAACGTGTTCGATTTATCGATCAGATCCTAGCATCGGGAGCCAAACCATGTCGAGTGCCGAGGCATTCTACGCATCCGTGCGTGCAGAGCTTGACGCCATCCGCCAGGCGGGGCTGTACAAGGAAGAGCGCGTCATTGCCACGCCGCAGGGCGCACGCGTGCGCACCACCGATGGCCGGGAGGTCATCAACCTGTGCGCCAACAACTACCTTGGCTTGTCTTCCCATCCGCGCGTGATCGAGGCCGCGCACGAGGCGCTGCGCACACACGGTTTCGGCCTGAGTTCGGTGCGCTTCATCTGCGGTACGCAGGACCTGCACAAGACGCTCGAAGCCCGGCTCGCCAGTTTCCTCGGCACCGAAGACACCATCCTCTACGGCTCGGCGTTCGATGCCAACGGCGGCTTGTTTGAAACCCTGCTGGGCGCGGAAGACGCGATCATCAGCGACGAACTCAACCATGCGTCCATCATCGACGGCATCCGCCTGAGCAAGGCCCGCCGCTACCGCTACAAGCACAACGACATGGACGACCTGCGTGCGCAGCTGGCGCAGGCGCAGGCCGATGGCGTGCGCCACAAGCTGGTGTTCACCGACGGCGTGTTCTCCATGGACGGCACCATTGCGCGCCTGGACAAGATGCGCACGCTCTGCGACGCGCATGGCGCGCTGCTCGGCATCGACGAATGCCATGCCACGGGCTTCCTCGGCGCGCGCGGGCGCGGCACGCATGAACTGCGCGGGCTGTTCGGCAAGATCGACATCATCACCGGCACGCTCGGCAAGGCGCTCGGCGGTGCGTCCGGCGGCTTTACCAGCGCGCGCAAGGAAGTGGTCGCGCTGCTGCGCCAGCGCTCGCGGCCGTACCTGTTCTCGAACACGGTGGCGCCGGCCATCGTGGGCGCATCGATCGCGGTGCTCGACATCCTGGAAGGCAGCACGGAACTGCGCGACCGGCTGGAGCGCAACACCGCGTTCTTCCGCAAGGGGCTGGCCACGCTTGGCTTCGACGTGAAGCCGGGCGAGCACCCGATCATCCCGATCATGGTCTACGACGCGGAGAAAGCCCAGCAGCTCGCGCAGCGGCTGCTGGAGCTTGGCGTATATGTGGTCGGCTTCTTCTATCCCGTGGTGCCCAAGGGCCAGGCGCGCATCCGCGTGCAGATGAGCGCGCTGCACGACGAAGCGGCGCTGCAGGCGGCGCTCGATGCGTTCGGTCAGGCCGGCCGTGAACTGGGGCTGGCCCGATGAGCGACACGGCACCGAAAATCCTGATCGTCGGCGCCAACGGGCAGATCGGCTCCGAATTGGCGCTGGCACTGGCCGAGCGTTATGGAAGGACCAATGTCATCACGTCCGACGTGGTGCCGACCGGACGCCATGTGCACCTGACGCACGAGATGCTCAACGCCACCGACCGCGGCGGGCTGGCGACCGTCGTCGAACGCCATGGCATCACGCAGATCTACCTGCTGGCCGCGGCGCTGTCGGCTACCGGCGAGAAGGCGCCGCAGTGGGCATGGAACCTCAACATGACCAGCCTGCTGAACGTGCTGGAGCACGCGCGGCAGTTCGGCATCGAGCGCGTGTTCTGGCCGAGTTCGATCGCCGCCTTCGGTCCGACCACGCCGCGCGAGAACACGCCGCAGAAGACCGTGATGGAGCCGACGACCGTCTACGGCATTTCCAAGCAGGCGGGCGAGGGCTGGTGCCGCTGGTACCACGACAACCACGGCGTGGACGTGCGCAGCCTGCGCTATCCGGGCCTGATTTCGCACAAGACCCCGCCCGGCGGCGGCACCACCGACTATGCCGTGGACATCTTCCATTCGGCGGTGAAGGGCGAGCCCTATACCTGCTTTCTGCGCGAAGACGAGCGGCTGCCGATGATGTACATGCCCGACGCCATCCGCGCGACCATCGAACTGATGGAGGCGCCGGCCGACAAGCTGACCGAGCGCGGCAGCTACAACGTTGCCGGCGTGAGCTTCACGCCGGCCGAGATTGCCGCGGCGATTCGCAAGCAGGTCCCGGGGTTCGAGGTGCGCTACGAACCGGACTACCGACAGGCGATCGCGCAGGGCTGGCCGGATTCGATCGATGATTCGGTGGCGCGGCGCGACTGGGGCTGGGCACCGCAGTACGGCCTGGAGGAGATGGTCCGGGACATGCTGGAGAACCTGCGCCAGGCGTGATGCACCAACACGCAGGGCGGGGGCGGTCAGGATCAGCACGCGGGGCATGTCTGTCCATTGGGGCTGGATGGCATGCCAGTATCCTGTTTCGGTATACTGTGTGGTAAAGACGGCTCACACCAGATCAGATGACACAGTCCGAAAAGAAGAGCATGGCCGGCGAGATCAAGGCCACGATCCAGCGCGAGATCGAGGATGGCGACATGCCGCCCGGTACCCCGCTGGACGAACGCATGCTGGCCGAGCGCTTCGGCGTTTCCCGCACGCCGGTGCGCGAGGCGCTGCAGCAGCTGTCCGTGCAGAACATGGTCCGCATCGTGCCGCGCGTGGGCGTATTTGTGTCGCGCCTGTCGATCACGCAGTTGCGCGAAACCCTGGAGCTGCTTGGCGAGCTGGAGGCCGTGGCGGCGAAGCTGGCCGCGCGCCGCATGGACGACGATCAGCGCGTCAGCCTGAAGGCGGCCCGCGCCGAATGCGAGCAGGCCCATGCCGAGGACGATGGCAAGCGCTTTGCCAGGGCCAATGCGGAGTTCCATGACACGGTCTACGCGGGTAGCCACAACGAGTACCTGGTGGCGCAGATCCAGGGCATCCGCCGGCTGATGCAGCGCTACCGCCCGCGCATCTTCCAGACGCCGGCGCGCCGGCAGCGCGTCCTGGAAGACCATCAGCGGCTTGCCGAGGCCATCCTGGGCGGCGATGAAGCCGCCGCGCATGCGGCCATGCTTGAACATGCGCCGGTTGGCACTACCGGATTCTCGGAGTTCCTTTCCACCTTGCCGGCCAGCTACCTCGAGGGCGAGGGCGGCGGCGAAGCGGCGGCCGCCAGAAGCACCGCACCCCGCGGCGGCGCCAGGCGTGGCCGCAAGCCCGCAGCCTCGCGGGCGGCCTGATCCGCCAGGCGGGCGGCCCGAAAGCTCCTCCTCTCTTATGGGAAGGGTCAGCACTTCGAGGCGCACCCTGAGGCGGCAGCTCAGAACTTGTGCCGCATGCCCATCGCGACGCCGAACTGGCTCTTCTCGTTCGGCGCGATCTGGTAAGCGGCCGCGGCGCCATTCAGGCTTTCGAAGTTCAGCGACGCATTCTTGGTGTACGCCGTGCTGAGGTAGACATCAGTGCGCTTGGACAATGAGTAATCCGCGATGAACGTGGCCTGCCACGGATTGCTCGGATTGGTCTTGCTGGTCGCGGTGTACAGCGATTTGACGTTGTCGTAGTAGAACGCGCCCGTGAGCAGCAACGCCCCGGTCGCCTGGTAGTTCAGCGCAAACCACCACAGGTCGTCGCGAGCAGCGGTATTGGCCGCCCGCGTGCCGTTGTTGTTGTACCGGTACGCCGCCTGGGCCAGCAGCTCCGGCGTAATCTGGTAGCGCAGGCCAAGCGCTGCCTTCTGCGTGCGGGTGTAATCGGCGGTCTTGGCGCTGTTGAGGCTGTCATAGGCACCGGCGACGCCGAACGAGCCGATACGGTAGTCGAAGCCTCCGCCGAAAGCCGACGAGCCCGTGACCGTTCCGGCCTGCTCGCCAAAGGCCCAATGTGCTTCGGCCGTCAGCGGGCCCAGGTCCACATGGTATTTCACCATGTTGTCTTCGCGCAGGTTCGCGCCGGCAATGCCGACCACGGGTTCATACGTGGTGGCATAAGCGGTGGGCGAGTAGTTGGCCATCATCAGGAACAGCGACGTATATTGCCGGCCCAGCGTCACTTGCTGCGAGCCGCTGCGCAGGCCGACCCATGCCTGGCGGCCGAACAGGCGTCCGCCTTGCGTGGAAACGCCGTTATCCAGGGTGAAGCCGCTTTCCAGCGCGAAGATCGCCTGCTTGCCGCCCCCCAGGTCTTCCGTGCCGCGCAGGCCCCAGCGGCTCGGGGACAGACCGCCCGAGTTCACGGCGACCTTGGAATGTCCGTCCGGGCCCGTTCCCAGGTTGTTGTTGGTGTACTCGATGTTGGCATCGGCCACACCGTACAGCGTGACGCCCGATGTCTGCGCGCCCGCGGTGGCGCTGGCGATGACGCAGGCAAGGCCGACCAGGTTTCTTTTCATGATGTTCTCCTCCATGTTTTGGCTGTCATTTCCGCGATTCGGGAAGTGGCAGAACTATCGCTTACTGGTATGTTTAAGAAAAATAGTGGTATACGTTAGTGCGTATTAGGAATGCAACGACGTGCGGGGCAAAGTCGGGAAAATCGGTTCGCGGCCTCACGCGTGACCGCGCTGGTAGTCGGCGAAGGTCTTTCCTTCGCGCGCCAGACGGGCCAGCAGCGGCGCCGGTTCCCACCAGTAGCCGTGCTCCGCGTGGAAGCGCTCGATGTCGGCGTACACCTCGCGCAGCCCGATGCGATCGGCGTAGTACATCGGGCCGCCATGGCGCGCGGGGAAGCCGTAGCCGGTCAGGTAGACGGTGTCGATGTCGCTGGGCCTCAGCGCCACGCCGGCTTCGAGCAGCTTCGCGCCCTCGTTGACCATGCCGTAGACGCAGCGCTTGATGATTTCCTCGGCGCCGATGGGGCGCCGTACGATGCTGAGCCGTGCGGATTCCTGTTCGATGAAGGCCTCGACCTCCGGATCGCGCAGCGGCTGTCGGCTGCCGGGTTCATAGCGGTACCAGCCTTTGCCGCTTTTCTGTCCCAGGCGCCCAAGCTCGGTCAGCTTGAGGATCAGGTCGTTCCAGCGCCGGTCCTGCGGCCGCGTGGCCATCTGCGCCTTGCGGGTCTGGTAGCCCACGTCATTGCCGGCCATGTCGTGCACGGCGAAGATGCCCATGGCATAGCCGAAGCCGGTGAGGGCCTGGTCGACTTCATGAGGGAGTGCGCCTTCCTCGACCAGGAAATGCGCTTCGCGCGTGTAGTTGCGGAACAGCGCATTGCCGATGAAGCCGGGGTAGACACGTGCCAGCACGGCGGTCTTTCCCATGCGCCGCCCCAGATCCATCAGCGTGGCGATCACGTCCGGCGCGGTGTCGCGGGCACGCACCACTTCGAGCAGGCGCATCACGTGTGCCGGGCTGAAGAAGTGGGCGCCGACCACGTCTTGCGGGCGGCGCGTGACCGCCGCGATGGCATCGACGTCCAGCCCGGACGTATTGGTCGCCAGGATGGCGCCGGGCTTGCACCGCGCATCGAGTTCACGGAACACCTGCTGCTTCAGCGGCATGTCCTCGAAGACGGCTTCGATCACCATGTCGGCGGACGCGGCATCGGCCAGGGTAACGGAGCCTTTTATGAGCGACAGCCTGGCTTCCATGGCTGTCGCTTCCAGCTTGCCGCGCGAGACGCTGCCGGCGTAGTTGTCGCGCACGCGGCGCAGGCCAGTATCCAGCCCCTGCTGGCTGCTGTCGATCAGCGTGACCGGAATGCCGATATTGGCCAGCGCCATGGCGATGCCGCCGCCCATGGTGCCGGCGCCCACCACGGCCACCTCGTGCACGGGGCGCAGCGGCAGGTCCTGCGGGAAGTCCGGGATGCGCGCCGCTTCGGCCTGGGCGAAGCGGACATAATCGGCCGTGGCCTGCATGTTTGTGTCGGCGTCGGATTGAATCGTGGTCGTCATGGTGTTCCTGCGTTCAGTCGGATTTCGCACCGGGGGAGGCGAGAGGTTTGGCACGGCCTTCGACGAAATCGCGCAGGCGTTCGGCCGCCTCTGGCGGACGCGGGATGTTCGAGGTCAGGTACTCGACGAACAGCCCGTCGTCGTGCGACAGGTCGTTGATGCGCGGCAGCACGTTGGTGATGCGCCAGTTCGTGTCGGCGGTATTGCGTGCGACCAGCGCCGCCAGTTCGCGCGCCTTGGCCAGCGCCTGGCCCTGCGGCACCACGTAGCGCACGATGTGTTCGCGCTCGCCTTCCTGCGCATTGAGCAGGCGGCCGGTCAGCATCATGTCGGCCATGACGGTGTAGCCCACCACGCGCTGGATGCGCACGGTGCCACCACCGCCGACAAAGATGCCGCGCTGTCCTTCCGGCAGGCCGAACAGCGCCGATTCGTCCGCGACGCGGATATGCGCGGCGGTGGCCAGTTCCAGCCCGCCGCCGACCACCGCGCCGTGCAGCGCCGCGACGAATGGGATGGGCCCGCGCGCAATGCCGTCGAACACGGTGTGCCAGGAATGCCGCGTGCGCTTGCGCGGGCGCGGCTGCTCGCCCGAGGCGCGCGCCAGCGCTTCCTTCAGGTCCAGCCCCGCGCAGAAATTGCTGCCGTGGCCGAACAGCACGCCGACATCGGCTTCCTCGCCGGCGCGCACCACGGCGTCGTGCAGCGCCCATACCACGTCTTCGTTGATGGCATTGCGCTTGTCGGGGCGGTTAAGGCCGATCAGGGCGACGTTGCCGTCGAGTTCATAGGTCACCAGTGCGGTGCTCATCTCATGCTCCTCTTCTTTCCTCTTTGCATTGCGTGTTCGTCGGCGTGGCGGCTACAGGTCGAGCACCAGCTTGCGGGTCTTCGCGCCGGAGCAGCACACCATCATCCGGTCGTTGGCGGCGCGCTCGGCCGCGTTCAGCACCAGGTCGCGGTGGTCCGGCTCGCCGTCCAGCACGCGCACCTCGCAGGTCCCGCAGACGCCTTCCTGGCACGAGTACATGGGCTCGACGCCTTCGGCGATCAGGCATTCCAGGATGGTCCGACCCGGCTGGATCTCGATGCTGCGACCGCTGCGTGCGAGTTCGACGGTGAAGCCGCCCGCGGTGGCCGCGGCTTCGCGCGCGGCGAAGTACTCGCGATGCACGCGCTTGGGCGCCAGCGATGCGGTGGCCTGTTCGAAGGCCTCCAGCATCGGCACGGGACCGCAGCAGTAGATGTGCGCGCCTTCCGGCAGGCTGGCGGCAATGGCCGCGACGTCCAGGCGCTCGGCGCCAGCCTCGCGGTCGAAGGTCAGGTGTACCTCGCCGCCCTCCGTTGCCATGCCTTCCAGCGTTTCGACGAAGGCCGCCTGCTTGCGCGTGCGCGCGGCGTAGTGCAGCCGCCAGGGGCGGCCCAGTTCGCGCAGGCGGTGGATCATGCCGAGGATCGGCGTGATACCGATGCCGCCTGCCACCAGCACCGCCAGCGACGCGGATTCGTCGAGCGGGAAGTTATTGCGTGGCGGGCTGATCGTCAGCACGTCGCCGCAGCGCAGGGTCTCGTGCAGGTAGCGCGAGCCGCCGCGGCTCTGCGCGTCGCGGTTGACGCCGATCACATAGCGGTGCGGCTCGCTCTGGGCATTCAGCAGCGAGTAGCTGCGGATCAGGCCATTGGGCAGGTGCACGTCGATATGCGCACCGGCGGCGAAGGCAGGCAGGGTGCGCAGCGGCGGCTCGGGCCGCAGGTCATAGGCCAGGATGCCTTCGGCTTCCCAGCTGATGGACTTGACCCGGACTTGCAGGGTATCGGTAGGGTTCATTGATTATCTCCAGGCATGGCGTCATGGGCCAGCAGCCACGGGCTTTGCCGTGGGAGGCAGGTTCCCCGGCTCAGACATCTACGACACCAATGTCTTCGATGACGACGCCGGTGGCAGCCTCATAGGCTCGTTGGACAACCTCCGGTTGTCCGGCGTGAAAGATGAAGTGGCGCAGTAGCTTGCCCCACTTGGGGTGTCGTTCATATTCGGCGCGGGGCAGGCCGTTCAGGAAGAATTCACGCGAATCGCTTGGCAGCATCACGCGGTGGTTGGCTTGCGCGTCGCGGATTACCGCCTTGGGATCGTGTCCTTGTGCCACGGCATCGATATCGTCGAGTAGCCGACGGCGGATCATCGCGATGCCTTTGTCACTGGCGCCCAAGGTCTCGCGTGTGCGGTCCGTCACCGGGCCTTGCCCGACCCAGGCAATGATGTCCTGGTTGATGACATGGCTGGAGATCCAACGACCAGTGGCAGGATCGCGGGTGGGGCTGGCCCAGCTGGGAATCTCCTGTTGCACGAAGGGCTCGGCTTCACGGGGCACCCGGATGAAGGACCACGTAACGCTTAGCGTATTGGTGTCGTCGACCGGTACACGCCATTCGAAGTGGTCGCCGAGGAAGAAGCCATTTGGCCAAAGGCACACGCGTCCGATGGTCCAGAGCGGGTGGCGCTCGTCGGTATCTTCGCTAATGCGCTTGTAGATAAAGCCGTGCTCGAATTCCGCAAAGGCAACCTGCAGATGCCGTGGTGCGCGCTGTCCCGCGTTTCCGCGCAACTGCCGTCCCCAGTTGGCATGCATCCATTCGAAATGGACTGGATCGATGGAGTTCTCCTGCGCCTGCAGCCAATTGCAGGGGACGTCGGCGAATACCACCTGGACGAAGCCGTTGGCCCAACTGAAGGGCTCCCAGTCTGGCAGTTGGGGCGCTGGCTCCGGCCCGAGATATGCCCACAGCATGCCGGCTTTCGGGGCAACCCGATACGCTTTGAGGTGTACGCGCTCCCGCAGCCTTCCTGCCGGGTCGACCACTTGCTCGAACGGTTGCTCGACGCAGCGGCCTCGATGGTCATAGCACCAACCGTGATAGTTGCAGCGCAAGCCGTTCGCTTCTACATACCCGTAGGCGAGATCGGCGCGGCGGTGAGCGCAGTGCCTGTCCACGAGGCCGTAGTTGCCGCTCAGGTCCTTGTACAGGACCAGGTCCTCGCCCATTAGCCGGATAGGCTTGATAGGGTCTCGCTCCAGTTCGTCGATACCCGCGACCGGGTGCCAGTGGCGGCGCAACACTTCCCCCATCGGTGTGCCCGCACCGACGCTGGTCAGAAGCCGATTCCTGTCCTCGCTCAGCATGGCTGTGTCTCTCCTGTCGGTTAGAGCTCTGCGCGGAAGCCGGAGGCCTTGATGACAGGCGCCCAGGTTTCAAGTTCGGCGCGCTGGCGGCGAGCCATCTGCTGGCCATCCAGGTAGTCGGGTACGACAGCAAGCTGCTTCATCAGGAAATCGCGCGATTGCGGCGAAGACAGGATGGTGCGCAGTGCCGTCTGTATGCGCGCTATCTCCCTTGCCGGCGTGCGGGCCGGCGCCCACATCGCAGTCCAGCCGTCACCCTGGGTAACGTCGAAGCCTTGTTCGGCCATCGTGGGGATGTCAGGCGCCAACACGGAGCGTTTGTCGCTGAAAATGCCGAGCAGCCGGACGCGCCCCGATTGGTGGTACTTGCGCAAATCCTCCAGCAGTGTGACGGCGCTGGCGATGTGGTCTCCGAGGAGATCGGTAATCATCGGAGGCGTACCCTTGTATGGAGCCACTGGCAGGTCGATTCCCGCGCTCTTGGCGAACTGGATGCCAAGGAAATGGTTCTGGCCTCCGAGTCCGGGTACACCGAAGTTCGCCTTGTCCGGATTGGCCTTGGCCCAGCGTACAAAGCCTGTTGCATTGCTCGCCTGCGTCTTGGGGCCGGCCGCCATGCCACATGGGAAGGAGACAAGTCCGGCCACCGGCTCGAAGTCCTTCCACAGATCCCATTTGAGTTGCTTGCCGAATACCAGCGTCTGGAAGGTCGGTGTCGCATTGGGCGCGATCATGTAGGTGAGACCGTCCGGCGGGGCTGTTTTCAGCGCATCGGCTGCCAGCCTGCCACCGGCTCCAACACGGTTCTCGATGATCACTGGCTGATCGAGCAGCGCAGGCAGCGAATCAGCAAAGAACCGCGCAATGGCGTCGGTACCGCCTCCGGGCGGCAGTCCCAGCAGGATCCGGATGGCGGGTTTGCCGCGCAGCTGCGCGAACGAGGCCGCAGGCGCGGCGAGGCCTGCGCACGCCGCCAGCAAGAGCTGGCGGCGCGAGTGGAAGCGGGGGCTGGTCATCTTTGTCTCCGTCTTCTTGTCAGTCTTGTGCCGGCGGCTTCAGGGCGCCGCGGTCAGCGAGCGCCAGTCTTCGCCGGCAGGCAGCACGCCGCCGATCGAGACGATCCGGCTGTAGTCGAGATCTGGGTTGTCCGCGAGCGTCGGGGTTTTGCCGGCGACGAACTCGCGGACCGACTTCAACAGCGCCTGGCGCACGCGCAGCACCGCGCCGTCGGCCGAGCAGAGCTGCTCGGTGGTGCGGTCGGCAATCGGCCCTTGCCCGATGAACATGGCGAAGTCCTCGGTGCCGAGGTGCTGCGGAAACCCGGTGGCGTGGCCGCGGCGCATCAGGTCGCGGTTCTGGCCCCAGTTGTCGGCGGGCGTGCCCGGCGGCAGCGGCGGGAAGTTCCACACATCAGGCGTGGCCGACATGACGGTCATGCCGAGCGGGCGGTGCGGATTGAAATGCACGAACCACGCGCGGTGCGTGACGTCATCCACCGGCGTCGAGAAGAACACGGTGCTCGGGCCCTTTTCATCGGGCGCGCAGATGATGCCGTACCACGGCATGACGAAGTTGTTCACGCGCGCATAGAACTGGTCGTCGGGCAGCGGCCGCAGCGCGGCATAGCGGTAGCCGTAGGGACGGTCCTCGAACTCCAGGCGCGGTGCGAGGGCCTTCGTCATGTGCAGGCGCTGGTTGCCCGAGCCCGCCGTGATCTGCGTGGTCGATTCGTGCAGCACGCCGACGTGGGAGGAATCCATCGACGCTTCCACGCCCTGCACCCAGTTGGTCGGCACTTCCTGGCTGGTGACCGAACGCTGGTCTTCGGGCAGCGAGGTGAAGGGCAGGTCCGGGAACTTCGGCGGCGTCTCGCCCTTGCCCAGCCATACCCACACGATGCCGCCACGCTCCTGTACGCCGTAGCGGTTCACGCGCACGTGCTTGCAGAACTGCGCCTGATCGCCGACATGATTCGGCGCCTCGATGACCTCGCCGCTGGTGTCGAGCTTCCAGCCGTGGAAGATGCAGCGCAGGCCGTTGTCTTCGTTGCGGGCCATCAGCAGCGAGGTCTTGCGGTGCGGGCACAGCTCGTCGAGCACTCCGACCTGGCCGTCGGTGCGGCGGAACGCCACGTAGTTGCTGCCGAGCAGCCGCACGCGCACGGGCGCGCCATCGGCCACCAGCTTCGCCGACGGCACCGCAGGGAGCCAGTAATGCTGGCGGATCATCTCCCCCATCGGCGCGCCGTTCTCGACGCGCGTGAGCAGGTCATTGTCTTCGCGGGTCAGCGGCATCTCAGCACTCCTCGTCGGTGCGGAAGGCGCGCGAGTACAGGCGCCTGCAGTTGCATTCGAAGATGTTCTTGCGCTGCGCATCCGTCAGCCACGAGATGCCTTCGATGACCGGTTTCATGTCGTCGTAGTCGCGGTCGGTCAGTGGGTCGCGCGCGCTGCCGGTGCCGGGCTTCTCGGTGCCGAACAGCACGTTGTCGGTGCCGGCTACTTTCAGCAACAGGTCGATCGCCTCGGTCGAGTAGTTGCAGGTATCGAAGTAGAGCTTGCGCAGCTGCTCGTCGAACGCGACGGTCTCGCCCTTGCGCACCGACCACGAGCGGAAGCGGCCCATCTGGTAAGGAATCGCGCCACCGCCGTGCGCCACCACGATCTTCAGGTTCGGGAAGTCCTGGAATACCTTCGAATTCAGCAGCGAGATGACGGCGATGCTTTCTTCGTTAATGAACTTGAGCGTGTACGACTCGCGGGCGCTGCAGCTGCCGGCGGAATGGATCAGGCCCGGCACGTCCAGGCGCGTCATGGCCTCGTAGAGCGGATACCAGAACGGATCGCCAAGGCCCGGCGGCGTCGGGCCTTCGCTCTCGGTCGGGTCCGGGTTGATCAGGCAGCCGACGAAGCCTAGTTCGTTCACGCAGCGTTCCAGTTCCGGCACCGCGCGCTCGGCCGGCGATTCCAGCATGTGCTGCGGCAACCCGGCCACGCCGCGGAAGCGGTCCGGGAACATGGCGACGAAGCGCGCGATGATGTCGTTGCAGTGGCGTGACCACAGCTCGGTCACGCGGCCCGGCTTGACCGAATGCATCTGCAGGTAGGGGCGCGGCGAAATGAACTGCACGTCGGTGCCGACGGCGTCCATGCTGCGCACCAGTTCTTCGGCCGCCTTGCGTACGGAGGCATCCGGAATCTTCGGCGTGGTGGACGGGTTGGCGCGTCCGCCAACGAGTTCCGCCATGTAGCGGAAGCTCTCCGGAGGCATGACGACGTGGGCGTGGGAATCGATGATCATGGTGTTCAGCCTTGGTTGGCGCCGGCCAGGACGGCCAGGCATTCGAGTTGCAGGAGCATGCCGTGCTGCAGGTCATGCACGACGATGTGCCGCGCGGGGCGGTCTTCGGGGTTGGGGAAGCACTGCAGCCATTCGGCATTGACGGCGTCGCGCACGCTGTTGTCCTTCACGTAGACAGTCAGCTTCACCACGTCCGCCACGCTGCCGCCGCCGGCCGCCAGCACGCTGGCGAGATTGCGGAACGCGTGCGCGGCCTGTGCCGCCGCGCCGGGAGGCAATTCACCGGTAGCCGCATCCTTGCCCGAGATGGCGGAGGTGCAGATGACATTGCCCACGCGGGCGCCGGTGGGAATGGGGGCGTTGTGCGCGAGGCCGGGCACATCGAGCGAACGGAGTGGTCTGGTCATGGGATGCCTGAGGGATCGGGGGACTGTGGTCAGGACGCGGCGGCCATGCCGCCGTCGAAGAAATGGGTCGGCACAGTCGCCAGGAATTCGGCGAAGCCGGTGGTGCCCGCCGGCACATGCAGCGCCATGGCGGCAGCGGCCTGCTGTTCGTCGCCGGCCTGGATCGCATCGGCGATGCGCTGATGGTCTTCGAGCGACTTGGCCACCTGTAGGCCGGTGGCGAAGTCGCGCATTCGATAGCGCTGCAGGCAGCGTCGCGCCGTGCGGATATGGCCGGCGAGGATTTCGTTGCGGCAGCCCTGGTAGATGGCTTCGTGGAACGCGGCGTTCGCGGCGGCGTAGCCGACCGCACCAGGCGTTGCGGCGACCCGCCGGCACAGCGACAGGCCCGCGTCGAGCGCGGCATGCAGCGCTTCGTCGCCGCGGCGCGCTGCCAGCCTCGCAGCCAGGGATTCCAGCTCGCCCACGTATTCGAGCATTGCCCGTACCTTGCCGACGGACAGGCGCGCGACTGCCGCGCCCTGGCGCGGGGTAATGCTGACCAGTTCGTGCGCGGCCAGCTGCTGCAGCGCTTCACGCACCGGCGTGCGCGATACACCGAAGCGATGCGCCAGTTCGCGCTCGTCAAGCGGTGCGCCGGGAAACAGGACACCGGCTTCAATCTCGGCCTCCAGCGTGGCGCGGATGTCTTCAGCCCGGCTGTGGCGCCCGGCGAGGGGCGAAGGATTCACGGTGGGATTGGTTCGTTGCATACGGTTGAGCGCAAACAAGCGTCTCTTTGTTGTTCAAAAATATACAACAAAAAAATAGTGGTATGCAAAGAATCCAGTAAAAGTTCGCCGCTGAGATGTTCGGGGTTCGCCCGTGTTCCTCTCCTATGCTGGGAGGAAGGGAGGCTTGCGGGGCGCGCGAACGGTGTCTCCGTTTTCCCCGGAATCCCGCGCTGCGCTTGGCCTGGCGCCTGCAAGGATGTGACGCTGTCAGTGGTCACAGTCCCTCCGCGGCAGTGGCCTGGAGCGCTTTCGCAGAGCCTGCCGGACCTCCGGTCACCGCCCTTCGGCTAAGGGAAATCACCTAGTAGATTTTGGAAAATTGGGTTTTCTGGTGTATTGAAACTGCAATTCTGGTATGCCAGAATTCATCCAACACGAAACAACAGCTTCTTTCCTGGATGTCCCAACCCATGAAGACCTCTGACTTTCCCGGCGCGCAGGCCGGACAGCCTCAACCGGCGGCCAAAGCCGCGGTGGCTGCCGTGACCAGCGTTCTCCGTCCGGCTTCCATTGCCATCGTCGGTGCTTCGGCGGACCCGCGATCGTCCGGCGGCTTCGTGCTGGCGAACCTGGAACGCTTCGGCTACGCCGGCGCCATTCACCTGGTCAGCCGCAGCAGTACCGAGATCAACGGCCGCGCCTGTGTGAAAACGGTGGATGAACTGCCCGCCGGCATCGACCTGGCCGTGCTGGCGATTCCCGAGGCGGGCGTGCTCGATGCCGTGCGCAGCCTGGCCGCGAAGGGCACCCGTGCGGCGGTCCTGTTCGCGTCCGGTTATGCGGAGACCGGCGAGGCCGGCCGCGAACGGCAGGACCAGCTGGCCGCCGCCGCGCGCGACGCCGGCATGCTGCTGCTCGGGCCGAACTGCATGGGCTTCACGAATTTCGGAGCCGGCGTGCCCGTGACCTTCGAGGCCGTCCAGCCCTATCCGTGCGACGCTAGCCCGGGTATCGGCGTGGTGGCGCAAAGCGGGGCGATGGCAGCGAACATGCGCGACGCCTTCGTCGGGCGCGGCCTGCCGCTGACCGCCGTGGTATCCACGGGGAATGAGGCGTCGCTCGGCGTCGAGGATTTTGTTGCCCACTATATCGACGACCCGCAGACCCGCGTGCTGGCCGTCTACGCCGAACAGGTGCGGCGCCCGCGTACGTTCCTCTCGCTGGCGCGCAAGGCCCGCCAGGCTGGCAAGCCCATCGTGATGCTGATGCCGGGCCGCAGCGAACGGGCGCGCGAAGCGGCCCAGTCCCACACCGGCGCGCTGGCCGGCGATCACGCCACCGCTTGTGTGGCGCTGGCGCGCGAGGCGGTCGTGCTGGTTGATACCCCTGACGAGCTTGTCGACGCCGCAGCCATCCTGCTGCGTTTCCCGGTGCCGCCTGCCGGTGGCCCGGCTTTTATGACCGGGTCCGGCGCGATGAAGAACGTCGCGCTGGACTTCTGCGACGGACTGGGACTGGCGTTGCCGCCCCTGGGGGCGGAGACGACGGCGCGCCTGAAGGCCATGCTGCCGGACTACGCAGTCGCCGAGAACCCGCTCGACTACACCACCATCGGCGTGCGCAACCCCGGACTGGTCGGCGAAGTCCTGCTGACCATGCTGTCCGACCCGGCGGTGGGCAGCATCGTACTCAGCATCCCGGCAGGGCCCGAGGTGGCGCAGCGCGACAAAGCCGAGCACATCGTCCCGGCACTGGCCCGCGCGGACAAGCCGGCGGTACTGGTCGTGACCGGCGACAGCGGCCCGATCGAGCCATTCTTTGTCGACGCCATCCGCGCCAGCGGCGTGCCGTTCTTCCGTTCGCCCGACCGCGCGCTGCGCGCGCTTGCCCGGGTGTCGGCCTATGGCGAAGCCCTGCAGCGCGCCGATCGGGCCAGCCAGTCGGTTCCCGCGGCGGTGCAGTTGCCTGGCACTGTTCCGCCTTCGGGCGTGTTCGCGGAATATCAGGGCAAGGCGTGGCTGGCCGCGGCCGGGTTGACCGTGCCCGAAGGTGCATTGGCAACGAGTGCCGACGAAGCGTCGGTGATTGCCGCGCGCATCGGCTACCCCGTCGTGATCAAGGCGCAGGCAAGCGAGCTGCCGCACAAGAGCGACGTGGGCGGTGTGATTGTCGGCCTGGCCGATGAAGCCGCGCTGCGAGCCGGCTGGAACCGCCTGCAGGAAAACATCGCCACCCACCGGCCAGGGCTGACGCTCGATGGCGTGCTGGTCGAGGCGATGGGTCCGCGCGGGCTGGAGTTGGTGGTTGGCGCACGGCGCGATGAAGGCTGGGGGCCGGTCGTACTGGTGGGCCTGGGCGGTGTGTGGATCGAGGCGCTGAAGGATGTGCGACTGATTCCGGCGGATCTCGCTGAAGCCGATGTGATCGCGGAACTGGGTCGGCTCAAGGCGGCGTCCCTGTTGCGTGGCATCCGTGGCGCGGCGGCAGTCGACGTGGCGGCCATTGCGCGGGCCGTGACGCTGATCGGCGCGCAGATGCGTGCCAACCCCGCGATCACCGAGATCGATGTCAACCCGCTGGTGGCCTATCCCGACCGCGTGCTCGCGCTCGATGCACTGGTCGTCTGCGTCCCGCAAGCCTGAATCTAGGGCACACACTCCACGGCACACACACCATGAAGCTGACTTTTTCCCCCGCCGACGAAGCGTTCCGCCAGGAGGTGCGCGCCTTCGTCAAGGCGAAGCTGCCTGCGGACATCCGGCGCAAGGTCGAACTCGGCCTGCGCCTGGAGCATGCCGACTATGTGACCTGGTTCCGCATTCTCGAAGCGCGCGGCTGGCTGACGCCGGGCTGGCCCGTGGAACATGGCGGGCCGGGCTGGAACCATGTGCAGCGCTATATCTTCGATGAGGAAACCATGCTGGGCGGCGCGCCGCGCATTATCGCCAGCGGCATCCAGATGCTGGGGCCGGTGCTGATCGCCTTCGGCACGCCCGAGCAGAAGGCGAAGTACCTGCCCGACATCCGCCAGAGCAATACGTGGTGGGCGCAGGGCTTCTCCGAGCCCGGGGCCGGTTCCGACCTGGCGGCGGTGCGTACCACCGCCGAGCTGGAGCCGGACGGCAAGCATTTCGTGGTCAATGGCCACAAGGTGTGGACCTCGTATGCGCACTGGTGCTCGATGATGTTCGCGCTGGTGCGCACCGACCCGAACGCGGCCAAGCCGCAGGAGGGCATCTCGTTCCTGCTGATCGACATGAACAGCCCGGGCGTACAGGTCCGGCCCATCCGCATGCTCGAAGGCGGCACCGACCTGAACGAGTGCTACCTCGACAACGTGCGGGTGCCGGTGGAGAACCTCGTGGGCGAGCTGAACAAGGGCTGGTCCTACGGCAAATACCTGCTTGGCCATGAGCGCACCGGCATCGCCGGCATCGGCTCATGCAAGCAGCAATTGCAGCGCGCCCGGGCGCTCGCGGCCAGCGAGGGGCTGGACGGCGATCCGGTGCTGCAGTCGCGCCTGGCGCAGTTCGAGATCGAACTGCTGGCGCTGGAATTCACCGCGCTGCGCCTGCTCAGCGCCAACCAGCAGAGCCGGGTGCCGGCGGTGGAAGCGTCGATGCTCAAGGTGCGCGGCACCGAATTGCGCCAGGCCATCTACGAGCTGCTGGTGGAAGTCGCGGGCCCGCATGCCGTGCCGTTCGAAGAAGCCGCGCTGCGCGGCGAGCAGGACGAACCCGCCAGCCCGATCGAACTGTCGGCGCTGGCGGCCAACTACCTCGACGCGCGCAAGCTGTCGATCTACGGCGGCGTCAACGAAGTGCAGCGCAACCTGATCAGCAAGGCCTTCCTCGCGGCCTGACACCGTACCGAGACCATGGATTTTTCACTCAACGACGAACATATCGCGCTGCGCGATGCGGTGCGCCGCTTCTGCGACGGCGAGTACCCTGCGCATCGCCGTGGCGATGCCGAGACCGCCGACGAGGCCGCCGCGCGCTGGGCCGCCATGGCCGACCTTGGCCTGCTCGGCTTGCCGCTCGCGGCAGACATGGGCGGCAGCGCGCAGGGCCCGACCGAAATGATGCTCGTGGCCCAGGAACTGGGCCGGGCGCTTGGCGGCGGCGCGTGGCTGTCGAGCGTGGTGCTGGCCGGGCAACTGCTCGACGAGGCCGGCACGCCAACGCAGCGGCAGCAGTGGCTGCCGGCCCTGGCAGCGGGCCAGGCACGGCTGGCCCTGGCCATTGGCGAGGCGGACGCACGTTATGACTTGTCGCGCGTCAGCACGCTGGCGCGCCCCGATGGCGACGGCTGGGTTCTCGACGGTGCCAAGTCGCTCGTGCTCGATGGCGCGCAGGCCGATGCCTTCATCGTGGCCGCGCGCACCGCTGGCGATGCCGCCGACGAGCAGGGTGTGACGCTCTTCCTGGTTCCGGCCGACGCGCCAGGCCTGGCCGTGCGCGAGTTCCGCACGCTGGATGGCCGCGGCGCCGCGCACCTCACGCTGCGCGAAGTCGGCGCCGGTGCCGGCGCGGTACTGGGCCAGCCCGGTGCGGCGCTGCCGGTGATCGTTGCCGCCGCTGACCGCGCGAATGCCGTGCTATGCGCGGAGGCCGTCGGCGCGCTGGAAGCCCTGCTGGTCCTGACCGCGGAGCAACTGAAGACGCGCAAGCAGTTCGGTTCACTGCTGGCGAAGTTCCAGGTGCTGCAGCACCGCGTCGCGGACATGCTGATCGCGCTCGAACAGTGCAAGTCGATGGCCTGCGTGGCCGCCATGGCGGTCGCCGACGGCGATCCGGTGCAGCGCCGCCGGCTGGTATCAGCGGCCAAGACGGTGATCGCCCAGGCAGGTCGGCAGGTCGGGCAGTGGGCGATCCAGATGCACGGCGCCATGGGCATGACCGACGAATGCCGCGTCGGGCACTACGCCAAGCGCCTGCTGGTCATCAACCAGCTGTTCGGCGACGCCGGATACCACCTGGCGAGTTTCGCCAGGCAGGCAAGGCAAAGTTAAGCGGCGCCTGGTCGGTTCGCGAAAAAATACACAGGAGACAAAGACAATGGCCCTCATCCATACCCTAAGGTCAGCTTGCGGTGTGCTGGCACTCGGCCTGGCATTCGCCTGCGGCGCGCAGGCGCAGGAGAAGCAACCGATAAAGTTCCTGGTCGGCTTTCCGCCAGGCGGCTCCACCGATACCGTGGCGCGTGTGCTGGCCGAGAAACTGCAGGGCGAACTCGGCCAGACCGTGATCGTCGACAACCGCCCCGGCGCCGGTGGCCGAGTGGCGACCGGCATGCTCAAGCACAGCGCGCCGGACGGATTGACCTATATGGTCGCGCCGAATGCCACCGCCATTTTCCCCACGCTGCTGTACCCGCCGGCCACGCTCAAGTACGACCTGCTGGCTGACCTGACGCCCGTCGCGGTGGTGATTTCCTATCCGTTGGCGCTGGTGGTCAGCAGCCAGACGGGCGTCACCGACATGAAGGGCTTCGTGGAATGGGTGAAGGCGCACCCCGGCAAGGCCATGTTCGGCACCGCCGGTCTGGGCGGGCAGACGCACTTCACCGGCCTGCAGTTCGGCAAGGCCATTGGCGTCCCGATGAACGTCGTGCCTTACAAGGGCAACGGCCCGCTCGTCACCGACCTGCTTGGCGGGCAGCTTTCATCGGCCGTGATGACCGCAGGCGACATCCTGCCGCATGCCAAGAGCGGCAAGGTTCGCATCATCGCCGTATTCGGCGCGGCGCGCTCGCCGCTGCTGCCGGGTGTGCCCACGGCGACCGAGCAGGGTGTCGCTGTCGACAGTGGTGAAGCATGGGCCGGCATCTGGGCACCAGCGCACACGCCCAAGGCGGAACTGGACCGCATGCAGGCGGCGTTGGGCAAGGTGCTCGCCATGCCCGATGTGCGCGCCACCTTGCAGACGCGGGCCACGCTGCACCCCGACTTCCGGCCGGCCGCGGAGCTGGACCGCCTCCAGCGCAAGGAACTTGCCTATTGGGGGCCGGTTATCAAGGCCAGTGGCTTCACCCCCGACCAGTAACGCCCGGAGCGGCGCCCGGCATCTCTTCCCAAGTACCTGCCTTTCATCATGACCCTGAACGGATCCGCCTACATCGTGGGGGCGTACGAGCATCCCACACGCAAAGCCGATGACCTGTCGGTCGCGCGACTGCATGCCGATGTGGCCCGCGGCGCGCTGGCCGACGCCGGCCTCACCGCCGCCGACGTCGACGGCTACTTCTGCGCCGGCGATGCCCCCGGCCTTGGGACCACCACGATCGTGGAATACCTCGGCCTGAAACCGCGCCACGTGGATTCCACCGAATGCGGCGGCTCCGCGCCGATCCTGCACGTCGCGCACGCCGCCGAGGCCATCGCTGCAGGGCGCTGCAACGTCGCGCTGATCACGCTGGCCGGGCGCCCCCGCGCGGCCGGCGCCGCGCTGGCGCTGCGGGCCCCGGACCCGGATGCGCCCGACGTGGCCTTCGAGCTGCCGTTCGGCCCGGCCACGCAGAACCTCTACGGCATGGTGGCGAAGCGCCATATGTACGAGTTCGGCACCACCAGCGAGCAGCTCGCGTGGATCAAGGTCGCAGCGTCCCACCACGCGCAACACAATCCGAACGCCATGCTGCGCAACGTGGTGACGGTGGAAGACGTGGTGAATTCGCCGATGGTCGCCGACCCGCTGCACCGCCTGGACTGCTGCGTGATGAGCGACGGCGGTGGCGCGTTGATCGTCGCGCGCCCCGAGATCGCGCGCCAGCTGAAGCGTCCGGTGGTGAAGGTGCGGGGCACCGGCGAAGCGCCCAAGCACGCCATGGGCGGCAACATCGACCTGACTTGGTCGGCCGCCGCCTGGTCTGGCCCGGCGGCATTCGCCGAGGCCGGTGTCACGCCTGCCGACATCAAGTATGCGTCGCTGTATGACAGCTTCACCATCACCGTGCTGATGCAGCTCGAAGACCTGGGCTTCTGCAAGAAGGGCGAGGGCGGCAAGTTCGTTGCCGACGGCGGCCTGATTTCCGGCGTGGGACGCCTGCCGTTCAACACCGATGGCGGCGGCCTGTGCAATAACCATCCGGCCAATCGCGGCGGCGTCACCAAGGTGATTGAAGCGGTGCGCCAGCTGCGCGGCGAGGCGCATCCCGCGGTGCAGGTCGGCAACTGCGACCTGGCACTGGCCAGCGGCATCGGCGGCGCACTGGCTTCGCGCCATACCGCGGCCACGCTGATTCTTGAAAGGGAATGAACACCATGAGCACACCCGCTACTCCGGCCACCCCTGCCAACCCGGCCGCCAAGGCGCCGCCCGCCGGTCCGCGCAAGATTCCCGCGCCGCGCACGCTGCCGGAAAGCCAGGCGTTCTGGGAAGCCGCGGACGCCGGCCGCCTGCTGCTGAAGACCTGCCTGGGCTGCGACGCGCCGCACTACTACCCGCGCGACATCTGCCCGCATTGCCAGTCCGACCGCACCGAGTGGCGCGATGCCAGCGGCTTCGGCACGGTCTACTCGTTCAGCACCATGGGCAAGGGCGAGGCCGCCTGGACGCTCGCCTACGTCAGGCTGGACGAAGGCGTGACGATGATGACCAACCTGGTGGATTGCGATCCGCGTGAGATCGAGATCGGCCAGCGCGTGAAGGTCGTGTTCAAGCCGAGCGACGGCGGTTATGCCGTGCCGATGTTCACCCCGGCATAAGCACCTGAGGCAACGACCATGGCTGACACCAGACAAGACGAACGCGGCGCGGCCGAGCGCAAGGGCCCGCTGTCCCGCTTCACCATCCTCGACGCGTCGCGCGTGCGCGCCGGCCCCACTGCGGTGCGGCTGTTCGCCGACATGGGCGCGCGCGTGATCAAGCTGGAGATTCCTCCAGGCGCGCCGGGCGGCGACGACATGATCGGCGGGCGCGACCACAACCGTGCCGACTACGAGAACCTGCACCGTAACAAGGAAAGCCTCACGCTCAATATGAAGACTCCGGAGGGCGTGAAGATCCTGCATGAGCTGGTCAGCCGCGCCGACGTCTTCATCGAGAACTACCGCCCCGACGTAAAGCACCGCCTCGGCATCGGCCCGGACGCGCTGCGCGCGATCAATCCGCGGCTGGTCTACGCGAGCATTTCCGGCTTCGGGCAGGACGGACCCTATGCGGGCTGGCCCGGCTTCGATTCCATCGCGCAGGGCATGGGCGGGCTGATGAGCGTGACCGGCAAGCCAGGCGAAGGCCCGATGCGCGTCGGCATTCCGCTAGCCGACCTGTGTGCAGGCCACTTCTGCGCGATGGGCATCCTGACGGCGCTGCTGGAGCGCGAGGCGTCGGGCGAAGGGCAGTGGGTGCAGACCTCGCTGCTCGAAGCGCAGATCGCCATGCTGGACTTCCAGGCCGCGCAGTGGCTGGTCGACCGCAAGATTCCCGAACAGACCGGCAACGAACATCCGCTGACCGTGCCCACGGGCGTGTTCGCCACCAGCGATGGCTACCTGAATATCGCCGCGATCGGCCAGACCATGTGGAAGCGCCTGTGCGAGGCGCTGGAAGTGCCGCATCTCGTCGACGAGCCCGGCCTGGGTTCCGATCCGGAGCGCGTGCGCAACCGCGACAAGGTCAATGCCGCGATCGAGGCGGCGCTGCGCACGCGCACCACCGCCGAATGGACCGAGCGGTTGCTAAAGGCCGGCGTGCCGTGCGGACCGATCCATCGCGTGGATCAGGTATTCGCCGATCCGCAGGTGAAGCACCTTGGCGTGGCCTGGCCGATGCAGCACACCGAGCTTGGCGATGTGGCGCTGGTCGGTCAGCCGATGCGCCTGTCGCGCTATCCGCGCGAGCTGCCGCCGCAGCCCGCTCCGGAGCAGGGCGCTAATACCGACGACATCCTGCGCGAGCTTGGCTACAGCGCGGCACAGGTCGGCGAGCTGCGCGCCGCCTACATCGTTTGAACGAAGGACACTTCCATGGCAAGACTCGTCGCCGCATTCGGCTCTTCCCACAGCATCATGCTGGTTTGCCAGCGTGAAGACTGGCAACACGGCTTCCGCCAGGTCGATCCGAAGAACCCGCACTACTTCGACCGCGCTGGCAACCCAACAACCTACGAAGCGCTGCTCGCGATCGCCCCGGACGATGCCGAGTCCATGGTGACGCCCGAGCGCATGGGCGAGCGCTACGACCAGGCCGAAGCGGCGATGGACGAGTTGCGCGACCGCATCCGCGCCGCCCGGCTCGACGTGCTGCTGGTGGTTGGCGATGACCAGACCGAGCTGTTCCGCACGACCAACAACCCGGCTTTCGCGATCTACTACGGCGATACCATCCGCAATGCGAAGCGCGATGAGAGCCAGTCCGACAGCTGGTACAAGAAGGCCCGCATGGCCCGCCAGGAGCCCGATGCCGACCGCGACTACCCGGTCAACGCCGACATGGGCCGCTGGCTGATCCGCGAGTTGTGCGACCGCGACTTCGACATCGCCGCCATGGATGGCCTCGAGCGTGGCCAGTTCGAAGGCCATGCGTTTTCGTTTATTCATCGGCGCTACCTGCAGGGGCTGGATCTGCCGGTGGTGCCGATCATCGTCAACACCTTCGACCCACCCAACCAGCCCACGCCGCGCCGCTGCATCCAGCTTGGCGCTGCGCTGCGCGAGCTGATTGCCGCCTATCCCGAAGACCTGCGCGTGGGCGTGCTGGCCTCCGGCGGCCTGAGCCACTTCGTGGTGGATGCCGAACTCGACAACGCGATCATCGAAGCAATCCGCAGGAAGGACAGTGGCTTCCTTGCATCGCTGGATCCGCGCCAGCTCCAGGCGGGCAGCTCGGAGATCCGCAACTGGCTGATTGCCGTCGAGGCCGTGCACGACCTCGACCTCGACTGGGTTTCGTACGTGCCGGGCTACCGCACGCCTGCAATGACCGGGACCGGCCTGTGCTTTGCGGCCTGGCATACCCTGGATTGAACCACTGAACAGAGCCATACCCATCGATCATGACTGAATCCGAATCCTATGTACAACGCCTGCGCCGGCTCGACTGCTGCGCGGTATCGGACGCGCTCGACAAGCTGCAACTGCCGGGTACCGTGACCGGCCTGCCGCAGCGCTCCGGCACCGGGCGCATTGCAGGCCGTGCCATCACCGTCAAGCTCGGCACCGGTGCGCCGCCGTCCGGACCGACGCGCCATCTCGGCTGCACGGCGATCGAGCAGGCGGGCCCGGACAACATCATCGTCGTCGAGCAGCGCACCGGCGTGGAGGCGGGAAGCTGGGGCGGGCTGCTGTCGCTCGGGGCCAAGGTGCGCGGCGTCGCGGGCGTCGTGGCGGACGGCCCGGTGCGCGATATCGACGAAGCACTCGATTTCGATTTCCCCGTGTTCAGCCGTGCGCTGACCGCGTTCACCGCTCGCAGCCGCGTGGTGGAGCAGGGCACCAATGTCCCGGTGCAGATCGGCCACGTCACGGTGGGAGAGGGCGACTATGTGGTCGCGGACCGCAGCGCCGTGATCTTCATCGCCGCGCGCGACATCGCGCGCGTGCTGGAGACAGCAGAAGCGATCGTGCGCAAGGAGTCCGTGATGGCGAAAGCCATCCTGGGTGGCACGCCCATCGGGGAAGTCATGGGCGGCAACTACGAACACATGCTGAAGGGTTGAGAGAGATGAGTGAACAACAGGACATCAACGTCGCGCGCGCCGCGAAGCTGGACACGGCCACGCTGAGCGACGCGCTGGACAAGCTCGGCATAGCGGGCCAGTGCTACCGCATCAAGGCCCGTGGCGAAGGCTTTTCCACGGCAGGGCGCGCCTACACGCTGCTGTACGGCCCGGCATCGAACCCGCCCGGCACCGTGGGCGACTACATCGACGACGTGCCGCCGGGCAGCATCCTCGTGCTCGACAACGGCGGCCGTGACAATGCCACGGTCTGGGGCGACATCCTGACCGAGATCGCGCACCGCCGCGGCATTGCCGGCACCGTTATCGACGGTGTGTGTCGCGATGTTGCGCTGTGCCGCCAGCTCGGCTACCCGGTGTTCAGCAAGGACCACTGGATGCGCACGGGCAAGGACCGCGTGCAGGTCGAAGCCACCAACGTGGTCGTCAATATCGGCGATGCGCGCGTGCAGCCCGGCGACATCCTGCGCGGCGATGCCGACGGCGTGGTGGTCATCCCGCGCGAGCACGAAGCTGCTGTGCTCGACACCGCCGAGCAGATCGAGCAGGCCGAAAACGCGATCCGCGAAGCCGTGCGTGGCGGCATGCGCCTGGACGAGGCGCGCCGCCAGTTCCGTTACCACCAGCTGCAGACCAAGGGAGCCTGACCATGGCGGAACACGACGCAAGCAGCACCATGATGCGTGAATTCGAGCGGGTCAGCGCCGATATCGTCAACGATGCGCGCGCGCTGCCCACCGCCACGCTGCATGAAGCGGGCGGCAAGATCGGCGTGGTCTCGCCGGTCATCAAGCCCGTGGCACCGGGGTTCCGCATCTGCGGCCCGGCGCTGACGGTCCATTCGCCCGGCGGGGACAACCTGTGGCTGCACCGCGCCCTCGACATCGCGCAACCGGGCGACGTGCTCGTGGTGCATGTAAGCGGCGCCTACGAGCACGGTTACTGGGGCGAGATCATGACCACCGCGGCCAAGGTGAAGCATCTGGGCGGGCTGGTCATCGACGGTTGCGTGCGCGACGGCGTGCTGCTCGAGGAGATCGGCTTTCCGGTGTTCGCGCGCGGCCTGTGCATCCGCGGTACCGGCAAGGACTATGGCGCGATCGGCTGGCTCAACGCGCCGGTGCTGATCGGCGGTGCCCGTGTGGAAGCCGGCGACCTGGTCGTGGGCGACCGTGACGGCGTGGTGGTGGTGCCGCGCGGCCGCGCGGCGGAGGTCGTGGGCAAGGCACGGGACCGCGAGGCTACCGAAGCCGCCATTCTCAAGCGGGTCGAGGCGGGCGAGACCACTATGCGAATCTACGGCTTTCACTGAGAGGCCCGATGCCATGAGCGAGACCCCGCAAGGACAGCCGCCACAACTGGCCGTCGCAGGCCATATCGCGGTCATCACGCTGCGCCGCCCCGAGGTGGCGAACCGGCTGGAGCCGGAGGACCTCGACCTGTTGCGCAAGTACCTGGAGACCGTGAATGCGGACATCCGGGTACGCGTGCTGCGCGTTGAGGGGCAGGGGCGCCACTTCTGCAGCGGGTTCAATATCGGCCGCCTCGGCGGTGCCGACGCCGGTGCCCGCTTTGAGGCACTGGCCAACGCGCTGGAACAGGCACGGCCGGTCACCCTGGCCGTGCTGCATGGCGGCGTGTACGGCGGCGCCACCGACCTGGCGCTGGCATGCGACTTCCGTTTCGGCGGGGCCGGGGCCGAGATGTCCGTGCCGGCCGCGCGCCTTGGGTTGCTGTTCTACCGCGGTGGCATGGAGCGCTATGTGACGCGGCTGGGTCTGGCCACGACCAAGCGCATCCTGCTGATGGCCGACAAGTTCGACGCGGCCGCCATGCTGGCGTGCGGGTACCTGGACCGGCTGGAGGAAAGCCCCGAGGCGCTGCACGCACTGGCGGCGCACTGGAGCGAGACCCTGGCGGGCATGGCGCCGCTGGCGCTGCTTGGCATGAAGAAGCACCTGAACCGCATTGCCCGCGGCGAGCTCGATATCCCTGCGCTTGCACACGATATTGCCGTGGCCGATGCTTCCGACGATCTGCGCGAAGGCGCGCTGGCATGGCGGGAAAAGCGCACGCCGCGCTTTGCCGGCCAATGACCGAGGACGTACACACGATGGCAGAAGCCAATCTTTTCACGCGTATGCTGAACGGCCAGGCGCCGTTGCCGCCTGTCGCCAGCCTGCTGGGCGGTGTCGTTCGCGGGGTCGACCTCGAGGCCGGTTCGCTAGAGTCCGACTACATGGCTACCGAAGCATTCCTCAATCCGGCCGGCCAGGTACAGGGTGGCATGCTGGGCGCCATGCTCGACGACGTGACCGCGATGCTCGTCACCGCGACGCTCGCTGATGGCGAGTTCTGCTCGACGCTGAACCTGAATCTCTCGTTCCTGCGTCCCGCGCAGGCCGGCCCGCTGCAAGGGCGCGCGCGGATGGAGCGGCGCGGCCGCAATGTCAGCAACGTGGTCGGGGAACTGCGCCAGGACGGGCAAATGGTGGCGACTGCCACGGCTACCTGCATGGTGGTTCGTCGGACGTGAGCGTACTCAGGCACGCCGCCGGGGTAAGTGTGCTCAATGCGGACAGCGGTTATGGCTTCACATCCGGTTGTCCAATGAGGATCTGAACATCCTTCGCGCCGGGCTGCACCGGCCCGGTCTGGCCTGTGAGATCCCCCGCCTGCGGCGTCGCATTGCCGCTCGCCGAGATGCGCGCCTCTACCATGACCTGTTCCTGGCCCGACAGCTTGCGCTCCGGCGTCAGGGCGAGTGAATCGTCCAGAGTGAAGCGCAGCGGCAGGTCGCGCACGGTCCGGCGCAGCACGGCGAGCGGCATGCGCGGACCGTCGAGGGCGCGCGCGTAGAGGAAGACGGTCTCATCGGGACCCGGTGTCCGGCTCGCATCCGGCGCGAGTGCAAGCGTGCCGCTGATGCTGGCTGCGGCGGGCGCTTTGGCGACGCCGCGCGCAGCGGCCAGGTTGGCCGCAACCCGTGCCGCGGTCTGCGAGTCGGGCGGGAGCAGGCGGAACAGGTGCTCCCAGTAGGCGATGGCCTGGCCGGTTTCGCCCCGCCCGGCGGCGGCGCTGGCGGCAAGCGCCAGGCCCTTGGGATCGTCGGGATCGAGCGCCAGGGCGCGGCGGATTTGCTCCATCGCCGGACCTTCGAGCGAGCCGCCATTCACGCTTGCCAGTACATCGGCATAGTCCGAGCGCAGGGCGGCCACATCGGGCGCCAGTGCAATGGCCTTGCCGTAGGCGACGGCCGCGTCGTCATAGCGCTGCAGCGCCGTGTAGGAGCGGGCGAGCATCGACCAGCCTTCAGGATCTTCGGGCTTGGCGCGCAGCCGCGTGGCGAGCTGGTTCACCATGCCTTCGACCTGTGCGATGCTCAGTTCGTGGCCGTCCTCTGCGGCGTGCATGTCGTCGGCACGCCAGAGCGCCACCGGATTGCCCAGGTGCAGGTAGAGCAGGATGGCCGCGCTTGGCAGCGATGCCAGCAGCGCGGCAGCCAGCAGCGCGGATGAACGGTGCTCGCCCTGTGCGATGGCAGGCTCTCCGTTGTCGTCGAGCAGGCGGCGCGCGAGTTCGTCGCGCGCTTGCGCGTGGCGCGCGGGGCTCAGCGTACCGGTGCGCAGGTCGGCGTCGAGTTCGCGCAACTGGTCGCGGTAGACATCGCGCAAGGCCGGGGCAGGGCGGTCCGCCACCGCGGCAACCGAAGGCGGGCGCAATAGCGGCCACAGCAGCCCGGCCATGGTGACGGCCATCAGCGCGGCAGCAAGGAACCAGAATGTGGTCATGGCGGCGATAGCGGGGGCAAGGGGTCCGGGGGCGCTGGCGCACGGGGCGGCGGCTCGTCGAGCAACTCCGCGAGCCTGCGGCGTTCGGCATCGTCGAGCGGCGCTGCGGGCTCGGTGCGGCGAGACCGGACGCGCCACAGGCCGGCACCGACCGCGACCAGCAACAGCAGCGGGCCGAACCACAGCAGCCACGTCAGCGGCTTGAGCGGCGGCTTGTAGAGCACGAAATCACCGTAGCGCTGCACAAGATACTGCTTCACTTCGTTGTCGCTGGCGCCCTGGCGCAACTGTTCGCGTACCTGACGGCGCAAGTCGACCGCCAGCTCGGCATTGGAATCGGCCAGCGTCTGGTTCTGGCAGACCAGACAGCGCAGTTGCTCGGACAAGGCGTGGACGCGCGCGTCGAGTTCGGCGTCGGTGGGTGTGGCCGCGCCGGCGTGCAAGGCGAATGCAAGCGCGCAGCAGGCGAAGGCGGCGCTACGCACGACCATCCCCCTTCTCCAGCGATTCCAGCAACGGAATCAGCTTTCGCTCAAGCACTTCCTGCGTCACCGGGCCGACCTGCTTGTAGCGAACTACGCCGGCCTTGTCGATGACGAAGGTCTCGGGCACGCCATACACGCCGAAGTCGATGCCCACGCGCCCGTCGGTATCCACTAGCGACGCCGCGTACGGATTGCCCATGCGCTGCAGCCATTCACGCGCGGCGCCATCCTGGTCCTTGTAGTTGAGGCCGTAGAGCGGCACGCGCGAGCGCGCGGCGAAGTCGACCAGCACCGGGTGCTCGGCGCGGCAGGCGGTGCACCACGACGCCCAGACATTGAGCAGCCACACCTTGCCGCGCATGTCCGCCGTAGAGAGCTTGTGGCCGTCCTGGTCCAGCACCGGCAGCACGAACGCCGGTGCCGGTTTGCCGACCAGCGGCGACTGCAGCTCGCGCGGGTCATGCCGCAGTCCCGCCGCAAGCGCGACCGCAAGCGCCAGGAATACCGCAAGCGGCAGCAGGAAACGCGTCATGCCTGGGTCTCCTCCCGGCCGGCCAGTGCCAGCGCGGGCGCTTGGGCTTGCGCGGCTTCGGCGGCCGGCGTGGCTGTGCTGGCGACCTGGCGACGCAGGCGGTAGCGCTTGTCGCTTGCGGCAAGCAGCCCGCCGAGCGCCATCAGCACGCATCCGCCCCAGATCCAGTCGACGAACGGCTTCACATGGACGCGCACCGCCCAACGTCCATCCCCGAGCGATTCACCCAGCGCTACGTAGAGGTCGCGCGTGATGCCGCTGTCGATGGCGGCCTCGGTGGTCGGCATGTCCTGGCTACGGTAGATGCGCCGCTCCGGCGCCAGCGTGGCAACGGTGCCGCCGTGGCGCGACACGCTGACCGCACCGCGCAGTGCTTCGTAGTTGGGGCCAGTGCCCGGCGCCACGCCATCGAAACGGAAATCGTAGCCGCCGACCGCTACCGTCTCGCCGGGTCGCATCGGCAGTTCGCGCAGGCTTTCCTGGCTGCTGACCAGCGTCACGCCGGCGATGAATACGCCCACACCCATATGGGCCAGCAGCATGCCGTAGTAGCCGGCCGGCAACTGGCGCAGCGTCGCGAGGCGACGCGCGCGCTGGTTACGCAACCGCGCCACGAGGCTGGCTGCCGCGCTGGCGGCGCACCACGTCGCGAGCACCAGGCCGAGCCCGGTCAGCGCTGAAGCATTGCGCAACACCAGCAGCAGGACGACAGCGATGACGGCGCTGGCGACTGCGGCCCAGCGCAGCCGGCGTGTCACATCCGGCAGCTCGCCATGCCGCCAGCGCGCCAGCGGCGCGGCACCCATCAGCAGGACCGCAGGCGCCATCAGCGGCACGAACACCTGTTCGAAGTACGCAGGCCCCACCGAGATCTTGCCGAGGCCCAGCACGTCGAGCAGCAGCGGATAGAGCGTGCCGAGCAGTACGGTGGCCGCGGCCACGGCCAGCAGCACGTTGTTGGCCAGCAGGAAGGACTCGCGCGAGACCACGCTGAAGTCCGTGCGCCGCGAGAGCTTTGGCGCGCGCCACGCGAACAGCGCCAGCGCCAGTCCGGTCACCAGCCCTAGCAGCGCCAGGATGAAGATGCCGCGCTTGGGGTCGACCGCGAAGGCATGGACCGAAGTCAGCACGCCGGAGCGCACAAGGAAAGTGCCCAGCAGGCTCAGCGAGAACGTGAAGATCGCGAGCAGGGCGGTCCACGCGCGGAACGCGCCGCGCTTCTCGGTCACCGCGAGCGAATGCATCAATGCGGTGCCGGCAAGCCAGGGCATGAACGACGCGTTCTCCACGGGGTCCCAGAACCACCAGCCGCCCCAGCCAAGTTCGTAATAGGCCCAGGCGCTGCCGAGCATGATGCCGAGCGTCAGGAACATCCACGCCACCGTCGTCCACGGCCGCGCCCAGCGTGCCCACGCGGCGTCCAGGCGCCCTTCGAGCAACGCCGCCACGGCGAAGGCAAAGGTCACGGCAAAGCCGACGTATCCCATGTAGAGCATGGGCGGATGGAACACCATGCCCGGGTCCTGCAGCAGCGGGTTCAGGTCGCGTCCGGCCATGGCCGGCGGCAGCAGGCGGATGAACGGGTTGGACGCGAACAGCAGGAACAGCAGCAGGCCGCTGCTGATCGCGCCCATCACGCCGAGCACGCGCGCCACCACTGGAAGCGGCAGGCGGCGGCTGAAGACCGAGACGGCGAGAGACCACAGGGCCAGCATCAGCGTCCACAGCAGCATCGAGCCTTCATGCCCGCCCCATACTGCTGCCAGACGATAGGCGAGCGGCAGGTCGCTGTTCGAATTCGCGGCGACATAGCGCACGCTGAAATCACTGTCGGCAAAAGCGATGGTCAGCGACACATAGGCCAGCACCACCAGCGCGCACTGCACGCGCGCGGCCGGTCTGGCGACCGACATCCATGCCGGATTGCCGCGCGCGGCGCCGGCCAGCGGCAGCGCGGCCTGCACCACGGCCGCCAGCAGGGCCACGATCAGCGAGAAATGCCCGAGTTCCGGATTCACCGTTGCGTCCCCCGTTCGCCTTCCGCGAGCTGGCCGGCCATGCGGCGGTTGACCTGCTCCGCCTGCTTCAAGGCATCGGCCGCTTCGGGCGGCATGTAGTTCTCGTCATGCTTGGCGAGCACTTCGCTGGCGACGAACGTACCGCTGCCGTCGAGCGTGCCGCGCGCGACCACGCCCTTGCCTTCGCGGAACAGGTCGGGCAGCAGGCCGCGATAGACCACGGGCACCTCGCGCGCCTTGTCGGTGACGATGAAACGGATGGTCATGCCATCGCCCTCGCGGCGGATGGAGCCGGGTGCGACCAGCCCGCCCAGGCGGAAGCTGCGTGCGGCGGGGGCTTCATGCGCGGCGACCTGGCTGGGACTGAAAAAGAACACCAGGTTCGAGCGGAAGGCATTGAGCACCAGCGCAAGCGCCACGCCGGCGCAGGCCAGCGCGGCGAGCAGCATGCCGAGACGGCGGCGTCGTGGTGTCATCGTCGCATCATCCCGGCGAATGCCCGGCCTTGCTGGCGCGGCTGCGCCGGCCCAGCAGCACCAGTTCGATGCCGATCAGCGCGAACGTCATGCCGAACGCAGCGGCAATATAGCCGGCATGGCCCGACAGCGAAGCCAGCGTGAAGCCACTCATGGTGCAGTCTCCCGAAGATCGGCCGTCAGCGTGCCGGCTTCGCCGCGCTCGCGCAGGATGCATCGCACGCGCACCAGCGCCACGGCAATGGTGTACATCCAGCAGGCCAGCGTCATGACGAGCATGCCGGCCAGCATGGTCGCGGCCATCGATGGCGCCGCGGTCAGGCTGACCGATGCGCCCTGGTGCAGCGTGTTCCACCACTGCACCGAAAAATAGATCACGGGGATATTCGCCACCCCGACCAGCGCCAGCACGGCGCACGCGCGCTCGGCGCGGCGCGGCTCGTCGATGGCGGCCTCCAGCGCGATAAAGCCGAGGTACAGGAACAGCAGGAGTAGTTCGGAGGTCAGGCGCGCATCCCACACCCACCACGTGCCCCAGGTCGGCTTGCCCCACAGCGCGCCCGTCCACAGTGCAATGGCGGTGAACAGTGCGCCGGTGGGCGCGAGCGCCGAAGCCATCATCGACGACAGGCGCGTGCGCAGCACGAGCGCCAGCGCGCAGTAGCCGGCCATGACCAGGTAGATGAACATCGACATCCACGCCGCCGGTACATGGATGAAGATGATGCGGTAGACCTCGCCCTGCTGCGCGTCGGTCGGTGCCACGACGAAGCCCAGCCACAGGCCGGCTGCCAGCAACAGCGCGGCAGCCGCGAAGAACCACGGCGCGACCCGGCCCGCGAGCGGATAGAAGCGCACCGGCGCGGCGAAGGCCAGCCAGCGCGGCCGACTGGTCTGGCCTCGGTGGCGGGCTGCGTGGGCGGAGTGCAGCGGTTGGCTCATGCGGCCTACTCCATGGCGATGCGAAGCCCCGCCGCGGTGGCAAGCGGGCACAGGAACAGCGACAGCGCCAGGCAGGCGCCCAGCAGCGAGAACTGCGGCATGACATCCAGCCCGGCGTCGGCCGCGGCACCCGCGCTGGCGCCGAACACCAGCACCGGCACGCACAGCGGCAATACCAGGATGCACAGCAAGACGGCGCCGCCGCGCACGCCCAGCGTGAGCGCCGCGCCGACCGCGCCGATCAGGCTCAGCGCCGGCGTACCGACCAGCAGCGATGCGGACAGCAGTAGCGCCGATCCTGCGGGCAGGCTGTATTGCTGGGCCAGCAGCGGCGTCAGCAACAGCAGCGGCACGCCGCTGGTCAGCCAGTGGGCGCAGATCTTCGCCAGCACCAGCAAGGCCAGTGGCTGCGGCGACAGCAGCAGCTGGTCCAGGCTGCCATCGGCATACTCCTGCGCGAACAGCCGCGACAGCGACAGCATCGACGCCAGCAGCGCAGCGACCCACAGGATGCCGGGCGCCAGTGCGCGCAATTGCTGCGGGTCGGGACCGATGGCGAGCGGGAACAGGCTCGCCGCGATGACGAAGAACACCACGCTGCCCAGCAGGCTGCCGCGCCGCCGCCAGGCGAGCGCGAGGTCATGCATGACGATGGCGCCGAGGGTGGCAATCATGATGTCCTTACGCGGGAGCGAGCGCTGTCGCATCGCCGAGTTCGAGGATGTCGCCGCCGCCGGGAAGCAGCCGGTGCGTGGCGATCACGGCCATGCCGCCGTCTTGCAGGTGCGCGTCGAGCAGTTCATGAAAGCGGCTGGCCGACTGGTCATCGACCGAGGTCAGCGGTTCGTCCAACAGCCACAGCGTGCGCGGAATCAGCGCCAGCCGGGCCAGCGCGACACGCCGGCGCTGGCCTTGTGAAAGGGTGCGTACCGGGGCCTGCATCGCGCGCTCCATGCCAAGCCGTGCCAGCGCGGCACGCACGGCGTCCAGCGATGGCCGCAGGCCCGCCAGCCTCGCGGCAAAGCGCAGGTTCTCGGCGGCGCTCAGGTCGGTGTCGATGCCGTCGGCATGGCCCAGATAGGCCAGCGACTGCAGGTAGGCCGGGTCGCCGGTGCGTACCGGCAAGCCTTGCCAGCTGACGCTGCCTTCAGCGGGCGGCAGCAGCCCGCTCAGCACGCGCAGCAGCGTTGACTTGCCGCTGCCGTTCGTGCCCAGCACCTGCAGCAGTCCGCCAGCGTCCAGCGCCAGCTCGATGCCGGCGAAGACCGGGCGTCCTGAACGGGAAAATGCCAGTCCGCTGGCCCGCAGCGCCGGACCGCCGGCCATGCCATCACAGGAGATCCCGGGCAAACGGGTTGGCACGCGCTACTTTTCCTCCGCTTTCGATATATCGGGGAGATGGTGGGCAATGCCCTTGTGGCAGTCGATGCAGGTCTTCTCCTTGTTTTCCAGATAGGTGGAATGCATGGCCTGCGCGCGCGGGCTCTGGCGCGTGAAGTCCATCGACTGGTAATCGTGGCAGTTGCGGCATTCAAGCGAGTCGTTGGCCTTGAAGCGCGCCCATTCGTGCTGGGCCAGTTCCAGCCGGTGCGACAGGAATTTCTCGCGCGTGTCGATGGTGCCGAAGATCTTGCCCCACACTTCCTTCGACGCCTGCATCTTGCGCGCCATCTTGGTGGTCCAGTTATGCGGGACGTGGCAGTCCGAGCATTTGGCGCGCACGCCGCTGCGGTTTGTGAAGTGGATGGTGCCCTGCAGCTCCTGGTACACGTTGTCGCGCATTTCATGGCAGCCCGTGCAGAACTGCTCGGTGTTGGTCAGTTCCAGCGCGGTATTGAACGCGCCCCAGAACACCACCCCGGCGACGAAGCCGCCCAGCGTCAGGAAGCCCAGGCTGAAATAGGCGCTGGGCCGGTTGATGGTCCGCCAGTAGCGCTTGATGAGATCCAGCATGGCGCGCACCTGTGTTGTGGTTTATTTGCCTGCGCTCTTGCCGCCGGGCGTACGCTTGAGCATCGTTTCCACATCGACGAAGCTGTTGCCGACCAGCGGCTTGGCATCGGCCTGCGGCACATGGCATTGCGTGCAGAAGTAGCGCCGCGGCGAGACTTCGGCCAGCACGTTGTTGTTGCGGTCCATGTAGTGCGTGATGCTGATCGGGATCGCCTGCGTCTCTTCCGTGCGTGTGCGCGCATGGCAGAACATGCAGCGGTTGAAGTCCTTGTCGAGCTGGTAGCCGTCGATCTTGTGCGGGATCGTCGGCGGCTGCATGGTGTAGTTGCGATTGCGCCGGATATCCTTGTTCTCGGTCGGGTAGAGGATGGGGGCCTTGGACTCGCTGGCCACGGGCGTCGGGCCGCGCATGGAGTCCACCAGGCCCTGGGCGCCGGCGGGCACGGCCACGAACATGGCGAAGGCGGCCAGCAGCCAGGTACACAAGGCCAGCAGGTGTGACCAGGATCGGCTCGGCATCATGGCGTCTCCTATTGTGGGTTGGCGTGGGCGGTTACACCTTGACGATCTTTACCGCGCACTTCTTGTAGTCGGTCTGCAGCGAGATCGGACAAGTCGCGTCGAGCGTGACCTTGTTGATGAGCTGGCTGGCATCGAACCACGGCACGAACACCAGGCCGCGTGGCGGCGCGTCGCGCCCGCGTGTTTCCACGCGCGAGCGCATGCGCCCGCGCCGCGATACCACCTCGACCTCGACGCCGCGCCGCAGCCCCATGGCCTTGGCGTCCTCGGGATGCATGAACACCACGGCGTTCGGGAAGGCGCGGTACAACTCCGGCACGCGCCGTGTCATCGACCCGGAGTGCCAGTGCTCCAGCACGCGGCCTGTGGCCAGCCAGAACGGGTACTCCTTGTCCGGCGATTCGGGCGGCGGCTCGTACGGCAGCGCGAAGATCACGGCCTTGCCGTCCGGATTGCCGTAGAACTGGAAGCCGGTGCCGGCCTTGACATAGGGGTCGCTGCCTTCGCGGTAGCGCCAGCGTGTCTCCTTGCCGTTGACCACCGGCCAGCGCAGGCCGCGCTCTTCGTGGTACCGGTCGAACGGTGCCAGGTCGTGGCCGTGCCCGCGGCCGAAGCTCGCGTATTCCTCGAACAGGCCCTTTTGCACGTAGAAGCCGAAGGCCTTCGATTCCGCGTTGTTGTACTCGGCGTTGACTTCCTTGATCGGAAACTTGTCGACCTGGCCGTTGCGGTAAAGCACGTCGAACAGCGTCTTGCCCTTGTACTCGGGCTTCTTGGCCAGCAGGTCCGCCGGCCAGACTTCGTCAACCTTGAAGCGCTTGGAGAACTCCATCAGTTGCCACAAGTCCGAGCGAGAATCGCCTGGGGCATCGACGAGCTGGTGCCAGAACTGCGTGCGGCGTTCGGCGTTGCCATAGGCGCCTTCCTTCTCCACCCACATCGCGCTGGGCAAAATCAGGTCCGCCGACAAGGCCGTCACGGTCGGGTAGGCGTCCGACACGACGATGAAATTGGAAGGATTGCGGTAGCCGGGGAGGGCTTCCTCCATGATGTTGGCGGCCGCCTGCATATTGTTGTTGACCTGCACCCAGTAGGCATTGAGCTTGCCGTCCTTGAGCATGCGGTTCTGCAGTACGGCGTGATAGCCAGGCTTTTCGACGATGGTGCCCGGCGGCAGCTTCCAGATGCGCTCGGCTTCCTCGCGGTGCTTCGGGTTGGTGACCACCATGTCGGCCGGCAGCCGGTGCGAGAACGTGCCCACTTCGCGCGCCGTGCCGCACGCGGACGGCTGCCCGGTCAGCGAGAACGGGCTGTTGCCCGGCGTGGCGATCTTGCCCGTCAGCAGGTGGACGTTGTAGACCATGTTGTTGACCCAGCTGCCGCGAGTATGCTGGTTGAACCCCATGGTCCACAACGACATCACCTTGATGTTCGGGTCCGCGTACAGCTCGGCGAGCTGGTTCAGCTTGTCCTTGGGCACGCCGGAAAGCTTGCTGACGTAGTCCGCGTCGTACTTGGAGACGAACTTCGCGAAATCGTCGAACGTGATCGGCCTGGAGTCGCCGGGATTGGCGGCGTTTTTCGCGGCTTTCTGCAGCGGATGTTCGGGGCGCAGGCCATAGCCGATGTCCGTCACGCCTTCCTTGAACACCGTGTGCTTGTTGACGAAGTCCTTGTTGACCTTGTTATTGCGGATGATGTAGTTGGCGATGAAGTTCAGCATCGCCAGGTCGGTTTGCGGCGTGAAGATGATGGGGAGATCCGCCAGGTCGAACGAACGGTGCGTGAATGTCGACAGCACGGCCACGCGCGTCTTCGGGTGGCTCAGGCGGCGGTCGGTGATGCGCGTCCACAGGATCGGGTGCATCTCGGCCATGTTCGAGCCCCACAGCACGAACGCATCGGCGGCCTCGAAATCGTCATAGCAGCCCATCGGCTCGTCCATGCCGAAGGTGCGCATGAAGCCCTGCACGGCCGATGCCATGCAATGGCGCGCATTGGGATCGATATTGTTGGAGCGGAAGCCCGCCTTGAACAGCTTGGACGCCGCGTAGCCTTCCCATACGGTCCACTGGCCCGAGCCGAACATGCCCAGGGCGGTCGGGCCCTTTTCCTTGAGTACGCGCTTGAACTGGCGTTCCATCTCGTCGAACGCCTGGTCCCACGTGACCGGGGCGAACTCGCCGTTCTTGTCGTACTTGCCGTTCTTCATGCGCAGCAGCGGCTTGGTCAGCCGGTCCTGCCCGTACATGATCTTCGACAGGAAGTAGCCCTTGACGCAGTTCAGGCCCTTGTTGACCTCGCACTGCGGATCGCCCTGGGTGGCCACCACCTTGTTGTCGCGCACGGCCACGGTCACGCCGCAGCCCGTGCCACAGAAGCGGCACGGCGCCTTCGACCATTTCAGCTTCGTGACTTCGCTGTCCGTGACGAAGTTGGCGGCCTCGGCCGGTAGCTGAATGCCGGCTACCGATGCCGTCGCCGCGACGGCGGTCTGCTTGATGAACTCCCGACGAGAGACTTTCATTCGGTGATCTCCTCGTTCATGGCTTCGGCGTCTTCGTTGTGCTGATAGACCAGGGTGGCGGACAGCACGCCCTCAAGCTGGTGAAGGCAGGTGAGCTGGGCGGCGATGGCGCGGGAGGTAGGGGCTTCGACGGTGACCACCATCTTGCCGTTGTCGCTGGCAGCATGGATCTCCACGCCGGTCATGGCTTCGACGGCGGCGCGAACATGGGCCACGCTTTGAGGGTGCGCGTATACCACGATCCCTGCTATATGCCACTCTTCGGTGGATGGGATCAGCCCGATGGGAATGCTGGGTCTTGCAGCTGGCATGCGGTAACTCCAGCTAAAGGCCGTTTAATTTTCTATTGCAGCCTTTTTATGGTTGCCGATATGGATTCTCTTGCGGGGTGGTCGGCTCAATGCGAGGGTGGGCCGCTGATCAACTGGCTCATCCACACAATAAAGCCGTAGCCTGCCACGATGATGACCGACAGTACCGGCACCATCACCGCGGTGAGAAACAGGAAGCTGCGCAGTTCTTCCTTCTTGCGCTGCGGATCTTCAACGCCGCCAGGTTGGATCATGGCTTGATGTAATGGGGAGGGCCTTTCGTGCAACAGGCGTGATGTGTGTTACCCATTAAAGGAAGCCGTTCGCAAGGTGTCAAGACTGCACTCGCATTGGCGTTTCGGAAGCTCGTGCCAACGGCACTTCACTTGTATCGCGGCGGAAGGTACGGCATCAGTGGACGTCGTGCATCGCGCCGCCTTGGGGCGCGGAGACGGGAACGCGCCTGCCGTGCTCGACCGGAACCACCGGCCGCATCGCGGCAAGCGCCGCGAGGTCGATGTCGTCCGGGTGTGCATCGCACCATGCCGCGCCGTCCCAGCGTTGGAAGCGCAGATCCGCGAGCGGAACCTGCGTCAGCACGCCGAGCCAGTCAGTCGGGCTGGCGCCGCGGCGCAGCCCTGCCGAGACCATGGACATCGCTTCCGGAATATCGATATCGGCCAGGCGCGTGACCGCCGGCCACGGCACGAGACGGTTGTCCGACGCGCGCAAGCCGAAGCGGAAGAGGCCTTCCGTTTCTGGGAACGCGAGCTTGTTGGCGGCGTGGCGCTTCCAGCCGGTGCGGGCCGTGGACGGCTCCCAGGTCTGCCGCCGCGAGAACCACAACACGCCCAGCGACGCCGCAGCATGCAGCGACCTGGACGGAATCAGCACGCCGGTTTCCGCGATCGCGGGCAACCTCGTGTCGACCGTGTAGTGCCAGACGAAGTTGGTGGGTTGCATGATGTTCCTCCATTCGAGCCTTCAGCTTGGGCACGAATGCTTGCCGAGGCAAGCAAGGTCATGAGGCATTGTGCGATGCGGAATAAACAGGCGGCTGACCTTGCGCATCAATGAGCTTGCAAAACAGGCCTTACCGCAACGGGAGATGTCGCACGAGCCAGGCCGATCCCAAGACCGCGGCAATAGCCCAGAGCGTCACGATCACCCGCGCTGCAACGCGACTGACGGGGCGCTCGCTGGTCGCTGCTGCCGTGGCGCGATGCTGACGCATCACCTCAATCGGGATAAGCCGCATTGCCAGCGACAAGGCGAGCGGCACCAGCACCACGTCCTCGACATAGCCGAGCACGGGAACGAAATCGGGAATCAGGTCAATGGGCGACAAGGCGTAGGCGGCGATCAGCGAGGCTAGCGCTTTCGCATACCATGGCGTGCGGGGATCTTGTGCGGCCAACCATATTGCGTGCGCCTCATCATTTACTGTGCGAGCCCAACGGCGGGAGCGTGCGGCCAGATGAGGCAGCAGGTCGCTGCGCCATAAGTGCAGACGGACATCGTCCAGCACTGGCACTGCCGCGAGGGCGAGCAGCAGGATCGCCAAAGCAAGCGTGGCGCTGAACCCGATGTGCTTGAACCCTATGGCGCCAATGACGCCTCCAGCGAAGAATAGGGTGACCAGCGTGATGAGCACTCGCAGTTTGTGCCGATTGGCGAGCACTGGTGGTTTGCTCGAGTTGTCCCTGGACAGGTTCCAATAAACGAGCTTGCCCAGTTCGATACCGATGTCCGTGACCATGCCGGTCACGTGCGTGGTGCGGATCTCGGCATTCGATAACTTGGTAACCAGAGCATTTTGCAAGCCCATGATGAAGCAGAGCACCATGGCCGTTGCCGGCACGAATAGCCATTCGTGGCGCTCGAGATTGCTTCCAAGCAGGCCAAAACACACCAGCAGCGCGGCTTCCAGCATGAGCGGCAACGCATATTCGCTGTGCAGGCGTTCGCGGCGGCCCCAGTTGACCAGAACTGCCGAGCAGGCGGCGCCCGCCAGGAATGACAGGATGGCCCCCAGGCCATCCAGCATCAGCCAAAGACTGCCCAGTGCCAGGTTGTCGGCCATGGCGGACACGATGCCGGACATGTGCGAGGTGTATTGATGCACGGCCAGAAAGCCCCCGGCATTGGTCGCTCCCGCAACAAAGGTGAGGTAACAAGCCAGTTGCCGATTGCTTGCGGGGCTGCGCTCCTTTCCGGTTAGCTTACGCAGGTGCGGGATGGGCATGGCTGGGCTGATCAGAAGCTTGTGCGGGGGGGCTCGTCAATACTGAATCTGGTGCCTCGGCGGCTTGGGCCAGGAGGCGCGATCCGACGCAACGCGCTCGCCGCGTTTCAGCCGGCGGGCGGCCGCGGTCAGGTTCAGCGGATGCGCGGTTTGCAGAACACGCGCACGTGCCAGCAGTACATCCAGTGAGGGCAGCTTGTTCGGTCCTTTCCAGGCGAACAATGTGTAGTTGGCACTGTCTTCAGCAAGGGAAAGCGACATGGACTTGCCGAATGCGGTACCGACCTCCTCCAGATAAAGCGGTATGTCGGGATCGCTCTCGAGAAAATTCGCGACCAGCACACCGTTATCGGCGAGGCGTGCGTAGCAGGCGGCATAGAAGTCCGCGGTGCCAAGCTGTTCCGGCATGCCGTCGGCCAGGAATCCGTCCACCAGGATGACGTCCGGACGTGCATTCTGGTTTGCTACATACTCGGCGCCATCCGCGCAAACCACCTCGAGCCGTTCGTCGTCCGGCGGGATTTGGAACTGCTCGCGCAAGGCGATCACCGCCGGATTGATCTCAATCGCCACCACTTTGGTGCTGGCGAGATGCCGGTGGCAGTATTTGGCAAGTGAACCGCCGCCCAAGCCGATCATCGAGATTCTGGCGGGAGTCGGGTGCAGTAGCAGGAATGCCATCATCGTCCGGGTGTAACCCAGCACCAGCTTGTCGGGATCCTTGCGCGACATGAAGCTTTGGGTGGCCAGTGCGTCGAAATGCAGCGACAGCGCGTGCCGGGTTTCCAACACTTTGGGCGTACCGTCGTTGGTCGACTCGGACAGGAATTTCAGGTAGGCCTCGAATGAGGAGCGGTCCGCGTGCATCTTGTCGGTGTCCATCAGAGAGACTTGGGAAGCGTCTTCCCCCTCAACAATGCGGCGATGGTAACGAGGGCAGCCGCCTCGTCCGGTCCGGTCGCCTGGATTCGTATGTGCGTGCCGGCGCGGGCGGACAGCCGCATGACCTCCATGACGTCCTTGGCATTTGCAACCCATGTGCCGCTCGTGAGCAGGATGTCACACTCGAATTGACTGGCCACGAAAGCCAACCGTGCGGAATTCCTTCCCTGAAATGCGTCCCTCGCAGTGGGTTCGATCGTCACCTCTACCACTGAACCCTCATCACGAAATTGTGCACTTAAAGCCCTCGTCTGAACTGGCGTGCGTCCTCGCGGCTGCGGGATGCACGGGAACCTTCTAGTTGTATAGGATGATAATGGAATTATCATACGATGATACTAGAAGCCAGCCGAAGTCCAGAAGGGGGCCGTGCCAGCAACCGCCAGTTCCACGAGGGGTTGATTGTCAGAGAAGGACTGATGGGCTGGACGTCGATATTCCAGACCATGCCTGTGCGCTGGCGGCTGAGACTGGCATTACTGGCGCTGCTTCCGGCGCGTGTCCGACCTGATTGCCCCCTTGAGTCTTACGGAATCAGCCCGCGGGCGCGCCCGATCGCCACCGCTTCGGTGCGGTTCTGCGCCCCCAGCTTGGTGTTGATCTTGCGCAGGTGGGACTTGACCGTCAGTTCGGACAGGAACAGCCGCTCGGCGATGGCGCGGTTGCGCAGCCCCGCCGACAACATCTGAAGGACTTCCAGTTCGCGCGCCGTGAGGCTGTCCGACAGGCCCGCCACCAGCGCGGGTTCGGTGTCGTGACCGGCGCAAGCGCCTGCCAGCTTGCCGAGCAAGCGCGTGACGAACGAAGGTGCGATGCCTAGGGCCGCCGCTTGCGCCTGGTGTGCCGAAGCCCACGTGCGCACGAGCGCAGCGACGCCGTCGCCTTCATCGAGGAACGTGCGCAGGAAGCCTTCATGGCTCGCCAGGCGCAACGCTTCGGTGATTTCCTGCAGTGCCTCTTCACGCCGCGCCAGGCCGTCCAGCGCAGCGGCGCGCAGGATGCGCAGCTTGATCAGGCGCCAGTAACGCTGGTGCGCGGTGGCGGCAGCAATGGCAGGGTCCAGCGCGGCGAGTGCCTGGGCATGCTGTCCCTGCGCAATCTCCAGCCGGCGCCGCGCGATCGACGGACGGTCGATGTCGCTGGCGTGGCCGGCGGTATCGAGCGCTTCCCAGCCGCCATAGAGATCGACGGCGCGCAGCGCCTGCTCGGCGGCCTCGAGCCGGCCCTCCAGCGTGGCCACGCGGGCCCGCTCCAGCCAGGCGGAGCACACCGAACGCTCGGCGTTGACCTGCTGGCCCAGTTGCTCCAGCTCGGCCAGCACGCGCAGCCACTGCTCCTTGTCGCCACGCAGCAGCGCCAGGCGCGCGCTGAGCACGTGGCAGCCAATGACAGAGTCGGGCGGCCCGTTGGCCTTGGTGTAAGGCAGTGCGTCGGCCAGCAGCCGGGCCATCTCGTCGAGCGCGTCGTTTTCGTACAGGGCCAGTGCCCATGAGGTGTCGATGGCCGGTTTGTCGCCGGTGATATCGCCGCGCGCGTCGTCCCACGTGCGCGTGGAGGCAGTGTGGAAGCGCGCCAGCGCGTTGCCCAGCCGCCCCTGTACCAGGTCGATGATGCCCTCGAGACAATCGGCGATGCTGCGCATGAATACCGAGCGCTCATTGGCGCCGCGCTGGATCGCGCGCGACAGCACGCTGCGTGCATCGTCGTAGCGGTGCGTGCAGATCTGGCTGTACGCGAGCGAATTGGCCAGGATGCAGTACTGGAACAGGTCATCGGGTCCGAGCCGGTTGATCTGGACCATGCTGGCCTGGCGGCAGGCTTCCACCTGGTCGGTCATCACCAGCAGTACGCAGCGGATGGTTTCGGCCTCCACGGCGAGTCGCTGGCTGCCGGGGCCGACGTCGAGCTCCTCCTGGATCGATTCGACGGCCTGCAGGGCTTCGGGATAGCGCCGGTTGAGCAGCAGTGCCCAGGCACGCGCGAGCCGCACGCGCGGATAGGGGGCCAGCGCCTCGGGGTGGATCTGGTCCAGCCAGCGCACCAGCAGCCGTACGCGGCCCCCGGCCAGCAGCGTATCGGCCTGGCGCGCGATCTCGGGCAATGCCTCGTCGTGCAGGCCGGCCTGGAGCAGATGGTCCACTGCCGGCACGGGGCGGTTCTGTTCCAGGTACCAGCGTGCCGCCGCGCGGTGCAGCGTGGTGGCGCGGCCAGGCTGCTGCAGTTCCAGCCGGTGCTGCAGGAAGCTGGCGAAGAGCGGGTGATAGCGATACCAGGTCCGGTCGCCATCGAGCGGGAACAGCAGAAGGTTGGCGCGCTCGAGATAGTCGATCATCGCGCGGCTGTCCTGCCGGCCCGTCACCACGTCGCAGAGCGGCGCGCTGAGCTGGCCCAGCACGCTGGTTTCCAGCAGGAAGGTCCGGCAAGCCTCGCCCTGCTGCGCCAGGATGTCCTCGGCCAGGTACTCGGCCAGTTCAAGGTTGGTGCCCGAGAACGAGGCCACGAAAGCGCCGTGGTCCGTGCGGGTCTGCAGCGACAGCGTGGCCAGGTAGATCGCGGTGGCCCAGCCTTCGGTGCAGCGATGCAGCGTGGCGATCTCGTTGTCGCGCAACGGCAGGTGGCAGCGCTCGCGGATCAGGGCGGTGGCTTCTTCCAGCGTGAAGCGCAGTTGCGCCGGGTGGATCTCGAGCAGGTGCCCGCGCGCGCGGATGCGCCCCAGGCCGATCTCGGGGGTCGCGCGCGACGCGATCACCAGCGTCCCGCACGGCGGCATGGCCTCGACGAGTTGCTGGATGAAATTGAGGACCGACGCGCTTTGCACGGCCTCGAAGTCGTCGAGCAGGATGCTGAAGGGCAGCACGGCGCCCGCCACCTGTTCGATGATGCGGTGCGCCAGCCACGGGCCCGCGGGCTCGCTGGCGGGCGCGGCAGGGCGCGCGGCCTTGCGCCGGCCATGCAGGGCCTGGAGGCCGGCGTCCAGGTGGACCAGGAAACGCTGCAGGTCATTGTCGCCGCCATCCACGCGCAGCCACGCCGTGCCGCGCTGGCGGGCCGCGCATTGGGCCGCGTACTGCTGCATCAGCGTGGTCTTGCCGAAGCCGGCGGCCGCGCGGATCAGGATCAGGCGCGCGGCGCTGGCATCGAGCATCCCCTGCGCCAGCTGCGGCCGCGCAAGCGTCGTCGGCCCACTGGCCGGCGGCACCAGCTTGGAGGCCACGAGTCCCGGCAGGCCGGATTCGCTGAGAGTGCCGGTCGAGGCGGGGTGGGCGGACAAGGGAATCTCCTCTACTCCTGTGGGCATGGCTGATCGACGCAACTTCCCGTGATTTCGCACATTTGTGCTCAATCATACGCATTTTGACGCGCCGGGCTCAGGAAAAGCGCGATTGTTCCACGGTGGCGTACGCCTGTCGTAGTTCCTTTGGACGATTTGGCGGCCGGCGGGATTTTCCTCCCTTCGGCGGACGACAGCCGGCCGTGCGGCTCCTAAAGTGGCCCACTACAGCGGGGCGCTACGTCCGCCCGCGCGCCGCGCGCCACCGTATCACCGGAGACTTCGTAGTATGTACCTGACCCAGGGGCTGCACCGCTGCCTGCAGCAAACGCCCGAACGCACCGCCACCGTTTTCCGCAACCGCCGCCAGACCTTCCGCCAGCTTGGCGAGCGCGTCGCGCGCCTGGCCGGCGCGCTGCGCCAGCTCGGCATGGCGCCCGGGGACCGCATCAGCATGCTGGCGCTGAACTCCGACCGCTACATCGAATACATGCTGTCCGTCTGGTGGGGCGGCGGCGTCCTCAATCCCGTCAATACCCGCTGGAGCGTGCCGGAGATAGTCTATTCGCTCGACGACTGCGACACCGGCATCCTGATCGTCGACGACCATTTCCTGCCGATGGTGGCGGGCATTGTGGCCGGCGCACGCCGCAAGCCGCTGCTGATCCACGCCGGCGACGGCCCGGCGCCCGACGGCATGCTGTCGTACGAGCAACTGGTGGCCGGCGCCACGCCGGTCGATGACGCGCTGCGCGGCGGGGAAGACCTCGCCGCCATCATGTACACCGGCGGTACCACGGGCAAGCCCAAGGGCGTGATGCAGTCGCACATGAACCTGTGGTCGTCGGCGATCTCGCGCATGGCGCAGTATCCGTGCCCCGAAGACACCATCACGCTGCACGCCTGCCCGCTGTTCCATACGGCTGCCATGGCCAAGGCCGTGACGCTGTTCATCGCCGGCGCCACGCACGCGCTGATTCCCGCCTTCGACGCCCGGGAAGTGTTGGAAACCATGGTGAGCGAGAAGGTCAACGAGATCCTGCTCGTACCCACCATGCTGCAGGCGGTGCTGTCGCATCCGGAGTTTGCGAACCACGACCTGAGCGGCCTGCAGCGCATCAACTACGGCGCCTCGCCGATCAGCGCCGGCCTGCTGGACGCGGCGCTGGCCGCGCTGCCGCAGGTGCAGTTCTATCACGCCTATGGCCTGACCGAAGCTGCCCCGGTGGTCTCCGTGAATCCGCCCGCCAACCATGGCCCGGAAGGCCGCGCCAGCGGCCTGTACCGCTCGGCCGGCCGTCCCGGCTACGGCGTCACCGTGAAGATCGTCGACGAGCAGGGTGTTGAAGTCCCGCGCAACGCCGTGGGCGAAATCGTGGTGCGCGGCCCCAACGTCATGCAGGGCTACTGGAACAAGCCGGGCGAGACCGCCGACACGCTGCGTGGCGGTTGGCTGCACACCGGCGACGGCGCCTACATGGATGAGAACGGCTACCTGTTCATCGTCGACCGCCTCAAGGACATGATTGTCAGCGGTGGCGAGAACGTCTATTCGGCGGAAGTCGAGAACGTGCTCTCGCGCCATCCGGCGGTGGCGTCGTGTGCCGTGATCGGCGTGCCCGACGCGCGCTGGGGCGAGGCCGTGCACGCCGTGGTCGTGCTCAAGCCCGGCACCCAGGTGGATGAAGCGGGCCTGCGCGAGCATTGCCGCCAGTTCATTGCCGGCTACAAATGCCCGAAGAGCATCGAGTTCCGCGGCGAGATGCCGCTGTCCGCGGCCGGCAAGATCCTCAAGCGCGACCTGCGCTCGCCGTACTGGCAAGACAACACCCGGCAAGTCAACTGAAGCGGCTGCCTCCTTCCATTCTCAGCAGGAAATTGACATGAGCAACAACGTGGTAGTGGCCGGCGTCGGCATGATTCCCTTCACCAAGCCGGGCGCCAGCGATGACTATGGCGTGATGGGCGCCAACGCCGCCAAGGCCGCGCTGGCCGACGCGGGCATCGACTACGCGCTGGTCGAGCAGGCTTACGTAGGCTATGTGTTCGGCGATTCCACGTCCGGCCAGGCCGCCATCTATGGCGTCGGCCTGACCGGTATCCCGGTCATCAACGTCAACAACAACTGCGCCACCGGCTCGACCGCCCTGTTCCTGGCGCGCCAGGCGGTGGAAAGCGGCGCGGTCGAATGCGCCATCGCGGTCGGCTTCGAGCAGATGGTGCCGGGCGCGCTCAAGGGCGCCTATACCGACCGTCCGGGTCCGATGGAACGCTTCGCGAAGACCATGGCGCAGGTCCAGGGCTTCGACGAGCAGGCGCCGCGGGCGGCCCAGTTCTTCGGCGGTGCCGGCCGCGCGTACATGAAGGAATACGGCATCCGCCCGGACACCTTCGCGCGTATCTCGGTCAAGGCACGCCAGCACGCCGCGCGCAACCCGTTCGCGGTGTTCCGCAACACGGTGACGCTCGATGAGGTGATGGCAGCGCCCACCGTGTTCGATCCGCTCACGCGCCTGCAATGCTGCCCGCCGACCTGCGGCGCGGCCGCCGCCATCCTGTGCTCGGAATCGTTCGCGCGCAAGCATGGCCTGGACACCCGCGTGAAGATCGCCGCGCAGGCCATGACCACGGACCGCAACAGCACCTTCGACGAAGGCGATATGCGCAAGGTGGTGGGCTACGACATGACCGCCGCCGCGGCGAACGCCGTCTATGAGAAGGCCGGCGTGTCGCCCACGGACATCGACGTGGTCGAACTGCATGACTGCTTCACGGCCAACGAGCTGATCACGTATGAAGGCCTTGGCCTGACGCCGGTAGGCACCGCCGAGAAGTTCATTGTCGACGGCGACAACACCTACGGCGGCCGCGTGGTGACTAATCCGTCCGGCGGCCTGCTGTCCAAGGGCCACCCGCTCGGCGCCACCGGTCTTGCGCAGTGCGCCGAGCTGGTCTGGCAATTGCGCGGCAAGGCTGGCGAGCGCCAGGTCGACGGCGCGCGCCTGGCGCTGCAGCACAACCTCGGCCTCGGCGGCGCCTGCGTGGTGACGCTGTACGAACGCCAGCAGTAAGCAGGAAAGGAAGTAGCAAGATGATTGACAAGATGCATATCGGCGCAGTGATCTCGCGCCACGCCGTCGACGTGGAGGCCGGGCGCCTGCGCTTCTTCGCCAAGGCGACGGGCCAGGTCGACGCGCGCTACACCGACCCGGCCGCGGCCGAGGCCGCGGGCTATCCGGGCCTGCCGGTGCCGCCGACGTTCCTGTTCTGCCTGGAAATGGAGTCGCCCAATCCGCGCGCGATGATCGAGCGCCTGAACATCGACATCGGCAAGCTCCTGCATGGCCAGCAGCATTTCGAGTATCACCGCATGGCGTATGCGGGCGAGCGTCTGACCTTCGAGACCCGCGTGGCCGACATCTTCGACAAGAAGGGCGGTGCACTGGAGTTCGTGGTGCGCGAAACCCGCGTGACCGACGCCAAGGGCGACCCGGTCGCGGACCTGCGCAGCACCATCGTCGTGCGCAACAGCTAAGGAGACAGCCATGCAGACCCTCCGGTTTGATGAGATCGCGGTCGGCTCGGAACTGCCGTCCTTCACTGCGCCGCCGCTGAACCGGCTCACGCTGGCGCTGTATGCGGGCGCCTCGGGCGATCACAACCCCATCCACGTCGATATCGACTTCGCGCGCCAGGCCGGCATGCCCGACGTGTTCGCGCACGGCATGCTGTCGATGGCCTACCTGGGCCGCCTGCTGACCAACTGGGTGCCGCAGCAGGCCATCCGCAGCTTCTCCGTGCGCTTTGCCGCCATCACGCACGTGGGCGACGAGATCGCCTGCACGGCCAAGGTCGTGGAGAAGGATGAGGCCGCGCGCACCGTGCGCGTGGCGCTGCAGACCCGCAACCAGGCGGGCGAAACCAAGCTGTCGGGCGATGCACTGATCGCCCTCGCCGCCTGACGCGGCACCGTACTGCCGGGACATTCAACAGATCAGCAAAGGAGCATAGGGAAATGAGCAAGCTTGTCGACAAGGTCGCCATTGTTTCGGGTTCGGGCCGCGGTATCGGCCGCGAGATCGCGCTGAAACTTGCCAGCGAAGGCGCGGCCGTGGTCATCAACGACCTCGACGCCGAACCGGCGCAGGCCGTGGTGCAGGAAATCGTCGCCGCCGGCGGCAAGGCCGTGGCCTGCGTGGGCAGCGTTACCGAAGCCGACTTCGGCACCCGCTTCGTGGGCACCGCGCTGCAGACCTTCGGGCGCCTGGACATCATCGTCAACAACGCCGGCTACACCTGGGACAACGTGATCCAGAAGATGACCGACGAGCAGTGGTCGGCCATCATGGACGTGCACGTGACCGCGCCGTTCCGCATCCTGCGCGCCGCCGCCGACTACTTCCGCGAAGCCGCGAAGAAGGAAGCCGAGGCCGGCCAGGAAGTGTTCCGCAAGGTGGTCAATATCTCGTCGGTTTCGGGCGTGATGGGCAACGCCGGACAGGCCAACTACTCGGCCGGCAAGGCCGCCATCAACGGCCTGACCAAGGCGCTCGCCAAGGAGTGGGGCCGCTACAAGGTCAACGTCAACAGCGTGGCCTTCGGCCTGATCAAGACGCGCCTGACCGAAGCCACCGCCGGCTCGGACAACACTTCGACGCTGAACATCGGTGGCAACGAGATCAAGGTCGGCGTGAACCCGCAACTGATGAAGAACATCGAAGCGATGATTCCGCTGGGCCGGGGCGGCACCCCGGTCGAGGCGGCCGGTTCGGTGTACCTGCTGTGCATTCCGGAATCCAACTACATCACCGGCCAGGTCCTGATCTGCGGCGGCGGCCGTCCCTGATCGGGGAGGAGCAACATCATGGCATTCAACCAAAGACCCTGGATTACCGATGACCTCGCCATGTTCCAGGACGGCATCCGCAAGTTCATCGAGCGCGAACTGGTCCCGCACGAGGACCGCTGGTGGAAGCAGCAGCACGTGGACCGCGAGATCTGGCGCAAGGCCGGCGAGATGGGCATGCTGTGCGCGAGCATTCCCGAGGAATACGGCGGTGGCGGCGGCAACTTCGCGCATGAGGCCATCATCACGCTGGAGCAGTCGCGCGCCGGCGTGAGCAGCCTGGGCACCAACGTCCACAGTGGCATCGTTGCGCACTACATCCTGCGCTATGGCACCGAAGCGCAGAAACGCCACTGGCTGCCGAAGATGGCCAGCGGCGAGATGGTCGCGGCCATTGCCATGTCGGAGCCCGGCGCGGGCTCCGACCTCAAGAGCATCAAGGCCCGCGCCTTGCGCGACGGCGACCACCACTACGTGCTGAATGGCTCCAAGACCTTCATCACCAACGGCTTCCTGGCGGACCTGATCCTGGTGGTCTGCAAGACCGATCCGGAGAATGGCGCCAAGGGTGTGTCGATCGTGGTGGTCGAGACCGAGAACCTGCCCGGCTTCCGCCGCGGGCGCATCCTCGAAAAAATCGGCCAGAAGGGGCAGGACACCGCCGAGCTGTTCTTCGACGACGTACGTGTGCCATGCGCCAACCTGCTGGGCAAGGAAGAAGGCAAGGGCTTCTACCAGCTCATGCAGCAGCTGCCGCAGGAACGGATGATCATCGCGCTGGGGGCGCTGTCGGCCATGGAGCGCGCGGTGGAGCTGACGACCGAGTACGTGCGTGAACGCAAGGTCTTCGGCGCCACGCTGCTCGATATGCAGAACACGCGCTTCAAGCTGGCCGAGTGCAAGACCAAGGCCGTGATCGCCGGCGCTTTCGTCGACGACTGCATGGCCAAGGTCCTGCGCGAAGAACTCGATGCGGAGACCGCGGCCATGGCCAAGTGGTGGGGCACGCAGACCAGCTGCGAGATCATCGACGAATGCCTGCAGCTGCATGGCGGCTACGGCTACATGATGGAGTACCCGATCGCGCGCATGTATGTGAATGCCCGTGTGAGCAAGATCTTCGGCGGCTCGAACGAGATCATGAAAGAGATCATCGCGCGCACGCTTTGAGGCCAGCGGTATGCAGGACTGCGGCTGCATGACCAGGCCCGACAGAGGCCGGCTGCAGCCGCAGCGCAGTCAGTCGAACCCGTGCCGTCCGGCACGCGGAAGAACAAAGACAATGTGGAGACAGCAACATGCAGCAGCAAAGGCGCAAGGTTTTGCAGCAGTTGGGACTCGGGCTGGCGGGCGCGACGCTCGGAGGATTCGGCCTGAGTGCCCGGGCACAGGCGAATGGGGCGGCCTATCCGTCGCGCGCGGTGCGCGTGGTGTATCCCTACCAGGCCGGCGGCACCGGCGACGTGGTCGCGCGGCAAATTGCCGAAGGCCTCGCCAAGGCCTGGGGCAAGCCGGTCATCGTCGATAACCGGCCTGGCGCCGGCGGCATGATCGGCGCGGACATGGTGGCCAAGGCCGAACCCGATGGCCACACGCTGCTGCTGACGCTGACCGGCATGGTGCAGGCGCCCAGCCTGTACAGCAAGGCAACGTACAACCCGGTGCGTGATTTCGCACCCATTTCGGAACTGGGCACGTCGAACCTTGCGCTGGTGGTGCAGCCGTCGCTGGGCGTGAGCAGCGTCAAGCAGCTCATCGACTACATAGGCAAGCAGGGCAAGCCGCTTGCGTATGGTTCGTATGGACTGGGTTCAAGCGGCCATCTGTACATGGAGATCTTCGCGCGCAACACAAAGGTCGCGCTCACGCACGTGCCTTACAAGGGCGAGGCGCCATTGATCAACGACCTGCTCGGCGGACAGCTTCCCGCCGGCATGATCGCGGCGGTGAGCGCGCGCCAGCATGCCGCCGCCGGCAAGCTGCGCGTACTGGCCGTGGCCGGCGCGGCGCGCTCGCCGCTGCTGCCCGATGCGCCGACGTTCGCCGAAGCCGGCGTGCGTGGCCTTGAGCGTCAGGGATGGGTCGGCATGTTCGCCCCTGCGGCGACGCCGCGCGCCATCGTGGAGAAGGTCTCCGCGGACGTCAACCGAACGCTGTCCAACCCGGATTTCCGTGCGCGCATGGTGGATCTGGGCATCGTACTCAAGGGCAGCACGCCCGCAGCCTTTGCCGACGTCGTCAAGGCCGAGCAAATCTACTGGGCCGAAGCCATCCGCGCTTCGGACATCCGCCTGGACTGATACGCGCGGGCACGCCACAGAACCGGCCATGGCGCGGCGCGCTCGCACCGTGGCCCTCGCCATCTTATCGAGGAGACAACATGAGCAACAGCAACGCGGCAGTCCAGTTGAAGGATGTATCGGCAGACGCCACGTCCGTGGGCTACCACGGCTTCACCGTCACCCGGATGACGCCCACGATCGGCGTCGAGGTCGGCGACATCGACCTGCGCGAGCGGCTGGACGACGCGACCCTGACGTCGCTGCGCCAGGCGCTGGTGCGCCACAAGGTGCTGTTCTTCCGCGACCAGGACATCACGCCGGCACAGCACGTGGAGCTTGCGCGCCGCTTCGGCGAACTCGAGGTGCATCCCGTGTTCCCGCATCACGCGGACCATCCGGAACTGGTGCTGCTGGGTGGCACCAAGGACATGCGCGGGCGCGAGAACATCTATCACTCCGACGTGTCGTGGCGCGAGGTGCCGTCGATGGCATCGATGCTGCGCTGCGTGGAATGCCCGGAGTCCGGTGGCGACACCATCTGGGTCGACATGGCACGCGCCCATGCGGCGCTGCCCGACGCGGTCAAGGAACGGATCGAAGGTCTCTACGCAGTGCACGACATCATGCCCGGCTTCGGCGCGCGCATGACGCCCGACGAGCGCGAGATCAACCGCAAGAAATTCCCGGCCGTCACCCACCCGGTCGTGCGCACGCACCCGGAGAGCGGTGAAAAGATCCTCTATGTCAATGAAGGCTTCGTCACGCACCTCGCCAACTTCGGCGAGAAGGCCCAGTTCCGCGTGGGCTTCGATTTCCGCTATGGCGAGCTGGACCTGCTGCAATACCTGTTCCGCCAGGCCGCGGTCCCCGAGTACCAGGTCCGCCTGAAGTGGCAGCCCAACACCATCGCGTTCTGGGACAACCGCTCGACGCAGCATTACGCCGTGCAGGACTATTTCCCGGCGGTGCGCCGCATGATGCGCGCCACCATCATCGGCGACAAACCTTTCTGAAGCGCCCCCACTTTCAGGAGCTACGATCGATGCACAATCTCAATACGTTCTATATCGGGGGCGAGTGGGTGACACCCGCTGACGGCTTCTCGCTGGCGGATATCGTCAACCCGGCGACGGAAGCAGTGATCGGCACGGTTGCCATGGGCGGCGTGGCCGATGTCGATCGGGCCGTGACCGCGGCACGCGACGCCTTCCCGTCGTGGTCCAGGTCCAGCCGCGAGGAACGGCTGGCGCTGCTGCGCCGCATTGCCGATGGCTACAAGGCGCGCATCGGCGAGATCGCCCAGGCCATCAGCACGGAGATCGGCGCGCCTCTGTGGCTGTGCCGCGAGTACCAGGCGCCGATGGGGCTGGTACAGATCCAGTCGGCCATTGCCGCGCTGGATGCTTTTGATTTCGTCACCGTCAGCGGCACCACGCAGGTGGTGCGCGAACCGGTCGGGGTGACGGCGCTCATCACACCGTGGAACTGGCCGGTCAACCAGATCGCCGCCAAGGTCGCCCCGGCGCTGGCGGCGGGCTGCACGGTGGTGCTCAAGCCCTCGGAGATCGCACCGCTCGATGCGCGCATCTTTGCCGAGATCGTGCATGAAGCCGGCGCGCCGGCGGGCGTGTTCAACATGCTGTTCGGCACGGGCCCGGCGGTGGGCGCGGCGCTGTCGCGCCATCCCGGCGTGGATATGGTCTCGATCACGGGCTCGACGCGTGCCGGCGTCGACGTGGCCGTGCAGGCTGCACCGACGGTCAAGCGCGTGGCGCAGGAGCTGGGCGGCAAGTCGCCCAACCTGATCCTGGACGATGCCGACCTCAAGGCCGCGGTTTCGGCGGGCGTGGTCAGTTGCATGCTCAATTCGGGCCAGACCTGCACGGCGCCGACGCGCATGCTGGTGCCGCGCGCGCAGTACCAGACCGCCATCGCCATCGCCCAGGCGACCGCGCAGGCGCTGACGGTGGGCGACCCCGCCGCGCCGGACAGCAAGCTGGGCCCCAGCTCCAACCGGGCCCAGTACGAGCGCGTGCAGCGCATGATCGAAGCCGGCATCGGCGAGGGCGCGCGCGTTATCGCGGGTGGTCCCGGCCGGCCTGACGGGCTCGCGCAGGGCTTCTACAACCGTCCGACCGTCTTTGCCGATGTCAACAACGACATGACGATCGCGCGCGAGGAAATCTTCGGACCGGTGCTGGTGATGATTCCCTATGGCGACGAGGCCGAGGCGATCCGCATCGCCAACGACACGCCGTACGGACTGGCTGCCTACGTCTGGTCCGGCGACCCGGCGCGCGCGCGGCGCGTAGCGGGCGAACTGCGTGCCGGCTCCGTGCAGATCAACGGCGCCCGGATGGACTTCACTGCGCCGTTCGGCGGCTACAAGGCATCGGGCAACGGCCGCGAGTTCGGCGCCTATGGCCTGGCGGAGTTCCTTGAGTACAAGTCGGTCGCCGGCTGTGCCGCGGACGCATAAGGGAGTGACCGCTTACATGGAAACGTTTGACTATCTGGTGGTGGGCGCGGGCTCGGCGGGCTGCGCCATTGCGGCACGGCTGGCAGAAGATCCCGCGGTAACGGTCGCGCTGGTCGAGGCGGGGCCGAGCGATCACCACATCAGCGTGTGGATGCCAATCGGTATGGCGTCGACGGTGCTCAAGGCCGGCGTGCGCAACTACGGCTACCACACCGCGCCGCAGGCCGGCCTCAATGGCCGGCGGGGCTACCAGCCGCGCGGCAAGGGCCTGGGCGGCAGCTCGTCGATCAACGGCATGGTCTATATCCGGGGCCACCGCAACGATTATGACGACTGGGCCAGCCTGGGCTGCACCGGCTGGGGCTATGAAGACGTGCTGCCTTACTTTCGGCGCAGCGAAAGCCATGAGGACTACCAGGGCCGTGACGACAACCGCTGGCACGGAGGCTCGGGTCCGCTTTGGGTCAGCAACCTGCGCTCGCCCAATCCGTTCTCGAACCGCTTTGTCCAGGCGGCGATCCAGGCAGGCTATCCGGCGAACGGCGACTTCAATGGCGCGGAGCAGGAAGGCGCAGGCTTGTACCACGTCACGCAACGCCGTGGCGAGCGCTGGAACACGGCGCGTGCCTATCTGCACCAGGGCAACGCCGCCGACACAACCTTGAGCGGTGGCCGGCGCAACCTGACGGTGCTGGTGGAGACGCAGGTGCTGCGCATCGACTTCGATGGCACGCGTGCGACGGGCCTTACCGTGGTGCGGGGCGGCGTGGAGCAGAAGCTGGTGGCGCGGCAAGAGGTCATCGTCAGTGCCGGCGCCTTCAATTCGCCGCAGTTGCTGCTGGCGTCGGGCGTGGGGCCGGCGCAGGAACTGCGCGAGCTGGGCATCAATGTCGTGGCCGACCTGCCGGGCGTTGGCAAGAACCTGCAGGACCATCCCGACGTCATCCTCAACAAGCAGGTGCGTTCGCTGGACCTGTTCGGACATTCGCTGCCCGGCTTTGCCAGGCTTTCCTTGGAACTGCTGCGCTATCGGCGCAAGCGTACCGGCATGCCAAGCAGCAACTTCGCGGAAGCGGGTGCATTTATCCGGAGCCGGCAGGGCCTGGCCGTACCGGACATCCAGTTGCATTTCGTTCCGGCGCTGCTCAACCATGGCGGCGACAGGAAGAAGCTGGGTCACGGCTATTCCTGCCACGCCTGCGTGCTGCGGCCGAAGAGCCGCGGGGAGGTGCGCCTGCGCTCGCGCGACATGCGCGAGGCGCCAATGATCGATCCGCGCTTCCTGAGCGATGACGAGGACATGGCCGGCATGGTGGCGGGCGTGCGCGCCATCCGCCGGATCTTTGCCCAGCAGGCGCTGGCCAGTGCCGGCGGCCGCGAGCTGTTCACCGACGACTTCGGTCCGGGCGAGGGCAGCCAGCAGGCGATCGAGGCCTTTGTGCGCGAACGTACCGACAGCGTCTACCATCCGGTCGGCACCTGCAAGATGGGGGTCGATGCGATGGCCGTGGTCGATCCGGCGTTGCGCGTGCGCGGCGTGCAGGGCCTTCGCGTGGTCGACGCTTCCATCATGCCCACGCTGGTCGCGGGCAACACCAACGCACCGGCGATCATGATCGCCGAGAAAGCGGCCGAGCTGATCCGGGCGGGCCGCTAATGTGGTTCGGCCACGTCGGGGAAGCGCCATGCGCGACCCCGACGGCGGCTTTACAGGTAGGTGGCCACGACGATGTAGGCGTTGCCCCGGCTGCCGGCAAGCCGCTCAAGTTTCAGCCGGGCGGCGCCGACCCGGGTGCTGGCCTGCTTGCCGGCAGTCGCCGCGTTGAGATCCGTGCTGACAGGCCCGCTACCGGGGGACATGCAGGTGGCGTGCACCACCTGAGCCCCGGCCTCGAACCCGCAAGAGGGTTCCGTAATGGCTCCCCGGAAAGTGATGGTGCCGGATTGCGCGGCCGCGGTGCCGGCGATGCCGGCGGCGAGCCACAACGATAGTCCGAGCCGGCGTGCCCATGCCGGCACGTGCCTTTCTCTGCCGTCCATATCGAACTCCCTCATGTGGATGCCACCCGGCCACTACCGTGTGGCACGAAGCGCAACTGCGTCTCAGTCGCTCCTGTCCCGGATAGCGGTTTGATAGGGCGTGGCTTTAGCAATTCCCTCAAAAATATTACAAATTTGTCACTTCGAATGGTGAGAGGCGGGCACGCGCGGACCAAGTCGCTATCCGCTATCGAGTCCCAGACGTTGCCTGCGGCCGGATAGCGGATGAGGTGGGATGTGGACGGTCGGGTGAGGCGGCGGGACTTACCGGACCAGCAGGCGCGAACGCACGAAGCCGGCGTGGGTGCGCAAGGCCCCCATCAGCGCGTCGGACGGCGCCCGGTCGAGGTCCGTGACGACGTAGCCGGTATGGCCGCGCGTCTGCAGGTGCTGGCCGTTGATGTTGACGCCGTCCTGTGCCAGCAGCGTGTTGAGGGCGGCCAGCGCACCGGGCGCGTTGCTGTGGATATTGAGCAGCCGTGCCGGCGCGTGCAGCGGACCGGGATCCACCTCCGGGAAATTCACCGCGCCGATGGTGCCGCCGGTGGTCAGGTAGTGCAGCAGCTTGGCGGCTACCTCGGTGCCGATGTTCTCCTGCGCTTCCTCGGTGCTGCCGCCGATATGCGGCGTCAGCAGGACGTTGGGCAGTTGCTGGAGCGGGCTGGTGAACGGATCGTTGTTGGTCTTCGGCTCTTCGGGGAAGACGTCGATCGCGGCACCGCCGAGGTGCCTGGCGCGCAGCGCTGCCGCCAGGGCATCGATGTCGACCACAGTCCCGCGCGAGGCATTGATCAGGATCGCGCCAGGCTTGAAGCGCGCGAGCACGTCAGCGTCGATCATGTTGCGCGTGCGTGCCGTGGCGGGAACGTGCAGCGTGACTACGTCCGCCTGCGACACAGCCTCCTCAAGTGTGCCGGCCGCGCGCGCCGAGCCGAGCGACAGCCTGGCCAGCACGTCGTAGTACACCACGCGCATGCCCATCGACTCGGCCAGCACGCCGACTTGCGAGCCGATATTGCCGTAGCCGACGATGGCGATGGTCTTGCCGCGCGCCTCGAACGCGCCGCTGGCGCCCTTGGCCCACTTGCCGGCATGCGCGAGCGCATTTTTCTCGGGTATCTTGCGCAGCAGCATCACGGCTTCGGACACGACCAGCTCGGCCACCGAACGCGTGTTGGAGAACGGCGCATTGAAGACCGGAATGCCCGCCGCCGTCGCGGCGTCCAGGTCGACCTGCGAGGTGCCGATGCAGAAGCAGCCAATGCTGAGCAGCTCCGGCGCGCTGCGGATGTCGTCGGCGCGCAGGTGCGTGGCGGAACGGATTCCCACCAGGTCATGGCTGGACAGCACCTGGCGCAGTTCGTCGCCGGCCAGCGCGCCGCTGCGGCGTTCGACCTTCAGGCCGGCTTCACCCAGGCGCGCCGTGGCGCTGGGGTGGATGTTTTCAAGCAGGATCGCAGTAGTCACGTTCAGGTTCCGCGCAAGAAGAGATCAGGGAAGGCGCGCGCAGTCTTTGCTGCGTCGCGGCAAGGTCTATTCTGCGCGAAAACGCCGCCACAGTCCGGGAGCCCCTTCCGCCAGCATTGGCTCCCTTGGGGCGCGACGCTAGCGAGAGCGCCCGCGGCGATCGCCGCCGAGCGGGTCGACGATGATCATGGTCTGCTGCAGCACGCCGCTGTCGTCGAAGTAGCAACTGAAATGCGCGGTCTGGTAGCCATCCTTAAACATCCGGTAGCTCCAGGCCTCGCGCTTCATCAGCGGGTAATACTGGATAGGTTCGCGCGGCTTGCCGAAGCGCTCGAGCACATCCTGCTTGGTCCAGGCACCGATCTTGGCCTGATAGATTTCGGCTTCCGTCAGCATCTGCCGATAGCTCATAAGTTTGCCGGCGGCGTCAAAGTCCGCCGCGTAGACCGCATGACCGAGAGGCTGCTGGGAGTAGAGCCAGCGCGACGTGCCATTCGGAAAACGGAAGGAATCGGTGGGTTCGCCGAATGTACTGCGCACGGCGCTCTGGTCGCTGCCGACCAGCCGCTGGCCGGTCTGTTCCGGTTGCAGCGCCGAGCAGCCGCCCAGGACCAGGGCTGCGACGCACGCCAGGGAGGCTACGTATGCCAGGCGGATTCTCATCAAAGGCTCCAGGCGGGGAGATCCCGCATGGCCGGATTGTCCGACCAGTGGAGCAAAGTGCGCAATAGGCCCGCGGCGCCGGGTCGCCGCGGGAAGGGGCGCGCGGACCCGGTGCGCTAGCCTTCGACTTCGCTGCGGATCAGCAGCACCGGCCGACTGGACTTGCTCACCACGCCTTCGGAGACGCTGCCCATCAGCAGGCGCCGCACGCCACGCCGGCCATGCGTGCCGAGCACGATGAGGTCGGCGCTCCACGCATCGGCCTGGGCGACGATGGTCGCCGAGATCTGGCCGGGCGCCACTGGCTTATCGACAAGCTGGGTCGAATGCCTGATGCCGGCCGCCTCCAGCTTGTCCTCGGCCTCCGCCAGGACCTTGCGGCCGAAGGTACGGATGCTTTCCATCAGGGCCCTGGCGTCGAAGTAGGCGACATCGAAGAATGCGTCGCTGTCGTCGGCCACGAACAAGGCCTTGACCTCCGCGCCGGTGGCCGTGGCAAGGGTGATGGCCTGGCTCAATGCGAGATCGGAAGACTGGCTGCCATCTACGGCTAGCAGGATGCGCTGATACATGGGGAACTCCGGTGAGTCGTGGCGAGTGGTCGGGAACGGCAAATCGGAAGAGGCACCGCGTGGGCCCTTCTGATCCAGCGTAGTCGCCGCCGGCGATGGCAGCTTGACCGGCATCAAGACTTGAACGCACCGGGGCGAGCGGAGATCTGCTGCCGCGGGATCCGATGGCGCGCGTCGAACCGTGCGCCGGCGCTGCCTGCCGGTGCGCTCACGCCCCCCTTCAGGCGGGCAGGAAACCCTCGACCGTCAGGTAGCGCTCGCCGGTGTCATAGTTGAAGCCCAGCACGCGTGCGCCGGCCGGCAACTCGGGTAGCTTGCCGGCGATCGCGGCGAGGGTGGCACCCGACGAAATGCCGACCAGGATGCCTTCTTCGCTGGCGCAGCGGCGCGCCATGTCGCGGGCCGGTTCGGCATCCACCTGGATCACGCCATCGAGCAGGCCGGTCTTCAGGTTGGCCGGGATAAAGCCGGCGCCGAGGCCCTGGATTGGATGCGGTGCCGGTGCGCCGCCGGAAATCACGGGCGAAGCCGACGGCTCGACGGCGAAAACCTTGAGCTGCGGCCACTTCTGCTTGAGCACCTGCGCGCAGCCGGAAATATGGCCGCCCGTGCCGACACCGGTGATCAGCACGTCGAGCCCTTCGGGGAAATCCTCCAGGATTTCCTGGGCGGTGGTACGCGCATGGACTTCAATGTTGGCCGCGTTTTCGAACTGCTGGGGCATCCAGGCGCCGGGAATGGCGGTGATCAGTTCCTCGGCGCGGGCGATGGCGCCCTTCATGCCTTTTTCGCGCGGGGTCAGGTCAAAGGTCGCGCCGTAGGCGAGCATCAGGCGGCGGCGTTCGAGGGACATGCTATCGGGCATCACCAGGATCAGCTTGTAGCCCTTGACCGCGGCCACCATCGCCAGGCCGATGCCCGTATTGCCCGACGTCGGCTCGATAATGGTGCCGCCCGGCTTGAGCACGCCACGGCGTTCGGCATCTTCCACCATCGACAGCGCGATGCGGTCCTTGATCGAGCCGCCCGGGTTTGACCGTTCCGATTTGATCCAGACTTCGTGGCCATTGCCGAACAGCCGGTTGATGCGGATATGCGGCGTATTGCCGATGGTTTCCAGGATATTGACTGCCTTCATGTTTCCTCCAAGGGGGGCGCAGCGTCATGGCGCTGCGCGAATGCGGACCAACCGGGATTCTATTGAAGTTTTTGTGGCCGCTCCCGGCGTTCACGGATAATGATCACGGGCCGCTGCCAGGGATCGTCCGCGTGCCTCGAAGGGAACTGGTTGAGAGGAGGCCGGATGGAACTCAGGCAATTGCGGTATTTCCTGCAGGTCGTCGAACTCGGCAGCATGGGACAGGCCGCCCAGAAGTTGGGCGTGGTCACGTCGGCGCTCAGCCAGCAGATCAGCCGCCTGGAGGGCGAGCTTGCCACGCGCCTGCTGCGGCGCACATCGACGGGCGTCGTGCCAACCGATGCCGGCCTGGCATTCTGGCGGCAGGCGCAACTGGCCGTGCGCCATGCGGACGACGCCGTGCGCGCCGCCCAGCTTGCCAGGCTCTCCGGCCACGTCAGCGTAGGCATGGCGCCAAGCACCATCAGCGTGCTGGGCCTGCCTTTCATGCAGGCCATGCGCGAGCGCTATCCCGACATCCGCCTGCATCTCGTGGAAAGCCTGTCAGGCAACCTGGCGACGATGATCGGCACCCGCCAGCTTGACCTGGCTGTCCTGTTCCAGGCCGAAGGCCATCATCGCTGGAGCCTGGCACCGCTGCTGACCGAGCGCCTGTTCCTGATCAGCCGTGATGACATGCCCGGTCTGCCGACGGGCAAGACAGCAAGACTCGCCCAAATGCGCGGCCTTCCGCTGATCCTGCCCAGCAGCCCGCACGGGCTGCGTTCCGTGCTCGATGCCGCCTTCGCTCGGGGCCGCCACCAGCCCAACGTGGTGGCGGAAATCGATGGCCTGGCCATGCTGATGGATGCCGTTCGTGCGGGCCTTGGCGCCACGGTGCAGCCTGGCGCGGCGGTGGCGCGCCTCGGCGGCGAGCCTCTGGTCATGATCCCGATCGGCGACACCGCGGCGCGGCGCCCGAACCTCCTGGCCAGCCTGTCGGACGATGAGTTGTCTCCGGCGGGCCTGGCCGCGCGCGGCACCCTGGCTGCCGTGGCGCGCGATCTGGTGCGCGCCCGCTGCTGGCCCGGGGCTACCCTTCACGATTCGTAAACACCCGTTGCCCGATCCCTTCTGGCGGGACATCGGGCGGCTCAGTACAGTCGCCGCAAATCACGGAGACTGTACTGATGTGGGACGTACTCGTAATCGGCGGGGGCAACGCCGCCCTGTGCGCCGCGCTCATGGCACGCGAGGCCGGCGCCAGCGTGCTGCTGCTGGAAGCCGCCCCCAGGGCCTGGCGCGGCGGCAACTCCCAGCACACGCGCAACCTGCGTTGCATGCACGATGCGCCGCAGGACGTGCTGGTCGACAGCTACCCGGAAGAGGAGTACTGGCAGGACCTGCTCAAGGTCACCGGCGGACTCACCAATGAGGCACTGGCGCGGCTGGTCATCCGCGCATCGTCGACCTGCCGCCCCTGGATGCGCCGCCATGGCGTGCATTTCCAGCCGCCGCTTTCGGGCGCGCTGCACGTGGCCCGTACCAATGCCTTCTTCATGGGCGGCGGCAAGGCGCTGGTCAATGCCTACTACCGCAGTGCCGAGGCCATGGGCGTCCAGGTCCGATACGAGACACCGGTCGATGCCATCGAACTCGACGGCGGCCGCTTCGTGGCCGCGCGCAGCGGCGACCAGCGTTTCGAGGCGCGCGCGTGCGTGCTGGCCGCGGGCGGCTTCGAATCGAATCGAGCCTGGCTGCGCGAAGCGTGGGGCCAGAACGAGCGCGGCGAATGGCCGGCCGACAATTTCCTGATCCGCGGCACGCGCTTCAACATGGGTGTGCTGCTTAAACATATGATCGAGTCCGGCGCGGACGCGATCGGCGATCCGTCGCAGTCGCACTGCGTGGCCATCGACGCGCGCGCGCCGCTGTATGACGGCGGCATCTGCACGCGCATCGACTGCGTATCGCTGGGCGTGGTGGTCAATCGCGATGCCGGGCGCTTCTACGACGAGGGCGAGGACTTCTGGCCCAAACGCTACGCCATCTGGGGCCGCCTGGTGGCCCAGCAGCCGGGCCAGATCGCCTACTCGATCATCGATGCCAAGGCCGTCGGCCGCTTCATGCCGCCGGTGTTTCCCGGCACGGTGGCTGACAACCTGCCCGAACTGGCCCGCAAGCTGGGTCTGCCCGAGCAGGCCTTCGTGGACAGCGTGGCGGCCTACAACGCCGCCTGCCGCAACGGCACCTTCGACCACACGACGCTGGATGACTGCCGCACGGAAGGCCTGCTGCCGCCGAAGACGCACTGGGCACGGCCCATCGACACAGCGCCGTTCTACGGCTACGCACTGCGCCCGGGCATCACCTTTACCTACCTTGGCCTGAAGGTCGACGAGCACGCCGCGGTCCATTTCAACGGACAGCCCAGCGACAACCTGTTCGTAGCGGGCGAGATGATGGCCGGCAATGTGCTGGGCAAAGGCTATACGGCCGGGGTCGGCATGTCGATCGGCACCGCGTTCGGCCGCATCGCCGGCACGCAGGCGGCACGGGCGGCCGCACAATCGAAAGGAGCACAACGTGAAGCAGCTTGAAGCGCTGGTACGCGAGGCCGGCGAAGAAGCCGCAGGCGGCATGGCCCGGCAAGGCGCCGATGACAGGAAAACCATCCCCATCCGCGTGCTGCCCCTCAGCGGCAACGAAGCCGAGGTAGCCCGGCAGATGCAGATCTGCAATGCCTGCCGCTACTGCGAGGGCTTTTGCGCCGTGTTCCCTGCCATGACGAGGAGGCTTTCCTTCGGCAAGGCGGACGTGAACTACCTGGCCAACCTGTGCCACAACTGCGGCGCCTGCTATCACGCCTGCCAGTACGCGCCGCCGCATGAATTCGCGGTGAATATCCCGCAGGCCATGGCGCGGGTGCGCGCCGAGACCTATGCCGAGTACGCATGGCCGGCGCCGATGGGCGCGCTGTACCGGCGCAATGGCCTGACCGTGGCACTGGCACTGGCGTTCGGCCTGGCGCTGTTCCTGCTGCTCGTCATCGCGCGGCAGGGGGCGCTGTGGCATGCGCCGCTGGCCGGCAACTTCTACGCGATCTTCCCGCACAACATGATGGCCGCGATGTTCGGCGCGGTCTTCGGCTTTGCGGTGCTGTCACTGGGCATCGGGGCGCGGACCTTCTGGCGCGACGTGTCGCCGGGGCGCGCTACCCCGCCGGCCGTTGGCGAAGCCGCCCGCAACGCGCTCACGCTCCGGTATCTCGACGGCGGGCATGGCCAGGGCTGCAACGAGGAGGACGACCGCTTCACGCTGGCACGCCGACGCTTTCACCACCTGACGTTCTACGGCTTCATGGCGTGCTTTGCATCGACCGCGGTGGCCACGCTGTACCACTATGTGCTGGGAATGCATGCGCCTTATCCGTTGGCCAGCCTGCCCGTGCTGCTGGGCATGGCCGGCGGCATCGGGCTGCTCGCCGGCCCGGCCGGACTCCTGTGGCTGAACCTGCGGCGCGACCCGGCCCGCGGGGATGCGGCCCAGCGCCCCATGGATCGCGGCTTCATCGCGCTGCTGCTGCTTACCGCGGCTTCGGGCATGGCTTTGCTGGCTGGCCGCGATACCGGCGCCATGGCCATGCTGCTGGCCGTGCACCTGGGCGTGGTGATGGCGCTCTTCGCCACGCTGCCGTTCGGCAAGTTCGCGCACGGCATCTACCGCTGCGCGGCGCTGCTCAAGTCCGCCATCGAGAAGCGCCAGCCTAATGCGTTGCAGCTCGGCTCGGACTGAAGCTGAACGCTGCCGCACCGACAAGAAGACCATCTATCCCCAAGGAGACCGTCCGATGACCAATACCGTTCGCCGCACTGCTCTGGCCTGCCTGCTCGGAGCGGGCCTGGCACTGTCCGGCCTGGCACCCGCCGCCGCCCAGAGCTGGCCCGACAAGCCTGTCACCCTCGTCGTGCCGTTCGCCTCGGGCGGCACCACCGACATCATCGCCCGCACCATCGGACAGAAACTCGGCGAGGCCCTGCGCCAGCCCGTGGTGGTGGACAACCGCCCCGGCGCCGGTGGCACGCTTGGCGCGGCCAACGTCGCGCGCGCCACGCCGGATGGCTACACGGTGCTGCTGGCCACCGTGGCGCACACCATGGCGCCCGGCATCTACAAGTCGCTGCCCTACGACTTCACGCGCGACCTGGTGCCGGTTGGCCTGGTGGCGCTGACGCCCAATGTGCTGCTGGTCAGCCCGTCGCTGCCCGTGAAGTCGGTGGCGGAACTGATCGCCTATATCAAGTCCCATCGCGGACAGGTCAACTACGGCTCAGCCGGACCGGGCAGTACCGAACACCTGTCGGGCGAACTGTTCCGGTCGATGACAGGCACGGACATCGTCCACGTCCCGTACAAGGGGGGCGCACCGATGATGACCGACCTGATCGCCGGGCAGATCCAGATGGCCATTGAAACCAGCCCTTCGGCCGCACCCCATGTCCGTTCGGGCAAGGTCAGGGCGCTGGCCGTCACCACCGCGAAACGGTCCCCGGCCTACCCGGGCGTGCCCACGCTGGAGGAAAGCGGGATCAAGGGTTACGAGGTGACCACCTGGTTTGCGCTGATGGCGCCGCGCGGCACGCCCGCCGCGGTGACGCAGCGGCTGGGCACGGAGCTGGCCAAGGCGCTGAAGCAGCCGGATGTGCTGAAACGCTTCGAGGAGCAGGGCGTGACCGCCGGCGACATGACGCCGGCGCAACTGGGCGATTTCATCGGCAAGGAGACGCAGCGGTGGACGAAGGTGGCGAAGTCGTCGGGTGCCGCCGCGGATTGATGGCGATTGATGGCGGGGGCGCAATGCCCCGCGCGCTTTCAAGTCCTGTAGCTCAGGCCGCGTGGCCTGCGGCATGGCCCGAGGCGTGAACCTGCGGCCCAGGCGCAAAGCGCTCCAGCACATGGGCGGTCATGCCCCTGGCCAGTTCCTCCTCGCCATAGAAGACCGTGCCGATCTCTTCCTTGCGCAGCATGACGGACTCGTCCTCGTTGTGCGTGCGCAGGACGACCTCGATCGACGGATTGAGCGTGCGCGCGATGCTGGCCATCTGGCGCACATCGATCGGATCGGCAATCGCCACCACCAGCATCGCGGCGCGCGCGATATGGGCCTGGATCAGGACGGCGGGCTCGGCGGCATTGCCGGAGACCGCCGCGATGCCGCGATTGCGCAGGCTTTCCACCAGCTCCCGGTTCTGTTCCGCGACCACATACGGAATGCCGCGCGCCTGCAGCGCACTGGCAATGCGCCGGCCTACGCGGCCATAGCCGACCAGCACCACCTGGCCTTCCAGGTACTTGCGCTCGGTGCTCATCGGCAGTTCGGCGTAGGGGTCGCCGCGCTGCTCCAGGCCGCGGGCCAGTGCCGAGCGCTTGAGGATCCAGCGCCGGAACGGTTCGTTGACGGCGAACAGCACCGGGTTCAGCGCGATCGAGATCAGCGCGGCCGCCAGCACCAGGCTCATGCCCTCGGCCGGCAGCAGCCCGAGCGACAGGCCCAGGCCGGCCAGGATGAACGAGAACTCGCCGATCTGCGCAAGGCTGGCCGATACCGTCAGCGCGGTATTGAGCGGATAGCGGAAGGCCAGCACGAGCCCGAAGGCCGCAGCCGATTTGCCCAGGATGATGATCGCCACGGTGGCCAGCACGTGCAGCGGCTGCTCGATCAGGATCGCCGGCTTGAACAGCATGCCGACCGAGACGAAGAACAGCACCGAGAACGCGTCGCGCAGCGGCAGCGATTCCTGCGCCGCGCGGTGGCTGAACTCGGATTCGCGCATGACCATGCCCGCGAAGAACGCGCCCAGCGCGAACGACACGCTGAACAGCTGCGCCGCGCCATAGGCGATGCCGATGGCGGCGGCGATGACCGACAGCGTGAACAGCTCGCGCGAGCCGGTGCGCGCCACCAGCCACAGGAACCACGGCAGCACGCGGCGCCCTGCTACCAGCATCAGCGCGATGAAGGCGCCCACCTGCAGCAGCGTCAGCGCGATGGTGGTCCACAGCGAAGTGGCCTCGGCCGCTTCGGCGCCCGTCGATCCGCCCAGAATCCCGGCCAGCGGCGGCAGCAGGACCAGCACCAGCACCGTGGCGAGGTCTTCAACCACCAGCCAGCCCACGGCGATGCGGCCGTTCATGCTTTCGAGCACGCCACGCGTCTCCAGCGCCTTGAGCAGCACCACCGTGCTGGCGCACGACAGCGAGAGCCCGAAGATCAGCCCGCTGCCCCAATGCCAGTCCCACAGCCACGCCACGCCCGCACCGAGCGCCGTCGCCAGTGCCATCTGCACCACCGCGCCGGGCACGGCGATGCGCTTGACCGCCAGCAGGTCTTTCAGCGAGAAGTGCAGCCCCACGCCGAACATCAGCAGCATCACGCCGATCTCGGAAAGCTGGGACGCCAGGTGGACGTCGGCGACGAAGCCCGGCGTGCCCGGGCCGATGATGATGCCGGCGACCAGGTAGCCGACCAGCGCCGGCACCTTGAATCGCTCGGCCAGGTAGCCAAGGACGAGGGCGATGCCGAAGCCGGCGGCAAGCGTGGTGATAAGAGGTATGTTGTGTTCCATGCAGGACGAATGGGAGCGGCGGATTGAAAACGGCAGCGGTCCTGCGGCGGGCCCGGCAGTCCCTTGCCGTTCAGGCAACGGTGGGTCTGCCGTGCGCCGGCAGACATACCAGGCCCCCTCATGATAACGGCATCCGGCGGCAATCCTGTCGAACGGGTTCGCGCGGAGCGCGTGGGAATGGCCTGGAACGGGCCTGGACCGGGACCGCTGCGTGTGGCGCAGGCAAACGGTGCGTTCGGAAATTGCAGATGGCGCGCCGCACGGTTAGCGGCGATGATGCTGCCCGAAACGACCGACTTGCGACCGACTTCCGACCCACCATGCGCGCCCACCTGCAGTCCCACTCGCACGTCAGCCTGCAGCGCCTGTTCCTGGCGTTTCCGCTGACGGTCGTGCCCACGCAGGGCAGGTCGGTCATCCGGCGGCGCGGCTACGAGCGCCTGCTGATGCCTGGGCAGGAAGTCACGATCGACCCGTTCGAGGCCATCGACATGCACCTGGATGGCAGCGGTGCGCAGCCGTCGTCCTGCACCTTCGAGATCCGGCGCGGCATGCCCGGCGCACCGCAGGACGCCCTGCATCAACGGATCTCCCGCCGCGTGTTTCTCCAGCCCCAATATGCGTGGAGCGCCGGATTTATCGCGGAACGGCTCGACATGCCCGCGGCACAGCTGCGCCGCCTGCTGTTCTCGCAAGGCACGGCGCTGACGGACCTTTGCCGCACGCAACGGCTGATGCGCCTGCTGTTCGAAGCCATGACCGGCGACGTCGCCATGGCGGACCTGAAGCGCTTTGTCGGCTGGCCTCCGGCCGGCGATGTGGAATCCGCGTTCTATGACCGCTTCGGGGTCTCCTTGCAGATGGCGCGGCGGCTGGCGAGCCACCCGTCGCGCGCACTGCGGCGCTCGATCGCCTGAGCCGCTTTCCGCACCCAGCAGCGGCCTTCGACCGTGTTTTCGCGTCCTTTGGAATAATGGAGTCCCGCGACGCAGGGGCCAGCGGGGCCCGTCATGCGTTGGACTTCAACGGCATCGTCCCCAGGAGCAGCGCAGACATGGCCAAGCGTGAACATCACTATCGGGTGTCGGTCGAGTGGACCGGCAACAAGGGAAGCGGGACGTCGGGCTACCGGGCTTATGCACGCGACTACATGATCCGCTCGGGGGCCAAGCCAGCCATTGCCGGCTCGTCGGACCCGGCGTTCCTTGGAGACGCGGCTCGCTGGAATCCCGAGGATTTGCTGGTCGCTTCCGTGTCGGCGTGCCACAAGCTCTGGTACCTGCACCTGTGCGCCGACGCGGGCATCGCCGTGCTGGCGTATGCGGATGAGGCGCACGGCACGATGGTCGAGGGCGAGCGCAGCCAGTTCACGCAGATCGTGCTGCGGCCGCGCGTCGCCATCCGCGCCTCGGATGATCCCGAACTGGCGAAGCAGCTGCACCATGCCGCACACGAGCAATGCTTCATTGCCAACTCGGTCAATTTTCCGATCCTGTGCGAGCCGACCATCGAGCAGGTTGGCGCTTAGGAATCAAGGCAGGTGGATACCGCTGTTCGGGCCGCGCAGACGTTTCGCGCGGCTGTTGGCCGGGGCCCACCAGAATCCCTCCACGCAAGGCCGTAGCGCGCACCTGAAGACCCGCGCCGTCCGTGGCACGGCATCTGCATAGTCCCGGTCGAACGTCGTTTCCGCCGTTCGCTTTCCATGACTACAGGAGACTCCCATGTCCACGCTACTGATCGACAACCTGCCGTGCACCCGCGAACTGGACCTCGCCGCACGTGCCGCCATCCGCGGCGGCTATAACGATATGCGGTCCATTGCCGTCGGGGAGCCTGACCCCAGCGGACACATGCCCATGCCGCCGATGCCCGCGATGCCGCCATTGCCGTCGTTCCCCCCGATGCCGCCGATGCCGGCACTGCCCGAGTTTCCGCCGGGATTCCCGTTCCAGCCGAAAGGCCCGCCGAAGGTCGTGCCGCTGTAACCGGCGGGCGCCTTCGCGCACCGGACCATCGTCCCGCCTCAGCGCCGGTCGACGTCAAGGACGGCCTGCGCAAAGGCGGCAGGCGCTTCCTGCGGCAGGTTGTGGCCGATGCCGCCGGTCAGGTTGCGGTGCTCGTACCGGCCGGTGAACTTGCCGGCATAGGCGCTGGGCTCGGGATGGGGCGCGCCGTTGGCGTCGCCTTCCATGGTGATGGTCGGCACGATGATGGCCGGCGCCGTGGCGAGCCTCTTCTCGATGTCATCGAACCGCGCTTCGCCGGTGGCCAGCCCCAGCCGCCAGCGGTAGTTGTGGAGGGTGATATCCACGTGGTCGGGGTTGTCGAATGCGGCCGCGCTGCGCTCGAAGGTGGCGTCGTCGAAGTTCCATTGCGGCGATGCCAGCGTCCAGATCAGCCTGGCGAACTGCCGCGTGTACTTGCGGTAGCCGGCCGCGCCGCGGTCCGTGGCGAAGTAGAACTGGTACCACCATTGCAGTTCGGCCTCGGGCGGCAGCGGCTGCGTGCCGGCGGCCTGGCTGCCGATCAGGTAGCCGCTCACCGACACCAGCCCGCGGCAGCGGTCCGGCCACAGCGCGGCCATGATATCTGCCGTGCGCGCGCCCCAGTCGAAGCCGGCCACCACGGCGTCGCGGATGGCGAGCGCATCCATCAGCGCGATCATGTCGGCGGCGATGGCCGAGGGCTGGCCATTGCGCTTGGTGTCCGCCGACAGGAAGGTGGTAGAGCCGTTGCCGCGCAGGAAGGGCATGATCACGCGATAGCCGCGCGCCGCCAGCAGCGGCGCCACGTCGACGAAGCTGTGGATGTCGTAGGGCCAGCCATGCAGCAGCAGCGCGACCGGCCCGTCGGCCGGGCCGGCCTCGGCGTAGCCCACGTTCAGCACGCCGGCGTTGACCTGCCGGATGGGTGCGAAGCCCGTATGCGCGCCAGGCCTGGTTCGGGGCAGGGGGGCTGCCTTCGCTACGCTGGCCTGTGCCCGGGCGGCTTGCGAGAGGCCCAGTTGCGCTGCGGCCAGCGTTGCCGCAGCGACGCCCAGAAAGCCCCGGCGGGGCACATCGATTCGTTCCGACATCTGTTTCTCCTGTGTGCTTGATCAACCTGAACAGGAGTCTAGGAGGCCGCTTCAAGCGGCATGTGTCGGGAATCCCGGGGCTTTGTATCGCTGTGTATAAGCGCGTGCCGCGTCAATATGCCGATACAAGAAATCCGCCTGAAGCGGCGGATTTCGCGGTGGTGCTACTTCTGGCCCGTGGCGGTGCGCCAGCGTGTCACGAACTCGCGATAGGCCGCGATATCGAGATGACGCGTCAGGTCGGCGTCGTTCAGGATCGGCCGCATGCTGGTGCCGAGCTGCGTCACCAGCCGGGCGGCGGTGATGTCGCCGCCGACATCGCTGCGCACGGCGTACAGCCCGGCGCGCTGCGCCATCAGGGTCTGGCCGCGCCGCGACAGCGTGTAGTCGATCCACAAGCGCGCCGCGTTCGGGTGGCGCGCGCGCTGGCTGATCAGCTGGATGCGCGACAGCACCAGCGTGTAGTCGGTCAGGAAGGCGACGCCGATGGCCGGATTGTTCCGCGCCTGGCCAAGCGCGTACGCGCCAAGCACGTTGTAGGCGAGCGCCATGCTGCCATTGGCGATCTGGCGCAGCATGGCGGCGGTGGTGGACACATAGCGGGTGTCGAGCTTGCCCAGTGCCGTGGCGATGTCCCACAAGGCCGGCCCCGCCGCGGCATCCTGCGTGGCCAGCAGGAACCCGAGGCCGGATTTCTCGATGTCGTAGGTGATGACCTTGCGGTGCAGCTGGCTGGCCTGCGTGGCCAGCAGCTTCGCCAGGTCGGCGTGCGTGCGTGGTACCTGGGCCGGGCGGAGCAGCTTGCGGTTGTAGGCGATCGCCACCGGATCGATGCTGGTGGCCCAGCTCTGATCCTGCCAGCGGGCCCAGGCGGGCAGGGCGGATGCCTCCGGCGAGGCGTAGGTCATGGCATAGCCGCGCCTGACCAGGCTGGCCTGCAGGTCCATCGCCGAACTCCACAGGACGTCGGCGGACTCGGTCCCGAGCTGGGTCTCGGCCAGGTAGCGGTGATACAGCTCGGTGCTGGTCAGGTCGTCGTACTCGACCCGGACGCGCGGATACATCAACTGGAAATCCGCCAGCAGCGGCCGCACCACGTCGGCGTCCGTGGTCGCGTAGATCACCAGCCGGCCTTCGTCCTCGGCCGCGCGGACCACGCCGGCATAGGCGGGGTCGTAGCCGGGCGGCGGCTTGGCCCGCGGCGCGTAGTCCAGCAATTCATTGGTGTTCTGCGCGGACGATGCCAGCGGCCAGCCCAGCGCCAGCCCGAGCAGGGCGCGTCGGCGGGCGAGCCGTGAGGTGCGGTGATTTTGCATGACAGTGCCTCAGGTCCGGCCCATGAACGGGATCACGCCGAAGACAATGCACGCGGCCAGCATCACCACCGCCGCCGACAGTGCCCACAACAGCGTAAAGCGCTGATGGTCGCCGAACTCGACCTCGGCCAGGCCGACCAGCAGGTAGGTCGACGCCACCAGCGGGCTGAGCAGGTGGACCTGCTGGCCGATCAGCGATGCGCGGCCCAGTTCCGCCGCGGTAATGCCGTGCACGGCACCGGCCTTGGCGAGGATTGGCAGGATGCCGAAGTAGAAGGCATCGTTGGAGATGAAGAACGTGAACGGCACGCTCAGCACCGCCGTCACCACCGCGAGGTACGGCTCCAGCCAGTTGGGCAGGCCGGCAATCACGCTGGCGGCGATGGCATCCACCATCTTCGTGCCCGACAGGATGCCCACGAAAATACCCGCGGCGAAAATCAGCGAAACGACCGGGACGATATTGCCGGCATGCGCAGCCAGCCGTTCCTTCTGGTCCTGCATATTGGGGTAGTTGACCATCAGGGCGATCGCCGAGGCGACCATGAACAGCACCTGCAGCGGGATCGCGCCGTGGATCAGCAGCGCCATCAGGGCTACCGTCAGGGCGAGGTTGAACCACAGCAGCCGCGGCCGCGCGGTCGCCGGGTCGCTGGCCGTGACTGCCGGGCCACCGTCGGCCGGCCCGTCGGCTTGCTGCAAGGCAATGGCACCGAGCCGCTTCTTTTCCCGGCGCCCCAGCAGGCCCGCGACGAACAGGCCCCAGACGCCGGTGACGATCATCGGCAGGATCATCGGCACGAACAGCTGGCCCACGTCCACGCCCAGCGAACTGGCCGCGCGCGCGGTCGGGCCGCCCCACGGCAGGATGTTCATGAGCCCGCCCGCCATCATGATGACGCAGGCCAGCACCAGGCGGCTCAGGCCCAGGCGCTTGTACAGCGGCAGCATGGCGGCGCACGTGATCATGTAGGTGGTGGAGCCGTCGCCGTCGAGCGAGACCACCGTCGCCAGCACGAACGTTCCCATCACGATCTTGGTGGGGTCATTGCCGACCAGCCGGAGGATGACTCGCACGGCCGGGTCGAACAGGCCGGCGTCGATCATGATCCCGAAGTACAGGATCGCGAACATCAGCATGACGCCGGTCGGGGCGAGCTTCTTGATGCCTTCCAGCATCATCGGGCCCAGTTCGAGGCCGAAGCCCGCCAGCAGCCCGAAGACGATCGGCACCAGGATCAGCGCAACCATTGCCGACAGGCGCTTGGTCATGATCAGCGCCATGAAGACGATGATCATCGTGTAGGCGATGGCGGTCAGCATGGGCGATCCTCAGGCGCTGCGCAGTTCACGAACCGGCAGGCCGATGCGGCGGTGCGCGCAGCATCGGGCTTGCGCTCGCCGGGGTGGCCGGCGGCAAAAATCGTGCATCGCATCCCGGGCTGCGGCGCTCCGGTTACTCCGTCGACGCTGAGGCAGTATATGTTGCGCGAGAGGCCCGCGCGAAGCCGTGCTGTGTTCTCTACCGCACGCGCCGCGGCGATCTCGAGTTGTCGTGATCGCTGTGATCTGTCAACCATGCCCACGATGCGCATGACAGTTATCTCCTATGACCAATGCCCATGGAGGGCTATGGGACGGGGATGCTAGAGATCCAAGCTGTCATTTCGCCGTCACACGCGCCTAGGGTTATCCCGGGTGCGATGGTGCCGTGCGTTATGTGTAATCCGGCCGCTTGGCCAAGCGCAGCCACACAGGCTTTCAGTCCGTTCATGTTCGCTTCTGGCATCCCAAGGTGGGTATACCCCAGTACCCATCAACTTGTATATACAATACCGTACAACCATAGAAGACCAGGCCGCCTATGCAAAACGGTCTGGCCCTGCCGATGCTCGGCGCCACCCAGTGAATCGCAACATGTCCCTTCAAGCAAACCAGTCGGCCACCGCCCTGCACCTGCAACCCGGCGAGCTGACGCTCGCGCAATTGCGCGCCGTCCACCAGCATCCCGTCAGGATCACGCTCGACGAGCGCGCTTTCGCGGCGATCGACCGCAGCGTGGCTTGCGTGGAAAGCGTGATCTCCGAGGGCCGCACGGCCTATGGCATCAACACCGGCTTCGGCCTGCTGGCGCAGACGCGCATTGCACGGGATGACCTGGAGAGCCTGCAGCGCTCGCTGGTGCTCTCGCACGCGGCCGGCGTCGGCGAGCCGATCGATGACGCGCTGGTGCGCCTGATCATGGTGCTGAAGATCAACAGCCTGGCGCGCGGCCTGTCCGGTATCCGCCGCAAGGTGATCCACGCCCTGATCGCCCTGGTCAACGCCGAGGTGTACCCGTGCATCCCCCTGAAAGGCTCGGTCGGTGCCTCGGGCGACCTGGCGCCGCTGGCCCATATGTCGCTGCTGCTGCTCGGCGAAGGTCAGGCCCGTCATCGCGGCCAGTGGCTGCCCGCGCGTGAAGCGCTGGCCCTGGCCGACCTGCAACCGCTCACGCTCGCCGCCAAGGAAGGGCTGGCCTTGCTCAACGGCACGCAGGTGTCCACCGCCTACGCACTGCAGGGCTTGTTCCAGGCGGAAGACCTGTTTGCCGCAGCGAGTGTCTGCGGGGCGCTGACCGTCGAAGCGTCGCTCGGCTCGCGTGCGCCGTTCGATCCCCGAATCCACGCGGCGCGTGGCCAGCGCGGCCAGATCGACTCGGCGGCGATCTACCGCGACCTGCTGGGCCCCACGAGCGAGATCGGCCAATCCCATGCGGGCTGCGAAAAGGTCCAGGATCCCTATTCGCTGCGCTGCCAGCCGCAGGTGATGGGCGCCTGCCTGACGCAGATCCGCAATGCGGCGGATGTCCTCGCCGTCGAAGCAAACTCCGTTTCCGACAATCCGCTGGTGTTTGCCGAGGAAGGGGACATCATTTCCGGCGGCAATTTCCACGCGGAGCCGGTGGCCATGGCCGCCGACAACCTCGCGCTGGCACTGGCCGAGATCGGCGCACTGAGCGAGCGGCGCATCTCGCTGATGATGGACAAGCATATGTCGCAGCTGCCGGCGTTCCTCGTCGCCAATGGCGGCGTCAACTCCGGCTTCATGATCGCGCAGGTCACGGCCGCAGCGCTGGCGTCGGACAACAAGGCGCTCGCCCATCCGGCCAGCGTGGACAGCCTGCCGACCTCCGCGAACCAGGAAGACCACGTGTCGATGGCCCCCAACGCCGGAAAGCGTCTTTGGGAAATGGCCGACAACGTGAAGGGCATCGTCGCCATCGAATGGCTCGCGGCGTGCCAGGGTCTCGATTTCCGCGAAGGCGCGAAGACTTCCGACACGCTCGAACGCGCGCGCGGCCTGCTGCGCCAGTCGGTGCCGTTCTACGACCAGGACCGCTACTTCGCTCCGGACATCGAAAGCGCCAGCGCACTGATCGCCGGCCGTCACCTCACGGCGCTGCTGTCCACGGGCATGCTGCCCAGCCTCTAAGACAAATACACCCGCACCGGCGCGGAACGGGCGAAGACCCGCGCGCCATGGGAGCACCGCTCCCATCCCGATATCTTCCTGGAGACAGCTTGAAAACCCTGCAACGCAACCTGAGCGCGCGGCATGTCCGCTTCCTTGCGCTCGGCTCGGCCATTGGCACGGGCCTGTTCTATGGCTCGGCATCCGCCATCCAGCTGGCTGGGCCGGCCGTCATCCTGGCCTACATCCTGGGCGGCGCTGCCGTCTACATGGTCATGCGCGCGCTCGGCGAGATGGCGGTTCGCGAGCCGGTGTCCGGCTCGTTCGGCCGGTATGCCAGCGAGTACCTCGGGCCGCTCGCGGGGTTCCTGACCGGATGGACCTATATCCTCGAAATGATCATCGTCTGCCTGGCGGACGTGACGGCATTCGGCATCTACATGGGGTTCTGGTTTCCGGAGGTGCCGCAATGGATCTGGGTGCTCGGCATCGTCATGCTGATCTGCGGCCTGAACCTGTGCAACGTGAAGGTGTTCGGGGAACTCGAATTCTGGCTGGCGCTGGTGAAGATCCTCGCTATCGGCGCCATGATCATTGGCGGCACCCTGATCCTGTTCCTCGGCGTCAAGATGAATGGCGAACACTCGCCGGGGCTGACCAACCTGTGGGCCCATGGCGGATTCCTCCCGCACGGTGCAGGGGGACTGATCGCCTCGCTGGCCGTGGTGATGTTTGCGTACGGCGGCATCGAGATCATCGGCATCACCGGCGGTGAAGCGAAGAATCCGGAGAAGGTCATTCCAAGGGCGATCAACGCCGTGCCGGCGCGGATCCTGCTGTTCTACGTGCTGACCATGACCGTGCTGATGGCCATCTTTCCGTGGACCGGCATTGGCGGCCAGGGCAGCCCGTTCGTGCAGATCTTCTCCGGGCTGGGCATCCAGTCTGCCGCGGCGATCCTTAACGTCATCGTGATTTCCGCGGCCATCTCGGCCATCAACAGCAACATCTTCGGTGCCGGACGGATGATGTTCGGCATGGCGGAGCAAGGCCACGCACCGCGACTTTTCGGCACCACCTCGCGTCACGGTGTGCCGTGGGTGACGGTGCTGGCGATGGCGGCCGCGCTGCTCGGCGGCGTGGTGCTGAACTACCTGATTCCCGAGCAGGTGTTCGTGATCATTGCATCGATCGCGACCTTCGCCACGGTATGGGTCTGGCTCATGATCCTTCTGTCGCAGGTTGCCATGCGCCGTCGCCTGTCGGCCGAGGAAGTCCGCGCCCTCAAGTTCAAGGTGCCGCTGTGGCCGGCCGGTCCGGCGCTGGCGATTGCCTTCATGCTGTTCGTGATCGGCGTGCTGGGGTATGTCGAAGACACGCGCGTGGCGCTGTATGTCGGCGCGGGCTGGGTGGCGCTGCTGTCGCTCGCGTGGTACCTGCGGGGCAAGCCAGAGGGCGACCGGATCCTCGCCAGCGAGACCCGTGCGTCGTGATGCTGGTCTTGCCAGGCGTGACGCTGTTCGAGGCCTGGCAGTTCCGGCATGGACGCCGCTCCGCAACATCGAGGCCTTGAGCCGCCAGCATGTATTGACACTCGATACGCGATGCCACTACATTGCGCGGCGCAGGCAGCGCTTATCCCTATGGAATGAAGCCTGAAACGGTCGCCTGGATCGTCTCAGGCTTTTTTTGCGATTCTCCCCATGCGATTTACCGGCAAGCTCAAATCCTGGAATGACGATCGCGGCTTTGGCTTCATTGCGCCCGCCGCCCCTGGCCGCGAAGTCTTCGTTCACATCAGTGCATTTCCCCGGGACGGCTTGCGGCCAACAGTCGGAGAGCCGCTGGACTATGAGGTCGGGGCCGGCAAGGACGGCAAGCCCGCGGCGATCCGGGTGTATCGGAAGGTAGTGGGACAAGCCTTGAAGCGGCCGCATACACGGGCACATCAGGTACGGAGTCGCCGCTCATTCACGCCCAGGCTGATCGCGCTGGCGCTGGCAATCGCGATTGGCGCCTACGCCTACTCCACCTATAGCCGGCATGCACGCAGCAAGGAATGGCGGGTTGCCGAGGCGGCTGCGCCTGCCGATACCGGCGAGGTGGCACAAGTTCAGTACCACTGTGACGGCCGAACCCATTGCTCGCAAATGACGTCGTGTAGCGAAGCAAAATTCTTTCTGAAGAACTGTCCCGATACGAAGATGGACGGCAACCATGATGGGGTGCCTTGCGAGCAGCAATGGTGCACGGCGCCGTGGTCGAAGTAGCACGTGCGGTTTGGAAACTCCTTCCCGATTACTCGCACCTGTACTTTGACATTTGCGCCCCTGCTCGCTGGATCGCTTCCGATGCGCGTTGAATTTGCTCCGGATTGTTACTGATCGCGGTCTGAGCGTTGTTGAGAGCGTGCTGGTAGGACTGGAAAGCTATGGGTGGATCTTTTCGCCACGGTTCAGCATGTCGATGAATTGAGAAATTTTCTTTGCGCGTGTTTCGGCCTTCTTTACGTTCTGGATCCTGAACAGGATGGCATACCGGTTCTGGCTATTCAGGGTAGCGAAGAACTGCCTTGCCTTCGGGTTGGCGTCGAGGGCCTGCCGCAGATCATCGGGAAGCGTCGCCGTACTGGCAGATGCATAGGCGGCCTCCCAACGTCCGTCGCGCCTGGCTCGATCGATTGCGCGAAGCCCTGCGGGGCGCATCCTCCCGGCGGAAATCAATGCCTCGGCTTTTGCCTTGTTGATCCTGGACCAGATGCTTCTGGCGGTTCGGGGCGTAAATCGTTGTAACCAGTAGTGCTCGCTTTCAGCCTGCTTCTGTCCATCGATCCAACCGTAGCAAAGCGCGCTCTCAAGTGCCTGGGCATAAGAAACGGTGGACCGTTCGGCAGATCGCTTTGCAATGCGCAGCCAGACTCCGGGCACAGCCTCTGCGTTGGCTTCGAGCCAGGCTTCCCAGGCTTCCTGATTGGGGAACGTGAGTGTTGGACTGTGCATCTCGCCAGGCCTGATGGGTTTGAATCGCCGAGATTTCCGGAGAACTTCAACGGGTGCCCGGTCAGCTTACCTCACTGCACCCAGGAACCCTGCGGGCTGCACAGCGCAGAAGGAAAAACTTGATTGGGGTGTGACCCGCTTGGGGGATGCGCCCCTTGCCGGCGGCCCCGTACACTGGCCGCGTAGGCGCTGGATCTCCTCCTGTCTACAGGCCTTCAGCCCCTCGGAGCCACCCCGCGCCGAGGGGCTTTTCTATGGTGGTTCTACGGCGCATCGAAAGCCCTAGCCGCCATGACGCTGTTTGGCGCCCCCGCCGGCGCCATGGCCCTTTCTGTCTTCGTTTGGGGCGCAGCATGCTGGCCACTATCCGAGGATGGAGGCGGTGCAGAAACCCGGTGTGGGATGAGCCGTTCAGCCGGGGCATAGACGAATGGACGAGGACCTCCTCACTTTTAGCCTTGCCAACCCAACCTTCTGGATGATGCGTTCCGCCGGATTCTTCACTTAAGCTTCCTGAACATCACACCATTGGGACCGGGGGGTAACCATGGATGGGTGTTTGGAACCGGGGCGCCTGCTGTCCGCGCCGTTAGAATCGTGCGCGCTTACGCGCTGGCAAGACAGCGCCGGTCGCCTGCCTGGCGCCGGTGTTTCCTGACGGAAGGCGGGGCACCATGCATACCGCTACCGCCGCGCCCGCTGCGGGCGCCGACTGGGATCTTCCGTCTTCGGCGCTGCACGCTGCGTCGGACGATCCTCTGCTGGGTTGTCTGCTTTGGCTGGCGCGATCCTTTCACCGTGCGGTATCGGCGCAAGCCCTGGTGGCCGGCCTGCCGCTCGAAACGAACCGCCTGACTCCCGAACTGTTTCCCCGCGCCGCGGCGCGGGCGGGCCTGTCTGCCCGGCTGGTCAGGCGTGGGCTCGACGATATCCCCGACCTCGTGCTGCCGGCCATCCTCCTGCTTGATGAGCGCGGGGCCTGTGTCTTGCTGCGCCGCCTCGAAAACGGCGCCCTGCTGATCGCATTGCCTGAAACGGGCGACGGGGAGCAGGAGATCGCGCGCGACAGGCTGGCATGCCGCTACAGCGGCCATGCGATCTTTGCACGGCCCGCCCATCGTACCGACGCGGGCGCCGAAGCGGGCCCGGCGCAGCCGCGCCAGTGGTTCTGGGATGCAGTTCGCCAATCATGGCCGCTCTACGCAGAAGTGCTGGTCGCCTCGTTGCTGACCAGCCTGTTCGCACTGGCCATGCCCCTGTTCACCATGAATGTGTACGACCGCGTGGTGCCGAATCATGCGATGGAGACATTGTGGGCGTTGGCGATCGGCGTCGGTCTTGTGATCGGGTTCGACCTCGTGATGCGTACCTTGCGCGGGTATTTTGTCGATGTGGCCGGCAGGCGGATCGATGTCACGGTCTCCGCCAGCGTGTTCGAGCGCGTGCTAGGCATCCAGATGAAGGCGCGGCCCGCTTCGGTCGGGAGCCTCAGCAGCCAGTTGCACGAGTTCGAGTCGGTGCGCGAGTTCCTGACGTCGGCCACCATCACCACCCTGATCGACCTGCCGTTCGCGGTGGTCTTCATTGCCGCGATGTTCTGGGTCGGCGGCCCGCTGGCCTGGGTGCCGCTGCTGACCGTGCCGGTCGTCATCGGGATGAGCCTGGCGTTGCAGGGACCGCTGTCGCGGGCCGTTCGCGCAAGCAGCACCTGCGCGGCCCAGCGCCAGGCGGCGCTGGTCGAGGCGCTGGTGGGCCTGGAGACCATCAAGACGCTTGGCGCGGAGGGCGCGGCGCAGCGCAACTGGGAGCAGGTGATCGGGCAAATGGCAAGGCTTGGGCTGAAGTCGCGCCTGCTGTCGGCCTGCGTGATCAATGTCTCGCTGTTCGCCCAGCAAGCGGCGTCGCTGGCGGTGGTAGTGCTGGGCGTTTATCTGATCACGGAAGACCGGCTCACCACGGGCGGGCTGATTGCATGCACCATCCTCGCCGGCAGGGCACTGGCGCCTTTGTCCCAAATGGCGGCACTGACCACGCGCTACCACCAGGCACGGACCGCGCTGGCCGGACTGGAAAAGGTGATGCAATGGCCCGTGGAGCGGCCACCCGAAAAACACTTCGTCCACCGGCCCAAGCTGCGCGGCGAGATCGAATTTCGCGAAGTCAGCTTCCAGTATCCGGGGCGCGCCAATGCGGCGCTGGACAGCGTATCGTTCCGGATCGCCAGCGGCGAGCGCGTTGGCCTGATCGGGCGCATCGGTTCCGGCAAGACGACGATCGAGAAGCTTGTTCTCGGGCTCTACGCTCCCGACGCCGGCACCGTGCTGGTCGACGGCGCAGAAGTGCGCCAGCTCGACCCGACGGCCTTGCGCCGCGATATCGGCTATGTGCCGCAGGACGTGATGCTGTTCAGCGGCACCGTGCGCGACAACATCGTCATGGCCGCGCCCCATGCCGATGACGAGGCGGTACTGCGGGCAGCGCGGCTGGGCGGCGTCAGCGACTTCATCGATCGCTTGCCGGACGGCTTCGACCTGCGCCTGGGCGAACGCGGCGAAGGGCTTTCGGGCGGACAGCGCCAGGCCATCGCCATCGCGCGCGCCGAACTGCTGCAGCCGCCGGTGCTGCTGCTCGACGAGCCCAGCAGCGCGATGGACAACCGTACCGAAGAACTGTTCAAGGCCAGGCTGGCGTCGGCGCTCGGAGACCGCACGCTGGTGTTGGTCACGCATCGCGGTTCGTTGCTCAGCCTGGTTGACCGGCTGATCGTGATGGACCAGGGCCGTATCGTCGCCGATGGTCCCAAGGCCGAAGTGCTCAACGCGCTGGCTGGGAGGAAGCTTCATGTCGCCTCAGCCTGAACGCCGGCGCGCTTCGCTGTTGCGGCGCATAGTCACAGCCCTGCGGGCGCGGGCGGACGACAGCGCCTTCATGAGCGAGCGCCACGCCGCGGCCTGTGCCGCACCGCGGCCGTTTGCGCACTGGATCCTGTGGGCTACGCTGGCCTTCGTGCTGATTGCGCTCCTGTGGGCCGGGCTGGCACGGGTAGACGAAGTGACCGTGGGCGAGGGCAAGATCATTCCCTCGAGCCAGGTCCAGGTCGTGCAGAACCTGGAAGGGGGGATCGTCGCCGAGATCATGGTGCGGCCGGGCCAGGTCGTGCGCAAGGACGAGCCGCTGATGCGCATCGACGATACCCGTTTCACGGCTTCCTTCAAGGAGGGCAGGACCAAGGACGACGCCCTGGTTGCCCGCATCGCCCGGCTGAGCGCCGAAGCTGGCGGCGTGCCGTTCGATGACGGGGCGATCGGCAATGCCGCGAGCCGGGCCTTTGTGACGGAGGAGCGCTCGCTGTTCGAATCCCGCAAGCGCGCGCTGGAAGCCAACCTCGCTGTGGTGCGCCAGCAGTCGGACCAGCGCCGGCAGGAACTGGCCGAGAAGCGTTCGCGCGAGCAGCAACTGCGGCAAAGCCACCAGCTCGTATCGCGGGAACTGGCCATGATGCGTCCCATGGTGGCGCAGGGGGTGGTCTCCGAGGTGGACCTGCTGCGGCTGGAACGCCAGGCCAACGACCTGCAGGGCGAGCTTGACGCGACACGCCTGGCCATGCCGCGGCTGGATGCCGCCTATCGCGAGAGCCAGAAGAAGCTCGAGGAACTCACCACGCATTTCCGCGCCGAGGCCATGCAGGACCTCAACCAGGCCAAGGCAGAGCAACAGGCGCAGAGCGCTACCAATACCGCGTTGCAGGACCGCGTGGACCGTACGCTGGTGAAAGCGCCGATGGCGGGAATCGTGAAGCAGCTCAAGGTCAATACCGTGGGCGGCGTCATCCAGCCCGGCATGGACCTGATGGAAATCGTGCCATTGGAAGACACGTTGCTCGTCGAGGCACGCGTGCGACCGGCCGACATCGCATTCCTGCGGCCTGGGCAGCCTGCCATGGTGAAGCTGTCGGCATACGACTTTTCCATCTACGGCGGCTTTCCGGGAACGGTGGAGCATATCAGTGCCGATACGCTGATGCCGGAGCGTCCGGGCGAACGCCCGGAGAGCTATTACCTGGTGCGGGTGCGCACCCGGGACAACCGCCCCACCGGCAGCGCTACGCAGGTGCCCATCCTGCCCGGCATGGTGGCTACGGTGGATGTGCTGACTGGCCAGAAGACGGTGCTGCACTACCTGCTCAAACCGATTATCAAGACCAAAGAACTGGCATTGCGCGAACGCTGACACCTTGCGCGGGCGTGCGAACCCGCGCAGCACGATAACAGGCATGGCCTGGCAAACGGGCCGCCATCCATTCCAGGACGGAGGAAATATGGCAACACTGAACGGTACCAATTCGGCGGACAATATCCTGGGCACGGCCGGGACCGACACGATCCTCAGTGGCAATGGCAATGATTACGTCTCTGCCGGGGCCGGCAACGACTATGTCGACGGTGGCAACGGCGATGACATCATCGAGGGCGGCAGCGGCGACGACACGCTGCTTGGCGGCAATGGCAAGGACCGTGTGTTCGGCGGACTCGGCAATGACGTCCTCCTGGGCGAAAACGGGGTTGACGCCGTGTACGGCGGCAGTGGCGACGACGTGATCGGCAGCTTGAACGGCGACACCGAATCCGCTGGCACCGACAATGGTGGCGACACATTGTATGGCGACGGCTTTGACACCTACGCCGACTATTTGCTTGGGCGCGGCCATGAATCGGCCCAGCCGGGCAATGACCGCGTCTACGGTGGCAACGGTGATGACCTGATCTATGGGGACAACGGCGACAACGCCGTGATAGGCGGAAACGACTTTCTATACGGCGGAAAGGGCAACGACACCATCTATGGCGAAGGGGGCAACGACACCATCCAGGGCGGCGCGGGCGCCGACAAGCTGAGTGGCGGAAGCGGCCGCGACGTCTTCGTCTATTCCGCCGTATCCGATTCGACCGCGGCGAGCATGGACGTCATCACCGACTTTGTCCGGGGATCGGACCAGATCGATTTGCGGCCCGTCCTGGGGAGTTCAGGGTTCCAATGGGGCGGAGGTACTCCGACGGCCCACGGCGCCTGGTTCCAGCAATCGGGCGGCAATACCTATGTCTATGTCGATGTCGATGGCAACCCGGGCCAACCGGAAATGGTCATTCGGCTGAACGGCTTGCATGAGCTTACGAAGTCCGACTTCGCTGGCTATGAGGTCAACGCACCTGTTGCCGCCACCATCACCGCGTCCGCCAGCGAGGATGTGGCTGTGACCGAAGCGGGCGGCGCGAACAACGCGGTCGCGGGCGACCCTTCGGCCAGCGGCACGCTGACCGTGCACGACGTGGACAGCGGCGAAACCCACTTCGCCACGGTGGCGCCGGAGACCCTGACGGGCACATACGGAACCTTCACCTTCGACAGCAACTCGGGCGCCTGGACTTACAAGCTGGACAACACCAAGGCCGATGGCCTCACTGCCGGGCAGCACGTGACCGATTCGCTCACGGTGCACTCGGCGGATCAGACGGCGCAGCAGACGATTACGGTGAACATCACCGGCAGCAATGACAGCGCGACCATCACAGCGTCGGCCAGCGAGGATGTGGCTGTGACCGAAGCCGGCGGCGCGAACAACGCCGTGGCAGGCGATCCTTCGGCCAGCGGCACGCTGACTGTCCACGACGTGGATAGCGGCGAAGCGCACTTCGCCACGGTGGCGCCGGAAAGCCTGACGGGCACATACGGCACCTTCACCTTCGACAGCAACTCGGGCGCCTGGACTTACACGTTGGACAACACCAAGGCCGACGCATTGACCGTCGGCCAGCAGGTCAACGATTCGCTCACGGTGCACTCGGCGGATCTGACTGCGCAGCAGACAATTACGGTGAACATCACCGGCAGCAATGACAGCGCGACCATCACTGCGTCGGCCAGCGAAGATGTGGCCGTGACCGAGGCGGGGGGCACCAACAACGCCGTGGCAGGCGATCCTTCGGCGAGCGGCACGCTGACCGTGCATGACGTGGATAGCGGCGAAGCGCACTTCGCTACGGTGGCGCCGGAAAGCCTGACGGGCACGTACGGCACCTTCACCTTCGACAGCAACTCGGGCGCCTGGACCTACACGCTGGACAACACCAAGGCCGATGGCCTCACTGCCGGGCAGCAAGTGACCGATTCGCTGACGGTGCACTCGGCGGATCAGACGGCGCAGCAGACGATAACGGTGAACATCACCGGCAGCAATGACAGCGCGACCATCACAGCGTCGGCCAGCGAGGATGTGGCTGTGACGGAAGCGGGTGGCAGTAACAACGCCGTGGCGGGGGATCCTTCGGCCAGCGGCACGCTGACCGTGCATGATGTGGACAGCGGCGAAGCGCACTTCGCCACGGTGGCGCCGGAGACCCTGACGGGCACATACGGCACTTTCACCTTCGACAGCAACTCGGGCGCCTGGACTTACAAGCTTGACAACACCAAGGCCGACGCATTGACCGTCGGCCAGCAGGTCAACGATTCGCTCACGGTGCACTCGGCGGATCTGACGGCGCAGCAGACGATTACGGTCAACATCACCGGCAGCAATGACATCGCGACCATCACCGCGTCGGCCAGCGAAGATGTGGCCGTGACCGAGGCGGGGGGCACCAACAACGCCGTGGCGGGCGATCCTTCGGCCAGCGGCACGCTGACCGTGCATGACGTGGATAGCGGCGAAACCCACTTCGCTACGGTGGCGCCGGAAAGCCTGACGGGCACGTACGGCACCTTCACCTTCGACAGCAACTCGGGCGCCTGGACTTACACGCTGGACAACACCAAGGCCGACGCATTGACCGTCGGCCAGCAGGTCAACGATTCGCTCACGGTGCACTCGGCGGATCTGACGGCGCAGCAGACAATTACGGTGAACATCACCGGCAGCAATGACAGCGCGACCATCACTGCGTCGGCCAGCGAAGATGTGGCCGTGACCGAGGCGGGGGGCACCAACAACGCCGTGGCAGGCGATCCTTCGGCGAGCGGCACGCTGACCGTGCATGACGTGGATAGCGGCGAAGCGCACTTCGCTACGGTGGCGCCGGAAAGCCTGACGGGCACGTACGGCACCTTCACCTTCGACAGCAACTCGGGCGCCTGGACCTACACGCTGGACAACACCAAGGCCGACGCATTGACCGTCGGCCAGCAGGTCAACGATTCGCTCACGGTGCACTCGGCGGATCAGACGGCGCAGCAGACGATTACGGTCAACATCACCGGCAGCAATGACAGCGCGACCATCACAGCGTCGGCCAGCGAAGATGTGGCCGTGACCGAAGCCGGCGGCGCGAACAACGCGGTCGCGGGCGATCCCTCGGCCAGCGGCACGCTGACTGTCCACGACGCGGACCGTGGCGAAGCGCACTTCGCCACGGTGGCGCCGGAGACCCTGACGGGCACATACGGCACCTTCACCTTCGACAGCAACTCCGGCGCCTGGACCTACACGTTGGACAACACCAAGGCCGACGCATTGACCGTCGGCCAGCAGGTCAACGATTCGCTCACGGTGCACTCGGCGGATCTGACGGCGCAGCAGACGATTACGGTGAACATCACCGGCAGCAATGACAGCGCGACCATCACTGCGTCGGCCAGCGAGGATGTGGCCGTGACCGAGGCGGGGGGCACCAACAACGCCGTGGCAGGCGATCCTTCGGCGAGCGGCACGCTGACCGTGCATGACGTGGATAGCGGCGAAACCCACTTCGCCACGGTGGCGCCGGAAAGCCTGACGGGCACGTACGGCACCTTCACCTTCGACAGCAACTCGGGCGCCTGGACCTACACGCTGGACAACACCAAGGCCGACGCATTGACCGTCGGCCAGCAGGTCAACGATTCGCTCACGGTGCACTCGGCGGATCTGACGGCGCAGCAGACGATTACGGTCAACATCACCGGCAGCAATGACAGCGCGAACATCACAGCGTCGGCCAGCGAGGATGTGGCCGTGACCGAGGCGGGGGGCGCCAACAACGCCGTGGCGGGGGATCCTTCGGCCAGCGGCACGCTGACCGTGCACGACGTGGACAGCGGCGAAAGCCACTTCGCCACGGTGGCACCGGAGACCCTGACGGGCACATACGGCACCTTCACCTTCGACAGCAACTCGGGCGCCTGGACTTACACGCTGGACAACACCAAGGCCGACGCATTGACCGTCGGCCAGCAGGTCAACGATTCGCTCACGGTGCACTCGGCGGATCTGACCGCGCAGCAGACGATTACGGTCAACATCACCGGCAGCAATGACAGCGCGACCATCACTGCGTCGGCCAGCGAAGATGTGGCCGTGACCGAGGCGGGGGGCACCAACAACGCCGTGGCGGGGGATCCTTCGGCCAGCGGCACGCTGACTGTCCACGACGCGGACCGTGGCGAAGCGCACTTCGCCACGGTGGCGCCGGAGACCCTGACGGGCACATACGGCACCTTCACCTTCGACAGCAACTCCGGCGCCTGGACTTACAAGCTGGACAACACCAAGGCCGATGGCCTCACTGCCGGGCAGCAAGTGACCGATTCGCTGACGGTGCACTCGGCGGATCTGACGGCGCAGCAGACCGTGACCGTCAACATTACCGGCAGCAATGACACGGCGGTCAACGTCGTCCCCGCCGCGCAGGCGGTCGATGAGGATGCGCACCTCGTCTTCAGCGCCGCAAACAGCAACGGCGTCAGCTTCTCGGACGTAGACAATTCGACCCACACCGTAACGCTAAGCGTCACCCATGGCGCGCTTACTTTGGATGGCACTGCGGGCCTGACGTTCCTGGCGGGTGACGGTTCCTCGGACAGTACCATGACGTTCACCGGTAGCGACGCCGCCATCCAAGCCGCGCTGGATGGCATGTCGTTCCTCGGCGACAAGGATTATGCGGGCGCCGCATCGCTTCAGATCCGAACCGACGATGGAACCGCAGTGGACACCGACTCCGTGGCGATCGCGATCCATCCCGTCAACGATGCGCCCGTGGCGGCTGGCGATGTCGTCTATGCATCGAACAACACCAGCGGCATCCTGATTCCCGTGAGCGCGCTTCTTGGCAACGATACCGACATCGACGGTAGCGCCCTGACTATTACCGCGCTCGGCGCCGGTTCGGGCGGGGTCTCCGGCGTCCAGTTCGCGCCTGGAACCAACGATTCCTTCATCACATTCCAGACCGGCAACAGCAGCTCCGGCGGCTTCACCTACACGGTCTCCGATGGTGCCGGCGGCACCAGCACCGCCACGGTCACCGTGAATATTTCATCGACCAACGGGGCCGCGACGGTATACCTGGCCGACGCGAGCTACCAGGCGTCCTACCTCGATGGCGGCAGCAACAGCGACGCGTTGACAGGCGCCGGAGTGAACGACTTTTTCGTGGGTGGCGCTGCGGCGGACACGTTGAAGGGCGGCGCGGGCGACGACACGCTGCGCGGAGGCGCCGGGAACGACGTTCTGGACGGCGGCGCCGGCATCGATATGCTCGATTTCTCCGATGCGACCGCAGGCTTCGCCTTTACCCTGGTACAGGGCAGCGGGAGTACCCAGGTCGACCTGACCAGCGTCGGTCTCGACAAAGATACCTACAGCAACATGGAAGGCGTGATCGGGTCAAAGTACGGCGATACGCTCACAGGTAGCAATGCCAATGACATTCTCCGCGGCGGCGCGGGTAATGACATGATCGATGGCGGCGCTGGCATCGACCTGCTGGACTTCTCGGATGCCACCGGCGCGCTCAATTTCACGCTGGTCCAGGGCAGCACCGCCACCGCGGTGAACCTCGCCGGCGTTGGACTGGGAACCGACACCTACAAAAACATGGAGGGCGTAATCGGTTCGTCGTTCAACGACACGCTGACCGGCTCAGCCGGCAACGATGTGCTGCGCGGCGGCGCCGGCAACGATATCCTGCTCGGCGGGGACGGCAATGACACCCTGATCGGCGGCGCCGGCGCCGACACACTCACAGGCGGTGCCGGCACCGATACCTTCGGCTTTCTCCGGGCGGACGCAGCTTCCGTCGATACCATCACCGATTTCAACGTCAATCCCGCGGCTGCCGGCGGCGACGTGCTGGATCTTTCGGACTTGCTATCGGGCATGAACGTGACAGGCGCGAACGCGGGCCAGTTCATTCATCTGTCGGAGGTCGGCGGCAACACGGTGGTCAGCGTGGATCGGGATGGCGGTGGCACCGGTGCGGCATTTCAGGATGTGGCCGTGCTGCAAGGCGTCGCAGGCGTCGATCTCAATACGCTGCTGAGCAATGGAAATATTCACACGGTATAAGCGCGTCGCCGGCTGCATGCCAACACGCGGGTGATGCGGCAGCAGTACCGGAAATGCAGTTGAGAAGGTCAAAATAAGGGTGACGGACGGCTTGCCGAGCCTGACCGGCAGGCAAGCCGCAAGAGCGCCCGATTGGGGAAATTATGGGAACGACGCCATGCCGGCTGGCATGCGTGCTGCTGTGGGTCGCCATGCTGTTGCCGACCGCGGCCGCCCCGCAGGCATTGCGGCAGGCGGTGGATCAGGCCGTGCATACCAATCCCGAGGTACTGGCCGCGGGGAGCCGGCGGCTGGCCGCCGACGAGGGGCTGAAGCAGGCGCAGGCCGGCTACCTGCCCCGCGTCGATGTAAATGCGGCTACCGGCCAGGTGCGGCTGGACAGCCACAACACGCGACTGATGGGGCTGGCCGACTCGAACTATGCCAGCCATGCCGCCGGCGTCACGATCTCGCAGATGCTGTTCGACGGCTTTGCCGTCAGCAGCGAAGTGGACCGCCAGGGCGCGAAGATCGACGGGGCCGCATACCGTGTCGGCGCCACGGCGGAGGACATCGCACTGCGAACGGTCGCGGTCTATTTGGAAGTGATGCGCCGCCGGGAAACCGTGGCGATCGCCATGGCCAACCTCGAGACACACGAGCGGATCCACGAGCACATCCGGACGGGCGCGGAGAACGGCGTGCTGCGCCGCGCGGACCTGTTCCAGGCCGAAAGCCGTCTGGCGCAGGCCCGGGCCGCCCTCAGGGCGGAGCAAGGCAGTCTCCAGGACGCCCTGACCGCATACCGGCGCGTGGTGGGCGTATTGCCGCAAGAGCTGTCCCGGCCGACCTCGCTCGCCGCCGCGCTGCCCGCGACGGAAGTTCAAGCCGTGCAGGTCGCATATGCCAGCCATCCATCACTGAATGCCGCGCAGGCCGATATTGCCGCGGCCGAGGCGACACGATCGCTCGCCAGGTCGGCGATGTACCCGAGGTTGGATCTCGAAGTCAGCATGAACCGGGACCGTGACCGCGTGCTCGGCACCACCGACGAGCGCAGCGTAATGCTCCGCTTGCGCTACAACATTTTTCGCGGCAATGCCGACAAGGCGCGTATCAACGAGGCGGGGTACCAGATACAGGAAGCGATGCAAAACCTGGATAGCGTTCGAAGGCAGGTACAGGAAGGCGTGTCGCAGGCCTACAATGCCTACCTTACCGCGCATGACCGTGTTGCCATCCTTGGGCAATATGTCGAATCCAGCGACGCGACACGGGCCAGCTATGGCAAGCAGTTCCGGATTGGGCAACGCAGCCTGCTGGACTTGCTCAACGCCGAGAACGAATACTTCAGTGCGCGCACCGCCTATGTGACCAGTGAGTACACGGAGATTGCCAGCCAGTATCACATTCTGGCGGGCATGGGGCTGCTGCTGGCAACGTTGGAGATATCGCCGCCGGAAGAAGGGATCGTGCGGATGGGGCGACGGTAGTTCGCTTGCATCCCTGGCGGCCTGACGGCGCCGACGTTAGCCAGCGCTGCGTCCCATTGTGCCGGCGTCGCCTGGGCGCGGAAATCGACGGTACGGACAAACCGATGGCCGCCTCTGGCGTGCGAGGCACATCGGCGGGCCCGCAGGCATCAGGGCTTCGGCGGTTGTCCGAGCACCGGCGGCGCTGGCGGCGGCAGTGGGGTCGCCACGGGTTCGAGTCCGGTGCTGCCGACAATCGCAGCCGCCGCTGGCGAGGCCAGGAAGCTGACAAACCTCGAGGTGGCCGCTGTCTGGCGACCTGCAATCGTTCCGGCTGCGAAGAAGACTTTCTGTTGCAGGTCCTCAGGCAGCGGGCCAACGAAATCCAGTTCCTTGAACGGCAGCAATTCGCTTACCTGCTGAAAGCCGATGTCTGCGTCGCCGCGCGCGACCACGGTGCCGACTCGCTCACTGTAGACCTTGTGGGCCTTGTCCTTGATCTTGTCCGCGACGCCGAGCCGGGGAAACAGCTCGTTGGAAAGATAGGTGCCGCTGGCGCTGGCGGAATAAGCGATCGATCTGGCGTTGAGCAGCGTTTGCTTCACGGCTTCTGCAGTGCTGATATCCGGCTTTGGCGCCCCCTTGCGCACTGACATGCCGATCAGCGAGCGCGCCAGGTCGACGCGGCTCCCCGGCGCCACTTTGCCTTCCTCTACCAGCTTGTCGAGCCCTGAGTCCGCCAGGATCACCACATCGAATGTCTCGCCTCGCGCTAGCCGGCTGGGAATGGAATCGGGGGCATTGCCCATCGATGCACCGTACGCGGTGATGACGTGGTCCTGTGTGGCGGCCTCGTACAGTGGCACCAGTTTCTGGTAGGCGGCGGTGAAGCCGCCCGAAGTAATGACACGGATCTCATCCGCCCAGGCTGGACCTGCCAACCAGAGCAGCAGGAGCGGGATGGCGTGCCTGGCTGCAGACGTTGCGAATTTCATGCTGTCTCCCTGGACTGATGGCAATGCACTGCACCGCTCGTCAGTCTTCCTTCATGTTGGCGGCACGCGCGATCGGGCCGAGGCGGCCCTTTTCTGCTGCCAGGAACTTGGAAAAATCCGCGCGCGTTCCGCCCATTGGCTGAATGCCTTGCGGGATCAGGCGGGCGCGCAGTTCCGGTGACTTGATGGCGGCGTCGATGGCCTTGTTCATCTTGTCGAGAATCGCCTCAGGGGTGCCGCGCGGTGCGAATACTCCAGACCAGTGGCCGATGAAGATGCCGGAATAGCCGAGTTCGGTAGTGGTGGGCACATCGGGCATTGCGGCAATGCGCGTATTCCAGGTTGAAGCGATGGCCCGGAGCTTGCCGCCTTTTACCTGCGGGAGCACCACGACACTGGCTTCCGAAGTCGCGTCCACCTGCTTGCCGACCACGGCCACCATGCCCTCCGACCCGCTCTTGTAGGGAATGATCTCGAGCTTGGCGCCGGTCGCTACCTTCAGCATCTCGGCAACGAAATGCGGCGTGCTGCCGGTGCCCGCCGTAGCAAAGTTCAGGCTTTTGCTCCCTTTGCCGAGGGCGACCAGGCTCTTGAGGTCCTTGATCGGCGAGTCGGCCGGCACCACGATGATCGACGGGCTGACTGCAAGCAAGGCCACCGGTACCAGGTCTTGCTCCTTGTACGGCAGGTGTGCCTTGATCATGGCGTTGGTGATGACGCCGGCCGCCGGCGCCAGGAACGTATAGCCGTCCGGGGCTGACTTGGCGACATAGTCTGCACCCAGTACCGAGCCGGCGCCCGGCTTGTTTTCCACGATGATGGGCTGCCCAAGCTGCTTGGACGCCGCGTCGGCCACGGCGCGGGCAACCAGGTCGTTGGCACCGCCAGGGCCAAACGGCACGACGAACTTCACGGGCTTCGCCGGCCAGGTTTCGGCGCTGGCGGTCACGGTACAGGCGGCAAGGGTCAGGGGGAGCAACAGAAAGCGAACTGCGAATTTCAAGGTGGGTCTCCGGGATTCGTGTTTGTTGTGCGCTTCACGGCACGTCACGACGTCCCGCCTAGGCATTGCTAGCGTATTGCGTAACGACTAATCTGTGAATTGCAATGTTTTCAATAGCTGATGCATGACGCGCATTAATTTCGGTCTCGAGGACCTTCAGGCGTTTGTCGCCATCGCGGAAAAAGGCAGCTTTCGAATGGCCGCGGAGGCGCTTCACATTTCTCAGCCTGCGCTCAGCCGGCGTATCGAGAAGCTGGAGAGAACGCTCGGCTCGCGCCTGCTCGAGCGGACCACGCGCCGGGTGGAGACGACCCACATCGGACGGCAGTTCCTGGAGGAGGCCCGCGCTGCGCTGGCCATTCTCGACAGCGCGGTGCTGCGGCTCGGCGACGAGGTCTCTCTCCAGCGCGGGCTGGTGACTGTGGCGGCGATACCGTCGGCAGCGTTGCACTTCCTGCCCGACGCTATTCATCGGTTTGGCAGCCAGCATCCGGGCGTGCGTGTGCACGTGATCGATGAAAACGCGAATGCAGTACTGGCCAGCGTCATGTCGGGAGAGTCCGATTTTGGGATCAATTTCATGGGGGCCCAGGAACCCAACATCGAATTTCATGCTGTCCGCGCCGAGCCCTACCGGCTCGCGTTGCGGCGCGACCATCCATGGTCCGGACGGGACTGCATTGCCTGGGAAGAATTGGCGGGCCAACGAATGGTGAGCGTGTCGAAGCAAAGTGGTAATCGCAACTTGATCGAGAACGCCATTGCCCACCTGGAACGACGACCCACCATCCACTACGAAGCCAACCACGTGGTTGGCGTGCTGGCCCTGGTAGAGGCCGGGCTAGGGATGGCAGTGCTGCCTGGCATGGCGCTACCGCACGATCATCCCCGCCTTTGTGGCATTCCGCTGGTCGAACCCACCGTAGATCGGATCCTTGCACTGATACGGCGCCGTGACAGGCCATTGCAGCCTGCTGCGCAGGCGTTGTATGGAACGCTGATGTCAGGCGCTGCGCCGGGTTCTTGAGGCGGCCGGGATGATTTCTGCTACCGGCTGGCGGGTGTCCTTTGCCGACTCACTCCAGTCTTACGTACCTGTTCCGCGTCGATGACCGCTTGCAAGGGTGAAGCCGTCTTCTCCCTGAATCAAGAAATGTGCGCTCGTTTGGTCGAAGTGGGCTCCATGATGGGGCCCAGGGGATCTTCGTGAACAGCACGACATAGTCGTTGTGCGTGGTTCGGCAGCGTGGCCCACGAACCATGTCATCAACATGCCGCCGAGGACGAATACACCGAACTGATGACGTGCGTGGATCCTCCAAATTGCGTGCGACTGTGCTCTGCCCCGCGCCGCGTCTATTGAAGAGATAGCGCTCGTGATCGCTTGGGACCGGCTACACGCATTGGGAATCCGTCGTGCGAGTAAGTCATCGAGCATGAGGCCGCGTTCTCGACGAAGGCCTCCCATTCAAACGCATGACGGGGTTGATCCTGATGTGTTCATGAAAGAGACGGCTGATGACAGGCAATTGCCCGCGCCTCGACGAGGCGCACGAGCGACAGCAGCGTTTCGGTTGTTGGCAGCTTCATGTTTAAGCGCTCGGCCGTGGCGACCGCTGCTCCATTGATCGCTTCGATCTCGGTGCGGCGTCCGGCCTGAACGTCCTGCAACATCGATGGCTTGTGCCCCTTGTGCTGAGCAATGGCGCCTGCGACATTGGCTTTGCACTTGGATGGATTCACTTCGATACCGAGCCTCTGTGCGACCGACAGCACTTCAACGACGACTTGCTCGGCGAGGCGGCTACCTTCAGGCGTAGTACCGAGCTGATCGACTGTGCACCCAGTTACGGCGCAGATGCTGTTGAGCGCGGCGTTGAACGCGACCTTCTCCCAAATCGCAGCCCATACGGTGGCGTCCGAACTGCACTGGAGACCGGCGGCCGAGAGCGTCTCGGAGACCGCGGTGACGATCGATCGGACGTTGCCATCAGCGGCCATGAGTCTGACGATACCCTTGCCATGCGAGTGCACGTGGCCAGGCGCAACCATGTCGGCCGGCCAGGTGGTCACGCCGATGAGGATGCGCTCTGCCGAGGCGAACTCGCTGATCTTTTCGACGTTGCCTAAGCCGTTCTGCAGGGACAGCACATGGACATCCGGACCAATCAGGTGCTTGACGCCCTGGAGCGCGGCGCCAGTGTGCAGGGTCTTGGTAAAGATCACCAGCAACTCGGGCAGTTCCCGAGCTTCCTCAGGTCGGCAAATCTTGAGCGCCTTCACACGCCGATCGCCGTTGTCCGTGACCAATCGCAAGCCATCCGATCGGATGGCGCCGATGTGTGCATCGTTAATGTCGATCAGCGTGACGTCATTGCCGCACTCAGCCAGCAAGCCGCCAAACATTGAGCCCATGGCGCCAGCGCCGACGATGGTAATTTTCATGATTGCCCTAAGAATTTCAGCTAGTGATTGCCGCCGCGGGCCTCGGCTTTAGCCGCCCACCAGGCTTCGGGATGTGACGCGTGACGACAAGGAGCGCGAACATTGACAAGACCATCGCGGTGCCAAGTAGTGCGAGATAAGCCATTGCACCTCCGGCCGTAATGACCACTGCCCCTGCGAATGCACTGAGGATCGCGCCCAGCCGTCCGAATGCCAGCGCGGACGCGGTTCCGGTTGCTCTGACGCTGGTGGGGTACATGAACGCGCACAGCGCATACATGGTGGACTGCACTGCATTGACGAACATGCCATGCACACCGAAGCCGAAGATCAACAGGTGCGTGTCGCGCCCGGCATTCAGGGTCTGCATCGCGAATGCACTTGCGGCTGCACCGGCGCAGCACAGCACCAAGGGCCAACGTGACCCGAATCGCGTTATCGCAACGGCACAGACCAACGCACCAACTACGCCTCCGAGGTTGTAGGCGGTCAACCCCGAGCCGGCGACGGCCATCGACAATCCTTCCGATGCCAACATCGTCGGCAGCCAGCTAAAGGCGCTGTAGACGGCGGTAAGACACAGGAAGAACGCAGCCCACGTTGCCAGCGTGTCGCGCGCCAGACCGTCCGAGAACAGCGTGCCAAACCCGGCCCGCTTTTCTACGACCTGCTCCGCGGCGTCGGTGTACGTTGCATTGGCAGCCATCGGATGCCCCATGCGCCCTAGCAGCTTGCCCAGCTCATCCCATCGTGCCGGATGGCGTGCAAGGAATCGAGGCGTCTCCGGCAACGTGAACAGAAGAATGGTAGCCAGCGCAATTGGAAAAATTCCACCGATAAAGAACAGTCCGCGCCAGCCGAATGCGGGCAGGATTTCACCGGCAAAGAGGCCCGCCAGCATGCCGCCGAGCGGCACGCAGACGATCGTGGCCGTGACTGCGAGCGTCCTGCGGCGCGCCGGCGTGAACTCGGCCGTGACCGTGGTCGAACTCGGCAGTGCACCGCCAATGCCCAGGCCGGCGACAAACCTGAGTGCGGCCACGGTCAGGACATCGGGCGCAAGGCCAATGGCGCAGGTCGCTGCGCCGAAGACAAAGACGCTGGAGATGACCGCCATCCGACGGCCGAATCGGTCCGCGAACAGGCCTGCGCAGGCGCTGCCGATCCCCATGCCAATGAGGCCAGCGGCGACCGCTGGGGCGAAGGCGCTTCGCGTGATGTTCCACTCCTTGATCATCAGCGGAATCGCGAAGCCGATCAGTTGGCCGTCAAAGCCGTCCATCACAATGGACATGGCTGCCAGGAAGACCACAACCTTTTGCACGGTCGTATAGGCGCCGTCGTCGAGCAGACGACCGATGTCGGCATTGCCCTTGAAGGGAACCGCTTGGGAGTTCATGCGCGTACTCCCAGGGTGCAGGTCGTCGGCAGCATGCGCTGGCATTGGTTGCGCGCTCGAAAAGCTTGCGCGCCAACGGCTGACGGGGTTCGTTCGATCATGTCTTGTCTCCTGATTGAGCGCTCTGGCGTCTGTGCGCCATGGTAGTAGCAGTAGTGGTGTCCTAGATCGCGGCCTCGATGGCTTCGCGGCTGCGGGTCTCGGGGACAATCGACTCGATTCCTTGCCGGTGCAGGCTTCGGGACAACATCAGCCCGGCCGGGCCGGCACCGATGATGGCAACTCGTGTTTTCATTGCGGTGTCTGTCTCAGAAGGGGTAGTGGCGCGGGCTCGTTTGAACGGTCACCCATCGCAGGTCGGTGAAGGCATCGACACCGGCTTTTCCGCCGAAATGCCCAATGCCACTGCCCTTGACGCCGCCAAATGGCATCTGCGCTTCGTCATGCACCGTGGGCCCGTTCACGTGGCAAATGCCGGACTCGATGCGTCCCGCCACCTGGATGGCGCGCGCCACATCACGGCCGAAGACCGCGGCTGCGAGGCCGTATTCGTTATCGTTGGCGCAAGCGACCGCCTCTTCGACGCCACTGACACGCACGATGCCTTTCACGGGGCCGAAAGCCTCCTCGCGGAAGATGCGCATGTCCGGCGTTACGTGGTCGAGCAGGGTCGCGGGCATCAGCGTGTCGTTCGCCTTGCCACCCGCCACGAGCTTCGCGCCTTTCAAAAGCGCATCATCGATCAGTTCGTTGCAGCGCTTTGCCGTGCCCATGTCCACGACTGAGCCGAGGACCACCGGGCCCAGACGCGGATCACCGAGCGGAAGACTCGATGCACGTGCACTCAACTTGGCAACGAAATCATCGGCGATGGCCGAATCGACGACGATCCGCTCGGTCGACATGCAGATCTGTCCCGAGTTGGCGAACGCACCGAATACGGCCGCGTTGACGGCGGCATCGATATCGGCGTCGTCGAGGACGACCAGCGGCGCCTTGCCGCCGAGTTCGAGAACCACGGGCTTCAGGTACTTAGCGCAGGTTACGGCAATGAGCTTGCCGACGTGGGTTGATCCCGTGAAGTTCACTCGTCGCACAGCCGGGTGCGAAATCATGGCTTCGACTACAGCAGCCGCGTCGGCCGGCGCATTGGTGACAAAGTTCACCACGCCCTTGGGTAGCCCGGCCTCTTGCAGCGCCTCGATGATGAGGCCGTGTGTCGCAGGACAGATTTCGCTGCCCTTGAGCACCACCGTATTGCCACAAGCCAGTGGCGTCGCGATGGCCCGTACGGCCAGGATCACGGGCGCGTTCCACGGGGCGATGCCCAGAACGACTCCCGCTGGCTGTCGCACACCCATGGCGAGGTTGCCTGGCACGTCGGAAGGAATGATTTCGCCGCCGATCTGTGTGGTCAGCGATGCGGCCTCGAGAAGCATACCGGCCGCAAGGTGAACGTTGAAGCCTGCCCAGATCGCTGATGCGCCGGTCTCGGACGCCACGGCAGCCGCGAATGCTTCGGCTTTCGCTTCGAGCGCTTGCGCGGCTTTCGCCAGCATCGTTCTGCGCTCGGTTGGGCCAGTGTGCGACCAGGTCTTGAAGGCCGCGGCGGCAGCGTCGACGGCCGCGACCGCGTCTTCCTCGGTGGCCGCGGGCGCGACCGTCGCAACGCTGCCGTCAAGCGGATTGCGCCGCTCGAAGGTGGCGCCATTGCGGGCCTGGACTTGCTCACCGTTGATCAGCATCGAGATCTTCATTGGTTGTCTCCGGAAGGGTCTTGTATGGAAGCTGGAGCGGGCGGTGCGTTCAGGCGACCTGAACCTCCACGACGTTTGGCGCCTTGCCGGCCAGGGCAAGGTCGAGCACCGCCCGCAAATCGCTGGAATCGCCGACGCGTGTGGCAGCGCATCCCATGCCCTTTGCCAGCGACAAGAAATCGATGTCGGGCAGTTCTGTTCCCTGAACGACATCGGTTGCAGAGAACCCGAACACGGGCGCGAAATCCTGTAGCGCGGCGTACCGACGGTTGTTCAGGATCACGAAAGTGATCGGCAGCTTGAGTTGCGCTGCGGTCCACAGCGCCTGTATCGAGTACATGCTGGAACCGTCGCCCATCAGGCAGATGACGCGGCTGCCCGGTTTGCCGAGCGCTACGCCCACGGCTGCCGGCATGCCGTAGCCGAGACCGCCGCTATCCATCGTGAAGAAGGTTTCGCTGCGGGTGATCGGCAGATAGGCTTGCATCACCGGGCGCGCGCTCGGTGCTTCCTCGACTACGATGTCCTCGGGCGCTTTCACTTCCGCCAACGTCTGAAGGACATAGGCAACCGACATCAACGGCGAAGGCTCTGCCTTCGGCGCCCTGATCCTGGCTGGCGGCACGGCTCGAACCTGGGGCGCCGGGCGGGCGAGCAGATCAAGAACTCCCAGGCGGATGCTGCCGACAGCCGACATTCCAACCGGCGTCCAAGCCGCGGTATCCGGGTCCTCGGTCAACTGGCACAACGTAGCACCGCTTGGGATGTGTGGTCCCGCGCCTTCGACGTGATACGCGAACGCGGGCGCACCAATGGCCAGGATCAGGTCATGTTCACCGAGCAGTTCGACGATCCGCTCGCGCATTGCGGGCAGGAAGCCAGCGAACAGCCGATGATCTTCGGGGAAACTGCACCGGCCCGACATCGGCGCTGCCCACACGCGGGCGTTGTGCGCCTCAGCCAGAGCAACGACCTCGTTCCACGCGTTGTCCCGATCGATCGCGGCGCCTACGACGATCGCCGGTCGATGACTTGCATCCAGCGCATCGCCGATTTGCGCCAGAACGGCAGGCTGCTGGCGAAGTTCCGTACTCACAACCCTTGCCGGCACGAACTCTGCGGGTTGGTCCCAGTCGTCTACCGGCACCGACACGAGCACGGGGCCGCGCGGCGGCATCATCGCGATGTAGTACGCCCGCGCGATGGCCTGTGGCACGTCTTGAGCGCGCGCTGGTTCGATGCTCCATTTCACATAGGGCTTGGGGAGTTCAGTGGGCTGCGCGGAAGACAGGAATGGGTCGAAAGGGAGGATCGAACGCGCCTGCTGGCCTGCCGTGATGACCATCGGCGTGCGATTTTTGTGAGCGGTAAAGATATTGCCCATCGCATTGCCCACGCCTGCTGCCGAATGCAAGTTCACGAAGGAAGCGTTTCGCGTGGCCTGGGCGTAGCCATCCGCCATCCCGACCACGGTAGCCTCCTGCAGACCCAGCACGTAGCGGAAGTCGCTTGGGAAATCGCGAAACATCGGGAGCTCGGTCGAACCGGGATTCGCGAACACGGATGTCATGCCGAAACGACGCATGAGGTCGACCACGGCGTCGCGAACGGTAACGGTGCCGGGTTGCCTGGCTGCTTCGACGACGGCGAGTGGTACGGGTCCGGTCATTTCGCGCTTTCCTTCTGTTGTGCGCTGGACGAGTCGCAGCGCTTGTCTCGATGGCACAAGTGTGGAAGCTCGTCACTCTCATGAAAATTGCTTTTTTGAGAGAAAGTCATTACCGTTCGGCATGACTTTCGATCTCCAATATCTGGTCGCCTTCAACGCCATCGTTTCGTCCGGAAGCCTTGGTCGGGCGGCTGACGCTCTGAACGTGACGCAACCGGCGCTGAGTCGCACGATTCGTCGACTCGAGGAGCAGGTTGGCGCACCTCTGTTCGAGCGTCACTCAAAGGGTATGCAGTTGACGGATGTGGGAAGGGCGTTGCAGCCCCACGCGCTCCTTTTGCAACGCGAGTCCGAGCATGCGAATGAGCACATCAAGGCGATGCTGGGCTTGGCGAAAGGAACGATTCGCGTCGGCGCAGTCGGCAGCATCGCCTGCCTGGTGCTTCCATTGGCAATCGGCAGCACATGCAAGAAGTGGCCAAATCTTCAAGTCCAGATCATCGAAGGCGTCTGGGATCGCCTTGCGGATGCGCTTGTCTCGCACGAAATCGATCTGGCGCTGGGGGTCGACGTTGAGGACACTGACGAAATCGTCGCTGTCAAGGATTGCCGTTGGGAGGACACCAGCTACGTGGTGGCTGGTCGGCGCCATCCTTTGCGAAAAAAGCCAAATCTCACGCTCGCTGATACGCTGCAAGAGCGTTGGGCGATGCTGCCGAAGGGAACCGCGCCTTTCGAGCATATGAAGAAGGTGTTCTCGCGACAGAACCTGGCCTTGCCCAACGTCGTCGTCGAAACACGCTCCGTCACTGCGCTCAAGAGCTTGATTGGCCGTTCAGGTTTCCTTGGCTGGATGCCCGAGCCCATGTACGACGCCGAGCGCAAGGCGGGGCTCATCGACGCTCTGGCGATACCAGGCGCAAGCGACAAAAGAGTACTGACTGCGTTCCGTCGAAGGGCCGGCATGCTGCCCGGTCCTTCGATCAAGCTTCTCGAGGAACTACGCGCTCTGACGGCGCAACTATCATGATTGTCGTTACGCTGGGCCAGCGGATCTTCGGGGACCGTGATGGCTCGCTTGGCACGCTTGTGGAAGACCGCCTTTTGGCCTCACACCTGCTGTGTAGCGGCAATGTCGACCTTGCATGCGACTTGGCGAAGCGCTTTTTCGAGATATCCCTGTCGTCATCGGCCAGAGCCCCCACCAGCAGCATGGATCCGTGCCATCGGCCGGGGCGGTCAGTGCCGCGATAATCGATCCGAAGGTCAACGCAAGACTGACCGCGCTTGGTGTTGTCCCCGTTAGGAGCCGACCCGATGCATTCGGCAAGTTCGTGCATACTGAGCTGGCGCGCTGGGCGAAACTGGTGAAGGACAACAGGATCACAGTCGAATGACAGCAGGGTCGTGTCCGGCTGGTCGAATGGCACTGCTAGCCTGAGGTCAAGAAGCTGCGGTGAAGGTGACCTTGTCGATGCGCGCATGCAGATCGTCGACTACCGCCTTCGGCGTGCCGCGCGGCGCGAGAATGCCGTAGCTGGGTGTGCTCTCGAAGCCGGGCAACGCAGCCTGCGCCACTGTCGGCACGTTCGGCAGCAAGATGGAGCGCTTCGCGCCAGTCACGGCCAGAGCCCGCAGCTTGGCGGAGCGGATGAGTTGCAGCACGGGCGGAATCACGCAGAAGGTGAAATCGACTTGGCCGCCGACCAGGTCGGTCAGCGCAGGCCCTGTTCCCTTGTAGGGCACGTGCTCAAGCTTGACGTTGGCGGTGCTGCCAAACAGCACTGCCGTCAGGTGCGAACCAGTGCCGTTGCCGCTCGATGCATAGTTCAGCGCGCCCGGCCGGCGGCAGTCCTTCGCCGACCTTCTGAGCAATCAACCGGGCGAAGACATCGTTGCGACCCGCCGGCGCGAACGGCACCACCAGTTTCACTGGCCGCGCCGGCCATCGATCGGCTCCATGTGCGGCCAAGGCAAGACCGCCGGCAATACAAAGCGCTACCGCACGCAAGGCCCGATTCATCATCACAAGTATTGCGACTAGGCTCTTCGGCCTCGAGAACAGCTAGCCGCCGAGGGCGGTTAGGAAATGTCCGGGCCCGATTTTCATCGTACGCTACACATTTAACAGGCTGCTGGCGTAAGAGCGCTACGCACTGCTATCGGAAGATAAACGCCAGTACGGCCTCGCAATGGGCCTCAATCGTCTTCTCGCGCATTGCATGGATACCGTGCGCATACTTCATTTCCGCAGTGAGTAGATAGGGAACCTGTGCGATAGCGGTGACCATGTACAGCAGCATCACGGGATCGATCTGGTTGAGCCCCTCTGCCAGCTTACTGACCTCCTTGATCAGCGGGACAGTCAGATCGTGACGCGGCCGGATAAACGCTTCTGCCATCCACTTCAGACGCTCGGAGTCGCGGTTGGCCTCCTGCATCATCAGGCGAGCGTGTTCCGGATGGTGCGCGCAATACCGGACATAGTTACGGACGTACTCCTTCACCGCATCCAGGGAGTAGCCCTCTGTGCCTGGCTGTGGCGGCGCTAATTCTTTGGCGAAACGGTCGAACAGATACGTGACGCTTTCGCGCCAGAGATTTTCCTTGCTACCGAAGTAGTAGCGGATCATGGCGTGATTGACGCCGGCCACTTCCGCGATATCGCGCAAGCTCACCGCATCGAAACCGCGAGTCGAGAACTGCTCCAATGCGATGCCAAGTATCTCGGCGCGAGTCTGTTCGCTTCGTTCCTGTTGTGCTTGCCTGGCAGCACGCATCTCCAATTTCCTCAAAAAGTTAATGGGGGTCCTACGGCTACTCCTGCCGCAAACTCGTCCGGTTCAGGGATTGTACTGAGGCAGGAGGACCCACGGCACGCTTGACACTCGCAGCCCGCCGTTGCAAAATTATCCACATGGATAGTTTCGTACAAGACCAAGCGTGAATCACGAATGGTTTTTTGTCGCGGCTAGCCCGCCCAGGGCGCAAGCTGTGGTACGCCGAATCTCGTATTGGTCAGACTGCTCATGAAGGCTGCAAAACTCGAATCAGTAGCGTCGCCAGCATCGCTGGTGGCCGCGCCAGACCGCGACGAAAGGCTCCCCTTTCGGACCAGGATCGGCTTCGGCATAGGTGATTTCGCATTCAACCTGTACTGGCAGGCGACCACGCTTTACCTCCTGTATTACTACACGGACGTGGTGGGACTGTCCGCCGTCACCGCAGGTTGGATTTTCGGTGGCGCCATGCTATGGGATGCCTTCTGTGACCCGGTTGCGGGCTATATCGCAAACCGTACGCGCACGCGCTGGGGCCGTTATCGGCCATACCTGCTGTTCGGCTGCGTCCCGCTTGCCATTAGTTTTGTCGCGATGTTCCTGCCTGTCGGGATAAAGGGGATCGGCTTGCTTGCCTTTGTCCTGGGCACGCACGTGCTGTTCCGGACCACCTACACCGTGCTGTCAATGCCCTATAACGCGCTGATGGCAACGCTGACGAGCGACAGCCGGGAGCGGGGGAGTCTTGCCGCGTACCGGATGATATGCGCGAGCACGGCGGGTTTCATCGTGGCGCTGTCCACCTTGAAGCTGGTCCACGTCTTCAGCCCGACGGATGAGAAGCACGGCTTCCTGCTGGTGATGATGCTCTACGCCGTGGCATCTCTCCCGGTTTTCCTGTTCACATTCTTCTCCACCAGAGAGCGCGTCCGACCCGATGCGCATACTATTTCGGTGCGTGACGCATTGTCCGTCGTGCTGCGCAATCGCGCGTTCCTGTTGATCTGCGGGATGGCCACCGCCATGTCGGCCGCCAGCACCTTCCTGTCGAAGACGCTGCCCTATGTGCTGAAGTACGCCTTGCACAGGGAGGATCTGATTGGGCCGGCGATGGGACTTGTCGCGCTTCAGGTGTTCATCGCCATCCCGTTCTGGGCGTGGGTTATGCGGCGCACCTCGAAGCGGCTGGTCGCGCTGTCCGGCGGCAGTCTGGGCGTCTGCGCGTATGCGTGCCTCGGCTGGCTGGGTACGCCAGGCACCAACGTCTTTCTGCTGCTGCTTGGCGTGATCGGCTTCGCCAGCGCCGCCACGCTGCTCGCGACGTGGGCCATGATTCCCGACAGCGTGGAGTACGGCGAGTGGCACACGGGCGTCCGTGGCGAGGGAACGATCTTTGGCGTGTTTGCCTTTGCGCAGAAAGGCGCTCTCGCCATTGCTGTCGGCGGCGTCGGCCACCTTCTCGGGGCGATCGGCTTCATCGCCAACCAGCCCCAGGCGCAACCCGCGATCGATGGCATGTGGGCGATGCTTTGGCAAGGGCCGATGGCGTTGCTTGGCATCGGCATGCTGTTCGCCTTCTGCTACCCGGTTTCACCCGGCGTGCACGCGCAAATGCTGAGTGACCTGCGCCTGCGCCAGGCTGCCGCTGGAACCCCTCTCTGATTTCAATTTCCTTGTTGCAGGCACGTCCCATCGCTGCGGCCCTGCCGTGGGCAGGGCCGCGGCCGCCTGCACGCCGAATACAACCGATGCCTGACCGCCTTCATCCCCTTATGGACTCCGCAATGCCTTCCTTGCCGAACGCTTCGCTCGCCACCGCTCATGCAGATCCCGACCAGCGCGCCCGTGAGACCGAGGCCCGCATGACGGATGACGAGCGGTTTTCGATGCTGTACAGCCTGATGGTCAGGGTATTCGGAAAGACCGAGCGGGAACCGCGCGTACCTGCGGATCTGCCGATCATCGCCGGTTACACGCAAGGCGTACCACGCCTGGGCATCCCGGCGTTGAGACTGGCTGACGCCAGCCTCGGGCTGCGTCACACAGACGGACGGGAGGATCAGGCCACAGCCTTTCCCGCCGGGCTTGCCATGGGTGCCACATTCAATCCGGCTCTGGCACGCACAATCGGCCATGTCATTGGCAAGGAGGCGCGTGCAAGGGGCTTCAACGTGGCGCTTGGCGGCGGCATCAACCTGGTGCGTGACGTGCGCAACGGCAGGAACTTCGAGTACATCTCCGAAGACCCGCTGCTGTCCGGCCTGATGGGCGCGGGAATGGTGTCGGGTACGCAGGAGGAGGGGGTAATCGCCGTACTCAAGCATGTGTCGCTCAACGCGAGTGAGACCAACAAATTCTTCCTCGATGCCCTGATTGATCCTGCCGCCCATCGGGAAAGCGATCTCCTTGCATTCCAGATTGCCATTGAACTGAGCCAGCCCGGCGCGTTGATGGGTGCCTACAATCTCGTCAATGGCGCTTATGCCTGCGGCAACCGGGCCATCTTGCAAGAGACGGTCAAGGACGCCATGGGATTCAAGGGCTGGGTAATGTCCGACTGGCTGGCGGTCTACAGTTGGGACTTTGCCTTGCATGGCCTGGACCAGCACTCTGGCGCGCAACTCGACGCGCAGGAATGGTTCAACAAGCCGCTCAGACAGGCATACGAGGAAGGCAAGATATCCAGCGAGCGCATCGGCGAAATGGTCCAACGCATGCTGCGCTCCTACTATGCCGTTGGCATCGACCTGCAGCGCCCGGCGATACCTGTGGACTTCGCTGCACACAACGCCGTCGCCCTGGAAGCGGCCCGCGAAGGCATCGTATTGCTGAAGAACGAGGGCCAGGCATTGCCACTGGCGGCAGGCAGGCAGCGCGTGGCCGTCATCGGTGGCTATGCGCAGATCGGCGTGCTGTCCGGCGATGGATCCAGCCAGGTCATGCCGCCCGGCGGATACGCCGCGCAGATGCCGCTGCGGAGTCATCCGCTGCTCGGCCCCACCACGATGCGCTTCTTCGGGCCGGCTCCATTGGCGGAACTTCGGACGCGGATGCCCGATGCAGTGATCGAGTTCGACAGTGGCGCCAATATCGCCGATGCGGTAGCGCTGGCAAAACGCGCGGACGTGACGGTCGTCCATGCCATCCGTCATGAGGGCGAGCGATTCGACAGCCCCGACATGTCGCTGCCATTTGGACAGGACGCAATGATCGATGCGGTGGCAAGTGTCAGCCGTAACGTCATCGTTGTGCTCCAGACAGGCAACCCGGTGGCAATGCCATGGCGCGAGAACGTGCGTGCGATCATCCAGGCATGGTTCCCCGGCCAGGCCGGAGCGCAGGCCATTACCGAAGTGCTGACGGGCGAGGTCAATCCTTCAGGCCGGCTGCCCGTTACGTTCCCGGTTGATGTCGAACAGATGCCCCATCCGGCCTTGCCTGGTGCGGACGTCGACCTTGGCACGCCGATCAGGGTGGATTACCACGAGGGCGCCGAGGTCGGGTATCGCTGGTTCGCTCGGACAGGCCGGCAGCCGCTGTTCAGTTTCGGCCATGGCCTGAGCTACACCGAGTTTGCCTATGACGGCTTCCACGTCAGCGGCGACGACGAGACGGTGACGGCCACCTTTACCGTCACCAATACAGGCACGCGCGAAGGCCCGGATGTCCCTCAGCTCTATCTCACGGAAGCGGCTGGAGACCGGCGCATGCGCCTTCTCGGGTTCAAGCGCGTTTCGCTGACACCGGGCGAGTCGGTTTGCGTGACGGTAAGTGCCGAACCCCGCTTGCTCGCGCGATTTCAGGCCTCGACCGGGCGCTGGCGTATCGAGGCGGGCCGCTATCGCGTTGCATTGGGCCGTTCCGCGACCGACCTCTGCCTGGACGGCGAGACAACGCTCGGCGAACGTGAGTTCGGTCGCTAGACGCGAAATTCCCTCACAGAAAAAATTGACTGACAGGAGACAAATCATGACTGCCACCACTTCAACCTGCATCCGGGACAGCGTCAGCCCGGAAGAATGGCAATTGCGCGTCGACCTTGCGGCCTGCTATCGGCTCGTCGCGCTATATGGATGGAGCGATCTTGTGTTTACGCACATCAGCGCGCGCGTGCCAGGGGATGCCCACCATTTCCTGATCAATCCGTATGGACTGATGTTCGATGAGATCACGGCCTCCAGCCTGTTGAAGATCGACGCAAACGGCAACAAGGTTCAGGAGTCGCCTTACCCCGTGAACCCGGCCGGCTTCGTCATTCACAGCGCCGTGCACGATGCCAGGGCAGACGCGCAGTGCGTCCTGCACACCCATACGCGTTGTGGCGTCGCCGTCAGCGCGCAGAAGGCGGGCCTGTTGCCGCTCAGCCAGCAGTCCACCTTTGTGCTCGGTTCGCTCGCGTACCACGCCTATGAAGGCGTTGCCATGCACGAGGCAGAAAAACCCCGCCTGCAGGCGGATCTGGGGGAGGCCAACCACCTGATCCTGCGCAACCACGGCTTGCTGACCGTCGGCAAGACGGTGGCCGACGCATTTATGAGCATGTACGTCCTGGAATCCGCATGCCAGATCCAGATAGCCGCGCAGGCCAGTGCGGAACTGGAGCATGTACCCGCGGAGATTGTCAGGGGTGTGGCCCATGCGATCCGGGTTCAGACCGGTGGACTGGGCGCTGCCTTCGTCTGGCCTGCGCTCCTTCGCAAGCTGGATCGGATCGATCCGGCATATCGAAACTAGTGCGACGCTTGGCGCGAATAGACAACAAAAAAACGGGTGGAGAAGATCGTGAAAGGGAAGATGCATCTTGCAAGCGGTGTTGCATTGGCACTTACCGCCGGGAGCATGGGAGTGGCCCATGCCCAATCGAGCATTACGATATATGGCGTCATCGATGTGCCAGTCGAATACGTCAACAATCTGGCGCCGGTCGCGCCGGTCATCAATCCGGTCACTGGCGCTGTCACACGGCAGCCCGGCGGCAGCAAGTTCTCGCTGGAGGCCGCCGGTGGCATGTCGGGCTCGCGTTGGGGGTTACGCGGCGTGGAAGATCTGGGCGGGGGCCTGAATGCCCTGTTTGTCCTGGAAAGCGGCTTTGCGGCCGACTCCGGGCAGGTGACGCGAGCGGGCACCATGTTTGGACGGTTGGCATACGTGGGTCTGCAAAGCCGCGAACTTGGGCAGATCACGCTCGGCCGGCAAAACACCAGCATGTATGAAACGCTGGGGAACTTCATGCCCGCCAAGTTCGCGCCACTGTTCGAACCATCCGTCGCGTTGCTTGGCGGAACCGCCAGTGGCGGAGGGCTGGACAACGCGGTGAAGTACACGGCCGTCATGGGGCCATTCACTGCCAAAGCACACTATAGCTTTGGGGCAGGTCTTGCCAAGTTTGGCCTGACTCCTGTTGCTGGGCAGGGTGCGGGTGAAACACCCGGTCATCCCAAGGACAATGCGGCCTATGGTGCGGGCCTGATGTACCTGGGCGCCGGCCTTGGCGTCGGGGTCACTTACGATCAATGGAATCCTGCAGTCACGCCTGGAAGCACAGGCACATCCCGGAAATTGGCGTTCGCCGCAAGCTATGAGACGGGCCGGGCCAAGTGGATGGCCGGCTATCGGTGGGGGCAAAACAAGGATGCAGGTGGTAGCACGCTGGTGCGCGACAACTTCTGGTGGGCCGGCGTCAATTTCAGTGCCACACAAGCACTTACGCTGACACTGGGTTACTACTATGACGATCGAAGAACGTTGAGGACCACTGCCGTGCAGCCCGACGTCAATCCCGTGAATCCGTGGCAGTTGAACTTCATTGCCGACTACAACTTCTCCAAGCGCACAGACGTTTATTTCACGATCGCCTATGCGCGGAATTCCGGCTTGAACCTCGATTCCCCGGCAATCGGATTCGCGAATGGTGCTTTCCTTGCCGAGGGGAAGAATAACCAGATGGGTATGGCGGCCGGCATTCGTCATAAGTTCTGAAACTTCATGGAACGGCGCGGCTGGTCGCCCGGCCGCGCCGCAAGGCTCAATATGAAGCACGCCAAGATGCGGCACTTGTTGCGCACCTCACTGTGGACCGCCACGGCCATCGCCGTGCTGGGAGCGGTCGGTGTGACGGCCGGCATGTCGCACAGTGTGCAGTCCCCCCGGACTGTAGCGCCTGCCCCCGCGAAGGCTGCTCCCAGAATCATCATCGGCGACAGCATCCGTGGCCCGCAAGACATGGCATGGATACCCGGCGGTGAATACCTGATGGGCAGCAACCACCAGCTCGCGCAGGACAACGAGCGTCCCGCGCACAAGGTGCGCGTACGCGGCTTCTGGATGGACCGGCACCACGTGACCAACGCCGAGTTCCGCGCCTTCGTGGCCGCTACCGGCTATATCACTACCGCCGAAATGAAGCCGGACTGGGAGACGATCAGGGTACAGGTCCCGCCGGGCACGCCGCGCCCACCCGACAGTGTGCTGGTGCCGGGTGCCCTGGTCTTCGCCGGAGCCGACCGTCCGGTGCCGCTGCAGGACTACTCGCGCTGGTGGCGCTTTGTGCCAGGCGCGGACTGGCGTCATCCGCAGGGCCCTGGCAGCTCCATCGATGGCAAGGACAACCATCCGGTCGTGCAAGTTTCCTATGAGGATGCGCAGGCCTATGCCAGGTGGGCCGGCAAGCGGCTACCTACCGAGGCTGAATGGGAGTTTGCGGCGCGTGGCGGCCTGGAGCAGGCCACCTATGCCTGGGGCGATCAGTTCGCCCCAAGTGGCAAGCAGATGGCCAATGTCTGGCAAGGACAGCAGGAGCAACCCTTCCCGGTGGTCAGCCCCAAGGCGGGCGGGGCGATCGGTACGAGCGCTGCCGGGACTTTCCCGGCCAACGGCTATGGACTCTACGACATGACCGGAAACGCCTGGCAATGGGTGGCGGACCGGTATCGCGCTGATCAGTTCAGTCGGGAGGCGGCAACCGGGAAGGAGCCGGTCGATCCGGAAGGGCCTGGCGACAGTTGGGACCCTTCCGAGCCCGGCGTGCCGGTAGGCGCGCCCAGGCGCGTGATCCGAGGAGGCTCCTTCCTCTGCAATCAGGACTATTGCCTGAGCTATCGCCCGAGTGCGAGGCGAGGGACGGACCCTTACTCAAGCATGTCGCACCTGGGCTTTCGGCTGGTCATGGACGAGAGCGCCTGGCAGTCCTCGCGAACAACCGTGAAGCCGGCTCCAGACAGACAGGAGACAAAGTAAATGGATCAGAATGCGATCAAAGAACATTTCGCTGTGAAGCGGCCGAGGCAGTCGGCTGCCTTCGCAAGCATGACCATGGCGCGCGTCAGGTGCATCTCGCGGTGGTGGGCGCTGGGTACCATGGGTGTCCTCGCGCTCGCGGCGCCGCTGTCGCAGGTATTGGCGGCGCCGGAGCCTGGCGCGGCTGCCCGTCCCAATATCGTTCTGCTGATCGCGGACGATATGGGCTGGGGCGATCTCGGTAGCTACGGCCATCCGGTGTTCCGCACGCCGAATCTTGACAGGATGGCGGCCGAAGGCCAGCGCTGGACCAACTTCTATGTCAGTTCGCCGGTTTGCTCGCCCAGCCGCGGCGCAATGCTGACAGGACGGGTCGAGACGCGTTCCGGCTTGTACGGTGCTCTCAACAGTGTGCAGGTCGAAGGTGACCCTTATGGCTTTCCAGACCGCGAAGTGACTGTCGCCAGCGTGCTGCATGACGCCGGCTACGCTACCGCCCTGTTTGGCAAATGGCATCTGGGCGACGCGCCGCGCGCCTACCCGACACGTCACGGCTTCGATGACTGGTGGGGTATGCCAATGTCGAACGATGCGTACTTCACCGGCATTCCCGGTGGGGTGAGTATCAAGGAGCTACGCCAGCGCTATGCAAAGGGTGAGTCTCCCAAGGAGCTTTATGCCCTTTACTATCGGCAAGCCGTCGCAGCCTTCCGCGATCCGAAGAGCGCTTACTGGAATTCGCCGTTGATCTCGAGTCAGCGGGTCGTCATGAATGGCAAGGTCGACTATCGGGACCAGGTGATCGAGCGCCCGGTGGATCAGCCCAGTTACAACAAGCGGCTGACCGACCAGGTCGTCAACTTCATCAACCGCTCCCATGACAAGCCTTTCCTGGCCTGGGTGGGATACGAAAAGCCCCACCTCCCGCATATGCCTGCTCCCGAGTTCGTCGGCAGCAGTAAGGGTGGCCCGGTAGGAGACGCTATCGCAGAGCTCGACCACAGCGTAGGGCGGGTGCTGGAGGCCGTGCGCCGCAGCCGCGATGCCAAGAATACGCTGGTGGTGTTTGTCAGCGACAACGGTCCCTGGATCCTGTACGAAGAGTTGGTGGGATCGGCGGGCATGCTGCGCGACGGAAAATCCTCGACATACGAGGGTGGCGCCCGGGTGCCAGCGTTGTTCTGGTGGCCGGGCACGATTCGCCCGGCGGTGGTGGACGGCATCGGTGCCACCTACGACTTCCTGCCGACCTTTACGGCGCTGGCCAAGGGAAAGCTGCCCGACGTTGCCATCGATGGCATGGACCTCGAGAAGACGCTGCGTGGGCAAGCGCCTAGTCCGCGCCAGGTGATGCCTTATTTCTACCGCGGTCGTCTGCAGGCTTGGCGCGAAGGCGAGTGGAAGGTCAACTTCTATGACGTCACCGGGCGCAATCCCGAGGGTGGCCTGGAACCCAGGATGGCCAAGCCGACTTTGTACAACCTGGGACGCGATCCGGGTGAGAAGTTCGACAAGGCCGCGAGCGAGCCCGAGATCCTGCAGCGGCTGCAGCAGAACGCCGAGGCGTTCGAACGCTCATTCATGAAGGCGGCGCCGGAGTTCGACCGGGTGACGGTCGAACGCGGCGGGGCGGGGCAAGGCGGGAACTGACCCGCGGCAGCGGCATCGCGACAGACGACTTGCCGCGCAGGACACCAGCCCAGGCTGGCCCGATTGTGACATCAATGGAAATGCAGCCATGCACTTCACGAATCTCATCAAGCACTGTACGAGAAATCCGCTTGCCGACCTGGCTGGCATAACCCGCCGGGTCATGAGTGGCGTCTTGTTGCTGCTGGTCGTCCAGCCCGGTCTGCTCCACGCAGAGCCGCAGCAGTCCAAACCGAACATTCTCTGGATCACGGTGGAGGACATCACGACCTTCATCGGCGCATACGGCAATCACGAGGTCAATACGCCCAACATCGATCAGTTGGCCAGGGAAGGTGTGATTTACACCCATGCCTATCAGACAGCGGGGGTCTGTGCGCCGGCGCGAGCCGCCCTGATCACGGGCATGTATCCCACATCGGTCGGTGCGCATCACATGCGCACAGGCGCCGGAGAGCTCCAGATTCCCGGGCGCAGCGCGCCGCAAAGGCCCGAGGGCATTCCGGCAGTCTATTCCGTGGTGCTGCCGGAACAGGTCAAGGCCTTCCCGGAATACCTGCGCCGCGCGGGCTACTACACGACCAACAACCAGAAGCAGGATTACCAGTTCGAGGCGCCGGTCACGGTATGGGACGAGAATGGCCCGGCCGCATCGTTTCGCAACCGCCCCAAGGGCAAGCCGTTCTTTTCCGTCTTCAATTTCTTCCTGACGCACGAATCCATGGTGGCCTTGCGCAAGGATCCGCTGCGCGTGGAACCGGCCAGTGTCTCCGTGCCGCCAATCTTTCCCGACACGACGGCAGTGCGCGGCGATATCGCACGCATGTACACCAATATCGAGTTGATGGATCGGCAAGTTGGCGAACTGATCCGGATGCTCAAGGACGATGGTCTCTATGACCAGACCACCATTTTCCTGTTTGCCGACAATGGCGGCAATCTCCCGTGGATGAAACGGGAGGTCCTGGAGCGCGGCACACACGTGCCGTTCATCGTGCGGTATCCGGGCGGCAGGCACGCTGGCACCCGCAGCGACGAACTGGTCAGCGGCGTCGACCTCGCGCCGACCATGCTCTCGCTGGCAGGCGTGCGGATCCCGGCCTACATGCAGGGCCAGGCATTCCTGGGCGCTCAGCGGGCCACGGTGCCGCGCCGCTACGTCTTTGCTGCGCGCGACCGCATGGATACCGAATACGACCGGGTCAGGATGGTGCGGGACGCACGCTTTCGTTATCTCTACAACTACATGCCGGACAAGCCGTACTACCAGAACCTGACGTTCCGCATGATGCTGCCGATGATGCGCGACATCCTGCAGCGGAAGGCAGAGGGCACGCTTCCGGCCTCGACGGCTGCATGGTTCCAGACCAAGCCGGTGGAGGAACTCTATGACGCCGAACAGGACCCCTGGGAACTGCACAACCTGGCAAGCGACCCTCTCTACAAGAGCAAGCTTGAGGAGTTGAGACTGGCCTTCCACGCCTGGACGGCCCAATACGGCGACATGGGCGGTATTCCCGAGCGGGATATGCTGAAGCAGATGTGGCTGGGTGGGAACGCACCGCCCGCGACCGCGATGCCCGAAGTTCACAGGGCAGGCAATGGCGTGCGGATTGCCTGTGCCACGCCTGGGGCTTCGATTGGCTACTGGATCGAACGCTCCAGCAGCATGTCCGCCGAGACTCCGCACATCGTGCAGAGCTGGGATTACGAGCGCCTGGCTGGCGAAATGCTCGGGAAGGGATTCGCCAGGGTAGGAGATCAGCGTGCCGCACCGCCGAGGTGGGCCGTCTATGGCGGCGAGACCATCCCGCTCAGGCAAGGCGAGATCCTGCACATCAACGCGATGCGGATTGGTTATACGCCAGCGTTGACGGATTACGTCGACGGCAAGGCCGTGGTGCCACGGAACTGATGCGCACCCGAGCCACAATCATGGAGATTTTGGAGAATCGGATGACTTATGCGATCTATCCCAGCTTGAAGAACAAGACCGTCGTCGTCACGGGGGGCGGCAGTGGCATCGGTGCGGAGATGGTGAATGCCTTTGCACGGCAGGGCGCCCACGTTCATTTCATCGATATTGGCGAGGTGGACGCAAGGTCGCTGCAGCGCGCGCTGGCCGCGGAAGATCTGCAGGCCACCTTTCATCATTGCGATCTGCGAGATGTGGGCGCGACCACGGCCGTATTCGGGCAGATCACCGAGGCTAACAATCCGATCGATGTACTCGTCAACAATGCTGGACGGGATGACCGACACCACGTCGATGCCGTAACGCCTGCCTATTGGGAAGACTGCATCGCGGTCAATCTGCGCCATCAGTTCTTCTGCGCCCAGTTGGCGGCAGCCAGCATGCGGACAGCCGCACAAGGCGTCATCCTGAACATGGGTTCCGCGTCATGGCACGTCGCCGTACCGGATCTCTCGATCTACATGACGGCGAAGGCCGGTATCGAGGGGCTGACACGCGGACTGGCGCGGGACCTTGGCCGCCATGGCATCCGGGTCAACTGCATCGTTCCCGGCGCGGTACGCACCGCGCGTCAGATGCAACTCTGGCAAACGCCGGAGAGTGAAGCGCGCCTGCTGGAAAGCCAATGCTTTCCCGAACGTATCGAGCCGCGGCACGTGGCAAGCATGGCGCTGTTCCTGGCATCGGACGACGCGTCTCGCTGCTCCGGGCGCGAGTATTTTGTCGATGCGGGGTACTTTGGCGCATGAAAGATGACCATCCTGTTTGCCTGTGGCAACTCGGCGCTGAGCTTGGCGAAGGGCCGGTTTGGCATCAAGGCACACGCTCAGTCTATTTCGTCGACATCAAAGGTAGGAAAATCCATCGCTATTCCACGGTGACAGGGGGGAAGCACTCCTGGCCGGTCGACGGACAGCCTGGTTTCATCGTTCCAAGTACCGATGGGTATTTCATTTGTGGCATGCAGGACGCGCTCTATCGTTTCGATCCAGCGGACGGTACCTGCCAGCGACTGATGGAGGCGGAGACTGGGCTGCCGGGTAACCGGATCAACGATGGGTTCGTCGATCCAAGCGGCCTGCTTTGGTTCGGCACGATGGATGACAGTGAAACTTCTCTGACCGGTTCGCTCTACAGGGTCAACGCCGAAGGCCAGCCATGGCGCCGCGACAGCGGCTATGTCATTACCAATGGCCCCGCCATGAGTCCGGACAGGCGCACGCTTTATCACGCCGACACAGTCAGGCGCGTCGTCTACGGCTTCGACGTAGGACAAGGTGGCATGTTGTCAGGCAAGCGTGTATTAGCTCGGCTCGCCGACACGGGCTATCCGGACGGAATGGCGGTCGACGTCGAAGGCCATCTCTGGATCGCCGTCTTCGGCGGTGCGAGGATCGAGCGGCGGTCGCCAGACGGCTCTCTGGTCGATGTCATTCGCTTCCCGTGCGACAACATCACCAAGTTGGCTTTTGGCGGCGATGACCTCCGGACCGTCTACGTCACCACCGCACGGAAAGGACTCTCTCCTGCACAGCGCGCGCAGCAGCCACTTGCCGGTGGGCTGTTCTCATTTTCCTCGCCTGTGAGCGGCCTGCCGCAAATGACATGCAAGGCATGGATCTGACCGGCACCGGCCCTCGACTTTTTCATCAACGCTGCCTGGTTGCGCTCACGGCCGCTGCGGCATCCATTGTGGGCTGTGCAGAGCATCCGCACCGCGATGAAGTCCTACACACCCGGCAAGGGGAAGCGTTCGCGGAAGAGTTGCTTTTGTAAGGTCGTCTGGCAGTTCCCAGAGTTGATCGGTCATTCGTAGGGCCGCTCAAAGGGCGAGTTGAAGGGCTGCATCTGGCCGAAAGGCGCCCCACCTCCAAATCGTCCGCACGCGGCTCAGACTGACCCCACATCCCACCTGCCTGTCCACGACGCTTGCTGCTCGTGCGGAAGCGGTCGGATGGCTCAAAAAAAAACGCCAACCCATCACGGGTTGGCGTTCTTCCTTGCGGGGTATGACCCGTATCAGAACTGGTTCATCGTGTTGTCCTTACCCGCCGCCTTCAGCGCTGCTTCGCCGCTGAAGTACTCCTTGTGGTCATCACCGATATCCGAGCCCGACATGTTCTGGTGCTTGACGCAAGCGATGCCCTGGCGGATTTCCTTGCGCTGCACGCCAGCCACGTAACCCAGCATGCCTTGCTCGCCGAAGTATTCCTTGGCCAGGTTGTCGGTCGACAGTGCGGCGGTGTGGTACGTCGGCAGCGTGATCAGGTGGTGGAAGATGCCGGCTTCGCGGGCGGCGTCGGCCTGGAAGGTGCGGATCTTCTCGTCGGCGGCCTTGGCCAGTTCGGTTTCGTCGTATTCGACGCTCATCAGCTGGCTGCGCTCGTAGGCCGACACGTCCTTGCCCGCGGCCTTCATCGCGTCATACGCCTGCTGGCGGAAGTTCAGGGTCCAGTTGAACGACGGGCTGTTGTTGTACACCAGCTTGGCGTTCGGGATGACCTTGCGGATCTCGCGGACCATGCCGGCGATCTGCTCGATATGCGGCTTTTCGGTTTCGATCCACAGCAGGTCGGCACCGTTCTGCAGCGACGTGATGCTGTCGAGCACGCAGCGCGCTTCGCCCGTGCCGGCGCGGAACTGGAACAGGTTGCTCGGCAGGCGCTTCGGACGCAGCAGCTTGCCTTCGCGCTTGATGACGACGTCACCGTTGCCCAGGGCGTCGGCCGAGATTTCTTCGCAGTCGAGGAACGAGTTGTACTGGTCGCCCAGGTCGCCCGGCGTGTGGGTCACGGCGATCTGCTTGGTCAGGCCGGCGCCCAGCGAGTCGGTACGAGTCACGATCACGCCATCGTCCACGCCCAGTTCCAGGAAGGCGTAGCGAACCGCGCGCACCTTGGCCAGGAAGTCTTCGTGCGGCACGGTGACCTTGCCATCCTGGTGGCCGCACTGCTTCTCGTCGGACACCTGGTTCTCGATCTGGATGCAGCAGGCGCCAGCTTCGATGAACTGCTTGGCCAGCAGGTACGTCGCTTCGGCGTTGCCAAAGCCGGCGTCGATGTCGGCGATGATGGGCACCACGTGGGTCACGTGGTTGTCGATCTTTGCCTGGATGGCGGCCTTGGCGGCGGCGTCCTTGGCGGCGTCGAGTTCGCGGAACAGGCCGCCCAGTTCACGGGCGTCGGCCTGGCGCAGGAAGGTGTACAGCTCGCGGATCAGCGCGCTGACGGAGGTCTTCTCGTGCATCGACTGGTCCGGCAGCGGACCGAACTCCGAGCGCAGCGCGGCAACCATCCAGCCCGACAGGTACAGGTAGCGGCGGTCGGTGTTGTTGTTGAAGTGCTTCTTGATGGAAATCATCTTCTGCTGGCCGATGAAACCGTGCCAGCAACCCAGCGACTGCGTGTACTTCGACGGATCCGCATCGTAGGCGGCCATGTCGGCACGCATGATCTTGGCGGTGTACTTGGCGATGTCCAGGCCCGTCTTGAACTTGTTCTGGGCGCGCATGCGTGCGGCGTACTCGGGATTGATGGCGTCCCACGCGCTGCCGTGCTTCTCTTTCAAACCGGCAACTGCCTTGATGTCGTCTTGATACTGGGCCATGTCAATTTCCTAAGGGATGAGGCGCGTTTCAGAATAGGGATTCGGTGTGTCGCTACCGATGTCGAAGCAAGCAGCGTGGAGTAATTGTAGGGTGTATCTGGTGCGGTGCGGCAAGGTCTTATATAAGACATAAGACTTAGTTTTCCCTTATTTTTCAAAGGGATAGGTATGTGATTTCGCGATGTGGAACGCGTTTTCGGGAAACGAAAAATATCGCTGGGGAAAATTCGCGCAAATTTCGTAATGTGAAACGCGCTTTCAAGGAAGGGAATTCGGGAGGAGTTCAGCCCGACAAGGCAACTTGCCGAGCCCTGAATCACGCGCAGGTCCGGCAGCGCCGGTGCCTGCGTCAACGAGCCTGTTACTTCACGGGCGTCAGGATCGGCGCGCCCTTGTTCTTGATCAGGAACACCACAAACCGGGCCGGTTGCGTGGAACTGGCGTTGCGACCGACCGTGTGGATGTCGTCGGGGCGTTCGTGGAAAGTATCCCCGGGTTTGAGAGTCACCTCCTTGCCGCCCTTGACGCCCATGACAATGCTTCCGTCCAGCACGTAGACAAAGGCGTGGGCGTCATGACGATGCACGGGGTCTACCGCGCCGGGCGGATAGTCCACGACGATCATCTGGACTTCCTTGCCCGGGTACTCTGGCAAGGGCTCCGTGCGCAGCGGCGTGACACTGGCTTCCGGTGCGGCCATGGCCGGCTGCCCGACCATCACGCAAGACAGCATCATGGCGGCGGCAATCGACAGGATCGCTTTCATGGCCTTACTCCGCAATGGCTTGCGCGAGCCACTGCTGGAGGCTGATGCGGCCGATCCGCGCATCGCCCAGCGGTACGAGCGATAGTTCCTCGACCTGGCCACCGTAGTACCGTGCATCAGGATCGGTCACCACGGGCCGGGCGTCGCCCGCCGCTTTCAGGTAACGCGCCACGATCTCCGCAAACGGCGCGCGATCCGGACCGGCTATGTCGATCGAGCCATTCAGCGGCGCCGCGAGCGCGACCTGTGCGAGGTTGGCCGCAACGTCGTCCGCCGCGATGGGCTGGAACAGTCCGTCGCCGAGGCGCACCGTGCCGGCATCCGTGCCGAAATCCGCGATGCCGCCGATGAACTCCATGAACTGGGTCGCGCGCACGATCGTGTAGGGCACGCCAGCCGCTTCGATCGCTTCTTCCTGCGCGACCTTGGCAATGAAGTACGCGTTGTCCGCCATGCGCTCGGCGCCGACGATCGATAGCGCAACGTGATGGCGCACGCCTGCGGCCACTTCGGCCTTGCCGAGATTGCGCGCCGAGGTGCGGAAGAAGTCGAGCACCGCCTGCGCCTCCCATGAGGGCGCATTGGTCACATCCACGACGACATCCGCACCCGCCAGGGCGTTGCCCAGGCCTTCGCCCGTCACGGCGTTGACGCCGGTACGCGGGGATGCGGCGACTGCCGTATGGCCCGCTTCGGCCAGCAGCCGGACAACACGCGAGCCGATCAGGCCGGAACCACCGATTATGACGATCTTCATGACAGAGTCTCCATATGAGGGAAGAGGAGCGTGCGGCGCGTTCGTGGGCACGACATCGGGTGGAAGTCCCTGTCACCGCCGCATCGCTCAGCTCATTGTGGGACACTCATGCCCTAGTAATAAGGGCCAAGAATTGTCAATATGACTAGGCCAAGTCCTTGTCGAGTCCCCATGCCTGCCAGACCGCCATGACCGTACGAACCCCCGCGTTGGCCATCGAAATCGATCGGCAGAAGCCGTTGCCGATCTATCTGCAGATCTGCGAGCGCTTCAGGACTGCCATCACGGCAGGGCATCTGCGCCCCGGCGACCGCGTGCCGGCGTTGCGCGGTCTCGCCATGCAGCTGAACACCGCGCGGGGCACCGTCGAACTGGCCTATACGATCCTGGTCGACGAGGGCTACCTGCAGATGCGCGGCGCAGCGGGCACGTTCGTGTCGCCGTCACTGCCGGAGTCGGTGACGCGTTCGGCGTCCGGGCAGCGCCGCCCAACAGTGCCAGACGGGCCGGGCACTGACGACGCGGGTGCGCTGACGATGCAGGACGCATCGCGCGGTGCCTGGCCTGCGCCGCGACAGCCGGCGATCAGCGTCGCCATGAGCGGCGAGCCGCGGCCCCTGCAGCCGGGGCTGCCCGCGCTGGACGCATTTCCGCGCAAGATCTGGAACCGGTTTGTTTCGCGTCGCGGGCGCAGTGGCGAGCGCTCCATGCTGGCTTACCCGGATCCGGTTGGCTATCGGCCGCTGCGCGAACATATCGCCACCTATCTGGGTTTGTCGCGCGGCGTAAGCTGCGTGCCGGAACAGGTGTTCGTCACCGGCGGCTATCGCGCAACGCTCGAACTCGTGTTGCGCAGCCTGGCGAGTCCCAACGATCGCGCATGGTTCGAGGATCCCGGCTACCTGCTCGCGCGCGGCTTTCTCGCGGAGACCGGCGTGCAGCTCGTGCCGGTGCCGGTCGACGACGAAGGCATCGACGTGGCGCGTGGACTGGCACTGGATCCGGAGGCGCGCTTCGCGATGGTCACGCCATCGCACCAGAGCCCGCTCGGGCGTACGCTCTCGCTGGAACGACGCATGGCGCTGCTCGATTGGGCAGAGAGAGGGTCCCGCTGGATCATCGAGGACGACTACGACAGCGAGTTCCGGTATCTGGGCCGGCCACTGCCGGCGTTGAAGAGCCTCGACCGGCATGATCGCGTGATCTATTGCGGCACGTTCAGCAAGGTGATGTTTCCCGGCCTGAGGCTCGCGTATGCGGTGGTACCCGAACGCGCCGTGGAGCGCGTCGGACGCGTCGCGTGCAGCATGAACGCAGGCTCGCCGCTGCTATTGCAGTCCGCCCTGGCAGACTTTATCGGGCAGGGACATTTTGCGCGGCATGTGAAGCGGATGCGTGCGTTGTACGGGCAGCGGCGCGTGTTGATCGCGCAAGCGCTGGAGCAGGCGTTTGGCGACCGGCTGATGGTCGAGTTGCCGCCCGGCGGAATCCAGTTCGCCGTGCAATTCGCCGAAGGGGCCGATGGCCCTGTCGATGATGTCGCCGTGGCTGCGCGGGCACGCGAAGCCGGGCTGGCGGTGCTGCCACTGTCGATCTGGTATGCGAGCGGCCGCACGCGGCATACGCCACGCGGCCTGGTGATGGGCTTCGCGAACATCTCCGATGCAGCGCAAGCGTGCCGTCTTGCGCGAACGTTGCGCGCGTGCCTGGACGGCTGAAATGCGCGGACTGAGCCCCGCCGGTGACCTTGGGCGTGTCAGGCGCCGATCTTGTAAGGGCGAGTCAGCACCTCGAGAAAATGGCCGTCAGGATCGTCGAAGTAAAAACCCCGCCCGCCGTTGTGCAGATAGGTCTCGCCGGCCCGTTGTTTGCCGGGATCGGCCCAGTACTGAAGCCCCCTGTCACGAATCCGGGCAAAGACGCGGTCGAATTCGTCTTCGCTGATCAGGAACGCATAGTGCTGCATGGCTATCGCGCCGTCGCTTTCATAGAAGTCGAGCGAGACGCCGTTGTCGAGTGGAACGACCAGCATCGGCCCGAATTCGATGGGCGCTGGAAGCTCCAGCATGTCCACGAGGAAACTTGCCGATTTCTGCTTGTCGCTGCACCAGACGATGGTGTGGTTTAGCTGTGCGCTCATGTCGCGGTCCTCACCCAATGTGGCGGAGCATGTCCTTACGACTTGTACGGAACCAGTCCCGTCATGGATTCACCATAGCCGACGACGGATGGCATGCAAGTCCAGGGGACGGCGGCCGGCAGAGCCCCGGTTCACGTTCCGTGATCCCCGGTGAGATGGTGGATGCTGTGCATCTTGTCCTGCAGCCACTGGATGATCCCAACCTTGCTCGCTGGCGGTGGCTGGATGCTTGCCAGGTCCTGGCCGGCTTCACGCCGCTGGGAAAGAAGCTGGCACATCTGGGCTCCCACTTCCGGTCGCGATTTCAGGATTGGCGTGAGATCTGCCTTGTCCAGCCGGTAGAGCACGGCATCGGTGACCGCCTCGATGGTGGCGTCCATGGCGATGCCGGCCAGCACGCCCGGTTCGCCCAATGCGTCGCCCGGTCCCAGGCGGCTGGTTTCCGCGGCTTGCCCGCCGCGCAGCTGGTGGACCGACAGTACGCCGGAATCGACGAGAAGCAGGTAGTCGGTGACATCGGAACTCGTCACGACGACCTGGCCCGACGCATACTCGTGCCGCGACAGGCGCCCGGACAATTGCGTCAGTTCATCGGTGCCAACGGCCTGGAAGATGCCCACCGTCGAAAGCAACCGGACCCGGCGGTCGACGGCCGGCGGGACGTTGCCGGGAACGCCGAGCGAACGCAGGCTGATATCCGCCGCGGCCAGATGGCGGTGGGCCAGGTCAAAGAGCTGGTTCGTCGCGACCAGCTTGTTCGCCAGGGTCGCGACATAGCAGGTCATCTCATATTCGATCGAGTTGGTGCCGGCGTGCTTGACGACCACGGAGGATTTGGGATTCGGCAGCGCCGTCTGGCAGCCCGCGATGGCGCGTTCCAGTGCCTCGATCACCGCCTTCGGCCGCGCCTCCGGCGTGACTTCGATCGTTACGCTCACGCCATGCAGTTCCGATGGCCGGCTCGAGTTGATGATCTTTGACCGGGCCGTCGTACTGTTGGGGATGACCACGAGATTGCCCTGGCCATTCAACAGGTGCGTGGCGCGCCAGTTGATCTCCACGACCTTGCCTTCGATACCGTCGATCGATACCCAGTCGCCCAGGTGGTAGGGCTGCGTGGCGTTCAGGACGAGCCCGGAGAAGACATCGCCCAGCGTGCTCTGGATCGCCAGGCCGACAATGATCGCCAGCGCCCCGGACGTGGCAAGCAAACCGCTGACGGGCAGGTCGAGCACATAGGCCGTGGCGGCGACCGCCGCCGCGGCAAAGATCACCGCGCCCAGCACGTCCTGAAACAGGCGTTCGCCTTGCCAGGCCTTCGGCAGGAACAGCGCATCGAGCGTAATCGTCAGGACGCGCGCACCCAGGAGCCACCACACGATCTGCAGCGCCTGGGCCAGGAACTGCTGCATGGGCTGCCCGGGAAACGGGGCACCGCCAAGCGGGCTCATGCCGTTCCTGACGAGCACGAGGCTCAGCAGTGCAAATACCGCAACGCGCACGATGATCCGTAGCCGCCTGCCTTCCGGGCGGATGAGGCGCCAGGCCAGCACATCGCACAGGACCACCGCGACGCCCAAGGCAAGAGGATGTGTCAGGTAATCCATGTCGCGCACCTGGTCGTACAGCGCGGGAACCCCTTGGCTCGCCGCGCTGGCTTCGGATCAAGGCTCACTATATCCGCGATGTGTACCATTCGCAGCCTTGCAGGGTGGCGCGCCGGACATGGCCAACACTCCGATGCAGCGACAAGTGTCCGATCGTGCGCACGCCGCGCTTTTGGCGGTGGCTATGGCAGGGGGCGATCCTGGGAGCCGACATAGTCGACCTGGTGGTGATCTATCCGGACATCCTCCAGTTCCCGCTTGATCCTAAGGTGCTCCGGATGGGTCGCGTAGGCGTCCAGTGCCGCCTTCGATTCGAACTCCGTGTAGAGCACCGCGTCGCAAGCGTAGTCGATGCGGCTGACATCGGCGCCCACCTCCAGTGCCATCAGGCCAGGGATCACGCCGACCAGTCCGTTGAACGCCGCCTGTATGCGGCGAACGCCTGCGTCCTTCTCTTCCGGCGTTGTGCCGTTCACCTTCCACATCACGATATGCTTGATCATCGTCATCAACCGATTGATTGGCATCGTCGAGCGAACCACCACCAGCCTTTAGCGTGTGATCCGGTTTGCGAGCCAGCGAATGAACGGGGCCGCGACCACCACGACGGGCAGCATCGCAGCCCACGAAATCAAGTACGCACGCAGCCAGTGCGAAACAAAGGTGCCCTGCGCCGCGAACTGCATGCTGGCAATCGCGGATGCCACCGCGCACGTGACGCCAGCCTGGATCGCGCCGAACGCAAAGTGGTTGTATGCCTTTGGGACCTTCCACATGTCGCACCTTTCAGTATTTGCCGGGGAGCGGTGACGCGCATCATGCCGGGCGCCGGCCCTCCCAGGCGTTTTGCAGAAGTTCGCGGATCGCCACCGCTTCGAGCGGCCGCGGATTCGGGTACTGGTTGCGCAAAGTGATCTCGCACGCCTTGTCGAGGTCATCCTCCCGCATGCCGATCTGCTGCAAGCCGAGCGGGGCACCGGTCGTGCGTGCCAGATCGAACGCGCCTTGTGCCGCACCCTCTGCGCCCATGGCTTGCGCGATGGCGCGCATGGCACCCGGTGCCGCCTTGGCGTTGTAGGCGAGCGCGTGCGGCAGGATGATGGTGTGCGTTTCCGCATGCGGCAGGTTGAAGCTGCCGCCAAGCGTATGGCAGAGCTTGTGATGCAGGGCCACGCCTACGCTGCCAAGCACGGCACCGCACAACCACGCTCCGTACAAGGCTTCCGAGCGGGCCGCGTGCAGCACGGACGTATCCCGTTCGGCCGCGAGCACCGGCAGCGCCGCCGCGATGGCGCGTATCCCCTCCCTCGCCATCAGGTCCGAGACCGGATTGCGGTCATGCGCGTACAAGCCCTCGGCGGCGTGCGCCAGCGCGTTGATGCCACTGGTGACGCTGACCGCAACCGGCAGCGAGTAAGTGAGTTCCGGGTCGTAGATCACGGTGCGCGGCAGCACTTTCGCATCGGTGCCGGTGCGCTTGAGGCCGGCATCGGTGAGGCCATAGATCGCGGTCATCTCGGAGCCGGCATAGGTGGTCGGAATCGCCAGCACCGGCAGGCTCATCTCGAGGGCGATGGCCTTGGCCAGGCCCGTGGTCGAGCCGCCGCCGATCGCCACCACGCTGTCGGCGCCAAGCTCGAATGCCATGGCACACGCCGCGCGCGCCGTCTCGACCGGCACGTGCATCACGGCACGGTCAAAGATGCCGATCGCGCTAGCGCCAAGCAGGCCCACCACGCGTTCCGCCAGCGGGCGTTGCTCGGGTGTACTGAGCACCAGGGCGCTCGATGCGCCCAGCGCAGCGATCTCCTTGCCAACCTGCTCGATCGTGCCGGCGCCGAAGACAATGCGCTGGGCACGGGCGGAGTACTGGAATGCGTTCATCTTAGGTCTCCAATGCGGCTTGACAGGGTGCAAGGCCGGTCAGAACGACAGGCGGCCCATGGCCCAGATGCGGTTGCCTTCGGGGCGATTGCGGGCGCCGAACTCGAACTGCCCCTTGATCGAGAAGCTGACCTTGTCGTTGAGCTGGAAGCAGATATCCGGCCCCAGCGCCGTGACGCGGCCGCGGTTGCCGTTGCCGTTGACGCGCACGCCGTCCTGCGTGTCGTCGGTGGTCTGGACGTAGTAATAGCCGTTGAGGCCAAGCGTCAGCCTTGGCGTGACGTGGTAGCCGGCACTGAACTCGATGGTGGCTTCGTCCCCGGACTGATAGTGGGTCGCCTGGTTGCGCGTATTGAAGCCGTAGCGGAACTTGGCGCTGATGTCGACATTGCGCGTCGGGAACCAGGTGAACGCGTAGCTCGGCGCAATCTGGTAGTAGTTGCGGCCGATATTGACCGGGTCATGGACATCGTAGGCGCCGGTCTTCAGGTGGAACTCGATGCCGGCGATCTGATGAAACGAGCCGCTGTGCCAGCCCAGCAGCACCGGGGCCAATGTCATGTCCGCGAGGCCGGTCTTGTTACCGCCTTTGTCCAGCGGCGGCAGCGGCGTGGGCCTTGCCGCCGACATGTCGAGATTCGCCGACACGATGGGCACCACCACCCGCGTTTCGAGGTTGGCGTCCAACACCTTTACGCCCGGCCAGACATACGAAAGCCGCGGCGCCAGGGCGTCGAGCTGCAGGTGGAAGCTGGCCAGCTTCGGGTTGTCGTGGCCGGCATTGTCCCTGGAGCTTCCTGCATCGTAATGCTGGTAGAACAGCAGCCAGTTGGCGCCCTCGGGCAGCATCAGGCCGGAATACAGATTGTCGACCCCGATGGGGTAGGAGTTGCCGCCACCCTCGGTGGCGCGCGCCGGCACGCTAGCCGCTGCGCATGCGGCGACGAGCGCCAGCCGCCCGAACCGGACCGGCAGCGGTGCGCGGGCGCGCCACGCCTTCGTGCCATCTATCGAACCCATTTGCCACTCCGAAAGACCGCGTGATACACCGGGCCGGTTCGGCACGGTGCGTGGTTGCAGCCGCGCCGCCCGCCAGGGCGGCGCGCCCGGTGCCGTTGCTAGCGGGCCGGATTCAGCACGAAGTCGAAGTCGAGCCGGTAGGTGCCATCGGCCAGGCGGACCCAGTCGCCGACCAGGGATTTGCGCACGCCGAACACGGCATCCGAATCGAGGTACTTGTCGCCGCGCCGGAAGACGTGCGTCACGAGGGTCTCGTAGCCAGGTGCCTGGATCATGAAGTGCAGGTGCGCGGGCCGCCAGGGATGACGGCCGGTGGCGCGAAGCAACTCGCCGACAGGGCCATCGTCAGGAATCGGGTAAGCCTGCGCGACGACGGTGCGGAAATGGAAGCGGCCATCGTCGCCCGACTTCAGCACGCCGCGGCCCTGGGCTACTTCAAGCCCTTCGTACTGCACGTCATAGTGGCCGTCGGCGTCCGCCTGCCAGGTTTCCACGACGGCATCGGCAACTGCCCGGCCGTCCGCGCCCATGACGCGACCATGGACCACGCACGGCTCCCCCTTCGCGCCGTTGGCCAGATCCGCACCATGCGCGTAGTGCGGCGCGCCCTGCACGTGGAAGGGCCCGAACACCGTGGACTCGGTGCAGCCATCCGGCTTCTCGTGGTTCATCGCCACCGTCAGCATCGACAGGCCCAGCACATCGCTGAGCAGGATGAATTCCTGGCGCTTGTCGTCACACAGCTGTCCGGTGGCGGTAAGGAAATCAATCCCTCGCATCCACTCGGACTCTGTCAACCTCACCTCGCGTGCGAAGTCGTGCAAGTGCCGCACCAGAACGGTCATGATCTCTTTTGTGCGCGCATCCGGCGTGTCGGCCAGGCGCGCAATGACGGCCTGGGTCAGGTTATGCTGGTCGTACTCTTGCATGGCAAGGCTCCCGGCGGTCAGGCGAGTTGGCAGGCCTGTTCGAACGACAGGCGTGGACTGCGGGCGAACACTTTTTCGGGGTCGCCGTGGCCAAGCCCGCAGATAAAGTTCGAGCGGATGCTGGTGCCGGCAAAGAAGGCCTGGTCGACCGCCTGGTTGTTGAAGCCTGACATCGGGCCGCAATCGAGGCCGACCGCGCGAGCCGCGGCGATGAGATAGCCGCCTTGCAGCGTGCCGTTGCGAAACGCGGTGGTGTTGGCGAATTCCACCTTCTCGTCGCCCTCGAACCATGCCTTGACCGCGGGGTTGTGCGGAAACAGCTCCGGCAGGTGTTCGTAAAATCGGGTGTCGTAGCCAACGATGGCGACGACCGGCGCGGCCATGGTCTTGTCGACGTTGCCGGGCGCCAGTGCCGGACGCAGTTTTGCCCGGCCTTCCTCGGTGCGCACGAACACCAGCCGCGCCGGCGAGCAGTTGACCGAGGTCGGGCCGAACTTCATCAGGTCATACAGTTCCTGCAGCTTGCTGTCCGGCACGGGCGTCGGGAGCCAGCCGTTCTGGCTGCGCGCGCCGCGGAAGATCTTGTCGAGCAGTTCATGGGTTTGCATCTTGTACTCCTTGCATGGGTAAGGTGTCCCGGCCGGACCGGAGCCGGCCGGAAGGTCAGGCGGTCAGACCGTCATGGTGCCGCTCAGGGCGAGCTTTTCCTGGTGGCGCGCGGAATCCAGTGCCTGGGCATAGCCAGCGGTGGCCTTGTACTCGCTCTCGTGGTCTTCGCCGAGTTCGATGCCGCAGACCTTGCGCGCCAGGATGCCGTAGGGACCCGCGCCCGAGAACTCGGCGCGTTGCATGGTGAGCATGCGGATGGCCTGCAGCGGGGTGCCGTTGAAGTTCTCGAAGACGAACAGGCGGTTGCCCCAGTCGGTCAGGAACAGGTCGCGGATCACGCGGCCGATCTTCACGCGGTCGTGCGGCTTGCCGACCGGGCCGCTGTTCATGCGCTCGAACCAGCCGTTCAGCGCCTGGTCGTTCCACTGGTCTTCGCTCGCGAAGATCAGTGCGCTGCGTCCGGACAGGTCGACCAGCTCGTAGATCATCTCCGAGAAGTTCTCGAGGTAAAGCGCGCGGCCGAAGTCGTAGATCAGGATGTTTGGCTTGTAGGCGCCCCCTGGCGTATGGAAGCCCAGTTCTTCGCTGGCGACGATGTGCGCCAGCATGGCCTGGTGGAAGCCGATCAGCTTGGCCACGCGGGTCTGCACGGCCGGGATCTTGTTGGTGCCGATATGCTCGGTGATCAGGATTGCGAGGCCCGCCATCAGTTCGGCGCGCACCGACTGGCGGATCAGGGCGTGATAGTGCAGCCAGTCGAACACACGCTGCGGATAGAGCTTGGCGTGCTCGGGATTGCCCAGGTGGAACACATGCGACCACGGGATAAAGACGTTGTCGAACACCGTCATGCCGTCCAGCTCGTCGCCCTGCGACGCCAGCGGGTGCTCGATGGGATCGTCCTTGACCACGCTCTCGCGGCAGACGATGGTCACGCCCGGGGTGTTGACCGGCGTGGCGGCAAAGATGATCTGGTCGCCCGGGATGCCGGGGCGGAAGAATACCCCGATGTGGATCCAGTCCGCAAAGGCGACGCCCGTGCCGATCGCCTTGACCCCCGACACGACGATGCCCTTGTCGTTCTTCTCGATGACACGCAGGCCGGGCGAGCGCTGCTGGGCGTCGGGGTTCGAGCGGTCCATCTGCGGATCAACGAACTGTGGGGCGCAATTCAGGTCGTGCTGCTTGGCGAAGTTGACGAAGTCGACGATGTTCTTCGCCTTGATTTTTCCTTCCGCGCCGATCGTCTGCGTTTCCCACGGCGACGGATCGTCGATATAGGTCTGCAGCACGTAGTTGTTGACGTCCGGCGTGCGCGGAAACGAGGCGCCGGCCATCTCGCGCATGATGGTTTCGTGGTACTTGCGCTTGCGGCGCAGCTGCTCCTTGTCGAAGTGGCCGAACCACTGCATGGTGCGGCGTTCGCCGTCCGTGTCGACGAAGGTCATCACGTCCTGCAGGTCGGGACGGTGGTGCAGGTCGTAGAAGTCGGCGTGGCGCTGCGCGTAGTCCCGCGTCTTGGGGTGCGTCGCGACGTTGTCGATCTTCTCGTTGCCGACCCATACGTTGCGGCCGTCGTTGAGCGATTCCAGGTACTGCTTGCCAGTGCGAATCATCGCGGGTCTCCTTGGTGAGTTCTAGGGTGTGACAGTCCCTGCCCTGGAGAAGGGCATGCTGATACAGGGTGAAAAAATCGGGTGATGCGCCGAGGGGCGCGGCTCAGGCGGCGACCGGCTGCGTGGTGGCGTAGCTGCGGCGGCAGTAGACCAGCGGTGTGTCGTTGCGGCTTTCGGCGCCGGCGCTGCCGAATACCTGCGCGACAAAGACGCTGTGCGTGCCGATCTCGATCTGGTCGACCACCTTGCAGTCGAGGGCGACCATGGCGGCTTTGCTGTAGGGCGCGCCGGTGGCGAATACGCCCCAGCTGTCCGCGTCGAAGCGCTGCGCCATCGGCACCGCACCGGCTCCGGCGAACAGCTGCGACACGGCGGTCTGGCTGGCGTGCAGCCAGTTGATGCTGACCACGCCGTTGGACTTGATCACACCGTTGGCGGCGCTGCGGTGGTTGATGCAGAAGAGCACCGTGGGCGGCGAGTCGCTGACCGAACAGACCGCCGAGCAGGTGACGCCGGCGCGGCCACCGGCGCCATCGGTAGCGATGACGGTCACCGCGGTAACGGCGCGCGACAAGGCATCGCGGAAGCTGGCGGCATCGAAGGCGACTTCGGCAAGGCGGCTCGCGACGGCTGCGATGGGTAGGGCTGATGACATGGCAATCTCCTCCTGATGGGGGCCTTCATTCCGGCGCCGCGACGCGGCGCGCATGAAGTTTCGTCTCGGGAAACCTGCTTTCTGATCTGCGTCAGCTGTGTGAAACTAGACTACAGCCGCGCCGGCCCGTTTGCTAATCACCTCGCATCATGGACACTATTCCCCAGCGTCATGAAGACGAACTCAGCCTGAATCACCTGCTGGTGCTCGATGTGCTGCTGAGCGAGCGCAGCCTCACCAAGGCCGCGCGCGTGCTCAACCTGACGCAGCCAGCGCTGAGCAAGACGCTGGCGCGGCTGCGCCAGTATTTCGGGGATCCGCTGTTCGTCCGCGTGGGCCTGCGCATGGAGCCGACACCGAAGGCGCTGGAGCTTGGCGAGCCGGTGCGGTCGATTCTCCGGAGCGTGCGTGCCTTGCGCTCGGACCATGTCAGCTTTGATCCCCGCACCAGCCAGCGCAGCTTCAGCTTCTTCCTGCTCGATGCCGGCGCTTCGCAGATGCTGCCGAGACTGCTGAAGCAACTGGCGGAAGAAGCGCCGGGCATCCTCGTGCAGGCAGTCAATGCCGATGCCACGCATCTCGATGTCTGGCTGGAGAATGGCCTGGTCGACCTGGCGATCGGCTCTTTCCCCACGCTGACGCAGAGCATCCGCCGCCAGTTGCTGTGGCACGAGGTCTACGGCGCCGTCGTGCGCAAGGACCATCCGCGTCTGGCGCAGCTTGGCGAGGCGCAGGTGTTCGTTGCTGAAAAGCATGTGCTGGTTTCCGCGGTCGGGACGGGCCACGAACACCTCAGCGTCGAACGCGCCATCGAGGCCGCCGTGCCAAGCACCAACATCATCTGCCGCGTGCCGAGTTTCGCGACCGCGGCGCTTATCGCCCGGCATTCGGACGCCGTGGCGATACTGCCGCTGACACTGGCGCGCGCGCTATGCGATGACTTGGGCCTTGCCGTGGTGGTGCCGCCGCTGACGCTGCCCGGCATGGACATCGCCCAGCACTGGCACGATCGCGTGCACCGGGAGCCGGGCAACCAGTGGATCCGGGCGCTGGTGCACAGGCTGTTCATGCGCCACGAGGCGTTGGCGGGCGAGGTTGCCGGGCCGGACATCGGGCAATGAGCGCTGGTTATAGTCCTCATGACGGCAAGGGATTGGCGTCCCGAGCCGTCGCCTCCTAGCATGGGGCTCATGACAAGAGGAGGAGACCACCATGCAGGTGACAAGAGGGGCCGCGCCGCCGCGGCTGGCCGCATCCGTCGTTTCGATCGGCACGTTCGACGGCGTGCACCGCGGGCACCGCGCCGTCCTGGCCGAATTGCGAGCCGCCGGGCGTGCGCTTGGGCTGCCGACCGTACTGCTGACGTTTGACCCGCACCCGCGCGCCTTTCTGCAACCGCACAGCGCGCCGCGCATGATTTCCACCGTGGATGACCGTATCGCGCTGCTGGCGGACAGCAACGCCGTCGACCACTGCCTGGTGCTGCCGTTCGACCGCGCCCTCAGCGAAGCCAGTGCGGAGGACTTTGTGCGTGGATGGCTGCTTGCGCGCCTGGGCATGCGGCGCCTCGTTGTGGGCGCGAATTTCCGCTGCGGGAAGGGCCGGCAGGGCGATATCGATTACCTTGGGCAGCTTGGCGAAGCGAACGGATATACCGTCAACCCCGTGCCATTGCGAGCCACCGATGCAGCCGTCCGCTGTTCCTCCACGGAGGCCCGCCGCCTGATCCAGAGTGGCGACGTGCGCGCGGCAGCGGCATTGCTGGCGCGTCCGCACGAGGTTCGCGCCAGGGTCGTGGCCAGGCCGCCGACCCGCGCCAGCGGTGCGGCGGAGATACGTCTTCCGGATGGCATTTGCCTGCCGCCTGCGGGGCAGTATGCTGGCGCGGTCCGCGCCCAGGTGGGCGCCGCACGCTGGAGCCAGGCGCTTGTGCATCTGACCGAAACGGACGGCATGGCGCGCGTGTTCAGCGACGCCGAGTTTGCGCCCATGCCGGGTAGCGCGGTGTCCGTACGCTTCTTCGGCGCGGCGCAGGCGAATCCGGGCGGCCCGGACGGACGGTCGCGATCCGACGCACGGGAGTAGGGCACGGCCCCGCATCGGTGTCGTTGCGCTGTGCCACGTACTGGCCGTCGACGCCTACCAGCCCCCATCGGCCCCAGGCTTTTCCTGTCGATGGCACGCAAAGCGATCGAGCAGAAAGTCGACGAGCACTTTCACCCGGTCTGACCGGGTCTTGCCGGCGCCGTAGACCAGGTAGATATCGGCCGGCGTGAACTGCCACTGCGGCAGCACCCTGCACAGGGCGCCCGTCCGCAACGCTTCCGCGATATCCCATTCGGACCGCACCACGAGCCCTTGTCCTTCAAGCGCCCAGACCACCGCCGATTCGCCGTCGTTCGTGCTCATGGGGCCCCGCACCTTGACGGTCTCCTGCTGCGAGCCGTTGCGCATGTGCCAGGTGCCGAAGGTTTCGTCCGCCTCCCGGATAAAGATGCAGCTGTGCCGGGTGAGGTCGCGCGGACTGCCGGGCAGGCCGGCCCGCGCCAGGTAGGACGGTGCGGCGCAGAGCAGGCGCCGGTTATTGGCGAGCAACCGCGCGGTGAGCCGGACATCGGGCATCTCGCCAAAATGCACGACTGCATCCAGGCCCATTTCGGTCAGGTTCAACGGCCGCTCGCTGAGATGGAGCTGGATCTCGATCTTCGGAAACGCCCTGGAGAACGCGGCCAGCGCGGGCGCGATATGGCGGCGCCCAAAGCCCAGCGTTGCGCCGATCTTCAACAGCCCATGCGGCGTGCTGCTGCTGCCGGCCACCGACCGCTCCAGTGTCTCCAGCTCCGCAAGGATGCGTGCGCCCTCGACCAGATAGTTCTCCCCTTCGGCGGTCAGGCTGATGCGCCGGGTCGTCCGGTTCAACAGCCTGACGCCCAGGCGCGACTCAAGGGCGAGCAGGCGCTTGCTGACCGCGGATGGCGTCACGCCAAGCTCCTGCGCGGCCGCGGCCAGGCTCCCTTGCTTGTTGATTGCCATGAAGAAGGCGACGTCGGAGAAGCTGTCCACTCGTGAACTCCAGGCAATAAAGAATGGATTTTGCCTAAATTATGTTTCCGCAGGCAAGTGCTAGGATTCCTCGCACAAAAATCATTTCAAGGAGACACCCCATGAGCCTTGCCCGCCTTGCCGCGTTCGCCGCTTGTGCCGCCGTGTTGGGAACCGCATCGGCGCAGTCGTATCCGCAGCGCCCGGTTCGTCTGATCGTGCCGTACGCGCCGGGCGGCAGTGCCGATATCGCCGCCAGGCTCGTGTCGGATGCATGGTCGAAGCACCTGGGCGGCACCATCGTCGTCGAGAACCGCGCTGGCGCGGGCGGCAATATTGGCGTGGATGCGGTCGCCAAGTCGCCGGCCGACGGCTACACCATCGGCCTGCAGACGGTTTCGCTGGCCATCAATCCCGGCCTGTTCCCGCGCATGCCTTACGACACGCTCAAGGACCTGGCGCCGATTGGCATGGTGGCCGGCTCGCAGCATGTCCTGGTCATCAACAACAAGGTCCCGGCGAAGAACCTGCAGGAGCTGATCGCCCTTGCCAGGGCGAAGCCGGACAAGCTGACCTATGGCTCCGCCGGCAATGGCAGCACGTTCCATATGTCCGCCGAGTTGTTCAAGTCGGTGGCCAATGTATCGATCGTCCACGTGCCCTATCGTGGCGGCGGCCCGGCCCTGGTCGACACGATTGCCGGCCAGGTCGACATGAGCTTTCCCGTGATATCCGCCGCGCAACAGCATGTGCTTGCCGGCAAACTCACCGCGCTCGCCGTCACGGGTTCGAAGCGCTCGGCGCTCTTGCCGAACGTGCCCACCGCGGCCGAAGCGGGCCTGCCGGGCTACAACTTCGAAACGTGGTTCATGGTATTCGCGCCGGCCGGCACGCCCAGGCCGGTGATCGACAAGCTGAACGCCGCCCTGAATGCCACGCTCACGGCGCAGGCGACCCGGGACCGGATGCTGAAGGAAGGCTTCGAGCCCACGCCGACCACGCCCGACGCGGCCCGCAAGCGGCTCGAGAAGGAGATGCCGATGTGGGCCGATTTGATCAGGCAGCGCGGCATTACCGCCGAATGATCGCCGAATGATTGCCAAACAGGTAGCAGCGATGTCCCCACGTACTCTGTACCACAAGCTGGTCGACTCCCACACCGTCACCAGGCTCGACGACGATAACGTCCTGCTGTACTGCGACTTGCACTTGATGAACGAGTACACGAGTCCGCAGGCCTTTGCCGGGTTGCACGAGCAGGAGCGCGGCGTGCTGATGCCGGGGCAGAACGTCAGTGTCGTCAGCCACATCATTCCGACGCATCCGACGAAGATCCGCGTGATCGCCGACCCGGCCTCGTCGCTGCAGGCGACGAACCTGCGCGCCAACTGCGAGAAGCACGGCATCCCGCTGTTCGATACCAACGATACGCTGCAAGGCATCGAGCACGTCATCGCGCCCGAGCACGGCATGATCCGTCCGGGCATGGTGGTGATCTGCGGCGACAGCCACACCACCACCTATGGCGCGCTGGGCGCCTTGGGCTTCGGCATCGGCACGTCGGAAGTCGAGCACGTGCTCGCTACGCAGACGCTGGTCTACCGCATGGCCAGGACCATGCGCATTCGCGTGGACGGCAAGCTCCCGGCCGGCACGACGGCCAAGGACCTGATCCTCATGATCATCGGCAGGATCGGGGCGCAGGGGGCACGCGGCTACGTGGTGGAATACTGCGGCTCGGCCATCCGCGATCTCAGCGTCGAGGCTCGTTTCACGCTTTGCAACATGACCGTGGAAGCGGCCGCGCGCGGCGCGCTGATTGCGCCGGACGCGGTGTCGACCGATTACGTGCTGCGCCGCGCGCCGGACATGGACGATGCCCAGCGCGCAGCGGCCCTGGCGTACTGGCAGACGCTGAAGAGCGACCCGGAGGCGGCATACGACCTCGAGTTCGCGTTCGACGCCGGCGATATCGAGCCCTATGTGACCTGGGGCACCAGTCCCGACCAGGTGGTGCCGGTGTCGGGGCATATCCCGTTCGCGGAGGACCAGATCGACGAGGCCGACAAGCGCGCAGTCGAGCGCGCACTCGCCTATACGCGCCTCTCGCCCGGCTCGGTGCTCGAAGGCACCGCCATCCAGCATGTCTTCATCGGCTCCTGCACGAACGGCCGGATCGAAGACCTCCGGGCGGTTGCCGGCGTCGTGCGCGGAAAGCGGGTGGCCAGCGGCGTCCGGGCGATGGTCGTGCCAGGGTCCGGCGCGGTGCGGGCCCAGGCCGAGCGCGAGGGGATTGCGGAGATCCTGATCGCGGCGGGGTTTGAATGGAGGCAGCCTGGCTGTTCCATGTGCCTGGCCATGAACGATGATGTGCTGGCGGATGGCATTCGTTGCGCATCGACCACCAATCGAAATTTCGAAGGCAGGCAGGGACGTGGCGCCATGACGCACCTGATGAGCCCGGCCATGGCTGCAGCCGCGGCCATCACCGGCAAGATTACCGACGTGCGCAAGCTGGAGATCGCCAATGTCTGATTACGCCCGCATCACCGGCAAGGCGGCCGCCATCCGCTTCGAGAACCTCGACACCGACCAGATCATCCCGAAGCAGTTTCTTCGCGGCATTGACAAGGCAGGCCTCGACAAGGGGATTCTGTACGACCAACGCTTCGATGGAAACGGCAATCCGCGTGCGGACTTTGTCTTGAATCGTCCCGAGTATGCAGGCACGAGCATCCTGGTCGGCGGCGCCAACTTCGGCTGCGGCTCGAGCCGCGAGCACGCCGTCTGGGGGCTGCAGCAGTTCGGCATCCAGGCCGTGATTGCGCCGAGCTATGGAGAGATTTTCTACTCCAATGCGATGAACAACCGCTTGCTGCTGGTGATGCTGCCGCGCGATGTCATCGAGGCGCTGATGGATGCGGCGGATGCGGATAGCGGGAACACGATCGACATCGATGTGGAGACCTTGCGCGTGAAGACGCCCGTGGGTGAGCATCCGTTCCAGTTGTCCGATCGGCACCGCCGCATGTTTATCGAAGGCCTCGACATGATTGGTCTTTCGCTGAAGCACCGCGATGAGATTGAAGCGTTCGCGGACAAGTACTGGTCGGCATTTCCCTGGACCAGGAACGTCGCGCGCCGCACCCGCGACCGCCTTGGCGCGACCTGAAGTCGCGCAAGAGGCGGAATCGGGGCGCCGTGGTCCGAAGTGCCGGGCGCTGATGTCCTGTCAGAATCGCCAGAAGAGGAAGCGATGCTGCCGGGGCCTGGCCACCGGAGGAGGGCGCTTTGCGGGGCTGAAGCGCGCGGCGGGATCAATTGCTTTCGCGCGCAGCGCCATGTCATAGAAGGCGCCCACCATTGGCAGGGCGCTGCGCGCCCCCTGGCTCCAATAGCTGCCAAGGGTCACGCGTCCATCGTCGAAGCCCACCCACGCGCCTGCGACGAGCTGCGGGTGCATGAGGATGAACCAGCTATCGGCGTTGTCCTGCGTCGTTCCCGTCTTGCCGGCCACGTCAGCGCGGATCCCGAAGCGCGTCCGGATGTCCGAGCCGGTGCCGCGCGTGACGACATCGCGCATCACGTCGACCAGCGTCAGCGCCGCCCCGGTGGGTAGCGCAGCTGCTGGCGCAGCGCCCGGAAACTCGGCCAGGGCCTTGCCATGGGAATCCTCGATGCGGGTCACCATGCGCGGCGCGACATAGTTGCCACGGTTGGCGATCGTTGCGTATGCCGAAACCATTTCCCTGAGCGTCACAGGGCTCGTGCCGAGCGCAAGCGAAGGCACCGGTTCGAGCGGGCTCTCGCGTACGCCCATCGCCTGCGCCAGGCGAGCGACCTTTTCCGGGCCCTGCTTTTGCATGAGCTGCGCCGTGATGCGATTGCGCGAGAACGCCAGCGCGTCGCGCAGCGTCATGGGCCGGTCGGTAGGCGGTTCGGCGTCGGTCGGCCGCCAGACGGCATGGTCGGCCAGGGGGATGGCCACGTTTCGGTCGACGATGGTATCGCCTGGCTGGGCGCCGCCTGCGAACGCTGCGCCGTAGACGAACGGCTTGAATGTCGAGCCCGGCTGGCGGCGCGCCTGTTGCACATGATCGAACGGCTCGGCACGGAAGTCGGGGCTGCCGACCCAGGCCTTGATATCACCGCTGCGTGGATCGATCGCGACGAATCCGGCCTGGACCTGCGTCTTGCCGCGGCAGATTGCGCGTACGAAGTCGGGATTGGACGCGAGGTTCCTGAGTGCGCTCCGGTCCGTTTGTCCGGCGCCGCGCGCGGCGCGGTATTCGGAAGTCTGCCGGATGAAGGCCTGGAACAGGTCATTGCCTGGCCAGCAGCCCGTATGCTCGTTCCATGCCTGGTTCGCGATCCATTGCAACTGATTCGTCTGCCAGGCCAGCGCCTGCGTGGCCATGGATTGCAAGCGGAAATCGATCGTCGTGCGCACCACCAGCCCATCGGCGTAGAGGTTGTAGCCATTGCGATCGGCCCACGCGGTCAACCATTTACGCAACTGCGCCGCAAAATGTGGTGCGGCACCCGGCGGCTCGGTCTGCGGCGCGAATTCGACGTGGAGCGGCTGCCGTTCGAGCCGGGCGTAGGCATCGGCCTCGAGCTTGCCGTACTTGTGCATCTGCCCGAGTACCGTGTTCCGCCGCTGCAGTGCCCGCTCGGGATTAAGGACAGGGTTATAGGTGCTGTTGGCCTTCAGCATGCCGACGAGCGTCGCGCTTTCGAGAATATCGAGCCGATCGGCCGATTTGCTGAAGTAGGTGCGGGCGGCCATTTCAACGCCGTAGGCGTTGTACAGGAACGGTACCGTGTTCAGGTAGGTCTCGAGGATCTGGTCCTTGCTGTACACGGATTCGATCTTGAAGGCCGTGATGGCTTCCCTGAGCTTGCGAGTCAGCGTTGGCGCGCGGCCGATGTCGTCGGGATAGAGGTTGCGCGCCAGTTGCTGCGTGATCGTCGAACCACCCTGCCGGTCGCCGGAAAACGTATGCAGTGCAGCCGCCGCCGTCCGCATCCAGTCGATGCCGTGATGGTCGTAGAAGCGGCGATCTTCCGTCGCGATCAATGCGGCCACGACGTGGGGCGAGATTTGCCTGAGCGGCACCCATGCACGATTGACCGGCTTGAGTTCATCCAGGATTTCGCCGTCAGCCGACAGGATCAAGGCAGGCCGATCGATGCGGGCCTTGCGGATGTCACCGAGCGTCGGCGTCGACCGGATGAGTGCGAGCGCAAACAGCAGGAAGAGTGCCGACAAGGCGACGAGCGCGAGGGTGACGCCGCGTCGTGTCGGGTGGCGAAGCTGGCTTCGGGCACTGTCGAGAAGGCGCCTGGATGTCGCTTTGCAGGCTGCCGCCAAAGGACGGATGCGGGCGAGCCACCGTGCGCAATGCGCGCGAAACACAATGACAGGGCGGCGATTCACGGCGGCAGGGGCTGAAGAAAAGCGCGATCGTACCAAAGCCCCCGGGTGCTTCCACCGGGAAAGGGTCGACGTGGCGCCCGTATTTACAGACGATTACATCTTTCGCTGGCGCGAGGGCGAGAGAGGCTACCTGGCCGGACCGGCAAGAGCGCAGCACCCGCCACGTCCGTCATGACTCAAGTGGCGATTGCGGAGCCTCAGGCGCAACGGAGCGGGCGCCCATGCACGTTCCTGCCTTTGTGCGCTTATCGCGCAAATCCCGGCGCAGACCGTTGTTCTTCCCCTACCTCTCCGACGCCGCCGCACGGAAAATGGATCCGCCGATCGGATCGGCTGTGAATGCCCTCCAGGAAGAAGGCGGGGCGCGCATGACAATGAAGGATGGAGATGAAATTGAGCGTCAAGAAACATTGGATCAGCATGGTGCAGATTGCGGCAATCGCCTGCGCGGCGGTGGGCAATCAAGCCGTCGCCGCAGATGCATGGCCCGCCAAGCCGATCAAAGTGATCGTTCCCTATACGCCGGGCGGATCGACCGACACGGTGTCGCGCGTGGTGTTCGAGAAGGTCTCCCAAAGTCTCGGGCAGCCGATCATCATCGAGAACAAGCCGGGCGCGAACAGCACGCTGGGGGTCGGCGTCGCGGCGCGCTCGGCAGCGGACGGCTATACCTTTGTGTCGATCCTTGCCGCGTACAGCGCCAACATGTCGTTGTATTCAAAGCTGAGCTACAAGCCGTCCGACCTGGTGCCGGTTGCGCAAATGGCGGAGCTGCCGCTGTTCCTGTTTTCCAGCAAGAAGCTCCCCGTCAAAACGGTGTCCGAGCTCGTCGCCTACGGCAAGGCGCATCCTGACACGCTGACCTTTGGCTCCAGCGGCGTCGGCAGCTCGGCGCACCTGACCGGCGAGCGCTTCGCGATGGAGTCGAAGGTGAAGATGACGCACATCCCGTACAACGGTAGCGCGCCGATCTTGCCGGCGCTCGTTTCGGGCGAGGTCTCGGTGGCGTTCGATCCGTTGCTGGTGCCGATGCCGCATGCGAAGCAGGGCAAGATCAACGTGCTGGCGGTCGCCTCGGCCAAGCGCTGGCCTGGCGAGCCGAACATTCCGACCATGGAAGAAGCGGGCTTTCCGGGCTTTGTGATGAGCTCGTGGACCGGACTCCTCGCGCCGGCAGGCACGCCGCCGGCCATTGTCGACCGGATGGCAAAGGAGATCGCCATGGCCGTGCGCAACCCCGATGTGGCAAAGAAGCTGACCGACCTGGGCTTCGTGCCGGTGAGTGGTACGCCGGACGAGTTTCGCAAGCTGATCGATCGGGACATTGCGCGTTACGGTGCAATCGTCAAGGCGGGCAAGATCTCGCTCGACTAGGATCCGTTCCGCAGGCTGCGCAGTTGCGCAGCCCGGCGCCGGACCCGCTTGAATTTGGCGCGATCACGCTGCTGTGCCTGTCGACGTTCCGCGCGTGGCGCGCGATGCGCCGAAGCGGGCTCAGCCCAGATTCAGCATCTCGCGAGCCTGGGCGGCGGTCGCGACCGGGCGACCATACTCTTCGCACAGCTCGGCAACCTGGCGCACGAGCGCGGCATTGGATGGGGCGAGCGTGTTCTTGTCCATCCGGACATTGTCCTCGAGCCCGGTGCGGCAGTGGCCGCCGAGTTCGAGTGACCAGCGAGCCATTGTCATTTGATGGCGCCCAATGCCGGCGCCGGTCCATGTCGCATCCGGCGAAAGGCGCTTGAGGGTACGAACGTAGAACTCGAGCACGTCGCGATCGACGGGCATGGCGTTCTTGATGCCCATGACGAACTGGATGTGCAGGGGGCCGACGATCGCGTTCGCCGCCTGCATCGCTGCCGCCTGGAAGATCATCGACAGGTCAAAGGCCTCGATTTCGGGCTTGATGCCGTAGGCCTTCATTTCGGCGGCGAGCCAGTCGACCAGGTCAGGCGCGTTGTCATAGACCCGGGTCGGGAAATTGACCGAGCCGGTTGCCAGCGATGCCATGTCGGGTCGCAGCGGCAGCATGGCGCCGCGCTCATTGCCGGCCCCGGAGCGGCCGCCGGTGGACACCTGGGTAATCATGCCTGGCGCGTGCTTGCGAATGCCTTCAAGCACCAGGGCAAAGCGATCGGGATTGGACGTGGGCGTTTCATCGTCGTTGCGGACATGGAGATGAACCAGGGTCGCTCCCGCTTCGAATGCCGCCTGGGTCGATTCCACCTGTTCGCTCACTGTGATCGGCACGGCCGGATTGTCTTTCTTGCGCGGCAGGGATCCCGTGATCGCGACAGAAATGATGCAGGGCTTGGTCATGCTTGATCTCAGTAAGGTGGCTGGGGGGCGGGCATTCCGGCCGGTGCCTCCGGGAACACTGGAGGCGGCCTCTCGCGCTCGGTTGGCGCTGTGCTGGTGTCCGTATTGCTCGACACCTGCTTGCATCGTATGAGCGTCTGCGTGGCTGCGTCCAATACTGATTGGGTTTGCAACGATACGGGGAGAGTATTGAATGGCGTCGGCGCCGCTGCGCGCACTCGGTGAAAACCGAAGGGGGGACGGCAAGAAATGGAAGTACCAGCATCTGCGCCGTTGATGCCCCCGACCAACCGACTACTGAGCCGCGCAGCAGCCGAAGGCGATGATGCGATAGCGGTGGCAGTGTCGGGCCACGGACAGGTTCGGGGCTCGTTCAATCATTGTCGGAGAGCCTGCGGACGGCCGCGCTCCACGCGGCAGGCAGCCGGGCAGACTCTGAAGCGAATACCCGTACGAAATTCTCCGCACGCTACGATCAATATTCGCCCGTTAGGGCAAGTAAACGCGTTTCTTGGTTACTTCTTGTCGCTTGGACAAGAAGTAACTCGCCGGCTACGCCGGCGAAACAGCGGCGTTTGCCAAGAGCGAAAACCCAATCATGGCCAGAGACGCCCCGCCGGCCACGCCGGCGAAACAGCGGCGCCAGCCAAGAGCGACGACCCGGTCATAACCAGAGAACGCCATCAGGCAAACCTCTCCCTCAACCCCCTGGCCGCATCCCTCAACAAAACATGATCCAACCCCACGGCCACAAAATGCATCCCCATATCGAGATACCGCCGCGCATCCGCCTCCACCGCCGTCAGCGTCCCGATTGCTTTCCCGGCCCGATTGGCTGCATCGCACACCTGCTGCACAGCGGCCTGCACCTCGGCGTGATTCGGATTGCCAAGATGCCCATATCCCGCCGCCAGATCGTTCGGGCCGATAAAAATCCCATCCACCCCCGGCTCCGCGCAGATCTCCGCTATCGCCTCCACCCCCTTGCGGCTTTCAATCTGCACCAGCACGCAGATGTTCTCGTTGATGGTCTTGAAGAAGTCCGGCAACGTGCCATAGCGATTCTGCCGCTGCACACCCGACACGCCACGCACCCCATCCGGCGGATAGCGCGTCGCGCGCACCGCGCGACGCGCTTCTTCCGCTGACTCCACGAACGGGATCAGGAAATTATAGAAGCCGATATCCAGCAGCCGCTTGATCATGACCGGATCATTCCACGGCGGCCGCACCACCGGCGCACTGACGCTGTCCTTCAGTGCCATCAGCTGCGGTGCGAGCGTCAGCACATCGTTGGGCGAATGCTCGCCATCGAGCAGCAACCAGTCGAAGCCGGCCAGGCCGATGATCTCGCTGGTCACGGGCTGCCCAAGCGAACTCCACAAGCCGATCAGGCGCTTGCGTGCCAGGATGTCGGCGCGAAACGTGTTGGGCAGCGGATGGATCTGGGGCAGATGCGGGGTAGTGGTCATCGTCGGAACTCCTGTTCAGTTGGCCGCGAGGGCGGAAAGCGGGCCGGGCGACTTGCCGCGTCCCTGCAACACGCGCGCAGCGGCATCGTCGAGCTGGGCCAGCGTGCCGCTATCCACGGGAATCCATTCCGCACGGGCCCTGCGCCAGGCCCGCTCGGGGTCGCCAGGCAACTGGATGGCATCGTTGCCCGGCTGCAGGCGCGAGGCCTTCATCCACTCGACAAACGCTTCCACTTCATGACCGAAGGTGGTGCTGCTGCCGAGCCGCGCCGGATCGAAGATGATTGCCAGCATGTTGTTCCAGACCGCGTGCTCGTGCGTGAGCGTCTCGGGCCGGATCGTGTGGCCGCCCGTCACGGCCGCGCCCAGCAGTTCGCACATCACGGCCAGCACATAACCCTTGTGCTCGCCGAACGTGCGCAGCGCGCCTTGCGGCGTACCAGGGTGCGGAAACATGACGGCAGGGTCGTCGGTCGGATGGCCGTTCGGGTCCATCAGGCAGCCGGGCGGCACGGGCACGCCCTTGTTGTTGGCCACGCGCACCTTGCCCAGCGCGATGGCGCTGGTGGCAAAGTCCAGCACCAGCGGCGGCTGGCCGGCCACCGGCACGCCGATCGTAAACGGGTTGGTGCCGAAGCGCGGATCATAGCCGCCATGCGGCGCGACGATCGGCTTGGACAGCACGTTCACGAAGTGGATCGAAATCATGCCTGCCGCGGTCGCCTGCTCGGCCCAGTGCCCCACGCGTCCCAGGTGGTGCGAGCGGCGCAAGCCCAGCACGCATACGCCGTGCTCGCGCGCGCGCTCGATGCCCAGCCGCATCGCCTGCTCGGTCACGGCCTGGCCCATGCCGCGATTGCCATCGAGGCTCAGGATGCCGCCCGATTCATGCACCACGCTGACCTGCTGGTTCAGCTGCAACTGATCTCCCTGCCACGACATCACGTACTTGGGGATCATGCCCACGCCATGCGAATCGTGGCCTGACAGGTTGGCACCGACCAGATGGTCGGCGGTCAACACGGCCTCGCGTTGATCGGACCCGGCGGCCAGCCAGAGGTCGACGACCCATCGATGCAGGCCGGCGGTCGGGATTCGGTGCTCACTCATGCTGACTCCAGGTGAAGTGGGTTTCGTTGATCGGGTTGTGCAATTTTGCACCATGAGCGATGACAGCCATGCCGGGGGTGTCGGTGGCGGGGCTCGGCTCTGCGACGATCAATCCTGACTTCGGCCCTGAGCCGACTGGCGGCTCCGAACTCAGCCTTCAGCGACGTTCGATCATGCGCAGGACTGACGCTGCAAGTGCCCCATTGCCATCGCCAAGCAGGTCGACGGCATCGAAGTGATGTCCGCCGTCCTGCGGCACAACCTGCACGTCAAAGCCGCATTCGGTCAGCAGTGCCTGGTATTCGCGCTGGAGCCGGTGGTACTCCGGAGACTCATCTCCGCCGACCGTCAGGATCATCGGCAGTTTTACCAGCGGGAGATGGTGTATCGGGCTGTAGCTTGCCACGTCGGCTTCGGTCAACCGGACCGCCTTGTTGAGATAGCACAGGCGGATGGGCTCGAGGTCATACAGGCCGCTGATTGCGCAGCCGCCCTTGACGACATCCGCTGGTACGCCGAGCGTTTCCCAAGCCGTCCCCGCGAGCGTGGCGGTCAGATGTCCGCCGGCCGAGTGGCCCGAGATAAAAATCCGGTTCGCGTCGAATCCCAGTTCCGCTGCATGGCGATAAAGCCAGGCCACGGCATCGCGATTGTCGCGCACGATTTCCGCCATGCCGACATCCGGGGCCAGGCGGTAGTTCACCACAGCCACATTGACATCGTGCTGCAGGTAGGGCGCTGCTACGTAGCTGAAGTCGGACTTGTCCAGCGATTGCCAATAGCCGCCATGGATAAAGACGAGCAACGGACGGCCCGTGGTGCGCGCAGGAAAGAAGTCCAGCGCCTGCTTGATATCCGGACCATAGGCAAGATTTTCCCTTACCGGATTAGCACGACGAAACGCGGCGCTGGTCTTCTCCCATGCTTCGAAGATGTCCTGGAAGCCGGGGATGCCGGCCCTGACGTTGTACTGCTGGTCCAGCTCTTCCTGATTGAAGTTTCGATACACTGACATTACATTTGGCTCCAGACTGTTGGATCGATGTTTCGATTCCATTCGATCGTTGCGACGCAATTTGCGTCCGGCCAAAGATACTTGCCGGCGTACGGTGCGGCGCGCCCCTGGATGACAACGACTATCGCAAAGACGCCATGTTTGGAAAGAGCGAAAACCGGGATGACTACCAGGCGATAGACCGGCCGGTGGGCGGCATGGCGCGCAAGCTGAAGGATGGCTTCTATATCGGCGCACATTCCCACCCGCGTGGCCAGCTGATTTACGCCTATGTCGGCGCCATCCTGGTGACTACCGACTTCGGATCGTGGGTGGTTCCGCCGCAGCGCGCGGTGTGGGTGCCCTGCGACGTCGAGCATGCCATGCAAGCCTGCGGCGACGTCGAGATGCGAACGGTCTATATCCATGCCGATGCCATTCCGGCAGAACTGCACGGCTGTTGCGTCGTCGCCGTCCCGCCCTTGCTGAGAGAGCTGATTTCGGCGGTGGTCCGCATGCCCATGGCCTACGACGAAGCCGGTCGTGATGGCATCGTGGTCGAACTCCTGTTGCAGGACCTGCGGCCGCTTTCCGTCGTACCGCTGCACTTGCCGATGCCCAAGGATGCCCGGCTAAGCAAGATCTGCGCGAAGATTCTCGAAGACCCGTCCGACGAGACCTCCGTAGAAGCGTGGAGCCGGTCGGTCGGTGCGAGCGAGCGGACCATCATCCGCCTGTTTCCGGATGAAACCGGCATGACCTACAGCCGCTGGAAGCAGCAGGCAAGGCTGATGGCCGCGGTACGGCTACTCGCCGAGGGATGCCATGTCACGGACATTGCCTTGCAGCTTGGCTACGAGAGTCCGAGTGCCTTCAGTGCCATGTTCAGGCGCGCGCTCGGCATGACACCCACCGAGTACTTCAGGGATATGGCGGGGGAATAGCCAGCGCAGGCAGTTTGGCGTCCGCGCGACATCAACTGGCGTCCCCGCGCGATTCGCATGGGACACCGTGCGGCACAGTCGGGGTGTCGGCGGATGGCCAGCACCATGCACCATGCAAGCTCCGTCGGCATCTTTCCAAGTCGAGGAGTCAGTATGTCAGTGATGGATCGTATCCAGGCTGCCGGCATTGTCTTGCCCGCGGCCGAAATTCCCAAGGCGCATTATGTTCCCTACACGTTGCACCATGGCTTCCTGACGGTATCGGGACAACTGCCGCTACAGCACGGCAAGCTGGTGTTCGTCGGCACGGTTCCCGACGCCATCACGGTCGAAGCCGCGCAGGAAGCGGCGCGACTGTGCCTGGCCAACTTGCTGGGTTGGGTTGCCGCGGCGGTAGACGGAGACTTCGAACGCATCCGCGGCGTGGTCCGTGTGGGCGGCTACGTTGCGGCGAAACCCGGGTTCAACGATGCGCCGCTGGTCATCAACGCAGCGTCTGAACTTCTGAACCGGATCTTCGGCGAGCGTGGGCGCCACGCACGCGTGGCGATGGGCGTAGCAAGCCTTCCGTTCGGCGCTCCGGTCGAAATCGAAGCAACGTTTGCGTTGGACCTGTAGTCGATGGGCACCGAAACCAGAGCAGGGTATGCGGACGTGCTGGTAGGGCTGCAGTACGGCGATGAGGGGAAGGCCCGGGTGATCGACCACCTCGCCGCAGAGTATGACGTGATTGCGCGCTTCAACGGTGGCGCCAATGCGGGCCATACCATCGTCACGCCTGACGGCACCTTGCGGCTGCGCCAGGTCCCTTCCGGCGTGCTGCATCCGGGTGCGTCGCTTTACATTGGTTCAGGCTGCGTGATCGGCCTGCAGCAACTGGCGTCCGAAATCGAAATGCTGACCGCGCAAGGGATCGACCTGGCCGGACGGCTGACCATCAGCGACCGGTGTCCAGTCGTCCAGCCCGCCCATTTCCTGTCCGACCGCCAGGATGGCGGGCATATCGGAACGACGGGCAACGGCATCGGGCCCTGCTATGCGGACCTGGCGGCACGCATGCGGGGCGGTGAGCGATCGGCGTTTCAACTGCGCGACCTGGTGCGGGACGAAAGCCTGGTTCTCGAACAGATGATGCGGTTAGTGGCCCAGCGCGAAGACGACAGTGTCCCGGTCTTCATGCATGGGATACGTCAGGCGTGGCGGGTGGTCCGGCCATTCGTGACCGACGATCCGCTCTCGCTGCTGCAGCGCGTGGAAGGCGGTGCGCGGGTGCTCTTCGAGGGCGCGCAATCGGTCATGCTCGATGTCGTGCAGGGCACCCAGCCGTGGGTGACGTCCAGCCATACCTTGCCTTCCTATGCCTACGTGGGTGGCGACCTTCCATGCCGTTATCACCGCAAGACCATCGGCGTGGCCAAGGCCATCGTCTCCCGCGTTGGCAGCGGGCCATTGCCCACGGAACTCGGCGGGCAGCGATCCGAGACCTACTGTGCGGAGGCCGCGCGCAGCGGCCGCGGCAAGGGCGATGAGGCGCGCCGCTTCGATCCACACGCGTTGCTCGGGCAAGAGGACCCGTTCTCCATCGGCGTGGCAATCAGGATGTTGTCGAACGAATATGGCACAGGGACTGGACGGCCACGTCGCGTAGGACTGCTCGACGTCGCTCAACTCCAGCTTGCTGTCCGGCAGTTTGGAGTCGACGAGATCTACCTGAACAAATGCGACAGCCTGGCGGCCTTCGCGCGGACGCGCGATCGATGCATTCCTGTCGTCGTTGACGCATGCGATGGCGAAGGCGCGCGAGTAATGCGGTTTCCGGCTTTCGAAGCGGACGCCATTCCGCTTGACGACGCTTCGCCGCTTCCTCCGCAACTTGAAGCCCTGCTGGAATGGCTGGAGGAGGCCATCCGCCGGCCGTTGCGGGGCATTGGACTAGGTCCGGAACGTGCGCAGATGCGGCGATTCCGGGCTCAACAGCAAGCCACATCATGACCATCGAGACACCCTTCTACTTTCACAGTGAAATGCGTCGTACCGACCTGGCCTGGACGGACTGGCCAGCCATCGAGGCGTTCCTCAAGGATGAACTGATCTGCCGGGTTGCGGTGCATGACGAGCCGTTTCCCTACGTTACCGCTCAGAGCTTTACCTTTACCGGCGACGCGTTCCTGATCCACAGTTCGCGATTCGGCAAGCTTGCGTCAGCGATTCGGGCGAATCCGCGCGTGACGATCGAAGTGGATCGGCCGGTGGCGCTACTGAAGGCTCCCAAGGGGCAGAACACGAGCCTCGAGTACTACAGCGTCATTGCTCGATGCGAAGTGAGACTTCGGGAGAGCACGGAGGAAGTGCGTGCCCACCAGAACCAGGCGCTGGAAAAATTCCGGCCGGAGAAGGACTATTCGCCGATCGAGGATGGGGCAGCCAGCCAGATCGTTGCCTATCGATGCGAGATTCGTGAGCTGAGCGCGAAGAAGCGCATCTTGGCTGACGGCCAGTACTCGCCGCCGGGCCAGCCGCAGGCGCCGTATTTGCGCTATCCCTTCCCGTCCGGTGCCACGCTTTCCGGCCTGGGACCCGAGGCGTTCGATCCTCACAAGTTCGCTGCGAGGTAGGCCGCGGATATCCGACGATATGAGAGATGCTTCGGCATCTCTCATTTTCTGGGTTCTTCGCTGCCGGGAGTGCGTTCTCGGCATGCGGAAGCACCAGCATCTGCGCCGTTGATGCCTCCGACCAACCGACTACTGAGCCGCGCAGCAGCCGAAGGCGATGATGCGATATCGTGGGCAGTGTCGAGCCACGGACAGGTTCGGGGCTCGTTCAATCATTGTGTGAGAGCCTGCATGCGGACGCGCTCCACGCGGCAGGCAGCCGGGCAGACTCTGAAGCGCTTACCCGTACGAAATTCTTCGCACGCTACGATCAATATTCGTCCGTTAGGACAAGTAAACGCGTTTCTTTGCCTACTTTCTTGTCGCTCGGACAAGAAAGTAGGTCGCCGGCTACGCCGGCGAAACAGCGGCGTCTGCCAAGCACGACGAACCAGTCATCACCGGAAGCCCTGCCGGCTACGCCGGCGAAACAGCAGCGCATGCCAAGCACGATACCCCCATTCACCGAAGAACCATTTCCTTGCGCCAAAGAAATCCGCTTGGCACCTGCAAGACATAGCTTGGCGTTCTCGCACGGGCCTCTGGGGCGTCTCCACGCGACAGTAGCAAGCGATCACGCATCGATGCGTATCGCAACGCCATCAGCGCCTACAAGCGCGGGCATTAAAACTACTGGAGACAAGATGAAACACACCCCACTCGAGCTGATGCGCGTGCGCACCGGCGACCGGCTGGAGCGGCTACCCGTATGCGGCTACCACCGTTTCCTGTTCGCCGTCATTGCGTTGGCCTTCTTCTTCGACAACCTCGACCTGGCCATGATGACCTATCTGCTGGGCTCGATCCGGACGGAGTTCGGATTGTCTTCAGCCCAGGCCGGGATGCTCGGCAGTGCGAGCTTCGTCGGGATGGCCATCGGCGCGATCTGTTCCGGGGTCCTGGCGGACCGGTTCGGCCGGAAGCCGGTATTCCAGGTCAGCATGATTATCTGGGGCGTCGGCAGCTATCTCTGCTCCACCGCGAACAGCCCCATGGAGCTCGGCGCATATCGGGTTCTGCTGGGGCTCGGCATGGGCATGGAGTTGCCGTTGGCGCAGACGCTGATGTCCGAATTCATTCCGGCACGCCAGCGCGGCAAGTATCTGGCATTGATGGACGGGAACTGGCCGATCGCGTTCATCTGCGCGGGCTTGATGTCGTACTACGTCCTGAGCGCCTATAGCTGGCGGACCATGTTCCTGCTCGGCGCGGTGCCGGCGGTTTTCCTGCTCGTGATCCGCCGCTATGTGCCGGAATCCCCGCGCTGGCTGGAATCGCGAGGCCGGCATGCCGAGGCGGCCGATGTGGTCGAGCGTATCGAGAAATCCGTGATGCGCCGGTTGAAGCTCGACGCGCTGCCCGAAGTCACCCCCATGATCGCCGAGGCAGAGCAAACCGCATCGGGTCTGCGCGTACTGTGGTCGCAGGCGTATCGCAGCCGGACGCTGACAGTGTGGGGCCTGTGGTTTTTCGCGCTGCTGGGGTTCTATGGCTTGAATACCTGGATCGGTGCATTGCTGCAGCAATCCGGCGTCGGTGTCACCAAATCTGTCCTTTATACGGTCTATATCTCCATCGGCGGCATTCCCGGGTTCCTGTGCGCAGCATGGGCCGTGGAGCGCCTGGGACGCAAGCCGACATGCGTGGCGACCCTGGTGGGCGGTGCCTGCATGGTGTTTATTTACGGCAGGGTCGCGGGTTCCGGGTCTGATGCCACGGTGTTGCTCCTGTCCGGCGGCATGATGCAGTTTTTCATGTTCGGCATGTGGGCGGTGCTCTATACCTACACGCCCGAGCTCTATCCGACGCGTGCGCGCGCCTCGGGTTGCGGGATGGCATCGACGGTGGGGCGCCTGGGTTCGTTGCTCGGGCCGGCACTCGTCGGGTTGGTATTGCCGGTCGCGGGGCAAACTGGCGTGTTCTGTCTGGGCGCCTTGTGTTTTCTTGCGGCAGCGGGAATCGTGTCCCGGTTCGGCATCGAGACCCGCGGAAGGGCGCTGGAGACCATTGCCGACTGATGCGGTCACGGACACTCAGGTTCAGCGAGGCGAGCAGGCGGTCGTGCGGATGCTCGACGACGCCGCGCTCGCTATGTCAGCGGTGCTGTCAGGAACCTCCTACGCATGATTCAGTTCATCTCGCTCCGCTTTGTTGTCTCCCACTGAAGGCATTGGCGAGGTTCCCCATCTAGCCTTGAAATCAAGGAGGTGCCGATGCAGTGTGCGGTGCCAGTGATGTGCCTCAGAGCCCCGAAAGGAGTGAGACGATGCGCAGATCAGAAGATTCGCTACGCGGATTGGTAGAAAAGTGGCTGTCGCCGAGCGACGACAGTCCGGCGCGGGTTACATGCTTCAAGCACCTTGCCAATCACAAGGGCTGCCTGGTATGTGTCGAATCCACGCGAACCACGCGGCGCTTGTCCATTGCCTTCTTCCGCCACGGGGACGGCGCCTGGTATGTGTTTCCGCCTGTCGCCGGGTAGCGAGCGCGCTACGGGTGACCGTCCGGTCATACCGGTTATAGCGACGCGCTCATGGCTTTGCGGCTCTGCCGCGGACTTCGATTGGAATCCCGGCAATCCTGACGGGAGCGAGACGGCCGTCGAGTTCGGCAATCAGATCCCGATGTCGCCGTTGGGCCGTCACGGTCTCTCGCAGTGCGGCAAGAAGCTGGCGCGCGACGGTGGTGTCATGCCCGTCCCTGTCAAGCTCTCTCACCAGTGCAATCTGGCGCCGTACGCGCTGGCGGCCTTCCTTGATATATCGATCGCAACTGGCAAGATCCGGAGCGCGGGTCTCCTCGTCAGGCATCGCAATTCTCCGCGATTGGTCTTCACTCAGGATACACATTCCGCATCCCCGGTACGCCACCCCGGAATGGTCCCATTCCGGACAGAAAAGTGACGCACTGGTATTGAAGGCTTTCTTCTGGCGCTGGCACGAGTCGTGCACCTCCCTCGTCGTTCTGGATTACTGCGGCGCCGCGTGCGCCGGGGGAGGGCCGCCATGTCGATCTATCCGGCGCACCGGTTCTGGCGCGCCCATCCGTACCGAATGACCGCCGGCATGCTGGTGCTGGGCGGCGGGGCCATGTCGCTTTTCATCCGCCTGTGCGCCTTGCTTGGCTGAAATGCCTCCTCCCGAGCATTGCGCTTCCGTCGTCGCAGCGCAAAGCGCGGCGAGCGATGGCTGGCGCGGCATGTTGCGCTTCGCGGGGCCGGGTTATCTGGTGGCGGTCGGGTACATGGACCCCGGAAACTGGGCGACCGATCTCGCCGGTGGTTCCGCCTACGGCTATCGCCTGCTGTGGGTCATCGCCATGTCCAGCTGCATGGCCGTGCTGTTGCAGGTGCTCGCCAGCCGGCTCGGCCTGGTCTGCGGCATGGACCTGGCGCAGGCCTGCCGCCAACTCAGTTCGCGACGCTCGGCGCTGGCGCAGTGGGTGTTGTGCGAGATCGCCATCTGCGCGGCCGACCTGGCCGAGGTCATCGGCACCGCCATAGCGCTGAACCTGCTGTTCGGCCTGCCGCTCGCATGGGGCGTCGCGCTGACCGTGCTGGACGTGCTGCTGGTGCTGGTCCTGCAGCAACGCGGCTATCGGCGCCTGGAGGCCTTCGTCATCAGCATGGTGGCACTGGTACTGGCGTGTTTTGTCGCGATGCTGCTGATCGCGCGGCCGGCGTGGCAGGACGTGGCGGCCGGACTGCTGCCCCACGGGCCCACGTTGCGCGATCCTGCCGCGCTCTATATCGGCATCGGGATCATCGGCGCCACGGTCATGCCGCACAACCTCTATCTCCATTCGGCGGCGGTGCGCACGCGTGCGCTCGATGGCAGCACGGCGGACCTGCGTCGGGCGCTGCGCTTCATGGCCATCGACACGGTGGTGGCGCTGTCGCTGGCCTTTGTCATCAACGCCGCCATCCTGGTCACGGCAGCGGGCGTGTTCCATCAGGCGGGGCGTACCGACGTCGCGGAGATCCAGGATGCGTACCGCCTGCTCAGTCCGCTGACGGGCGCGGCCTGGGCCAGCCTGGTGTTTGGCGTGGCGCTGCTGGCGTCGGGGCAGTGTTCGGCGGTGACCGCTACGCTTGCTGGCCAGGTGGTGATGGAGGGCTTCCTGCAGACCCGCCTGCCGCCCTGGCTGCGGCGGCTGGTTACGCGCTGCGTCGCCATCGTGCCGGCGTTCGTGGTGGCGACGCTCTATGCCGGGCGCGGCATGGCGCAGCTACTGCTGCTGAGCCAGGTGATTCTTTGCCTGCAGCTTCCGTTCGCCGCGATCCCGCTGGTGCGCTACACCAGCAGCCGCGCGCAAATGGGCGAGCACGTGAATCCGCGCTGGCTGATGGGGCTTGCGTGGACGGCCGTGGCCATCATCGTGGCGATGAATGCCGCCTTGCTGTGGATGCTGGCGGCGCCCCGATATTAAGCCGTTCCACGCGCAAGGAACGGCATCCCATCATGCCGCGCACTGCAATTCCTACACGCCCGCGCCCCGGCGGCGGCCCGCGCCGGATGGCTAACCTTGAAATCGCGGTGCGCGGGCCGCGACTGGCATGGTCAATGCAGCGGCACGGCTGCGCCTGCGCTGGGACAAGGCGCGTCTGGACACATCCTGGAGCTGACCATGTTCATACACAACAAGCGATTGCAATATACCGTGCGCGTGTCGCGTGCAGACCCTGGCCTGGCCAACCTCCTGCTGGAGCAATTCGGTGGCCCGCAAGGAGAGCTGGCAGCGGCAACGCGCTACTTCACGCAGGCGTTGAGCGAGGAAGACCCCGGCCGCAAGGACATGCTGCTGGACATTGCCACCGAAGAACTCAGCCACCTGGAGGTGATCGGGTCCCTGATCGCGATGCTGAACCGGGGCGCGAAGGGCAAGCTGGCCGAAGGGTCCGAGCAGGAAGCCGAGCTGTACCGGTCCCTGTCCGGCGCCGGCAACGACAGCCATGTCACGCAGCTTCTGTTCGGCGGCGGCCCCGCGCTGGTGAACTCGGCGGGCGTGCCATGGACCTCGGCCTATATCGATACGATCGGCGAGCCCACCGCCGACCTGCGCTCCAATATTGCGGCGGAAGCGCGTGCCAAGATCATCTACGAGCGCTTGATGAACCTTAGCGACGATCCCAGCGTCAGCGAGGCGCTTGGCTTCCTGATGACGCGCGAGATCGCGCACCAGAAGTCATTCGAACGCGCGCTGTACTCGATCGCGGGCAACTTCCCACCGGGCAAGACACCGGGCGTCGAGCCGTTCGATTCGGTCTACTACAGGATGTCGCAGGGCACCGAACCGAAGCGCGGGCCGTGGAACGACGACAGGAATTTCGAGTTCGTCGAAGACCCGCCGCCCGCCGTGGATGGCGGAGATGGCTCGGCCACCGTCCGTCTGACGCCGGAAGAGGCGTCGGCCGTCGCGGCGTTTGCCATGCGCGACGCGTCCGACGTCAACAGCGATCCGGTCACGGGCGCCGATCTCGGTTCGGATGGGGCGGAGTCCGAGTCAGAAGAACCCGAGTCCGGGTCCGAGACCGGGAAGCGCTAGGTCGCGCGAGCCGCCATGTCAGCGCAGGCGTGCTGCGCGCACGCCTGCCGCGGAGGGAATGAAAATTGCACGAAGGCAAGGCTTACACCTGGTATGGAGGCTGAGATGAGCATCTTCAAAGACATCCTGAACAAGCTGCTTCACAGGGGGCAGGCTGCGCAACCGCAGACCACTTCGACCGCGAGCCCGGGCGCGGCGCCCGGCTCGACCGCCGGGACTTCACCTGGCACGTCCACGGGTTCGGCTGGCGGTACGGCCGGGGGTACGGCATCAGGCACCGGAGGCGCTCAGGCCGCTCCAGGCACGGCGTCGTCCGGTGCGAGCCCATCAGCCGGCGGCGCGGCTTCGTCGGCCGGCGGGACACCGGCATCCTCTGGCGCGACTGGCCAGCGGCCGTTGTCGCAGGTCGACGTGGAAGCGGTCATGGACCGGGCCGTGAGCGAATCGGGCCAGGCGCTGAACTGGCGCACATCGATCGTCGATACGCTCAAGGCGCTGGGCATCGACAGCAGCCTTGAGCATCGCAAGGCGCTGGCGCACGAGCTGAACTACACGGGCGACACCAACGACTCGGCGTCGATGAACACGTGGTTGCACAAGCGGCTGATGCAGGAGCTGGCGGCGAATGGCGGCAAGCTGCCGGCGTCGCTGACGGACTGACCATTCTGCGCGGACGAGAAGGTTTGCACCGCCCGTTCTGCAATCCGGTCCGCTGCCGTCAGAGCAGGTCGCGCAGTTTGTAGTACCACATGCCGAGCACGAGCGCGGGCGTGCGCAAGGCATCACCGCCCGGAAAGCGGTGATGCCGGATGCGCGTAAACACGTCGAACCGGGTGGCATCGCCGCTGATGGCTTCCGCAATCAGTTTTCCCGCCATGCCGGCGAACACCACGCCGTGCCCGGAGAAGCCCTGCGCATAGTAGAGGCACTTGCCGACGCGCCCCAGGTCCGGGGCGCGGTTCATGGTGATATCGATGAAGCCGCCCCAGGCGTAATCGACCTTCAGGTCCCCGGTCTGAGGGAAGACCCGCACCATGCGCGCCCGGATACGGTCCACCAGGTTGCGGGGCGGACGGGCACTGAAGGTCTCGCCGGCACCGAACAACAGGCGGTGGTCCGCGCTGAGGCGGAAGTAATCGACGATGAGGTTGTTGTCCGATGCGGCCGCCATGGCCGGCATCAGCGCAGCGGCACTGGCGCGTTCCATCGGCTCCGTCGCAATCATGTACGTGCCCACGGGCATGATGCGCGCCTGGATCTCCGGTGCCATGTGGTCGCCGAATTCACCGAGGTACACGTTGCCCGCCAGCACCGCCTGCTTGCATTCGATCTCGCCTTCGGCGGTTTTCACCACGGCGTCTTCGCCGGCTTCGAGCCGGTAGGCCGCCGAGTTCTCGAACACCCGGACGCCTTTGCGCGCAGCGGCCGCGCCCAGCCCGAGGCAGTACTTCAACGGATGCAGGTGGCCCGAGTGTGCATCGTAGGCGCCAGCAACAAAACGGCTGCTGCCGACGTACTGCGGCAGCTGGCCGTTGCCAATCCATTCGAGCGGATAGCCATAGACGTCACGGGTATGCCTGACCCATGCCTCCAGGTCGCGCACCTTTCCTTCGCGGGGCGCGAGGGTCAGGTAGCCGCGCACAAAGTCGCAATCGATGCCGAAGTGCGCGATGCGCTGGCGGAGCAGATCGATTCCCTCGACTGACACGTCCCAGGCCGCCTTGGCGATGTCCTTCGTGCACTGGCGCTCGATCGCCCGCTCGCCCTCGGACCCGAAGCCCACGATCGCCTGGCCGCCGTTGCGCCCCGAAGCGCCCCAGCCGATTCGCTGCGCTTCGAGCAGTGCCACGCTGAAGCCCCGCTCGGCGAGTTCGATCGCACAGGACAGTCCCGCGTAGCCGCCGCCGACCACGCACACATCGGCCTTGACATGCCCCTGCAGCGGCGCGTTGGGAACGGGGCGCTGCACACTCGCTTCGTAGTAGGAGTTCTCGATGACGCCCAGTTCCTTATGCAACAAGCCAGACATCCGCTTGTCCTCCTCGGGCCGGGTTCGCTACGTCACGCGAACGTTGATGAACTGCCAGGGATCTTCGTCCGCCGGTTCCTGGTACAGCTCGGAGTGCTGGGCCAGCGGTGTCCAGTCGCCGTAGACGCCCACGACTTCGCCGAGATAAGGGCACGCGATGCGCAGCACGGTCTGGTAATCGAGATCGTCGGGCTCGACCACGCCGGCTTGCGGATTCTTGATCGCCCAGACCATGCCGCCGAGAATGCCGGCCACGACCTGCAGGCTGGTAGCCGTGTTGTGCGGCGCCAGTTCGCGCGCCTGGGCGGTCGACAACCGCGAGCCATACCAGTAGACGCCGCGCTCATTTCCCATCAGCAGGACACCGAGTTCATCCATGCCGTCGGTGATGTCGTCGCGCATGATGCGCTGCTTGTCCTGCTTGCGCCAGCCGTGCCCGGCCAGTTCGTCGATCGACAGCAGGGTGTCGTCGCAGGGGCGGTAGGCATAGTGAACAGTCGGCCGATAGACCACTTCGCCGTTTTCCCGCAGCGTCAGGTGGTCGGCCATCGAGATGGATTCGCCGTGCGTGATCAGGAAGCCGTGGAACGGACCGCCGAGCGGCGTCCAGCTGCGCACGCGCGTGCTGAAGCCGGGACGGGTCAGGTACACCGCGGCGTCGGAACCGAAGCCATGGCGCTGCGCATCGTCGGGCCAGTAACGCTCATGCGTGCCCCACCCCAGTTCGGCGGGCTGCGTGCCTTCCTCGATAAAGCCGTCCACCGACCAGGTGTTGACGAACTCGTTGTCGCCCTTGCGCGCGGTGCCGACCTGCGTGTCGCGTTCGGCGATATGGATGGCCTTGATGCCGAGGCGCCGCGCCAGCGTGGCCCAGTCCTCGAAAGACCGGGGCGGCGCGTAATGCAGATCGTTGTCGGCGGCCAGGTTGACGAGCGCCTGCTTCAGGAGCGCGGAGATCAGGCCGGGATTGGCGCCTTGCGTCATGATCGCCGTCGGCCCGTTGCGCTTGTCCAGGCGGAATGCGAACACGCCTTCGCGCAAGGCATAGTTGCTGCGGCGCGATAGCGAGGCATTGGGATCCACCGAGCCGCCACGCCATGGCTCGATGGACGTGTCCAGGTAAAGCACGCCGTGTTCCCAGCAATACCGCACCAGGGCTTCGCTGGAAACGTTGACCGACAGGTTCAGCAGGAAATCGCCCTTGCCGGTGTGGCGCTGGAGAATCTCGCGATGGTTCTTCTCGTTCAGCCCTTGTTCGATCACTTGCACGCCATATTCCCGCGCGATCTCGACAAGCGTTCCGGGCGGGCACAGCACGGTGATCTGCGACGGCTCCACCGCGATATGACGGAGCAGCAGGGGCAGCAGGGAACTTGCGATGCTGCCGAAGCCGATGATGAGCATGCGCCCGTCAAAGCGGGCATGCCTGGTGAAATCGGAAGCAGGCTCGACCATCTCATTCCCCAGATGCGCATCAGCGCCGGTGGCCATCTTCCACGCAATGGTGGTGCCCCATCCCTACGCAAACGCTATGCCAACCGGCCTTGAAGTGAAGTTTGTCCTGAAGAGATGTATCTGGATTTCGGTCGATCCGGTCGCTATATCAGAGGTGAGCGGCCACGTATCCGAGGTTTTGCGGTCGCTCAGGCGTACCACCTGGAGAGCATCATGCTCGATCTGGCGACAGAACTCCGCGATCTGGAGCGCAGCGAAAAGCATATCAACGATGGGCGCGAGCGCATCCGCCGCCAGATCGCGCTGATGAGGGGGCTGCAAGCCGGAACCATCGAGGCGACACTGGCACGCCAGACGCTGGCGGCGCTACGCAGTTCCGTGGCCGCGCAGCGGTGTCATCGCGCGCTGATTCTGCAGGTGCTGAACGACCACCCGCGGCTGCGGCTCGGCATGGCCTCGGCCGAGGGATTGCTTCCGGGCTAGAGCGGACCGGACAGCGCACGCGGTAACCCTTATCGCGAATCTTCGATGGAGCGTTCCAGGACCGGCGCAAAGCACGCCGCCGCGCTGTCCCGTCTTGCCGGATCCGTCAGCGGGACAAGTTCAGACCGGGAACGGAGCGTATCGCCAGGCGCGCGCATTCAGTGAACCAGCTGGCGGGCGCATCCAGCACATTGCCTTTGCGCATGACAATCCCGATCTGCATCGTCGGCAGCGGCTCCTGGAGCCGGATCTCGCTGATCAGCGGCGCCATCCACGGCAGCGAAAGCACTGGCTGCGGCACCGGGGCGATGGCATCGCCGTGGGTCGACAGCACGAGCGACGCCATCGACGAGGGACATTCGATGATCTGGCGCGGCAGCGGCACATGATGGCGGAGGAACCATTGGCGAACCGCTTCGCTGGTGCCGCCGCGCGAACTGTCGAGTAGCCAGACCGACTCGCCCAGGTCCGCCAGGCCATGCGGCCCGGGCCCGAACTTGCCGGGCCGGGTCGACATGGCGACGGCGAGGCGCCCCAGCGGCTCGAATGCCAGGTCCGCGCCCAGCACGTCTGGCATCAGCGAGGTGATCGCGACATCGATGGACCCGTCTCGCAGCAAGGGCAGCATTTCCGACAGGAAGGCGTCGCGAATGGTCAGTCGGGCGTCGGGATATCGGCTGCGAAAACGCTGCAATGCATCGGGCAAGCACATGAGCGAGAAGGCCGGCGTCACGGCCGCATGGATGTGCGGCGTGCCTTGGCCGGACAAACTCTGGATCGACGCGCGGGCGTCGTCCACTTCGGCCAGTATCAGCTTGGCGCGCCTGAGCAGTTCCAGGCCGGCGTCATTCAGCCGTACGCCTTGTGGGCTGCGGCTCAGCAATGGCACCCGGAGATCGAGCTCCAGTTCGCGCAGGGACTTGGTCACCGCTGTCTGGGACAGCGCCAGTGAACGGGCCGCAGCGCGGATAGTGCCCTGTTCGGCAATGGCGACAAAGGCGCGCAACTGACTGTTCTTCATCTTCTCACCATCAGGGAAAGCATGCCAAAGTGAACACCAAAAGGGTTCGCTATGAAATCTTATCAGTAGCGCGCGGGCACGGGGATTCCTACCATGCAGGGCATCGCGGAGGCCAGGGCGCTTCCGCCCACTATTCAGGAGACTCCATGCGCCCGCAGGTCAATTTCGAGAGCCCCGAAGGGCTCCCGGCCCCACCCGATTCCATGACCACCAATCCCGCCGCGAGTGAGAACGCCCTCTACGCCAGGGTGACAAGGCGGCTGATCGGCTTCCTCTTCATCTGCTTTATCTTCGCCTTCCTGGACCGGATCAACGTCGGCTTCGCCAAGATCGGCATGCAAGCCGACCTTGGCTTCAGCGAAGCGGTCTTCGGGCTCGGCGCGGGTATCTTCTTTGTGAGTTACTTCCTGCTGGAAGTGCCCAGCAACCTGCTGCTGGGGCGCTTTGGCGCCCGGCGCTGGATCGCGCGCATCATGGTGACGTGGGGCCTGTTGTCCATGGCCACGCTGTTCGTCAGGACACCCACGCAATTCTATGTGGTGCGCCTGCTGCTTGGCGCCGCCGAAGCCGGCTTCTTCCCCGGGGTGATGCTGTACCTGACGCAGTGGTATCCGGCCGAACGGCGCGGCCGCGTCATCACACTGTTCATGGCGGCCATCCCGGTCTCCAGCATTTTCGGCAGTCCGCTGTCGGGCTGGATCCTGCGCGCATTCGACGGCCACGGCGGCATGGCCGCCTGGCAATGGCTCTACCTGGTCGAGGGGATTCCGGCCGTCCTGCTCGGACTGGTCACGCTTCGCTACCTGCCCGACACCATCGCGCAGGCAAAGTGGCTCAGCCGGTCCGAACGGCAACTGCTGCAGCAACGTGTCGCCAGCGACGCGAAGCATGCCAGCGCCCACCGCATGCGCGATGCCTTCCGCTCGCCGAAAGTCTGGCTGCTGGCGTTCATCAACTTCGCCTTTCTGTGCGGCATTACGCTGGCCTTCTGGATGCCATCCATGCTGCGCAACGCCGGGGTGAAGAACACGGTGGAGATCGGCTGGATGGTCGCCATACCGTACGTCGTGGCGGTCATCGGCATGCTGGTGCTGGGCCGGACCTCCGATGCTTCCGGTGAACGCCGCTGGCACAGCGCCTTGCCCGGCTTTGCCGCGGCGTCGGGCCTTGCGGTCATGCCGTGGACGCTGGACAACCCGACGCTGTTGCTGGTTGCCAGCACCGTCGCTATCGGCTGCAACGTGATCGCCAACGCGTTGTACTGGAACCTGCCGACGGCCTTCATGTCGGGTGCCGCGGCCGCCGTCGGCCTGGCCTTCGTCAATGCGTTCGGGCAGATCGCCGGGTTTGCCAGCCCATCGGTGTTCGGCTGGCTGTTCGCGACGACCGGAAGCGCATCGCTCGGCCTGGGTGTTCTCGCCGGCTGTCTCGCGCTGGGCAGCATCGCGGTGCTCCTGATGCCTGCTCAGGCCGTCAACCGCTGATCGAAGGAGTTGTCCGGTGAAAGACTATTCCACTGCCCAGGAATGCCTGCGCTCGCTGAGCCAGGGGGAAATTTCAAGTGTCGAGGTGCTCAACAGCCAGTTGGCGCGTATTTCGGCGATCGATCCCGACATCAACGCCGTCGCGGTGCTGGACGCGGATCGCGCACTGCTGCGCGCCGCCGAAGCGGATGCCGACCGCGCGCGCGGTCGGAGCTGGGGCCCCTTGCATGGTTTGCCGATTACCGTAAAAGAGTCGTTCGACGTGGCCGGCCTGCCCACGACGTGGGGCTACGAGGCGTTCAGGACCAATATCGCCACGCGCCATGCGCTGGCCGTGCAGCGCCTGGTGGATGCCGGTGCGATCATCTTCGGCAAGACCAACGTGCCGGTTTCGCTGGCCGACTGGCAGACGTTCAACCCGGTATATGGCACGACCAGCAATCCGTGGGATGCGACGCGCGTGCCGGGCGGCTCGTCGGGCGGATCGGCTGCCGCCCTGGCGGCCGGCTACACCTGCCTTGAATTGGGGAGCGACATTGGCGCCTCCATCCGCAATCCGGCGCACTACTGCGGCGTGTACGGCCACAAGCCGACCTGGGGCGTAGTGCCCATGGAAGGCCACGCGTTGCCGGGGATCGCCTGCATGGACAGCGTGGATATCGGCGTGGCAGGGCCCATGGCACGCTGCGCGCACGACCTGGAACTGGCGATGGATGTCCTCGGGTCGCCTGCCCACAGCTTTGGCAGCCACGGCTGGCAGCAAGCGCGCTGGCGCGCGCGCAGCCGGCCGGTCGAGAGCCTGCGGATCGCCGTCATGGCCGACGACCCGGTGGCACGCGTCGATAGCGCGATCGTCGCGAGACTTCAGGCGCTGGCTTCCTTCCTGCGCGGGGAGGTCGCCTGTGTCAGCGAGGATCGCCGGCCGGTCGACAGCGGCGAAGCGCGTGCCGTGTACCTGCATCTGGTGCGCGCTGCGACCGGAGCCTTTCTTTCCGATGACGCCTACGACACGGCCAGGCGCATAGCGAACCTGCTTGACCCCGCCGACATGAGCTACCGCGCTTGCCACTATCGCGGCACCACGCTCACGCACCGGGACTGGTTCGCGCTCGACCAGCGCCGCGCGACGCTGCACATGCAATGGGATCGGTTCTTCAACGACTTCGATCTGCTGATCTGCCCGGTCGCCACGACGACGGCCTTTGCGCACAACCAGCACGGCGAGCGCTGGGAGCGCATGCTCGATGTCAATGGGCAGCCGCAGGAGAGCACCGATTCGATGTTCTGGGCCGGATATCCGGGGGTGGTAGGCGTGCCGGCCACCGCGGTCCCGCTGGGCCGCGATTCGCTTGGCTTGCCGTTCGGCGCGCAGATTATCGCGCCGGCGTTCTCGGACTTCATGGCACTGCGCTTTGCGCAATGGCTCGCGCGCGAGTGGTATGCCTTCCAGGCGCCGGAATCGCTCTGCACGGCGGCCTCGACTGCCTGAAGCGCTAGCGGCCCGTGCTTGGCGCAGGGCCGCCGCCTTGGAAAACAGGTCCCTCAGTCGGACAGGGCGCGCAGCCGCGGCGCGCGCTCCGGGTCCAGATGTTCGGCGAGGTTGTCCAGCGCGCGCGCCGCGTCGTGGCTCGACAGTGCGGCCAGCAGGTCCACGTGTTCGTCGACGACCAGGCGAACCTGCGTCGGATCCGGTGGCGTCGAAAGGCAGGCCAGCAGGTGGCGGAACCGGAGCGCGTCGAACAACTCGACCAGCAGGTCGTTGCCGGCGAGGCTGACGATGGCCCGATGGAACTGGCGGTCGAGTTCGGCCGCCTCGAAGAAGTTGCGCTCCAGCACCAGTCGGCTGATCTCGCCAATCATGCGTGCCAGTTCGGCGGGGACGACCTGTTTCTGCTGGCAGATGGTCCGGATGGCATGGCTTTCCAGTGCGAACCGGGCCTCAAGGAACTGGCGTAGTTCCTGGGCGGTCACGCCGCGCACGCGGGCGCCTCGCCGTGGAATAAGTTCGATGAATCCCTCCGCCGACAGGCGTCGCAAGGCCTCTCGAATCGGCGTGCGCGACACGCCGATTTCTTCGGACAGCGGTTCTTCTTCGAGGAAGGCGCCGCTGGCGTACTGCCCGCGCAGGATCTGGCCGTGGATGTGCTGGTAGGCGCGTTCGGCGGCGGATAGCCCGGCGGTGGTGGTCTTGGAATTCTCGGAACCCATGGGGTGAACTTGTGTGTACGTCATGTATATCAGCGATATGCCCAAATTGAAAAAGTGTCGTGTGGATCATATCGCTGTCGTTCCCGTGCAACGAAAAAGTCACATCGAATTATAGCGCAAAAGGCTGAGAAGCCCGCAGATCGCGCGCAATCCCAATGCGGCTTCGTGGGGTAAACGTGGATTGCCGCAATCAGTTACCCCCTCTATCTTTGCATACGTCATGTATACACGACGTATGCAAGAAGATCTGCGGTCAATGCCAGAGGCGGCATCGATGGGCAGTGTCCGTTCACGCGAAGCGATTTTTTCCCCGCACTACGATATGAAGACGAAGCTTTCCCCCGGCCACCTTGGCCTCTGGTTTTCCGGACCGAACGTAGCCACTGCCGAGATCGGCAAGACCATCGGCTATCGCGTGGCGATCCTCGATATCGAGCACGGCACCTTTGATCTCGACGCGCTCGACCGCTTCGTGCCATTCCTGAAAGCGCTTGGTTATGAAGTCTTCGCCAAGGTGCTCGGCCCGACCCGTGAAGCTGTCCAGCAGGCGCTGGACTTTGGCGCCGATGCCGTCGTGATTCCCCACATCTCCGGCGTGGAAGAGGCGCGCCGTGTGTGCGGCTACGCAAAGCTGCCACCGCTGGGCGATCGTAGCCTTGCTGGCGGCCGGACGACCCATTTCGCCTACCCGGCCGACGCCTGGATCGCGGAGCAAGACCGAAACACGAAGTGCTATCCGATGATCGAGGACGAGCACGCGCTGGCGGAAGTCGACGCCATCCTCGACCTGCCTTGCGTCGACGGTGTCTTCATCGGGCCGACCGATCTCTCGATCCGTCGCGGCCGCGGCATCTACAAGCGGCAAGCGGGCGACTGGGCCGATATCGAGGCGATTGTCAAAGCCGCCAAGGCCGCGGGCAAATCCTGGTTGTTCCCGGCATGGAGCCCGGAGGAACAGGCCTTTGCCATCGAGCACGGCGCGGAACGAGTGTTCATCGCGATGGAGCAGGTTGCGTTGTATCGCGGGCTGAGCGCCATCTGGGCGTCGGCAAACGAGACGCTGCAAAACCATTCCGGGCAGTAAGCCGCGCCGCGCTTACGTGCTGATCGAATTCCGGATTCCGGGATTCCGGGATTCCTGAAACAGGATATGCAACCATGAATTCACCAATCACTCCTCCGGTGGTCAAGACCGTTCAACGCTGGGCGTGGATCCTCACGATGGTCCTCGCGCTGGCGATGGTCGTCTCCGTGATCGACCGGTTTGCGCTGTCGCTGCTGATCGAGCCGATCAAGAAGGCGTACGACATCACCGATTCGCAAATCGGATTGCTGCAGGGCCTGGCCTTCGGCCTGTTCTATGCGGTGCTGGGCCTGCCATGCGGATGGCTCGCCGACAAGTGGTCGCGCAAGGGCACCATCGTGGTCGGACTGCTGGTCTGGAGCGCGGCGACCGCGGCATGCGGACTGACCACGACCTTCGTCGGGCTGCTGGCCTCGCGCATGCTGGTCGGCGCGGGTGAAGCCGCGCTTGCGCCATCGGCCTACGCCATCATCCACGACCAGTTCCCGCGCACGATGATCAATCGCGCCCTGAGCCTGTTCCAGGTAGGGGCGGTCATCGGCGCGGGTACGGCCTTCTACATCGTGGGTGCGATGTATGACTATCTGAAGGGCATTGGCCCGGTGGTCACGCCGTGGTTCGGCACGCTGCAACCGTGGCAGCAGACCTTCGTGGCCGTGGCGCTGCCGGGCCTGGCGCTCACGCCGATTCTCTGGTGGGTGCTGTCGCGCACCGAGAACAAGACGCCGGTGGCCACGAAACACGGCAATGCCAACGCCGTTGCTCAGCAGGTGGGCACGGGGCGCTACATGTGGTCGGACCGGACTTTTATTGCGGCGCTGTTCATCGGCATGTCCGGTCTGCTGACGATGAACTACGCGCTGCTGTCCTGGCTGCCGTCCATCTTCGCGCGCGAGTTTGCCTGGACCCCCGGCCAGATCGGCAAGCCCTATGGCCTCATCGTGCTCGTTGCCAGTTCCCTCGGCATGCTGATCGGCGGCTGGGCGGCCGACCGCATCCAGAGCCGCCAGCCGGAGGTCGGTGTCCTGCGCGTGCCGCTGACCGCCGCAGTGATCGGCCTTCCTTTTGCCGCGGCGCTCATGTTCGCCCACACGCCGGTGCTGCTGCTGGGCCTCGCCGCGATCCTGCATGCGCTCTGCACGTGCTCGATCGGCGTGGCGCCCGCCTTGATTCAACTGCGCAGCCCGGCGTCCATCCGCAGCCGCGTCTCGGCGGTCTATGTCCTCGCGGTCAATATCTGCGGGCTGGCAGTCGGCCCGCTGCTGGTCGGCGAGATGACCAAGCTCGTACCGCAAGGCACCGAGGCATTGCGCACTGCCGTCTCGGTCGTGGGCGCCACCGCGCTGCTGATCTCGGTCGCCGTGCTGGCCAGCTACACGCTGGCGGCGCGAGGCCGGACGGCCGCTGCGATGTCCTGACAAAGCGACGCCATGGTCCCGGCGCCTTCCTGATCCCGCGGCGCGCAGCCGCGCCGCCACCCCGGATTTACCTGAGCCGAACGTCGTCAAGCGTCATCGCTTGACGGTGGCCCCGCTTTTTTCCCAATTCCGCTACACCCAACCGAAACCCAGTCATGAAGATCTCAGTCATCCAGTTGAACGCAGGCAATAGCAAGCCGAAGAACATTGAAAAGGCGCTCGGCCTGATCGAGCGAGCCGTGCAAGCCGATTCCCCCGATTTCGTGGTGCTCCCGGAAATGGTCGCCTGCATCAGCGCGTCGCCAAAGGAGATGCGCGACTCCGCCGAAGCGTTTCCGGACGGCGAGGCTTACCGCGCCTTCAGCGAGGCGGCCCGCCAGCACAACATCATTCTCCATATCGGCAGCATGATGGAACGTGACGGCGACGACGTCTTCAACTGCTCCCTCATGTTCGGCCGCGACGGCGGCCTGCTGGCGAAGTACCGCAAGATCCATCGCTTCGATGTGGTGTTCGCGGATGGCACCGAACTCAAGGAATCGAAGCTGGTCGGCCGTGGCGACGAGATCGTCTGCGTGGACGTGGAGGGCGTCAAGATCGGCTTCTCGATCTGCTATGACATGCGCTTCCCGGAGCTCTACCGGGCCCTGGTTGAACGCGACGCGGACATCATCGTGGCGCCGTCGGCCTTCACCTTCGAAACCGGCGCGGCCCACTGGGAAGTCCTGCTGCGCGCGCGGGCCATCGAAACGCAGACCTACTTTGTCGCGCCGGGTCAGGTCGGCACGTTCGGCGAGGGCAAGTACAAGAACTTCGGTCATTCGATGATCGTCGACCCGTGGGGGCAGATCGTGGCCCAGGTGTCGAACACCGAAGGCCATGCCTCGGCAGGCTTCGACCGCGACTATCTCACGCAGATCCGCGCGCGCATGCCGCTGCGCCAGCACCGCGTCCTCTGAGCGCCGAGCGGAGCCTACCCATGTTCGACATTCGACCCATGCCGGAGGCGCTGCCTCCGGAGATCCATCGCGCCGCGATGGAAGCCGAGCCCGCCACCATCGGCCACTTCCGGCTGCTGGGCTTTCCCGACGCGGGAATCCGCCCGCTCTTTGGACGCATGCGCATTGCCGGCCCTGCCGTGACCCTGGCCTTGCCCGCGGCGGATTCCACGCTGCTGCATCACGCCGTGGGCATGTTGCGGCCTGGTGACGTCCTGGTCATCGACCGGCTCGGTGATCACCGGCACGCCTGCCTGGGCGGAGGCGTTGCCTATGCCATCGCCAAGGCCGGTGTCGCTGCCGTGATCGTTGACGGTCCCTGCGCGGACCCCGCGGAAATCCGCGACCTGTCGCTGCCGGTCTGGGCACGTGGCTTCAGCAGCATCACGACGCGGCTTCAGGGAATTGGCGGCGCTATGAACGTCCCGGTGAGCTGTGGCGGCGCGGTCGTGTCACCGGGCGACCTGGTGATCGCCGACGAGGGCGGCATCGTGTTCATGCCGCGCGCGGAGGCACTGGCCCAATGCGAGCAGGCGATGAAGCTCCAGCGCATGGAGCAGCAGGGGCTGCCGCTGATCACGGCGGAGCGACCGCTCGGCGAGCTGACCGGCGCGAGCGCGCTGGTTCGCGCCCGGCTTGCCGCGTAGCGAGGGCATCCGCATCGGCAGCCCGCTTTGAAGCCTGCCAGGGCAAGCGGCGACGCGGGTGCTTGCGGACCCAATAAAACCACAATAAGGAAATCTGAAATCATGAGTTCAAGCCTGAAAAGGACCGGCATCGCGGTGGCCTGCGGCGCAGCCCTTGCCGGATCGGCGCTGTCCAGCACGCCGGCGCTCGCGCAAAGCAACGTCATCCTGTACGGCGTACTGGATGCGCCCATCGAATATGTGAGCAAGATGGGCAGCAGCCCGCCGACGCTCAACAACGGCCAGGTCACCTACCAGCAAGGCGGAAGCCGGTTCGCCATGGGATCGATCGGTGGACTGGCCGGCCCGCGCTGGGGCTTGCGCGGGACGGAAGACCTGGGCGGCGGCAAGCGCGCGATCTTCGTGCTGGAGAGTGGATTCGGGGTGGATACCGGCATGTCCGGCAACGGCGGACGCCTGTTCGGACGACAGGCCTATGTCGGCCTGCAATCCGACGCCGGGCAGGTCATGCTCGGCCGCCAGTACACGCCGCTGTTTGAAACCATGGCCAACTTCGCGCCGCTGCGCTATGCAAGCCTTTATGAGCCGGTCGGGGCGCTGACGGGTCTGGACAATCGCTCGGACAACACGGTCAAGTATTCCGGCACCTTCGGCGGCCTGACCGCCATGGCCCACTACTCCTTTGGCACGGGTGTCGGCCTGACCGGCATGACGCCGCTGGCCGGCGCCGGCGCAGGCGAAGTACCGGGCCACGGCCGCGACAACACCGGCTTTGGCGCCGGGGTTTCCTATTTCTCGAATGGGTTTGGCGCCGCGCTGGCCTATGACGAATGGCATCCGGCCATTACCGCGGGCAATGCGGGCAAGCAGCGCAAGCTCGCTGGCGCACTGCGCTACAACCTCGGGAACGCCAGCGTGATGGGCGGGTATCGCTGGGGCTCCACACAGTTTGCCGACGGCTCGACGCTGTCGCGCGACGATTTCTGGTGGGCGGGCGCGAACTATCAGCTGACATCGGCACTCGGCCTGCAGCTCGGCTACTACTACTGGAACCTCAAATCGGTGCGCCTGGCCCAGACGGCCGCGGCCACCACCCCGGCCAGCCCGTGGGAGGTGGCGTTCGTTGCCGACTACGCGTTCTCGAAGCGGACCGACGTCTACCTGACGACCGCGTACGCGCGCAACGCGGGTCTGAATTTCGATACGTCGAATACCGGCTTTGCCACCGGCTACTTCCCCACGCCGGGGCAGCGCAGCATGGTGGGCGTGGCGGTTGGCATTCGCCAGATCTTCTGAGGATCGGCTGTCCTCGGTGCCGGTGAGACCACCCGCCCATCCCACGGTGTCCGAGTGCTCCCGACGCTGCAGCAGTCGTTGCGACAAGCCTGTCAGTGCGTTCCACCCGCTGCTTTGTGGATCGTTGCGAGTCGCCCCACTCACCGTGCAGAAACGGAAAAGCCGGCGTTGCTAACCCCTGCGGGCCGCACTTGCCGGCTTCATTTGGCCTCGCTCGCGAGACCGGTACATCCTGGGAGCGTTTGGCTCAACCGTTTGCGTAGCTTACCTTGGCCTTGCGGGCTTGCGTCTGCAGACGGGTCAGCACGGTTTGCACAAAGGCAATGGCGCGCTTCACGTCGTTCGAAATGCCCAGGCCACGGTAGCCCAGTTCGCGCTCGATCAGGTCGCGTTCCAGTTGATCGGTCAGCTTGATATCGGATTGGGTGTTCATGACGTCCTTCCTTACAGGGATTACCCTCATGGGGTTTTCCCTGATTGTAGCAAAGGATTGTCGCATTGCAGCATTACGTAAAACTACGTATGCGAGAAAAGCAACGTGTGATGTGGAAGCTTTCCGGCATGTGGCGCTCAGGCGCCACGGTTGTTTTGTGAAACAGACTCACAAGCCTTGCCAGACCTTTTCGTTTTGCGCCGGCGTGGCGCGAGCGTATCTTTGAAGCCTCCCTCGCGGTTCTTCCGGACACCATGCCCCCGCTCGTCCTGTGCTGCCTGCTGATCACCTACGTGGTTTGGGGCACGACCTATCTTGCGATCCGCTTCACGCTGGAGAGCTTTCCGCCGTTGCTGATGACCGCCTCGCGCTTCCTGTGCGCGGGCCTTTTGCTGACTGCATGGCTGGCATGGCGGCGTACGCCGATGCCCGCCTGGCGCCAACTTCGTAACTGTGCGCTGCCGGCGATCTTCCTGCTGGTGGGCGGCATGGGCCTGACCGCCGTTGCCGAACAGACGATTTCATCCGGGGCCACCACCGTCATGATCGGGTCGATGCCCATCTTCGGACTGTTCTGGAGCGCGTGCTTCGGCACGCGGCCACGCTGGTATGAGGGGCTGGCGATTGTCATCGGCAGCGCTGGCATCCTGATCCTGACCGGTGGCGCGGAATTCCGCGTAAGCACCACGGGCGTGGTGGCGCTGCTGCTGGCCGTGGCCAGCTGGTCGTTCGGCTCGCAGCTTGCGCGCCGGCTGGAATTGCCGGACGGGGCGGCCGCCTTCGCCGCGGAGATGCTGATCGGCGGCGTCATCCTGATGGCCCTGTCGGTGCTGAGGCAGGAACCGTGGCCGGCATCGGTCAGCGCACAGGCGTGGTGGGCCTTTGGCTATCTGGTGGTAATGGGTTCGCTGGTGGCGTTTTCCGCCTACATGTACCTGGTCACGAACGTGAGCCAGACGCTGGCGACCAGCTATGTCTACGTCAATCCGCCCGTGGCACTGGCCGTCGGTGCCTGGCTGGGCGGGGAACAGATTGCCCCGCAGACGTTCGGTGCGATCGCGCTGATCCTGTCTGCGCTGGCTGTGCTGGGTGTCGGCAGCATGCGCGCCGCCCGTGCCGAAGCGGCGGCCTGAGCCGCGCCGATCCGGTCAGAGCGAGGACGATTGCTCTTCGATCCAGAGTGACAGGCGTACCTTGTACGCCTGCTGGATATGGCGGCGCGTGATCTGCTCGGCGAGCGCGGGGTCGCGCTTTTCCAGGGCTTCGACCAGCGCCAGGTGTTCTTCGTAGGAAACGCGGGCCCGTCCCGGCACCGCGAGCGTGGTGCGGCCGAGCAGCGCCATCGATTCGTGCAGCGAGCGCAGCGTCTTGAGCAGGTAGCGGTTGTGGGCGCAGCGATGCAGGGTTTCGTGGAACAGCCGGTTGTTGCCGGCCAGGCGGTCGGGGTCGTCGGCCATCGACAGGTCGCGCTCGACAATATCGCGCAGCAGCGAGATCTCGACGTCCGTGGCGTGGCGGGCGGCCAGCGCGGCCGCGGTGCCTTCCAGCACTTCGCGCATGACATAGAGCTCGCTGACCATGCTGGCATCGAGCTGCGTGACCATCATGCCGCGATTGGGCTCGTTGACGACCAGGCCTTCGGATTCCAGCCGCGACAGCGCTTCGCGTACCGGCGTGCGCGAGAGACCCAGCGATTCGGCCAGTTCCACCTCGCGCAGGCGCGTACCCGGGGACAGCTGTCCGGCCTGGATGGCCGCACGCAATTGCTGGTAGGCGCGCTCGGAACGCGGCAGCGACGAAGCCTGGCCGGCATCGGCGCCGCCGGAAAATTCGGTGGAGATCATGTGAAGCTGGCTGATGGATCCGTGTAAGCGGTCATCATACCCGCTCGCAAGCCGCTGACATCACTGCGACGCAATAGTGTGCACCGCGGGCGTGTCAGGCGCCGTAGCCCGTCGGCGACTGGAACGGGTGGTACTGATAAAGCCAGGTTTCCGACAGCGGCTTGCCGCCCAGCCGCAGGAACAGGCGCAGGTCGACCGGCTCCTTGCCGTCGGCGGCCAGGTCGAACTGCGCACGCCAGTGGCCCGCCACGCCATTCGGCACGGCTTCCGTGAAGACATAGGAGAACTTGCCGCGCGATGCGCTCAGTACCGCTTCCGGCTTGACGCCGAACGGCAGCTTTTCCAGCGGGGCGCCCTTGAACTCCACCATGAACTTGCGCACGCCCTGCGGGCGCGGCTGCCCGGGCTGCCCGCCGTTGCCCATGCGCGTGGCCACGCAGCGCGCGAGCGGACTCGGGAATGGTTCGTCGGCGAGCCAGTGCAGGCGGTAGCGCAGGCGGTAGGTAGTGCCCGCGCGCGCCGGTGCTTTCGGCACCCACATGGCCACGATGTTGTCGTGAATCTCGTCGTCGGTGCGCAGTTCAACCAGCTGCACCGCCCCGGCGCCCCAGCCGTCGCGCGGCTCGACCCACAGGCTGGGTCGGCGTTCGTAATTGACGCCGTCCTGGTAGTGGTCGAACTGGCGGTCGCGCTGCAGCAGGCCGAAGCCGCGCGGGTTGTCGTCGGCGAACGCCGATGCCATGGTCTGCGGCGGGTTGTTGAGCGGTCGCCAGATATGCTCGCCGGCGCCGTTCCAGAGGGCCAGGCCGTCGGAATCATGGACTTCCGGGCGCCAGTCGACCGCGGTGCCCTTCATGGTCTCGGAGAACCAGTACATCGAGGTGAGCGGTGCCAGGCCGAGGCGCGCCACATCCTTGCGCAGGAACAGCGCGCATTCCACGTCCATCACCACGGCCTTGCCGCGCTGCATGACGAAGCGGTAGGCGCCGGCGATGCTCGGTCCGTCGAGCAAGGCGTAGACCGTCACGGTGTCGCTCTTGCCTTCGGGCGTCTCGAAATAGAAATGGGTGAAGTTCGGGAATTCCTCGGCCTTGCCCGCCTCGGCCACGTCGATGGCGATGCCGCGCGCGGACAGGCCGTACTGGTACAGTTCGCCGATCGCCCGGAAATACGACGCGCCCAGGAAGGCGACCCAGTCGTTCTTTTTCCAGTCCCTCGCTTTCTGGTCGCCCAGGCGGCTTTCCTGGAAGCGGAACCCTGCGAAGCCGCTGCCGCGCGGCAGCTTGTGTGCGGGGCTGTCGGCGGGCATGTCGAAGTAGCTTTCCTCGTAGACGATCTCGCGCGCATTGCCCTTGCCCTCGCGGCCGCGGTCGATCACATGCATGCGGACCGGCGTGCGGAAGTAGGTGCCCAGGTGGAAGAACGTCACCGGGAACTGGCCGGGGCCGTCGGCGAACAGCGCGTTCTCCGGACGGAAGCGGATCTTGCCGTGGGCGTCATAGTCGATCCGGTCGAGCACCTCGGGCGGGGGCGCGGGCGGCGCCGCGTAGGGCTTGCCGGCCAGCGCGCGGGCCTGGTCGATGAGGGCGTCGAAGCTGAACGGGCGCGGGTCGCCCAGCTTGATCCCGCTGGCGGCCAACGCCGACGGAGTGATGCCCAGTGCGGCCAGGGCAGCGGAGGCGGTGGCGGAAACCAGCAGGGTGCGGCGATTCATCATGTGGCGTCGGCGTCCTTTTTTTGTCTTGCGTCAGTGCAGAACTGTAAGAGACGCCCCGGTCCGGCGAAAGTTCGGACACCGACTGTTACAGCGAGGGAGCGACTCAGTCACTCGCCGGCGCGGACCCTGCGTTGCGCCCGCCGCTTCCGCGAGATCATGTTCAGCCCCTCCACCGCGGCCGAGAACACCATCGCCGTATAGATATAGCCCTTGGGCACATGGGTGCCGAGGCCTTCGGCGATCAGCGTCATGCCGATCATCATCAGGAACGCCAGCGCCAGCATCACGATGGTCGGGTTGCGGTTGATGAAGTTGGCGAGCGGCGTGGCGGCAAACAACATCGCGGTGACGGCCGCAATCACGGCGATGAACATGATCTCGACGTGTTCGGTCATGCCGACGGCGGTGATGATGCTGTCGATCGAGAACACCAGGTCCAGCACCAGGATCTGCCCGATGGCGCTGGCGAAGCTCTGGGTCGCGCTGGCCTTGCCAGTGTCGTCGCCGCCCTCGGGCTCGCCCGCGACGTGATGGTGGATTTCACGCGTGGCCTTCCAGACGAGAAACGCGCCGCCGGCGATCAGGATCAGGCCGCGCCAGGAAATGCCGCGCCCCAGCACGGTGAAGAGCGGCTCGGTCAGCGTAACGATCACGGCAATCGTCGCCAGCAGTGCCAGGCGCAGGATCAGGGCCAGGCCAATGCCAACGCGCCGCGCCTTCTCCCGCATGGTTTCCGGCAGCTTGTTGGTGAGGATGGAGATGAAGATCAGGTTGTCGATGCCCAGCACGATCTCCATCGCAACCAGCGTGGCCAGCGCAGCCCAGGCGGCGGGATCCTGCAGCAATGCAAGGGACGATTCCATGGGAGCTCCAGTCGAGTGTAGGAGGGCCCTTGCCGCTGGCCCGCAAGCGCAGTGTCGTAGACATGGTAGCAAGTGCTTGTGACGACGGAAAACTCGAACATGAAGATTAGGGTTGTCGTCTGCCTTTGTGGAATATAGTATGTGATATATCAACGAATACTATCGAGCCATCAAGGAGACAGGCAATGAAAGTGTGCATCTATGGGGCAGGGGCCATCGGTGGCTATGTCGGCGCTCAGCTGGCGCGCGCCGGGGCGGAGGTCAGTTTCGTCGCGCGCGGCCCGCACCTGGCCGCCATGCAGTCCAACGGCGTGCGGCTGCTGATCGACGGCGAGGAGCGCGTGGCCAAGGTGAACTGCACCAGCGACCCGCGCGAACTCGGGCCGCAGGATTATGTGTTCATCACCCTCAAGGCGCATTCGGTGCCCGGCGTGGTGGACCTGATCCAGCCGCTGCTGGGCCCGCAGACTGCGATCGTCACGGGCGTCAATGGCATTCCGTACTGGTACTTCTACAAGCATGGCGGCCAGCTGGCCGGCTCGACGCTGGAAAGCGTGGACCCGGGCGGCCGGCAATGGCGTGGTTTCGGACCCGAGCGCGCGATCGGCTGCGTGGTCTATCCCGCCGCCGAAATCATCGAGCCCGGCGTGATCAAGCACGTGTATGGCAAGAAATTTCCGCTGGGCGAGCCGGACGGCAGCCAGTCCGAGCGCGTGACGCGACTCAGCCAGATGATGATGGCCGCCGACCTGGATGCGCCGGTGCGCGACAACATTCGCGACGAGATCTGGCTCAAGCTGTGGGGCAACCTGTGCTTCAACCCGATCAGCGCGCTGACCCACGCTACGCTCGACGTGATCACCGCCAATCCCGCCACGCGTGCGCTGTCCCGCCAGATGATGCTGGAGGCCCAGAGCATTGCCGAGTCCTTCGGCGTGAAGTTCCGCGTCGACGTGGAACGGCGCATCAACGGCGCGGGCGCGGTAGGGGCGCACAAGACGTCGATGCTGCAGGACCTGGAAGCGGGCCGGGCGATGGAAATCGATCCGCTGCTGACGGTGGTGCAGGAGATGGGCCGGCTGGTCGAACATCCCACGCCGATGTGCGACGCCGTTCTCGGTTTGATCAAGCAGCGCGACGAGATGGCGCGACTGGCGGCCTGATCAGCCACTGCGCCACGCCGCCCGGCACATATTCGTATGGTCCGGGCGGCGCGTTTCGTCATGGCATCGCGGCAAAAGTCACGTTTTCTTGGCTTCGCCGCCGGGAAGGGATAGCCATTGTGATATACCATATACGACAGACCGGGCACCGCGCGGACGCCGCCATCGAACCCCATCGGGGTTTGATGCGATTCGAGAATGACTCCAGGCGATTTTGCTAAGCTGTGCAGGAATGCGGCGGGCTGCCATTGTGGCTGCCGCGCCACCGGTCTCACACGAGCTTATTCATGTCTGCGCAAAGCCAACCGATTGTCCCGCCGCCCGCACTGGCCCTGTCCGTGCAACCCATCAACGCCGGCGCCAGCCTGCGCGACCAGGCCTACGCCATGCTGCGCCAGGCCATTGCCGACGCGGATATCTATCAGTCGCGCGATGAGATCCGGCTGGATGAGCGCGTACTGAGCGAGGCCATGGGCGTGAGCCGCACGCCGATCCGCGAGGCCATGACGCTGCTCGAGCAGGAGGGCTTCCTGCGCACCGTGCCCCGGCGCGGCATCTACATCATGCGCAAGACCAAGCGCGAGATCGTCGAGATGATCCAGATGTGGGCGGCGCTGGAAAGCATGGCGGCGCGTCTTGCCACGCTGAATGCCACCGATGCCGAGATCGCCCAGTTGCGGCGCATGTTCGACAGCTTCCGCGATTCGACGCCGGCCGAGCACATCGAAGAGTACTCGGACGCCAATATCGTGTTCCACCAGGCGATCGTGCAACTGTCGAGGTCGCAGATCATCATGGACACGATCCGCAATATCTTCATCCATGTGCGGGCCATCCGGAAAATGACCATTTCGCAGAGCGACCGGGCCGCGCGCTCGATCGTCGATCACCTGCGCATCATCGAGGCACTTGAAAAGCGCGATACCGAGCTGGCCGAGCGGCTGGTGCGGCAGCACTCGCTGGACCTGGCCGACTACGTCGAGAAGCACTGCGATTTCCTCGACTGAGCTGCCGCAACAGGGCAGCGGCCAAGCTATCGGAACGGCGGACTTTGTCCGCCGTTCTTGCATTCTGGGTTTCTCGACGCCTTAAATTCTGGTATGTAATATATCAGTGCATCTGACGCAACATCCACTGAATAGTTGGCGACGTTCCTCGCCCTGATTCCGGCTTGCCCCCGCCAGCTCAGGCCCGATAAGGGCTGGCGCCGAAGCGCAGGGCCCACGGGTGCCGTTGGTTTTGCTGCATTGCAGCGACGAAAGTTCGCCGTCCGACAGGAAAACTACTTGCTGTCTTCTGATATATCACATACCGTATGTCATCAGGACGGGTCGAAATGACCGGCACAAGTTAAACAAAGCAGAGGAGACATCGCCATGGAACGAAAAGCACTGGAGGGCATCCGGATCCTGGACATGACGCACGTCCAGGCCGGCCCATCGGCCACCCAACTGATGGCCTGGATGGGCGCCGACGTGATCAAGGTGGAAATGCCGGGGCGCGGAGACATCACCCGCAGCCAGCTGCGCGACGTGCCGAACGCCGACAGCCTGTACTTCACCATGCTCAACAGCAACAAGCGCAGCCTGACGCTGAACATGAAGACGGCGGAAGGCAAGGCGTTGCTCGAAGACCTGGTCCAGCGCAGCGACGTGCTGATCGAGAATTTCGGTCCCGGCGTGCTGGCGCGCGCGGGCTTCGACTGGGACCACCTGCAGGACCTGAATCCGCGCCTGATCTATGCGTCGATCAAGGGCTTCGGCCCCGGCCCGTACCAGGACTGCAAGGCGTATGAGAACGTGGCGCAATGCATGGGCGGTTCGGCCTCTACCACCGGCGACGCCGCCGGCGTGCCGACGGTCACCGGCGCCCAGATCGGCGATTCGGGCACCGGCGTGCACTGCGTGGTCGGCATCCTGGCCGCGCTGCTGCAGCGCGAGCATTCCGGGCGCGGCCAGCGCGTGGAAGTCGCCATGCAGGATGCCGTGCTGAACCTGTGCCGCGTGAAGCTGCGCGACCAGCAACGGCTCGATGCCGGCCCGCTGCGCGAGTACCCCAACGAACAGTTCGACGATCACGTGCCGCGCGCGGGCAATGCATCGGGCGGTGGCCAGCCGGGCGCCGCGCTGCGCTGCTCGCCGGGCGGCCCCAACGACTACGTCTACGTCATCATCCAGCCGCAGGGCTGGGAGCCGCTGATGCGCCTGTGCGGGCGCGAGGACCTGATCACCGATCCGGAGTTCGCCTCGCCGGAGGTCCGCCTGAAGAAGCTGGGGCAGTGCTTCGGCATCATCGAGCAGTGGACCTCGAGCCTGACCAAGTTCGAAGTGATGAACGCGCTCAACGAAGTCGATGTGCCGTGCGGCCCGATCCTGTCGATGAAGGACCTGATCGAGGACCAGTCGATGTACGAGCGCGGCTACCTGGTGGAGCTGGAGCACCCGACGCGCGGCAAGTACGTGCAGCTGGGCTCGCCGATCGCGCTGTCCGACTCCCCAGTGAAGGTCGAGCGTGCCCCGCTGCTGGGCGAGCACACCGAGGAAATCCTGGAGTGGCTGGGCCGCACGCCGGCCCAGATCGCTGCGATGAAGCTGGCCGGCGCCGTCTGAGCGCCCGACAGTCCCTCTCTCCCCCTGTTTCCCACACCGAGCGGGCATGCCTGACGCCTGCCCGCCGGAGGAGTTCGTGCTGTGCAATCCTGGATTCGTTTCCGCCGTGCAGACGGCAGTGTCGGCCACGGCCGCACCGAAGGTGCCGATGGCGACCGCGTCATTGAATACGATGGCCCCGGTTATGCCGATCCTCAACCCACCGGCGCCATCCACAAGCTTGGCGAGCTGCACCTGTTCGCGCCCTGCGAGCCGGGCAAGGTCGTGGCGCTGTGGAACAACTTCCACGCGCTGGCGCGCAAGCTGGAAAAGCCCGTGCCGATGCACCCGCTGTTCCTGATCAAGCCGGGCACTTCACTGGCCGGCCCCGGCGATGCCGTGGAGCGCCCGCGCAGCTATGACGGCAAGATCGTCTACGAGGGCGAGCTTGGCATCGTGATCGGCAAGAAGGCGCGCAATGTGTCGGTGGCCGAGGCGGCGTCGCACATCTTCGGCTACACCGTGGTCAATGACGTGACCGCCGCCGAGCTGATCGCCGCCGATCCCAATTTCCCGCAGTGGACGCGTGCCAAGGGCTTCGACACCTTCGGCTGTATCGGCCCGGCCATCGTGCCCGGCTTCAACTGGCGCGCCGCCAGCGTGAAGACGCGGCTCGATGGCGTGGAGCGGCAGAACTACCCGCTCTCGGACATGATCTTTTCGCCCGAGGAGCAGGTCAGCCGCATCTCGCAGGACCTGACGCTGATGCCGGGCGATGTGATCGCCGTGGGCACATCGCTGGGCGTGGGTTCGATGAAGGACGGCGCAGTGGTCGAGGTGAGCATCGAAGGCATCGGCTCGCTGGTGAATCACGTGCGCGGGTAATTGCCCAACAGCGCCCAACAATCAAAGGGAAAGCCATGCCAATGACAATTGGTGTCCCCCGGGAGGTCCATCCCGGGGAGCGGCGCGTTGCCGCGACGCCCGATTCGGTCAGGGAATTGACCAAGCTCGGTTATGAGGTGGCAGTGGAATCCGGCGCCGGCCAGCAGGCGTCGTTTTCGGACGATGCCTACCGGGCCGCCGGCGCGGCCATCGTGGATGCCGCCAGCCTGTGGGCATCGGTCGATGTCATGATCAAGGTGCGCCCGCCCCAGGTACATCCGGGCCTGGGCGTGGAAGAAGCGGCACTGCTCAAGAAGCACGCCACGCTGATCAGCTTCGTCTGGCCCGCGCAGCAGATGGCGCTGCTCGAACGGCTGTCGCAACGCGGCGCCACGGTGCTCGCGATGGACTGCGTGCCGCGCATCTCGCGTGCGCAGAAGCTGGACGCGCTCAGCTCGATGGCCAATATGGCGGGCTATCGCGCGGTGATCGAAGCCGCGCATGCTTTCGGCCGCCCCTTTGCCGGGCAGATTACGGCAGCGGGCAAGATCCCGCCCGCCCGCGTGCTGGTAATCGGCGCCGGTGTGGCAGGCCTGGCCGCCATCGGCGCGGCGCGCAGCCTGGGTGCCGTCGTGCGTGCGTTCGACACGCGGCCCGTGGTGCGCCAGCAGATCGAAAGCCTCGGCGCCGAATTCCTGACGGTGGAAATCGAGGAAGACGGCAACGGCGGCGGCGGCTATGCCAAGGAGATGAGTCCGGCGTTCATCGAGGCCGAGATGAAGCTGTTCGCCGAACAGGCGCGCGAGGTGGACATCATCATCACCACCGCGCTGATCCCCGGCAAGCCCGCACCGCGCCTGCTCGAAGCCGACACGGTGGCGCTGATGCGTCCCGGCAGCGTGGTGGTGGACCTGGCCGCCGAGCAGGGCGGCAATTGCGTGCTGACCGTGCCCGGGGAGTCGGTGACGCACCAGGGCGTCACCATCGTCGGCTACACCGACCTGCCCAGCCGCATGGCGGCGCAGTCGAGCCAGCTCTACGCCACCAATATCCGGCACCTGCTGACGGAACTGACGCCTGGCAAGGATGGCCAGCTCGTGGTCGACATGGATGACGAGATGATCCGTGGCGCCACCGTGCTGCACCAGGGCGACGTGACGTGGCCGCCGCCACCGCTGAAGACCCTGCCGCCACCGGCGCCAGCGGCCGAGGCACCGGTACAGGCCGAGCCTGCCGAAGCACCCAGCCGCACCGGCTCGACGCTGATCGCACTGGCCATCGCCGTGATTGCGCTGCTCGGGCTCGGTGCCGTGGCACCACCAGCCTTCATGGCGCACTTCACGGTGTTCGTGCTGGCGATCTTCGTCGGCTACCAGGTCGTGTGGAACGTGACCGCCGCCCTGCATACGCCGCTGATGAGCGTGACCAACGCGATCAGCGGGATCATCGTGGTCGGCGCGCTGGTGCAACTCGGCAAGCCGACGCTCGCCACCGCCATCATCGCCGGCGCGGCGGTGCTGATCGCCACCATCAACATCGCGGGCGGCTTCCTGGTGACGCAGCGCATGCTGAAGATGTTCCAGCGCGACTGAGGAGACAGACATGCCTTCGGGAATCAGCAATATTGCTTACCTGGGCGCGAGCGCGCTCTTCATCCTCAGCCTGAGCGGGCTGAGCCATCCGGCCACCGCCAGGCGCGGCAACATGCTGGGCATCGCCGGCATGGCCATTGCCATCCTGACCACGGTGCTGGCAGGCAGCCCCGACGGGGTGCCCATCATCATCGGTGCGATGGTGCTCGGCGCAGGCGCCGGCGCGGTGCTGGCCCGGCGCGTCGAGATGACGCAGATGCCTGAGCTGGTGGCGGTGCTGCACAGCTTCGTCGGGCTGGCGGCGGTGCTGGTGGGCTACGCCAACTACCTCGATTCGCATGCGCTCACGGGCGCCGAGAAAGCGATCCACGAAGTGGAGACCTACCTCGGCATCCTGATCGGCGCGGTGACCTTCACTGGCTCGGTGATCGCTTTCCTCAAGCTGCGCGGCACGCTTGGCGGCAAGCCGACGCTGCTGCCGGGCCGCCACATGCTCAATGCGGTGGCGCTCGCCGCATGCGTGGTGCTGGGCTACCAGTTCATCAACGCGGGGTCGGCGCAGGACGGGCTGGTGCCGCTGGGCGTGATGACGGTGATCGCGCTGCTGGTGGGCGCGCACCTGGTCGCGGCGATCGGCGGTGCCGACATGCCGGTGGTGGTGTCGATGCTGAACAGCTATTCGGGCTGGGCCGCTGCGGCGACCGGCTTCATGCTCGGCAATGACCTGCTCATCATCACCGGCGCGCTGGTGGGGTCGAGCGGCGCCATCCTCAGCTACATCATGTGCAAGGCCATGAACCGCAAGTTCCTGTCGGTGATCCTGGGCGGGTTCGGCGCGACGCAGGCCAAGGGCACGGCGACGGAGCAGGGCGAAGTGCTGCCGGTCTCCAGCGACGAAGTCAGCGCACTGCTGAAGGACGCGAACGAGGTCATCATCGTTCCCGGCTACGGCATGGCGGTGGCGCAGGCACAGGGCACCATCAGCGAGATCGCGCGGCGGCTCAAGGCGCAAGGTGTCAATGTGCGCTTCGGCATCCACCCGGTGGCCGGCCGCCTGCCCGGGCACATGAACGTGCTGCTGGCGGAGGCGCGCGTGCCCTATGACATCGTGCTCGAAATGGAGGAGATCAACGAGGACTTCGAGCACGCCGATGTCGTCCTGGTGGTCGGCGCCAACGATATCGTTAACCCGGGGGCGCTCGAAGACCCCGCCAGTCCCATCGCCGGCATGCCGGTGCTCGAAGTCTGGAAGGCGCGTACCGTGGTGGTCTCCAAGCGCAGCATGGCCGCGGGCTATGCGGGCGTGGACAACCCCTTGTTTTACAAGGAGAACACGCGGATGTGGTTTGGCGATGCCAAGGGCAGCGTGGACGCGCTGCTGCGCCAGCTCGAGGAAGTTCCGGCCTGATTTCGCGCGCCGCCGGCCGCCGTTGATGACGATCGCTTATGTATCAAAGCGCAGTCATGCGGCGGCCTGGCATGAAATTGATGCGAAATCTGCAATATATAAACGATCGTAAATACATACGATAAAAAAGTTTAAGCCTGACGAAATTAAGCATCGGGTAGCATCAATTCCGAGATTTACGTGCCGCAATGTCAGGCGCCGATCCAGTTGTGAACAAGGGCTCCGAAGTCAAGAGGCCCAAGCAGTCCCGACGAGGACGCAGAAAAAGCACCAGGAGACAGGTAGATGGCGCATCAAGAAGCGGTAGTCGCGTCCGGTGAAGGACGTGGCCTGCAGAACCGTTGGTTCCAACTGGCCGTAGGCGTGGTTTGCATGGGGCTGGTGGCAAACCTGCAGTATGGCTGGACTCTCTTCGTGTCACCGATGGACGCCAAGCATCACTGGGGCACGTCCGCAATCCAGGTGGCGTTTTCCATTTTCATCGTGACCGAAACCTGGCTGGTGCCGCTGGAAGGCTGGCTGGTGGACAAGTTCGGCCCGCGCCCGGTGGTGGCGGGCGGTGCGCTCTGCGCGGGGCTGGCGTGGGTCATGAATGCGTATGCGACGACGCTGCCGGAGTTGTACGCGGCCGCGGTGATCGCGGGCATTGGCGCCGGTGGCGTATATGGCACCTGCGTCGGCAACGCGCTGAAGTGGTTTCCGGACAAGCGTGGTCTGGCTGCGGGTCTCACGGCCGCAGGGTTTGGCGCGGGCGCGGCGATCACGGTGATTCCGATCGCGAACATGATCCATAGCGCGGGATACGAGAAAGCGTTCCTGTTCTTCGGCATCCTGCAGGGCGTTGCGATCTTCGCGCTGGCGCTGCTGCTGGTGAAGCCGAAGGCGCCGAAGGGTGCGGTGGCGGCGAAGGCCGTGCTGACCAACCCGGTGGAATTCACGCCGGGACAGATGGTCAAGACGCCGGTGTTCTGGCTGATCTATGTGAGCTTCGTGGCGGTGGCCGCGGGCGGCATCATGGCCACGGCGCAGCTGGGCCCGATCGCCAAGGACTTCGGCTTCGCCTCGATGCCGATCACGATGCTTGGCATGACGCTGCCGCTGCTGACCATGACGCTGTCGATCGACAACCTGTGCAACGGCTTCACCCGTCCGTTGTGCGGCTTCCTGTCGGACCGCTTCGGCCGCGAGAACACGATGTTCGTGATCTTTATCGGCGAGGGCCTGGCGCTGCTCGGGCTCATGCAGTTTGGCCAGAATCCCTATGCGTTCATGTTCTTCGCGGCACTGACGTTCCTGTTCTGGGGCGAGATCTTCTCGATCTTCCCGGCGCTGTGCGCGGATACGTTCGGCAGCAAGTTCGCGGCGGCTAACGCCGGCACCTTGTACACGGCGAAAGGCACGGCGGCGATGCTTGTGCCGCTGGCTTCCGTCCTGTCAGCGCACGGAGGCTGGGACGCGGTCTTCACGGTCGCGGCCGTGGTGACCATCGCGGCAGGCCTGTCGGCAAAGCTGGTGCTGGCGCCGATGCGCAAGCGGTTTATCACGGGCCATTCGGAAGCGCGCATGCCGGTGTCGGACATGCCCTTCCTTGCGAGCGCATCGGCCAGGCGCGGCGGGGATTGATCCGGGCATGACCGTACCTGTCGCGAGGTATTGATGTTTCCAGGAGGCCTGGCGCTTGCGCCAGGCCATCAGGCGCAAGCGCCTGGAGCAAGGCAGGCATGAGCCGTTGAGGACGTTGCAAGGCTTTTCGGAAGGCCTTAAAGCGTCTGAAAACGTGGTATGTAATATATCTAAACGATGTAACGCGCAATGCAGTCAGCATGCGAATTGAGAACCGGCATCTGTGCGAATGGCGAATGAATGGCACGGATTCAGGAGTTGTGCTGATTTAGGCGTAGATAGAATCAAATTTGCTGCGGTGCACCGACGAAAGTTGATCGCAGAGTAGGAAAATAGCTTGCCGTTCTCTGATATATCACATACCGTATGTCATCAAGACGGTTGATCGGACCGGCGGGGTTAAGGCAAGGGGACAGGCCCCACGCACCACCAAGACGCGTCCAACGAGGAGACCAGGTATGTCAGAAGGCGAAGCGAAGCGGTACAGGACCACCACCGCGCAAGACACCCTGAAATAAAAGAATTCCAACCCCAGTCAATTTGTATAGAAGGAAGCAACCATGGCAGAAGTCGGAAATGAGCTGCAGCGTCACGCCGCGGAAGAACATCAGGCACAAACCGATGGTTTTCATCTGGTCATCGACGCGCTCAAGCTGAACGGCATCGAAAACATCTACGGCCTGCCCGGCATTCCGGTCACCGATCTGGCGCGTCTGGCGCAGGCCAATGGCATGCGCGTCATCAGCTTCCGCCACGAGCAGAATGCAGGCAACGCCGCAGCGATTGCCGGCTTTATCTCGCAAAAGCCGGGCGTTTGCCTGACCGTGTCGGCCCCTGGCTTCCTGAACGGCCTGACGGCGCTGGCGCACGCCACCACCAACTGCTTCCCGATGATCCTGATCAGCGGCTCGAGCGAGCGCGAGATCGTCGATCTGCAGCAGGGTGACTACGAAGAGATGGACCAGCTGGCCATCGCGCGTCCGCACGCCAAGGCAGCCTTCCGCGTGCTGCACGCCGAAGACATTGGTGTCGGTATCGCCCGCGCCATTCGTGCCGCGGTCTCGGGCCGTCCGGGCGGTGTCTACCTTGACCTGCCCGCCAAGCTGCTGGGCCAGTCGCTGGACGCCGAGAAGGGCAAGAAGTCGCTGATCAAGGTCGTGGATCCGGCCCCGCGCCAACTGCCGGCACCGGACTCGATTGACCGTGCTGTCGCGCTGCTGAAGGGCGCAAAGCGTCCGCTGATCCTGCTGGGCAAGGGCGCCGCCTACGCCCGCGCCGACGAAGATATCCGCGCGCTGGTCGAGAAGACCGGCATTCCGTACCTGCCGATGTCGATGGCCAAGGGCCTGCTGCCCGACACGCACCCGCAATCGGCCTCGGCGGCACGCTCGTATGTACTGGCTGAAGCCGACGTGGTGCTGCTCGTGGGCGCCCGCCTGAACTGGCTGCTGGCGCACGGCAAGGGCAAGACCTGGGGCGGTCCGAAGCAGTTCATCCAGATCGACATCTCGCCGACCGAGATGGACAGCAACGTCGCCATCGCCGCGCCGGTGGTGGGTGACATCGGTTCGTGCGTCGCCGCCATCCTCGGCAAGGTCGGCAACGACTTCGCCAAGCCGCCTGCCGAATGGCTGAACGCCGTGTACGAGCGCAAGGACAAGAACCTGGCGAAGATGGGCGAGATGCTGAACAAGGAAGTCTCGCCGATGAACTTCCACACCGCGCTGCGCGTGCTGAAGGACGTCATCAAGGCCAATCCCAGCATCTCGTTCGTCAACGAAGGCGCCAACACGCTGGACTACGCCCGTGCCGTGATCGACATGTACGAGCCGCGCAAGCGCCTGGACGTCGGCACCTGGGGCGTGATGGGCGTGGGCATGGGCTACGCGGTCGCAGCGGCGGTCGAAACCAGGAAGCCGGTGCTGGCCCTGTGCGGTGACAGCGCGTTCGGTTTCTCGGGCATGGAAGTCGAGACCATCTGCCGCTACAACCTGCCGGTCTGCATCGTCATCTTCAACAACAACGGCATCTACAAGGGCATCGACAAGAACCCGACCGGCGGCGCGGATCCCGCTGTCACGACGTTCGTCCCGGGCGCGCGCTACGACAAGATGATGGAAGCATTCGGCGGTGTCGGCGCCAACGTCACCACGACGGCGGAACTCGAAGCCGCGGTGAACGAAGCCCTGCGCTCGGGCAAGCCCACGCTGGTCAACGCCGTCATCGACCCGTCGGCAGGCACCGAAAGCGGCCGCCTGACCAATCTGAATCCGCAAAGCTCGGCGAAGAAGTAATCCACCCCCACCCGAATCCACCCGAATTTCATCCTTCTTATCCAATAGGAGAACGAAAATGAGCCTCCCACTGAAAGGTATCAAGATCATCGACTTCACGCACGTCCAGGCCGGCCCCGCCTGCACGCAGCTGCTCGCCTGGTTCGGCGCGGACGTGATCAAGGTGGAGCGTCCTGGTTCGGGCGATGTCACGCGCACGCAGCTGCGCGATATCCCCGATGTCGATGCGCTGTACTTCACCATGCTCAACAGCAACAAGCGTTCGCTCACGCTGGATACGAAGAAACCCGACGGCAAGAAGATCCTGGAACAGCTGATCCGCGAATCGGATGTGCTGGTCGAGAACTTCGGCCCCGGCGCGCTCGATCGCATGGGCTTCTCGTGGGAACGCATCAACGAACTGAACCCGAAGATGATCGTGGCGTCGGTCAAGGGCTTCAGCGACGGCCACCACTATGAAGACCTGAAGGTCTACGAGAACGTGGCGCAGTGCGCCGGCGGCGCCGCGTCGACCACCGGCTTCTGGGACGGTCCCCCGACCGTGTCGGCCGCCGCGCTGGGCGATTCGAACACCGGCATGCACCTGGCCATCGGTATCCTGACCGCCATCATCGGCCGCCAGCAGTCCGGCAAGGGCCAGAAGGTGGCCGTGTCGATGCAGGACGCCGTGCTGAACCTGTGCCGCGTGAAGCTGCGCGACCAGCAGCGCCTGGACCGCCTGGGCTTCCTGGAAGAGTATCCGCAGTACCCGCATGGCGAGTTCAGCGACGTGGTGCCCCGCGGCGGCAACGCCGGCGGTGGTGGCCAGCCGGGCTGGGTGCTGAAGTGCAAGGGCTGGGAGAACGACCCCAACGCGTATATCTACTTCACCATCCAGGGCCATGCCTGGGAGCCGATCTGCAAGGCGCTGGGCAAGCCGGAATGGATCAGCGATCCCAACTACGCCACGGCCAAGGCACGCCAGCCGCACATCTTCGATATCTTCAAGACCATCGAGGACTGGCTCGCGGACAAGACCAAGTACGAAGCGGTGGATATCCTGCGCAAGTTCGACATCCCTTGCTCGCCGGTCCTGTCGATGAAGGAAATCGCCGAGGATCCGTCGCTGCGCGCCAGCGGCTCGATCACCGAAGTGGAGCACAAGGAGCGCGGTACCTACCTGACCGTGGGCAGCCCGATCAAGTTCTCGGATCTCAAGCCGGAAATCACGGGCTCGCCGCTGCTGGGCGAGCACAGCGAAGAAGTGCTGGCAGGCCTCGGTTACGGCGCGGAAGACATCAAGCGCCTGCGCGAAAGCCAGGTGATCTGAGCCGGTTTGCCGATGCCTGAACGGGACTGAACGCCGGAGTGCCGCGCAAGCGGTCTCCGGCGTTTTTTACTGCAACGCGCAGCTGTGCCAAACTGTGTCGCGTCAGCTGCCGTAGTGCCGTCAATCCATACACCCTGCCGCAATGACCGGCAAAGAGGGGATCCCCATGCAAGCCAGCATCGACCACGAACAACTGGTGTCCGCCATCGGCGATGCCATCGTTATCTCCGACGCCAACGGCGCCATCACGCTCTGGAATCCGGCGGCCGAACGCATGTTCGGCTTCACGCAGGCCGAAGCCATGGGCCAGTCGCTGGACCTGATCATTCCGGAACGGCTGCGCGGCCGGCACTGGGAGGGCTATGACAAGACCATGGCCACCGGCATCACGCGCTATGGGCATGATCTGCTGAAAGTGCCGGCCGTCGACAAGAACGGCAAGGCCATGTCGATCGCTTTCACGGTGTCGCTGCTGCATGGGCCCGACGGAAAGATATCGGGCATCGTCGCTGTCATCCGTGACGAGACCGTGCGCTTCCAGGAAGAACGTGCCCTGCGCAAGAAGATTGCCGAACTCGAGGCTCAGGTGAAGACCGCGGCGTAGGCGCGCGCTGGCCGGCGTGCCTGCCGGCGGATTCCGCCTTGTGGAATGGGGTCTGAGGCGCCCTTCCGGGGCGCATGAAGGACGTTCAGTCGTCCTCGCGCCAGTGGCGCCATTCCCGGTGACGCTCACGCCATTCATGCTCGCGCCAGCGCTGCTCGCGCCATTCGTGCTCACGCCACTCGCGGTCGCGCCAGCCGCCATAGTAGCCGGGCGCAACGACCACAGGCTGGGGCTGGACGACCACGGGCGGGGGCGGCGCGTAGACAGGTGCCGCGTAGACCGGTGGGGCGGCGTAGACCGGCCCGGGCAGCCCGATGCCGATGCCGACGTCCACGTGGGCTTGCGCGCTGGCCGATGCAAGGGCTGAAAGTCCGGCCAGCAGGCCGATGGTCAGGAACTTCTTCATGGTCAAATACCTTGTACGTCGGGAGTGGGCCGCCAGCCGGTCCCGGTCTGATCCCGCTTGAGCCGACTAACGGGACCGCGGCTTCGTTCGATGACGCGAAGTCCCACGCAATTTGTTTCGAAATCTGTCTGGCCTGCGGCGGCGTGCCAGCCACGCGGTGCTGCTCAGCCCCGCCTAAGTCCTCTTCCGAAGAGCCGCATCCTGAGTCTTGCCCTGATGAGTCCGGGCGCATCCCGCGGATGAGGGGCGAAATTCGAGAGGAAATGATTTTTTCGAAGGGCTGACGATTATTTCTGACGATGGGCGGTGTGCCACGACTCCCTTCGTCGCGTGATTCAACCTCCATTTGCTGTCAGTGCAAATGTTCTTCATTCGTGGCAGTGACGGGGAAATCCTGATGTGAAGGGCGACACTTGCGTGCCAGACTATTAGCCTCCGAATGTCAACGAGATGATGATTTGTTTCGTTTACAAACGATTACGAGCTAGGTGGCGAAAGCGCTGCACAGCGCCGCGGCGCAGTACCCGAATGAAAGTGAATAGAACAGTGGACGGAAAGTTGTTGGGTGGCGATGCTACGGGTTCACGCAAGACAGCGGCGGCCCTTTTGATCCACGGCCTCGGTGGGACCGAACATGAGTTGCGGCTCGTGGAGAAGACACTGAGGGGGGAAGGGTACGAAACGAAGTACGCCGTACTGCCAGGACATGGCACGCGTCCCGAAGACCTGGTCGGTGTGCGTTTCGAGCACTGGCTCGAAGCGGTATCCCTCCAGTATCTCGACCTGCGAGCCAGGCACGATACCGTTCACATCGTTGGCATGTGCATGGGCGCCTTGCTGGCGCTGGCGCTGAGCCAGCTGGTCGGCGAGAAGCGGGGAAGGGTCGTTGCACTGGCGACGCCGGTGTTCCTGGATGGCTGGTCGCTGCCCTGGTATCGCGAACTGCGGCATCTGGCTTATCACGTTCCCAAGGTGCGCAACAATTTTCGCGTGAAGGAATCCGAGCCGTTTGGCGTCAAGAACGGCGTGTTGCGCGCGGCGATCAAGGCTCGCTTCCTGCGGGGCGATACCTTCCACTATTCATGGACACCGCTTGCCTGCATTCGCGAACTGGATCGCCTGAGCCGCTACGTGCGCAAGCGCGTCCGGCACGTGGCGCGGCCGGCGCTGATTATCCATGCACGCGAAGACGAGCTGACCAGCCTGCGTTCAGCCTACTTCCTCAACCGGCAAATCCATGCTTCGCGGCTACTGGTTGTGGAAGAGAGCTATCACATGCTCAGTATCGACAACGACCGCCGGCTGGTCGCCAATACGGTGGCGCAGTTCCTGGATGAGGACGAACGCGGCGTGGAGGGTGTGCAGGCCCCGCTGTCCCTGGCATTTCCCGACCCCGCCAACGAGCCGTACCGGCCGATGGCGGCAGTCTAGGCCCGAAGGTCCGGTCGAAGTCGACCGGACAATTTCCTCGATCGCAGACGGCGCATCAGAACTGCTCCCAGGACTCGATCGCGCAGCATCCCGAGCCACCGTGCGGGCGGGCGTCCTGAGGCGCTTCGCCTGTGGTTCGCTTTCACATTGATGGCTGGCGCGCGGTGCGGCCGGCGCACGACTTGCCGCATGCTAGTGCGACGCACCGGCAGTTCCTGGCGAACTTCGTCCGCGGATTTCATCACTGCGTGATGTGAATGCCCTGTGGGAAGGAAGCCCACGAGGCGAGGACCGGCATGATGCGGCCTGCGCCACGCGGCTGGCGACCTGCCATCACGAGGTCCTTGACCCTCCTAAATAGAGAATGATTCTTATTTGTGTTGATGGGCGTTTTTGCCTACAATCGGCGCTCTGATCCGTTCACGATCCCCGATCCCGAAGGTAGGTTCAAGCATGATGCTGCAGATTCCGGACGTCCTGTCCAAGGCCCAGGTGGCGCAATGCCGGCAACTGATGGATGCCGCGGAATGGACCGATGGCAATGCGACATCCGGACACCAGTCGGCGCTCGCCAAGCGCAATATGCAATTGCCGGAGGGCTCGCCGGTTGCGCGGCAAGTGGGCGACCTGATCCAGGATGCGCTGGGTGCCAACGCGACGTTCTTCGCCGCAGCGCTGCCGTTGAAGGTGTTTCCGCCCTTGTTCAACCGCTACGAAGGCGGCCACGCGTTCGACAACCATGTCGACAACGCCATCCGCTACTTGCGCGGTACCAGCTTTCGGATACGCAGCGACCTGTCGGCGACGCTGTTCCTGACGGAGCCGGAAGACTACGACGGCGGCGAGCTGGTGGTGGAAGATACCTACGGCCAGCATCGCGTCAAACTGCCGGCGGGACACATGGTGTTGTATCCGGCCACGAGCCTGCACCACGTCACGCCGGTCACGCGCGGCGCGCGCGTGTCATCGTTCTTCTGGATCCAGAGCATGGTGCGCGACGATGGACAACGCGCCTTGCTGTTTGAACTCGATACGCGCATCCAGCATGTTGCGCAGGCGATGGGACAGAAGGATGCCGACGTGGTCGGGTTGACCGGGGTCTATCACAATCTGCTGCGGCGGTGGGCTGATGCTTGACCGATTGCATGGCGGTTCGCTGCCCGCGTCGCGAAAAAGGTTCTTCGCTGAATTGCGTGGCATCGTTCAAGGCTGCGCTGCGCGCACTCAGCGAAAAGCGAGGAAACGGAAGGGAGGAGAAGACTCGGAAGCACCAGCATCTGCGCCCTTGATGTCGTCCCGCCTGCCGACTAGTGAGCCGCGCAGCAGCCGAAGGCGATGATGCGATAGCGCGAGCAATGTCGGGCCACGGACAGTTTCGGGGCTGGTTCAATCATTGCTGGAGAGCCTGCATGCGGACGCGCTCCACGCGGCAGGCAGCGGGGCAGACTCTGAAGCGAATACCCGTACGAAATTCCTCGCACACTACGATCAATATTCGCCCGTTAGGGTAAGCGACGCGTTTCTTTGCCTACTTTCTTGTCGCTCGGACAAGAAAGTAGGTCGCCGGCTACGCCGGCGAAACAGCGGCGCCTGCCAAGAACGATGCCCGTTCAAATCCAAAACCAAAAAACCCGCGAGCCCGACATGACGCCGGAACTCGCGGTTGCTCGCAATGGTTGTATCAATCAACCGGCAGGCATCTTCAGAACCTGAAGTTCGCCGTCAGCATCCCAAAACGCCCCGGTGCCAGCGCCGCATAGTGCGCCGCGAAGGCCTTGGTGTAGTACGTCTTGTCGAACAGGTTCTGGATGTTCAGCTGCAGCGTCAGGTTCTTGTTGACGCGGTAGGCACCCATCAGATCAAAGCGCCAGTACGCCGGCACATACAGCGAGTTGGCCGGGTTGCCATACACCTGGCTGACATAGTAGGCGCCGCCGCCCACCGTCAAGGCTGGCAGGACCTGGTAGGTCGACCACAGGCTGAAGCTGTTCTTCGGCGTATTGGGGAACTGGTTGCCATTGTTGATGGCGTTCGCGGCCTGCGGACCGTTGTCGATCAGTTCGCTGTCCAGGTAGGTATAGCCGCCGAACACGCCCCACTTGTCGGTGAGGTTCCCCGCGAAGCCGAGCTCGAAGCCCTTCACGCGCTGCTTGCCGGCGTTGATGGTGGTGTTGGCGTCCAGCGCCACGCGGGCGTTGTTCTTCTCGATCTGGAAGATCGCGCCGGTCAGCGACAGGCGGCGCGACAACAGGTCCCACTTGGTGCCGAGTTCGATCGCGCGCGAGCGCTCCGGGTCCAGACTGCGTTGCGTCGCGGCGATATTGTCGGCGCCGTCGCCATTGGTCGATCCGGGCGGCGTCGAAGCCGTGCCATAGGACAGGTAGATGCTGCCGTATTCCACCGGCTTGTAGACGATGCCGGCCTGGTAGTTGAAGAAGTGCGAGTTGTTGCGGATGTCCGCCGCCGCCGCCGCCGCACCTGTGTTCGGGTTCTTGTAAGCCGGAGTGAAGGCGTGGGTGTTGTAGTTGTCGTAGCGCACGCCACCATTGACCAGCCATTGCCTGGTGATCTCGACGGTGTCGAACAGGTAGACCGACTGGGTGCTGGTGGTCGTGGTCGTGGTGTACGGCATCTTGGAGATGCTGCCGCGCCATGGGTCGTTTGGGGTCGGGTTGTACAGCGACGTGCAGTCGAAGCTGGCCAGCAATCCCGCATTGCAGGTGCTGCCTGACGGGCCGGCCGAGACCACGTTGTACGGATTGTTCTCGGTGTTGTCGCGGCTGAACTCGAAGCCGAAGCTGGCGTTGTGCTTGAGCGGGCCGGTATGGAACTCGGCGCTCAGGTCCGTGGCGTTGGTGAGCGTCTCGGTACTCGAGTCGCGGCTCTTGTAGCTGCGATACACGTAGCCATTCACCACATTGCCACGGCTGTCATCGGGATTGGTGACGATGTAGTTGTTGCTGGCACGGCCCCAGCGCGTGGTGTTGCTGAACACCAGGCCGTTGCGGAAATCATGCTTGATGATCGCGGTGGCGATGTCCGATTGCGTCTTCTGGAAGTCGCGGTCGGTCAGGCCGTAGAAGTTGTTGCGATTCACGTTCGCCGGACCGATCGGGTTCTCTTTCGTCGGCGCCGTCGACCCACGGTTGTACGGGATGCTGTAGTCGGGCATGCCGTTGCCCTGCAGGTGGTAGTACTGCAGCGTGACCTGGGTCGGCGAATTCAGGCCGAACGTCACCGACGGCGCAAAGCCCCACGAGCGCTGGTCGACTTCATTGCGGCCGGGCACGTCGAAGCTCTGGCCCATGGCGTTCAGGCGCACCGCGGTGTTGTCGTTGAGCAGGTAGTTGCCGTCCGCCGTCGCGCGGAAGTACGAGTCCGTGCCGACGCCCAGCGATCCCTGCGTGAAGGTCTCGGCCGTCGGCAGCTTGGACACGATGTTGATCATGCCGCCGGCCGATCCCTTGCCGCCGAAGGCCGAGCTGGGGCCCTTGATGACTTCGATGCGGTCGATATTGAACGTGTCGCGCGTCTGCGAAGCGGTGTCGCGCACGCCATCGACGTAGATGCTCGACATGGAGTCGAAGCCGCGGATGAAAGGACGATCGCCGATCGGGTTGCCGCCCTCGCCGGCGCCAAAGGTAATGCCCGGCGTGGTCCGCAACGCCTCCTGCAGGGAACCTGAACCAGTTTGCTGCACGACTTCGGCGGGTACCACCGTGACGGATTTCGGGGTGTCGAGCAGCGGGGCGGTGAACTTGGAGGACTGGGCTGCATCGACCTTGTAGCCGTCGTCCCGCGTGCCCGTCACGGTCACGCTCTGCAACGTCACCGGCTTGGTTTGAGTCGTCGTTGCCCCGGCGGCCGCCTTGCTTTCCTGGGCCCCGGCACCCTGCATGGCAAAGGCTGCCACCGCACCGGCCAGCGCCGAGGCGAGCGGATTCAGCCGCAATGTGTCCTGTTGTCCTTTCACGTTTTACCTTCCCTTTCTGGTTCATCAATGCATGGTCATGAACACAAGTTCTGGCCATATAGAAGCCTTTCATTCAAGTCATTCATGACGGGGCGTGAGTATAAGACGATACAAATAAAAAGACAAATACGAATCATTCGCATTTAATAGAAAAGTGATGAATTGATACGCTGAAAGTGGCGTCGCGTGCGATTTTTCACTGCAGAAATGTGCCTTATGTAGCGCATTACGACCAAAAATTGCATTTCCGCACGCCAGTCTCCCTGCTGTGCGGTGTTCGCCCCGACTGCGGGGCGCTCATGCCAGCAGACGTTCTGGTACCAGAATCGTTGACTGAGTACCGATTGCGGCTTACATTGGGAGCCAGCCAGACCACAACAAACGGAGACACCATGACCCTTCGCCAGGCCCATGCCCTGCATGGCTGCGCCACGGTCGCGCAGCTATATGTTTCGGCCCTCAAGGCCAATCCGGCAGCCCTTGCGATCGTCGGTGACGGCATTGCGTACAGCTATGCCGAACTGGCACGGCAGTCTTGCCGCATGGCGCGGCTGTTCGAAGCGAAGGGCCTGCGGCGGCAGGACGCCATCGCGTTCCTGGTTGGGAACCGGGCCGAGGCCGTCGTGGCGATCATCGCCGCGCAACTGGCGGGGCTGAAGAGCGTGTCGCTGCATCCCATGGCCTCGGAGGACGACCATTGCTTCGTCCTGGCCGATGCCAACGTGCAGGCGCTGGTCGTGGACAACGCCAGGTTTGCCGCGCGTGCGGACGCCATTGCGGCGCGCGGCGTGGTGCCGCGCATCCTGTCGCTCGATGACAGCGAGGCCGGTGCCGGCCTGGCCACCGAGGCGGCCGGCATGGATGACTCGGACTACGAGCCGGGCGGCGATGCGACCGAGATCACCAAGCTCTCGTACACGGGCGGCACCACCGGGCGCTCCAAGGGCATCCTGCATACCCACCGCACGGTGGTGACCATGCTGCAGCACATGCTGGCCACGTATGAATGGCCGGCACAGATCCGCTACCTCGTCGCCACCCCGATTTCCCATGCGGCCGGTAGCCTGATCCTCCCGACGCTGCTGCGCGGCGGCACGGTGTACCTCAGCGACAAGTTCAGTCCCGCCGATTTCCTGCGGCGCGTGCAGGAGCACCGCATCAACCTGACATTCCTGGTGCCCACGCAGATCTATGGCCTGCTTGACCATGGCGGGCTGTCCGCAGCCGACCTGTCCAGCCTGGAACTGGTGCTGTATGGCGCGGCGCCGATCGCGCCGGTGCGGCTGCAGGAAGCGCTGCGCAAGATCGGCCCGGTGTTCGGCCAGGTGTACGGGCAGGCCGAGGCGCCCATGACCATCAGCTACCTGGCCCGCCACGACCACGACCTGTCGCGGCCGCAGTTGCTGCGTTCATGCGGCAAAGTCATTGCCGGCAACCAGGTCGCGCTGCTCGACCGTGACCTGCGTGAAGTGCCGCCCGGCGAGGTCGGCGAACTCTGCGTGCGCAGCCCGCTCGTGATGGAAGGCTACCTGAACCGGCCCGAAGAGGACGAGAAGGTCTTCGCCGGCGACTGGCTGCACACCGGCGACATGGCACGCCGCGACGAGGCGGGCTATCTCTATCTCGTCGACCGGGCCAAGGACATGATCATCTCGGGCGGCTTCAATGTGTATCCGAGCGAGGTCGAGCACTGCCTGGCGCAGCATCCCGCCATTGCGATGTCGGCGGTGTTCGGCGTGCCCGATGAGAAGTGGGGCGAAGCGGTGACCGCCATCGTCGTCATCCGCGAAGGCCATGCATTGAGCGAGGAAGAAGCGATCCGCCATGTCACGCAGGGCAAGGGCGTGGTCAATGCGCCCAAGACGGTGATCTTCGCGCAGGAACTGCCGCTGACGGCGCTCGGCAAGATCGACCGCAAGGTCATCCGCAGCCGCTACTGGACCGGCCAGGACCGCCAGGTGGCCTGAGGCCCCACGCAAAGAGACAACACAGAAGAGGAAACAACCATGCGCCTGACCCACAAGCTGTTGCCGCGTTGATTCCCGTGGTGGCAACGCCCGATCAGAGCAGCCGCTTCGTGCGGGACGAATATGACAAGTGGGGACGTGTGATTCAGAACGCCGGTATTCCGAAGCAGTGAGCCAGGACTGAGGTCAGGGCATCGGACAGGCTTTTTCCCCTCTCCAGCGTGCGGGAGAGGGGAGCAAACCGTCCTGCCATTCAAGTTGCCCTCATCCGCTCACAGGCCGCACCAGCAATCCGTTCAGGATGATTTCATAGAACTCGCTGAACGCATCCCCGATCTTCATCCCCGTTTCCTGCAGGAATTCCTGGTTGCGCAGCCGATGTGCCGCGCCGAGGATTGCCTCTGACACCACGCGCGGATTGTGCGGCGCCATCAGTCCTTCTTTGACACCGGCCTCGATCATGCTTTCCAGTCCGCGCACGCGCGCCAGCTGGTAGCTGTCGAACACGGCCTTGCCGCGCTCGATGGCGTCCAGGTCGGTCAGCGCCACCTTGCTCAGGCCCGAGGTATTGAGCGTGGCATGCAGGTACGCGGAGATCGCCTTCGCTGCATCGGGCTCACGCCGAGCCGCGGCGTAGCCCTTTTCCAGGTTTGCCGCCAGGACATCGCGGCAGACATTGACGAACAGCGCTTCCTTGGTCTCGGCGATTTCATAGAGGCGCCGCCTTGAACAGTGCAGCCGCTGCGCGATCTCGCCGATGGTCAGCGATGAAATCCCTTCGGCGATCAGCAGTCGGGTCAACGCAATGGTGAACTCTTCGTCGGTGCGTCGCTTGGCCATGAATCGGTGAATGCCGGTACCGGGCAATGCAGGTCCGGAGCGGGGTGTGAATCGGGATCCCGAATCTTACCGTCCGCGACATTCATCGACTAGAAAACAAAAAAGCGAGCGCGCCCCGTGAGCGTGCACGCCTCAAGTGTGGCCGGGCGTCTCAGTTGAGATGTCCGATCGCTCGCAGGTACTCGTTCTTCTTGTCGAAGATCAGCTGGCTCAGGAAGGCTGCGTCGTAAGCCTTGAGCAAATGGGTATGGTGTTCCTCGATATAGCGCGCCACGCGTGCCTTCTCGCATTCGATGCCGCACAGCCATTCGTACATGGCCTCGTCCCAACGGAAGCGCAGGCCCAGCTCGATGAACGCTGCGTTGTAGGCCGCGAGCTGGGTGGCGCGCGGAAGCGGCTGGTTGTCATGACCGAGCGTGGCGGCCGGCTGGTGTTCGATGTGGACCTGGTTCATGGTGTGCCTCCTGTCTTCTCTCTAGCGGTGGGTTGAGGGAAGCATAGGGGCGGCCATGGATTTACGATAATTAAAGTTTCATCGACAAATCATAAGGCGTTGTTTATATGTCGCTGTGCCGGATCAAGCCCTCCACGCCGGTGATGCGCTGGATCAGGCTGGCACCTTCCTCCATCAGGAATTGCTTGAATGCGAGTGCCACGGGCGGCAACCGCTTGTTCTTGCGGTGCACCACATACCAGTTGAGCATGACCGGAAAGCCCTGGATGTCGAGCACGGCCAGCTTGCCGGCCTGCAGTTCGAGTCCCACGGTATGGGCGGAGAGAAAGGCAATACCCATGTTGGCGATGACCGCCTGCTTGATGGTCTCCGTGCTCTTGATCTCCATCGCGATGCGCAGGTTGGAGAGCTTGCCGGCAAAGCCTTCCTGCATCGAGTTCCAGGTGTCGGACCCTTTCTCGCGCGAGACAAAGGCCTCGTCGGTCAGTTCCGACAGCGGGATATTGCGCTGTCCGACCAGCGGGTGGGTAGGTGCCGCCACGATCACGTAAGGGTGCGGCGCGAAGGTCTCGTTGATCGTGTCCATGCCCTCGGGCGGGCGCACCATGATGGCGAGGTCGGTGAGGTTGCCGGCCAGCTGGTGCATCAGTTCCTCGCGGTTGTGCACTGCAAGATTCAGCGTCACGCCATCGTGGCGCTCCATGAATTCCGCCAGCAGCCGCGGAAAGAAATAATCGCCCGCGCTGATCACCGCGACGTTCAGCCGGCCGCCCGAAATGCCCTTGAGCTGGGACATGGCATCTTCGGCTTCGCGGAATTGCTGGATGATGCTGCGGCTGTAATGCAGCATCTCGTGCCCCGCCGGCGTGAGGTAGATCTTCTTGCCCAACTGCTCGAACAGTGGCAGGCCGACGTGGTTTTCCAGTTGCCGGACCTGCGTCGAGACAGCGGGCTGGGTCAGGTGCAGTTCTTCGGCGGCGCGCGAAAAGCTCATGTGCCGGGCAACGGTTTCAAAGACTTTTAGCTGGCGCAGCGTGGCGTTCTTCATCAGTCGTTCCGTGCAATATATAAACGTTCGTCAATGCATATGATAAAAAACTTTAAGCGGTCTGAATCTTAGATTGAAGTAGCATCAATCCCACAGATTTGCATGCCGCAATGTCAGGCGCCGATCTCATTGTGTAGGGCCCACCCCACAGAGGCCCCGGAAAGCGTTCCGCCAGGGAACGCATGAACAGCACCAGGAGACAGTAGATGGCGCATCAAGAAACGGCGGCCACGACCGGGAACGGACGTGGGCTGCAAAACCGTTGGTTCCAGTTGGCCGTAGGCGTGGTTTGCATGGGTTTGGTGGCAAACCTGCAGTATGGCTGGACCCTCTTCGTGTCACCGATGGACGCCAAGCATCACTGGGGCACGTCCGCAATCCAGGTGGCGTTTTCCATCTTTATCGTGACTGAAACCTGGCTGGTGCCGTTGGAAGGCTGGCTGGTGGACAAGTTCGGCCCGCGCCCGGTGGTGGCCGGTGGCGCACTCTGCGCCGGCCTGGCATGGGTGATGAACTCGTATGCGACGACGCTGCCGGAGTTGTACGCGGCGGCTGTGATCGCTGGTATCGGCGCAGGCGGTGTGTATGGCACCTGCGTCGGCAATGCGCTGAAGTGGTTCCCGGACAAGCGTGGTCTGGCTGCGGGTCTCACGGCCGCGGGCTTTGGCGCGGGCTCGGCGATCACGGTGATTCCGATCGCCAACATGATCCAGAGCTCCGGCTATGAACATGCCTTCCTGTTCTTCGGCATCCTGCAGGGCGTGGCGATCTTCGCGCTGTCGCTGCTGCTGGTGAAGCCGCGTGCGCCGAAGGGTGCGGTGGCGGCGAAGGCCGTGCTGACCAACCCGGTGGAATTCACGCCGGGACAGATGGTCAAGACGCCGGTGTTCTGGCTGATCTATGTGAGCTTCGTGGCGGTGGCCGCGGGCGGCATCATGGCCACGGCGCAGCTGGGCCCGATCGCCAAGGACTTCGGCTTCGCCTCGATGCCGATCACGATGCTTGGCATGACGCTGCCGCTGCTGACCATGACGCTGTCGATCGACAACCTGTGCAACGGCTTCACCCGTCCGTTGTGCGGCTTCCTGTCGGACCGCTTCGGCCGCGAGAACACGATGTTCGTGATCTTCATCGGCGAAGGCCTGGCCCTGCTTGGCCTGATGAAGTTCGGCCACGACCCGTACGCCTTCATGTTCTTCGCCGCGCTGACGTTCCTGTTCTGGGGCGAGATCTTCTCGATCTTTCCGGCACTGTGCGCAGACACGTTCGGCAGCAAGTTCGCTGCAGCCAATGCAGGCACCTTGTACACGGCCAAGGGCACGGCGGCGATGCTGGTCCCGCTCGCCTCGGTGCTGTCGGCACGCGGTGGCTGGGATGCCGTGTTCACGGTTGCAGCGGTGGTGACCATCGCGGCGGGCCTGTCGGCGAAGCTGGTGCTGGCGCCGATGCGCAAGCGGTTCATCACCGGCCATTCGGATGCGGTGGCGGTGTCGGATGCCACGTTCATGGCGCGGAGAGAAGCCGAATAAGACGGTGTGCGCGAGAGACTGGGTGGGCCCGGACATGGCGTCCGGGCCCACCTTGCCCCCGGCAAGCGGTCTGCGCATGGCGCAGGCTTTTTGCCATGTGGGCCACGGGAACGACAACACAAAGAATACATAGAACAGGCGGGCGGGCCGCCAAGGAGACAGCCGTGAGCAGACTGCAATCATCCACGCTTGCCGCAGGACAGCATCGCAGCCTGGCGCTGCCGTTGCCGCAATGGACCCAGGGCGGGGGAGAGCGGCCATGAATATCTCGCTTCCCCAACTGAAGGCGTTCGCCGCGGTCGCGCGGCACAAGAGTTTCACGCGCGCCGCCGCCGAACTGGGCCTGACGCAATCGGCCGTGAGCCGCAGCGTTCGCGAACTCGAAGAGGAGATCGACCAGCGCCTGTTCGATCGCACCACGCGCCAGGTTGAGCTAACCGATGCGGGCCAGCACCTGTCGCAACGGATCTGCCACCTGATCGAAGAAGTCGAGCAGACCCTGCGCGACAGCCAGGGCGCGGCGCGGCCGTCGCAGGGGCTGGTGCAGATCGCGACCGATCCCGTGCTCAGTTCGATGTCGGTGCCGGGGTGGCTGGCCGGCTGCCGCAAGGCGTGGCCCGCGATCGCGATCCACCTGAAGGATCGTTCGCAGGAGTCCGTGCTGCAAAGCGTGCGCAGCGGCGAAGTGGATTTCGGCATCGCCACCGATCCGCAATCGGGCGACGACCTGTATTGCGAACCGCTGTGCATCGATCCGTATCACGCCGTGCTGCCGGCCGAGCATCCGCTCGCGTCGCGCGAAGCCATTGCGTGGGGCGACCTGTGCAATGCCAACGTGCTCACGCTGGACCAGCAATGCGGAGTCCAGCCCGCCGTGGAAAAGGCGCTCAGCCATCATCATGTGCGCGCGGGTTCGTTGCAGTTGCTGGGACACTTCGCCGCCGTATTCGGCATGGTGGCGCTGGGGCTCGGCATCGGCGTAGTGCCGTCGCGCGCGCAGGCCGGGGGGCTCCATCCGGCCGCCGTCATGCGGCCGCTGCGGCCGCAGGTGACATCCACGGTGATGTTGGTGCGGCGCAAGAGCCGGTCGCTGAAACCGAATGCTGCCGCGATCTGGGATGCGCTGCGTGGACTTGAGTACAAGGACACGGTCGAGCCGAACCGGCAGCCTCCGCTGGTACAGGAAGCCTAGCAACGCCGCGCGAGAAGACCCGGCGCGGCACTGTTGCATTGATGCAAAACTCAACTGATATATTACATACAGGATATTTACACATACTGCGGCGCAGCATATAATGAAAACTCCTAACCACAACGCAACTGGAGTTTTCAGATGGAAGTCGCTCTTCTCTTCGTTCTTGGCCTGGGCCTGATCGCTGCTGGCGTCGGCATGACCACGCTGCTGGCTACGCGCCTGCCGATGGATGTGCTCGTGACCGCGCAGGCACACGGTCGCTTCGCCGGGCTGGGTTCGAACCAGAAAGACGATGGCATCGGACGCGTTCGTCCCTCGCGCACGGTGCCGGGTGCGGGCGAACTGGCATACGCCTGAGCTGTCGGGCGTTCGACGCCGTCATGACTGAACGGCGCATCATATAAGGGTTGTAGCGGCCGGCAACCCTTGGAGTAGTACCTGCATTGCATGTTTTCAGGAGCCTTGGCACCCGATGCACGCCAGGGACAGGCGCAGGAACCTTGCAGAAATTCGGCCGCCATCCCCCTCGTGGAAGCGCATTCGCGCACGTCACCGTCCCAGTCGCCGGATTGCCGGCATCTTCATTCCTTCCCGATTTTGTCCATACAAATGGGCAATGTCTTAGTTGTATCTATCTAGGGACTTTCCCCAGCCCCGTTGTTTTCCCCGATTTCCGATGCGGCGAATCGCGTCATGCTCGAGGCAGTTCCCTCTCGCCGGATTGATGCGGCAAACGAGACTAACTGCTTGATTCCCAAAGATTCCGGATGTGGCAAAACCCCTCGGTTGATGCGTGCCACGCACCAGTCGCGCTAGCCCGCCGCGACACGTTCCTTTTTCGCGGAAAAGTCATGCTGCGCAGCCGCGAAGAATACGCTTGACTTGGTTGATATATCACATACCGTATAGCACTAGAACGGCTCAGCTGTTCGGGAAAGTGCGGTATGCGAGAGGCGTCAGAAGGCGCCCAACTCTTCCACCACAGGCGGTTTCGACTGCCTAGAAGGAGACATCAATGGAACTGCAGCAGAGGGAGTCCACGTCGCGCTTTGCGTCGCCGTGGGTACAGCTGGTCTTCGGCGTCATCTGTATGGCGATGATTGCCAACATGCAGTACGGGTGGACGCTGTTCGTCAACCCGATCGATGACAAGTACCACTGGGGCCGCACCGCGATCCAGGTCGCGTTCACGATCTTCGTCGTGACCGAGACGTGGCTGGTGCCGATCGAAGGCTACCTGGTGGACAAGTACGGCCCGCGCCCGGTGGTCGTGGGTGGCGGTCTGCTTTGCGCCGTGGCCTGGGTGTTGAACTCGATGGCGTCGTCGCTGCCGATGCTGTACTTCGCGGCGGCCATCGGCGGTGTCGGCGCGGGCGCGGTCTATGGTACCTGCGTGGGCAATGCGCTGAAGTGGTTCCCGAACCGGCGCGGACTGGCCGCGGGCATTACCGCGGCGGGCTTCGGTGCGGGTTCCGCGATGACGGTGGTGCCCATCGCCAACATGATCAAGTCTTCGGGCTACGAAGCCACGTTCCTGTGGTTCGGCCTGGGCCAGGGCCTGATCGTGTTCTTCCTGGGCATGGCCCTGTATCCGCCGTCGGCCAAGATCCTGAGCGAGGTCAAGTCGACCCTCAAGGCCGCCGCGACCTACAACGCCACGCCGCGCCAGGTGCTGAAGTCGCCGATCTTCTGGATCATGTACGCGATGTTCGTGATGATGGCCGCCGGGGGACTGATGGCGACCGCGCAGCTCGGCCCGATTGCCAAGGACTTCGGCCTGCATGACTCGCCGGTGTCGATCCTCGGCCTGACGCTGCCCGCGCTCACCTTTGCGCTGACCATCGACCGCGTGCTCAACGGCCTGACGCGTCCGTTCTTCGGCTGGATCTCGGACCACATCGGCCGCGAGCGCACCATGTTCTTCGCCTTCGCGGTGGAGGCGGTGGGCATCCTGCTGCTGTCCAAGTATGGCCACAACCCGGTGGCGTTCGTGGTGCTGACCGGCATCGTGTTCTTCGCCTGGGGCGAGATCTACAGCCTGTTCCCCGCGACTTGCGGCGACACCTTCGGGCCGAAGTTCGCCGCCACCAATGCCGGCCTGCTGTACACGGCCAAGGGCACGGCCGCGCTGCTGGTGCCGTTCTCCAGCGTGATCACGGCGGCGACGGGCGACTGGCATGCGGTGTTCGTGCTGGCCTCGGCCATGGCGGGCCTGTCCGCATTCCTCGCGCTGTTTGTCCTCAAGCCGATGCGCGAAGCGCATGCCCGCAAGCATGTGCATGCCAGTACCGCGAGCCCGATGGGGTACCGCGCGGTGCCGGAGGACCTGACCTGATGAAGAAAGCCGTACGGCGTGCCGCCGCCATCACCGTACACAGGCGGCGCGGCCGGTAGCACAATACGAGGAAGGAAAAGAGAAAGAGCGACAGGAAGGCTGCCCGCAAGGGCGCCTTCCTGAACGCCTTCATAGCGCCCGCAGGAGACACGCATTCCATGAACCAGGTTGTCATTCCCATCGACGCCACCGGGCTCGGGCGGCTGCGCAAGCGCCGCCAGCCCAAGGGCCGGCAGGTCGACGCCGCTGCACTGGCGGAGGTCCGGGCCGCGCTCGGCGACATGCCGCGCCGCCGCGACCTGCTGATCGAGCACCTCCATTGCATACAGGACCGCTACGGCCAGCTGGCCATGCCGCACCTGGTCGCGCTGGCGCAGGAGCTAGGGCTTGCCATGACCGAGGTGTACGAGGTGGCCACGTTCTACCACCACTTCGACGTCGTCCGTGAAGACGCCGACGGGCAGATCGCGCCGCCGCCTTCGCTGACAGTGCGTGTGTGCGAAGGTATCGCCTGCGAGATGGCCGGTGCACAGTCGCTGCTGGACAAGCTCCCCGCGTTGCTTGGCACGGATGTGCGCGTGGTCGCAGCGCCCTGCATCGGCCGATGCGAGAAAGCGCCGGCCGCGCTGATCGGGCAAAAGCCGCTGGACGGCGCCACGGTTGCCGCCGTGGAAGCCTGCGTGGCCGCCGGGACCATCCACGATGAATCCGTGGCGCAGACCGGCTATGCCGACTACCGTGCGGGCGGCGGCTACGCGCTGCTCGACGCGCTTGCGCAAGGCACGCTCGATCCGGCCGCCGTGCTTTGCACGATGGAGGACTCCGGGCTGCGCGGCCTGGGGGGCGCGGGTTTCCCGACCGGCCGCAAATGGCGCATCGTCGGCAAGGAGCCGGCGCCGCGCCTGATGGCGGTGAATATCGACGAAGGCGAGCCCGGCACGTTCAAGGACCGCGTCTACCTGGAGCGCGATCCGCACCGCTTCCTGGAAGGCATGCTGATTGCCGCGGTGGTGGTGCAGGTGTCGGCGATCTACATCTACCTGCGCGACGAATACGCAGGTTGCCGAGCCATCCTCGCTCGGGCGCTGCAGGAACTGCGCGACGATCCACCCGTGGCCGGCCTGCCGCAGATCGAGCTGCGCCGCGGCGCCGGCGCCTATATCTGCGGCGAAGAGTCGGCCATGATCGAATCGATTGAAGGCAAGCGCGGCATGCCGCGCCTGCGCCCGCCGTACGTGGCGCAGGTGGGCTTGTTTGGCCGGCCCACGCTCGAACATAACTTTGAAACGCTCTACTGGGTGCGCGACATCCTGGAGAACGGCGCCGAATGGTTCGCGTCGCAGGGCCGGCATGGCCGCAAGGGGCTGCGCTCGTTCTCGGTGTCGGGGCGCGTGCGCCGGCCGGGCGTTCATCTCGCACCGGCCGGCATCACGGTGCGCGAGCTGATCGACGAATACTGCGGCGGCATGCTCGATGGCCACAGCTTCTATGCCTACCTGCCCGGCGGCGCGTCGGGCGGCATCCTGCCCGCTTCGATGGGCAATATCCCGCTGGATTTCGACACGCTGCAGCCGCATGGCTGCTTTATCGGCTCGGCGGCGATCGTGGTGCTGTCCGACCACGACAGTGCCGTCGGCGCGGCGCGCAACCTGATGCATTTCTTCCGGCACGAGTCCTGTGGCCAATGCACGCCGTGCCGCGTGGGCACTGCCAAGGCATACGACCTGATCCGCGCGCCGCAATGGGACCTGCCCGCGCTGGAGGACCTGTCCGCCGTAATGCGCGATGCGTCGATCTGCGGCCTCGGCCAGGCCGCGCCCAATCCCGTGGATTGCGTGATCCGCTACTTCCCCCATGAACTGCAGGCGGTGACGGACCGCCCGGAGGCACAGGCATGAATGCGCTGACACGCGCCGAACGCGCGCTGGTCGAATCCACCGAGCCCACGGTCACGTTCACGCTGAATGGCCGTGAAGTCAGTGCGCAGCCGGGCGAAAGCCTGCTGAAGGTGGCGCAGCGCGAAGGCTTTGACGTACCCCACCTCTGCTACAAGGACGGGCTGGAGGCCGCCGGCAATTGCCGGGCCTGCATGGTGGAGATCGAGGGCGAGCGGGTACTGGCGCCTTCGTGCTGCCGCTATCCGTCGCAAGGCCTGACCGTGCAGACGGAGTCCGAGCGCGCGCGACGCGCCCAGCGCACGGTGCTGGAGTTGCTGCAGTCGGACATGCCGGAAGCCGAATACACGCGGCACAACGAACTGGACCAGTGGTCCGCGCGCCTGGAAGTCGGCAAGCCGCGCTTCGCGCCGCGCGCGCGCGTGGCCGCGGATCTCTCGCATCCTGCCATCGCCGTCCATCTGGACGCATGCATTCAATGCACGCGCTGCGTGCGCGCGTGCCGCGACGAGCAGGTCAACGACGTGATCGGCCTGGCGCTGCGTGGTGACGCGGCGCGGATCGTCTTCGATATGGACGACCCGATGGGCGCGTCCACGTGCGTGGCCTGCGGCGAATGCGTGCAGGCCTGCCCGACCGGCGCGCTGATGCCCGCGCGCGACGCGGCGCTGGCGGTGCCGGACAAGCAGGTGGAGTCGGTGTGCCCATACTGCGGCGTGGGCTGCCAGCTTACCTACAACGTCAAGGACAACCGCATCCTGTATGTCGAAGGGCGCGATGGACCGGCCAACCACGCGCGCCTGTGCGTGAAGGGCCGCTATGGCTTCGACTACGTGCAGCATCCGCAGCGCCTGACCGTGCCGCTGATCCGGCGCGAAGGCGTGGCCAAGCGCGGCGACTTCGTCATGGACCCGGACCACGTGATGGACGTATTCCGCGAAGCGACCTGGGAAGAAGCGCTGGCGCGGGCCAGCGGCAAGCTGGTGCAGATCCGCGACACGCACGGCAAGCGCGCGCTGGCGGGCTTCGGCTCGGCCAAGGGCAGCAATGAAGAGGCCTACCTGTTCCAGAAGCTCGTGCGCACGGGCTTCGGCAGCAACAACGTCGACCACTGCACGCGGCTGTGCCACGCGTCGTCGGTCGCGGCGCTGCTCGAAGGCATCGGTTCCGGCGCGGTGTCGAACCCCGTGATGGACGTGGACCGCGCCGAGGTCGTGATCGTGATCGGCGCGAACCCGACCGTGAACCACCCCGTAGCGGCAAGCTGGATCAAGAACGCGGTGAAAAACGGCACGAAGCTCATCGTGGCCGATCCGCGCCGCTCGGACCTGGCGCGCTTTGCCTGGCGTTACCTGCAGTTCACGCCGGACGCGGATGTCGCGCTGCTCAACGCGATGATGCATGTGATCGTCACGGAAGGGCTGGTCAACCAGGACTTCATCGACAGCCGCACCATCGGCTTCGACGAGCTGCAGCGCAATGTGGCCGCGTTCAGCCCCGAGTTGATGGCGCCCGTATGCGGCATCGATGCACAGACCATCCGCGAGGTCGCGCGCGCCTATGCCACGTCGAAGGGCTCGATGATCCTGTGGGGCATGGGCGTGTCGCAGCACGTGCACGGCACCGACAACGCGCGCTGCCTGATTGCGCTGGCGCTGATGACGGGCCAGATCGGCCGCCCGGGCACCGGCCTGCATCCGCTGCGCGGCCAGAACAATGTGCAGGGCGCGTCCGATGCGGGCCTGATCCCGATGATGTACCCGGATTACCGCCGCGTGGACGATCCCGATGCGATCGCCAGTTTCGAGAAGCTGTGGGGCACGCCGCTCGACCATCAGCCGGGCCTGACCGTGGTCGAGATCATGGATGCGATCGGGCGTGGCGAGGTGCGCGGCATGTACATCATGGGCGAGAACCCGGCCATGTCCGACCCGGATGCCGAACATGCGCGCGAGGCGCTGGCCGCGCTGGACCACCTCGTGGTGCAGGACATCTTCCTGACGGAGACCGCCTACCTGGCCGACGTGGTGCTGCCGGCATCGGCCTTTCCGGAAAAGACCGGCACCTTCACCAACACCGACCGCACCGTGCAGCTCGGGCGCCAGGCATTGATGCCGCCGGGGCAGGCCAGGCAGGACCTGTGGATCATCCAGCAGATGGCGCAAGGCCTGGGGCTGGACTGGCAGTACGGCAGCGTGGCCGACGTGTTCGACGAGATGCGCCACGCCATGCCGAGCATCGGCGGCGTGACGTGGGACCGGTTGCAGGCGTCGGGCGCCGTGACCTATCCCTGTCGCGCCGAAGGCGATCCGGGCGAGCCGGTGATCTTCACTGACCGGTTCCCGACCGCCACCGGACGCGGCCGTTTTGTTCCGGCGGACATCGTTCCCGCAGACGAACGGCCCGACACGGACTATCCGATGGTGCTGATCACCGGACGCCAGCTAGAACACTGGCACACGGGCAGCATGACGCGGCGCGCGGGCGTGCTGGATGCCATCGAGCCCGATCCGGTGGCGCTGGTGCATCCGCTCGACCTGGCCGATCTCGGCGGCCAGCCGGGCGATGTCGTCACGTTGGCCTCTCGGCGCGGACAGGTGTCGCTGTACGCGCGCGCCGATGCCGGCACGCCGCGCGGGGCCGTGTTCGTGCCGTTCTGCTACTACGAGGCGGCCATCAACAAGCTCACCAACGCGGCGCTGGACCCGTTCGGCAAGATCCCGGAGTTCAAGTACTGCGCGATCAAGGTGACCCTTGGCGGGACGGCGCCCACGCAGTCGAGCTACGGCGGGGGCAGGGTATTGGGAGGCTGACCGGCGAGGCAGGTCCGCCTGTCAGCCCGCAGCATCAGTACTTGATGTCGCGGGCCGTCTGTCGGCCGCCCTGCTTGGTCTCGCGCTTGTCGTGGCGGCAGCTTGCGTTGCTCTTCTGGTTGGCCGCGCGGCAATCCTGCTTGGTATGCCGGGAGTCCTGGCGCGTATCTTGCCGGACATCGCGTGCTTCGCGGCGTTGTTCTCCCTGCTCCGTGGCCGAGGACATTCCCGACCATGCCGTCAGCGCCATCGCAACCGCCAGCGCGGTGAATCCGGGTTTCCATGCGTGCATGATGTGATCTCCGTTTGAAAGACATCCGCGAACCAGTATCCAATGCTAGTGGATACTGTCGGCTCGTGGGGCGATCGGGCCGCTATTCCAGGCTCCTGAGGTGTACGCATGGCGCGAACGGTCGCCCGATGTCATGATGGCGGGACAAGCGCCGCCAGCGGCGGCACGCCGGCCACGGCAAAACCGGGAGACCGACAAATATGCAGAGCAGGGAAACGCAGGGGATGTGCCGCGAGCGGCTTGCACGCGTTGAACGCTTCATCGACGAATCCTATATCGCGTCCGGCAAGCTGCCCGGCGCGTTGATCCAGGTCTGGCGGCGCGGCGAACTGGCGCTGAACTCGGTGCTGGGCCTCGCCGACCGCGAGCGGCAGGTGCCGCTGGCGCGGGATTCGATCTTCCGCATCTACTCGATGACCAAGCCCGTGACGTCGGTGGCGATCATGATGCTGGTCGAGGAATGCAAGATCGCGCTGGATGATCCGGTCAGCAAATACATTGCTGCGTGGGAAAACCTCGGCGTCCATGCGGGCGGCTTCATGGAAAGCTTCCAGACGCGTGTGCCGGCACGGCCGATGCTGGTGGTCGACCTGCTGCGGCACACCTCGGGCCTGACCTACGGCTTCCAGCAGAACACCAACGTCGACGCCGCGTATCGCAAACTGAAGCTCGGCGAACTGGCCACCGACGGCACGCTGGACGAGATGATCGAGAAGCTCGCCACGCTGCCGCTCGAATTCTCGCCGGGCGAGGCGTGGAATTACTCCGTATCGACCGACGTGCTCGGCTACCTGGTCGGCAAGGTTAGCGGCATGCCGTTCGAGACCTTCCTGAAGCAGCGCATCTTCGATCCGCTCGGCATGGTCGACACGGATTTCCATGTGCCGGAAGACAAGGCATCGCGCTTCTGCGCATGCTACGCGGTCGGTGTTCTCGGTTCGAAAGTCGTGTCGAAAAAGGGACCGATGCTGCAGGACGACCCGCAGACGAGTCCTTATCTCAAGCCGCCTAGTTTTATTTCGGGCGGCGGCGGGCTGGTGTCGACGGCCGCGGACTACATGCGCTTCGCGCGCATGCTGCTGCAAGGCGGCGAACTCGACGGCGTGCGGTTGCTGTCTCCGAAGACGCTGAAGCTGATGACGGCCAACCACCTGCCCGGCGGGGTGGACCTGCCGGCCTTGTCGCGCTCGATGTTCAGCGAAGCCACCTATGACGGCGTGGGCTTCGGCCTGGGCTTTGCCACCACGGTGAGGCCCGAATCCACGCTGATTCCCGGAAGCGCCGGTGATTTCTTCTGGGGCGGCGCGGCCAGCACTTTCTTCTGGGTGGATCCGCAGGAGGAACTGATCGGTCTCTTTCTGACCCAGCTTCTGCCTTCTTCGGCCTATCCCGTGCGACGCCAACTGCGCACGCTGGTCTACAGCGCCATCACCGAAGCGGGGCCTGCGGCGCGTTGAGCGCGGGCCATCGCGGGCAGCGTCTAAAATGTCGATATGCGGCACCGGCCGGGACGGCTGGTGCCGGGGATTGACACGACAGAATCGGACACGTTGATATGAGGAAGGCAAAGACGCTGATTATCGCGATCACCCTCGCCGCGGCGGCTCCGCTCGCGCAGGCGAGCCTGTCCGGGGATGCCCATGCATTCAAGGACAACGTCAAGGCGGCCGGCAAGAAAGGCGGGCATGCCGTGCGCGATGCCACATTCGCGATCGGCCGCGGCGTGAAGTCAGGTGCGCATGCAGTCGGTGATGCGACCAAGCACGGTTTTCACGCGACCAAGCGCGCGGTGACGGGACACGACTAGGGGCTGGCTCGATGTGGCAGGCTGCTTGCCAGGCTTGAATTGCCATCCGCGTTCAGCGGCAGCGTGCCGCTGGCCCGAGCAAGGTTACCTTCGGGTGCTTGCAGGCACCTTGGCTCCCAACACCTTTTCCGCGCACCGCTCGTCACACGTTTCAGAACCCTTCCTGGGCGCAAGAATCAGAACGCGCCTGGGATCAATCACGTAGTAGGAAAAGCTGTCCGGACAGGCGCTGCCAATCAACAGCTTGTCTCCCGTCCCCGCGCGTTTCTCCGAGGGCGTGAGCCCGTCAGCCTCACTTGGCAGCACGCGTTACCGGATAAGCCTGTCGTGGCCGCGCAATCATGAAGACCGCCCATGCAGCCGCCAGGGCCGGAACGGCCAGCAAGCCGAACACCGCGCCGAAATCCCAGCCAATGCCCAACAGCGCCCCACCGGCAAAGGATCCGGCCACGCCGCCGATCCGGCCGATGCCTTGCATCCAGGCGACGCCGGTCGTGCGCGCCTCGGTCGGATAGAGGCTGGCGGCATACGTCGACATCGACGTCGCCGCGCTCGTGACCAGCGTGCCGCACGCAAACAACGACGCACCCAGGTAGGCGGGATGGTCGACGCAACGCCCGACCATGGCAACCAGTACCGCCGCCAGCACGTACGCAACCACGATGGTGCGATTCGCATCGAAGCGGTCCATCAGCCAGCCCGCCACGAGGTTGCCGAGCAGGCCGCCAAGCGGGAACACCGCAGCCAGCAGGGCGCCGTGTTCGATGCTGAAGCCGGCCTCGCGGAACAGCGTCGGCATCCAGTTCGTCATGAGGTAATAGATCACCAGCCCCATGAAGCACGACAGCCAAAGCAGCAGCGTGCGCCGCCGATACGGTTGCGACAGGATGAGCGCAAGTGCCGAGCCTTTGTTCCCGGCTGCTTCCTGGCTCATCCGCGCGACGAACGTACAGGCGTCCAGACGCTGGCCCGGGGCGATCCGCTGGAGGATGCGGGCGATCTTGTCGCGCGTGCCGGGGCGCACTGCGAGGAACTGCGCCGACTCCGGCAGCAGCGCGAACAGCAGGACCGCCAGCACCAGCGGTCCGATGCCGCCGGCCGTCAGCACGCTGCGCCAGCCGAGATGCGGAATCAGCCAGGCGGAAGCTGCACCACCCGACACCAGGCCAAACGAAAAGCCGCAGTACATGGCGTTGACCGTGAACGCGCGTAAACGCTTCGGCGCGTACTCGGACATCATCGTGATGGTCGTTGGCATCGCCGCACCCAGGCCCAGTCCCGTCAGGAAGCGAAGAACCGTCAGCATGGCGAGCGATTGCGCATGGGCCGCGGCGAGCGTCCAGGCGCCGAACGCGGCGACCGCCGCTACCAGCACCGTCTTGCGGCCAATGCGGTCCGCAACAGGCCCGGCGAAAATCGCGCCGAGACTCAGGCCCGCGAGCGCCGCGCTCATGACGGCGCCGAGTTCGCTGCGTGGAATCCCCCACTCCTGGGCCAGCGATGGCGCAATGAAGCCGATGGCCGCGGTGTCGTATCCATCCGCCGCGACGATCAGGAAGCAGAAAATAAGCACGAGCCATTGGCAGGGCGAAAAGCGTTCGGCGTCGATGAACGCCTGCACGTCGATGGTGCGGGATGCCTGTTTCATCGGTTGTCTCCTGGATGGCGGGCAAGCGCTGTGCGGCTTGCCTCTGTTTTCGGTTTCAGTAATCAGGCGGCGAGATAGCCGCCATCCACAGGCAGCGTCACGCCCGTGACGTAGGTGGACATCGACGAGGCCAGGAACAGCACCGCCCCCACCAGTTCTTCGGGTTTGCCGACGCGGTTCATGGGAATGCGGGCCATGAAGCGTTCGAGCTTTGCCGGATCGGATCGCGTCGTGACGGTCATCGGCGTTTCGATGACGCCCGGCGCAATCGCATTGACGCGCACGCCATCCTTCGCCAGGTCGGCTGCCAGCGATTGCGTGAGCATCTTCACCGCGCCTTTCGACGGCGAGTAGCCGAGCGTGTTCGCCTGCCCCGAAAACGATGCGATGGACGCGACATTGACGATCGCGCCCCGCGTCTGGCGCAGCGACGGCAGCCACGCGTGGCAGACATTGAAGGTGCCTTCGTGGTTGACCCGCATGACGCGCTGCAGGTTGGCCAGTGCATTGGCGCTGTCGATGCCATCGCGGATCAGGATGCCGGCGTTGTTCACGAGCACGTCGATCGGGCCGACCGTGGCCGTGATGGTCTCGGCAACGGCGCTGCATTGGGCGGCGTCGGTCACGTCCAGCGCACAGGCGTGGGCACGGTGTCCGCGTGCCTCGATCATCGCCGCTGTGTCGCGTGCGTTGGCTTCGTCCATGTCGGTGACGATGACGCATGCGCCGGCTTCGGCAAGGCCCAGGGCAATGGCCCGGCCGTTACCCTGGCCCGCGCCGGTGACGAAAGCGATCTTCCCGGCAAGGAGTGAGGGAATGTTCATGATGGATGTGGAAACAGGATCGGATTGACCGCGACCACCGGCGGCAGTCGCGGGACGGCAATGCGCGTGGCGATCAGTGCATCGCTACGGCTTCGCCGGCGGGTTTGCGCGCTGGCGCGGCGGCCGGCTGGCGTGGCGACGCCTCGATGTGGTCGGCGATGTGGTTGCCCACGATGTAGCCGAAGGTCAGGCCGGGGCCGAGCGTGATGCCCGCGCCGTTGTACTCGCCGCCCATGATGCTCGCGGCATCGTTTCCGGCGGCGTACAGCCCGGCAATCGCGCAGCCGTCCGCGCTCACGACCTGCGCGTGCTCGTTGGTGCGGATGCCCATGAAGGAACCGAGATCGCCCGGGACGAGCTTGAGCGCGTAGAACGGTCCGGTGGCCAGTGGCGCGACACACGGGTTGGGCGCGTGCAAGGCGTCGCCCTGATAGCGGTTGTATGCCTTGCTGCCGCGGCCGAACTCGGGGTCGCGCCCATACTGTGCGTGGTCGTTGTACTGGCGGATGGTGGTGGCGAGCGTGGCCGGATCGACGCCGATCTGCTGCGCCAGCTCCGCGATGGTCCTGCCGCGCCGCAGGTAGCCATTGCGCAGGTGCGGGCCGAGCGGCAGCGGGAACGGCTTCACATAGCCCAGCCCGTAGCGGCGGATGGCCGCATGATCGGCAATCAGCCAGCACGCGGTCTCGCGCTTGCCGCGTGACGCGGCGATCATGGCCTGCACCAGATCGTGGTACGAGTTCGACTCGTTGGCGAAGCGCCGGCCGTCCAGGCTGACGGCAATCACGCCCGGTTTCGCGCGGTCGATGAAGTGGGGCATGATGCCGGTCGTGCCGTCCTTGCGCGGCACCAGCGACATGGGCGTCCAGGCCGCGGCATTCGACAGGCTTTTGTCGAACAGGCCGCCGACCTCCTCGGCCATGCGCGCGCCATCGCCCACGTTGGTCTGCGGCGTGGGCGAGAAGTGGCCATGGCCGGCCTTCACGTGCGGGTAAGTCTCCTTGAGGCGTTCGTTGTTGTGCGGGAATCCGCCGCTGGCAAGCACCACGCCGTGGCGTGCCTTCACGCTGACGCGCAGACCATTGCGCTCGATCACGGCGCCCGTGACGCGCTCGCCGTCATACAGCAGCCGCGAGGCCGGCGAAGACAGCCAGACGGGGATCGACAGGTCCGAGGCTGACTTCGCCAGCCGCGCGGCCAGCGCATTGCCGTTGGTCAGCGTCATGCCGCGCCCGTACTTCATCACCTCCATGAAATGCCGCGTCAGCCGTTTGGCGACATACCAGGCCGACGCCAGCGAGCGCGTGACCCGCATGAAGTGGACGATCTCCTTGCCCGAGCCGATCGTGACGCCGAACACCGTCAGTTCCGGCAGCACCGGGCCGAGCGTCTTGAGCAGCGGGCCCAGTTCGCGCGCGTCATAGGGCCGCGTGACCATCGAGCGACCACCCTGCGCGGCGCCGGGCGCTTCGGAGTGATAGTCGGGAAATGTGAGCGGCATGTCGAACTGGACGGCGGTCTTCGACATGAAGAACTCGACGGCCTTCGGGCCATTGGCCAGGAAGGCGCGCACGCGTGCCTCGTCAAAGCCCGCGCCGGCCTGGTTGCGGATATAGGTCAACGCCTGGTCCGGCAGTTCGTGATGGCCATAGGCCGTCGCCAGGTGCGTGTTCGGAATCCAGAGCCAGCCACCCGAGCGTGCGGTGGTGCCGCCGTAGTAGCTGGCCTTTTCGACCACGACCACCTTCAGTCCGCGACTGGCGGCCGTGATGGCCGCCGACATGCCGGCAACGCCTGATCCGATCACCAGTACGTCGCAGGTTTCCTCTTGCTGTGTAGACATCGACTTCTCCGTTCAAGTGCGGGCGGGACCGGCGTCTGGCGGCCACGCCATGTTTGCTAGATTAGTACTAGCGCGCTTGAAAATATCTACACGTTAACCCGACGCTTATGCGCTAGATAATATCTAGTGCTATACTGGCCTCACCATTTCATTCCTGGCAGGACACACGTGGATCACACCGAACCGGCGCCCGAGCGCGAGCGCCGCGGCATACAGTCGATTGAAGTCGGGGGGGAAATCCTCAAGGTGCTGGCGGCCGAGGCGCGGCCGATGGCGCTGCGCGATCTCGTCAAGGCGGCCAGCATGCCGTCCGGCAAGATCCACCCGTACCTGGTCAGCTTCGGGAAGATCGGGCTGGTCGCGCAGGACCCGGTCACCGGCCACTACTTGCTGGGCCCGATGGCGATCCAGCTCGGGCTGACCAGCCTGCAGACGCTGAACCCGATCCGCGAGGCCACGCCGTTCGCGGAAGCGTTGTCCGAGCAGACGTCGCATGCGGTGGCGCTGGCCGTGTGGGGCAATCTCGGTCCAGTGATCGTGCGGTTGATCGAGGCGTCCTATCCGATCCACACGAATATCCGGACCGGGACGGTCATGTCGCTGGCCAATACGGCGACAGGACGCGTCTTCTCGGCGTTCCTGCCGCGCAAGGTCACCGAGCAGCTGTTGCTGGACGACCGCGTCAGGTTGGGTCCGGACATCGCGCATCCGCTCGACGCGGCTCTGGTCGAGGAAATGATCGCGGAAGCGCGGACACGCCACATGTCTCGCAGCCTCAATCACCCGACTCCGGGAATCGTCGCGTTTTCGGCGCCCGTCTTTGACTATTCGGCAAACATTGCGCTGACGGTCACCATCATGGGACCGACCGGCACGGTCGATACCGACTGGGACGGTCCCGTCGCGCAGGCGTTGCGCCGTTGCGTGGAGGCCATCTCGAAGCGGCTGGGGCACCGCGGCGCGTAGGCCGCCCTTACATGCAAATGTCAGGAGTTGCCATGGCTTCCGCAACCATGACATCGAAAGGGCGGGTCACGATCCCGCGGGATGGTCCTGCATAAGAGGAGAGGTTGCGGTCGCGGCAAAATGCCACTAACCTTTGGGCATATTGCCGGAGCCGCTATGCAAACCATCGTTTTTCGGCCAACGGGCATGCAACTGCCCTATGCGCTTTATCTGGAACACTTAAGCGCCTTTTTAGACACTAAGGTGCGCACTGATGCTGACCTGGCGGCGCTTGCTAATGACCGCCTGCCTGTCGACATACTTGACCGCCTGCTTGACACCGGATTCGACTGGGACGAGGTTGCGTTCATCATTCCTCGGCGAACCTTGAGCCATCGCCGTGAAAAAGGGCAGCCGTTGACCGTGGAAGAGTCGGACAAGGCGATTCGTCTTGCTCGAATCCTTGCCCAGGCCACTAGCGCATTTGGTGAAGTCGAGCGAGCGCTCAGTTGGTTGCGAGCGAAACAACAGCGACTTGGCGGGGTAGCGCCGCTGTCCATGGTCGGAACAGAGCAGGGCGCTCATCTTGTTGAAGAGCAACTGATTCAGATCGACGAAGGGTACTTCGCCTGATGGTCCTTTGGCGAATCAGCAACTATGGGGATCTCAAGGGGATCGGTGGCTTGCGGGCTGGCGGTCGATGGCATTTTCCGGGGCAGCCCGTTGTGTACCTGGCCGAGCATCCGGCATTGGCTCTCCTGGAAGTGCTGGTCCACCACGAAGTCTCGAGGATAGAGGATCTTCCGAAGTACTATCAGCTCCTCAAGGTGGAGATGGATGACTCGATCACCGTGGCAGATTTGTCGGAGTTGCCAGACGATTGGAAGACGAGCGCCAGCTGGTCGAAAAATGCTGGGACGGAGTGGCTTTCGGTTCGATCCACTCTGCTCTTGAAGGTGCCAAGTGTCCTGGTCCCTTACGCTTCGAACTATCTCTTCAACCCCGCTCACCCGGATGCGGCCAAGGCTCGGATCGTTGATGCAACGCGAGTCGATCACGATCCGCGGATTCTTTCATTGCTGTCCGAACCACGAGCCTGACTGCCACCGCGGTGCGTAGCGGCCGCGGCGTGGCCGCTCAGGACGCCTGACCCGGTGCCGTGGCGACTTCCTGCACCGGCCGCCCTTCGGCGATGCGGATAAAGACCGTCATCAGAAACGAGACCACCAGCAGCCCGGCAAGGAAGATCAGGCCCGTCGTGGCCGAGTGGCTCTGCCCCTTGATGTAGCCGATCGCGAACGGCCCGACGAAACCGCCGAGGTTGCCGATCGAGTTAATCACGGCGATCGAGACCGCAGCCGTCGAGCGCGTCAGGAACAGCGTGGGCAGCGCCCAGAACGGCGACTTGAACGCATAGAGGCCGGCCAGGCTCACGCTGACCAGCGTGATGGCAACGAAAGGATCGGACAGCAGCCCCGCACCGAGCAGCGCCACCGCGGCGACGCCAAGCGGGATGGCCGAGTGCAGGCGCCGCTCGTTGCGGCGGTCCGAACTGCGCGACCACAGGATCATCACAATCGTCGCGAACAGGTAGGGCACCATGGCGATCAGCCCGACCTGCGTATGCGTCAGGTCCGCCGAGAAGCCCTTGATGATCTGCGGCATCCAGTACCCCACGCCCAGGCTGCCGCACTGGTACACGAAGTAGATGAAAGACAGGTACAGCACCTTCGGGTTGCGCATGACCTTGAGCGCGCCGAGGTGCTCGGCATTCGGCCGGGCCTGGCGGTCGCGCTCGAGCTGGTCGGTCAGCCACGTTTTCTCGGCCTGCGTCAGCCACTTCGCGTCCTTGGGGCGATCGGTCAGGCAGAAGTAGCAGAGTACGCCGCCGATGATTGCCGGTGCCCCTTCCAGCAGCAGCATCCAGCGCCAGCCGCTCCATTGCAGCCAGTGCACGTTGTCCATGATCCACGTGCTCAGCGGCGCGCCGACGATGTAGGAGACCGGGATCGCGGCCGTGAACAGGGCCACCGTGGTCGCGAGTTCCTTCGCGCGGAACCAGTACGTCAGGTAGACGATGATGCCGGGAAAGAAGCCCGCTTCGGCCACGCCAAGCAGGAAGCGCAGCACGTAGAGCTGGTTCGCGCTCTGCACGAACGCGCTGGCCACGGCAACCGCGCCCCACGTCAGCAGGATGCGCGCGATCCAGCGGCGCGCGCCGAACTTGTTCAGCATCACGTTGCTGGGCACCTCGAACAGGAAGTAGCCGATAAAGAAGATGCCGGACACGAAGCCGAACGCTTCGCTGGAGAGCGCCAGGTCCTTGTTCATCTGCAGCGCCGCGTAGCCGATGTTGGCGCGGTCCAGGTACGAGATGATGTACAGGATGAAGACGAACGGAATGATGCGCCAGGTGATCTTCCTGACGATGGCCATTTCGTTCTGCGTGGTGGAGTCTTGCATGGCGTGAGGACCGGCGCGGGTGCTGCCCGGTGCGTGAGGCGTGGCGGGGAGGGGGCGAGGCGATGTCATGCCAGTCGTCGCGAGAACACCATGCAGACCGGGCTGCCCGATTGCACGCTGAAGCCGGTCGGGTGCAGGCGGCCCGATGCATGGTCGATGCGCATGGCGACGATCGAATCGCTGTCTTCGTTCAGCACGTACAGGAAGCGGCCGTCCGGCGATGCGGTGAAGAAGCGCGGCGTGCGGCCCTGCGACGGATCGGCGCCAACGAAGCGCAGGTGGCCGCTGCGCGGATCCACCTGGAAGATCGCCACGCTGTCGTGCCCGCGGTTCGACGCATAGACGTAGCGCCCGCTGGCATCGACCTCGATCTCCGATGCGCGGCTGTTGCCGGTAAACGTGTCGGGCAGGCTCGACAGGATCTGCAGGGGCGTCAGCGCGCCGGAGGTTGCGTCATACGCGTAGGCCGTGACGGTCGAGTCGAGTTCGTTGACGACATAGGCAAAGCGGCCGCCCGGATGGAAGGCGATATGGCGCGGCCCCGCGCCTTCGCGCGCGCCGACGAAGGCGGGTGCCGCCGGGGACAGCTTGCCGTCGGCGAAGCGGAAGGTGAAGGTCCGGTCCAGGCCCTTGTCCGGAACGATCACGAACCGGCCGCTCGGGTCGAACGGGTTGAAGTGGGGCTTGGCCTGCTTTTGCTCGACGCGATGCGGGCCGATGGGGCCATCGAGCTTCACCAGCTGCGTCAGTTCGCCGAGCGAGCCGTCCGCATTCAGCGGCAGTACCGCAAGACTGGCGCCGATGTGGTTCGAGACCACGACATGGCGCCCGCTCGGGTCGATTGCCAGGTGGACCGGGTTCTTGCCCTGCGTGCTCTGCCGGTTGATGAATTCGAGCTTGCCGCTGGCCTTGTCGACGGCGAAGGCACTGATGTCGCTAACGTCGCCATGGACCGTGTAGAGCCGGTCGCCGTCGCGGTTCAGGGCCAGGAACGACGGGTTGACCAGGCCGCTGACCAGTTGGGTCATCTGCAGCGCGCCGGTCGCGGTATCGACGCGGTAGACGCTGATACCGTCGCCGCGGGCATTGCGTTCGCGCGTCGTTCGCGAGCCTACGTATGCGTACATCACTGTTCCTTCGGGGCGTGTGGTTTCTTTCTTTGAAGTTGTGCGGCTACCCGGCTGAGCCTCCTGTGCCTCGGTGGCGCCCATGCCGACCAGGGCGAGCGCCGCCGCGGAGGTGCCGCCCTGGAGCAATCGGCGGCGTGTGGGGTCGGACGGCGGCAGCACGTCGCGGGAAGCGGTGGGTTTCAAGGGATCGTCTCCGGTTTTCCGTGGGGTTCGGGTTTGCACTTGATTGCATTTTTACGTAAACATGTGCAAAGTACAGTCATGGAAAACACCTACCGCTCCCCCATTCACCCCGTCGAGGGTCAGTTCAGCGCTGGCGACGCCACATACCGGTTCGTGGACCTGCCCGCCATGCTTGGCGGTACGCTGCGACGGCTGCCGGTCGTCCTGCGCCTGCTTATGGAGAATGTGATCCGCAACATGGAGGGCGAGGAGCGCGACGCAGCCATCGCCGCCATCGTCGGCTGGCTGGACCACGGCACGAGCGAAGATGAGATCGCGTTCCAGCCTGGCCGCGTACTGATGCACGACACCACCAGCACGCCGGCGCTGGTCGACATCGCCGCCATGCGCGATGCGCTGGCGGAAGCCGGCGCCGATCCCGATGCGCTCAATCCGGTCCTGCCGGTCGACTCCTCGGTGGACCACTCGCTCGCGGTGGAGTACTTCGCCCGCCCGGACGCGGCCAGCCTGAACCTCGATGTGGAGAGCCGGCGCAATGCCGAGCGCTACAGCTTCCTGCGCTGGGCGTCGAAGGCGCTGCGCGGCGTGCGCATCCATCCGCCGGGCACGGGGATCATGCATACGATCAACCTGGAGCAGCTGGCGACGGTCGTGACGACCGTGCAGCGCGACGGTGAAGCGTGGGCCGTGCCCGACACGCTGATCGGCACCGACAGCCACACGCCGATGATCAACGGCATCGGCGTGCTGGGCTGGGGGGTCGGCGGGCTGGAGGCGCAGACCGTGATGTTCGGCATGCCGGTGATGCAGCGCATTCCCGATGTGATCGGTGTCAGGCTGACGGGCGCGCTGCCGGCCGGCACGCTGGCGACCGACCTGGCCCTGAACGTCACACAGCAACTGCGTGGCATCGGCGTGTCGGGCGAGTTCGTCGAATTCTTCGGGCCGGGGGTATCCACGCTGTCGGCGGGCGACCGCTCGGTCGTAGCGAATATGGCGCCCGAGTATGGCGCGACCACCGGCTTCTTCCCGATCGACGGCCACACGCTGGACTACCTGCGCACCACCGGTCGCGATGCTGCCTCCCTCGCACTGGTGGAGGCCTTTGCGCGCCGCGCCGGGTTATGGTTCGAGCCCGGTGCCGAGCCGCGCTACACGCGGGTGCTCCATATCGACCTGGATCGCATCGGCATGCACGTAGCGGGTCCGCGCCGCCCGCAGGACTTGCTTCCCTATACGGATACTGCCGGCGCGCTTGCCGCCATTCCGTTCGAGCGGAAGATGCAGCGCGATGGCATGCCCCGCCGTCCGGTTGCGATTGCCGCCATTACCAGCTGCACCAATACGTCGGATCCGGCCTTGCTCGTTGCGGCGGGCCTGGTCGCTCGGAAGGCGCGGGCGCTGGGGTTGCGCGTGCCGTCGTGGATCAAGACTTCGCTTGCCCCGGGATCGCCTGCGGCGGCACGGTATCTGGATCGCGCGGGCCTGATCGGGGATCTCTGCGCCGTGGGCTTCGATATCGTCGGCTTCGGCTGCACGACCTGCATCGGCAATCCGGGGCCGCTGACAGAGCCGATCCGGCAAGTGATTGCCGAAGCCTCGGCACAGCCGGTCGCGATCCTGTCGGGCAACCGCAATTTCCCCGGCCGCGTGCATCCGGACCTTAGCCTGGGCTTCATCATGTCGCCGCCGCTGGTGGTGGCGTTTGCGCTGGCCGGCGATGCCGAGCGCAATCTCGGCACCGAGCCGGTCCAGGTTGCGGCCGATGGCACGCCGGTCCACCTGCGCGACCTGTGGCCGTCGCGCGAGGAGATCGCGGCGCTGGTGGCCGCCGGAGCCGAGCCTTCCGATTACCGGCAGGCCTTCGCGGTGGCATCGCGCAATCCGGCCTGGGCCGCGTTGCCGTCGCCGGCCACGCCGCGCTACCCGTGGGACGAGGCCTCGACCGCGTTGCGCCGGCCGCCGTTTGCCTCGCTCGACCAGGGCACGCAACTCGGCGACTATGCTGCGTATCCGCTGCTGGTGCTCGGCGATGACATCACCACGGACCATATCTCGCCGGCGAGCGCGATCCCCAAGGACAGTTTCGTCGCCGACTTTCTGGTGAGCCGCGGCGCCAGCCGCGACGACCTCAACGTGTTCGCTTCGCGTCGCGGCAACTGGGAAGTGATGATGCGGGCCGCGTTCTACAACAAGACGCTGGTCAACCTGCTGCAGCCCGATGTGCCGACGGCAAACACCGTGCACGTGCCCAGCGGCGACGTGCAGCCGATCTTCGAGGTCGCCCGGCGCTACCGGCAGGACGGCGACGCCGTGGTGCTGGTCGCGGGCGCCCGCTACGGCACGGGCTCATCGCGCGACTGGGCTGCCAAGGGGCAGCGCCTGCTGGGAATCCGCGCGGTGATTGCGGTAAGCTTCGAGCGCATTCACCGTTCCAACCTGATCGGCATGGGCATCCTGCCATTGCGGTGGCCAGAGGGCGTGACGCCGCAAGCGCTGGACATCCGTCCCGGCGACAAGATCCATGTCAGCGCCATGCCCGAAGCGCTCGTGCCGCGTGGCAGGGTCCCGGTGCGCATCATGCGCGCGAACGGTTCGGTGGATGCATTTGAAGCCACCGCCGCCGTGGAAACGCGGCTCGAGATCGAGCTGTTGCGGCGTGGTGGCGTGATTCCATCCATCCTGCAGAAGACGCTGGCAGGGCAGCGGAGCGGCGTGGCGACACCATGACCGCTTCCGGCCGGCACGTCGAACCACCCATGAACCACGATCGATCCATTGCGACGCGGATTGTCGAGCTGATCCAGGCAGAAGGCATGCCGGTCGGCGCCCACCTGCCGGCGCAGATGCTGGCCGACAAGCTGCGCGTGTCGCGCTCGCCCGTCAACGAGGCGCTGGCCCTGCTGCACGAGAAGGGCGTGCTCACGCGCGAGCGCAACCGCGGCTTTTTCCTGGCGCGCGAAGTCGCGGCGCCGGCCGGTGAACTGGCTACGCAGCTGGGCCTTGCCGAGCCCGACGTGGCCGCTGCCGCCTATTTCCAGATGGCTGAAGACCTGCTGCGGGGCAAGCTCGACAACGAGGTCTCCGAGCAATTGCTCAGGTCCCGCTACGGCCTGACCGCGACGCAGCTCAACACGGTGCTCAAGCGGATTGCGCAGGAGGGCTGGGCCGAGCGCAAGCCTGGCTATGGCTGGGAGTTTTCGTCGATGCTGACCACGCCGGACTCGCTGCTGCAGTCGTACCGGCTGCGCCTGGCGCTGGAGCCAGCGGCGCTTTTGGAGCCCGGCTATCGCATCGAGCGCAAGACCATCGAGCGCCTGCGCGCGGCGGAAAACCACCTGCTCGACGGCGGCATCGAGACCGACACCGCGGACCAGCTTCATGACCGTGGCGTGCGCTTCCATGAGTCGCTGGTCGAAGCGTCGGGCAATCCGTTTTTCGTCGACACGATCCGCCGCGTCAACCGCGTGCGGCGCTTGTTGTCCTACCGTTCCATGCGGCATCGCGAACGTTACGCAGAACACGCGAAGCAGCACCTGCACCTGCTGGACCTGCTCGCGCGCGAGCGCAATGAGGAGGCTTCGGCGGCGATGCGTGAACACCTCGAACATACCCTCGACGCGCTGGCGCAAATCAGCGAGATCCTCGAACCCTAGCACCGGCCGTTGCCGGCCCCATGCCATGACCGTAGACCAAGACCTGCTGACTGCTTTCGCCCCCACCGGGGTGCTGCGCGCTTCGATCAACCTCGGCAATCCGATCCTTGCCGGGCGTGCCGCCGACGGTGCCGCGTGCGGCGTATCGGTCGATCTGGCCGGGGCACTGGCGGACCGGCTGGGCGTGCCGTTGGAACTGATAGTGGTGGATGCCGCCGGCAAGTCGGTCGACGTGGTGAGCAACGAGCAAGCGGACGTGGGCTTCTTCGCGATCGACCCCAAGCGTGGCGCATCGATTGCTTTCACCGCGCCCTATGTGCTGATCGAAGGCTGCTACCTGGTGCGGGCAGATTCGCCGGTCGTGTCCAATGCCGATGTCGACCAGCCCGGCGTGCGTGTCGTGGTCGGCAAGGGCAGTGCTTATGACCTCTATCTGACCCGGGAACTGCGGCATGCGGAAATCGTTCGCGCGCCGACGTCGCCGACGGTGGTGCAGACCTTCCTTGAGCAAGGCGCGGAGGTGGCCGCGGGGGTCAGACAGCAACTGGAATCCGATGCGGCGGGAAAAAATGGCCTGCGGCTGCTCGGCGAGCGCTTCATGGTGATCCGGCAGGCGATGGGCTTGCCGAAGTCGCGTGGCGAGCGCGCGGCGGTTTTTCTCGCTGGCTTTGTCGAAGCGATGAAGGCGACCGGTGTGGTGGCCGGTGCGCTGGCCCGGCATGGGATCCAGGGGGCGACTGTGGCGCCCGCGGAAGGCAGGGAAGGATAGATTTCGGGTTTCTGGCCCGGGTCTTGCTAACGTTCGGTGCCGACGTTCGGTCATCTTCGACTGATATCCTGACGGACGCCCCTGACCGAAACCTTCCGAAAGACCGACTATATGGACCACGCCCTGCGCGCCAGCCTTGCCAACGAACTGCACGCAAGACCTTTCCTGCGCTTGTCAGGCTCCGTCGCCCTCGCTCACCTGGCGATCTATGCGGCCGACGATGCCGCCGTACATGAGCAGTTGCTGACGGCGTTGTGCGAACTCACCGGCATGCCGCCGCCGGAGGCGGGCAGTACGCACTATGCCGCGCAATGGAATGGCGAGCGCCAGCTGAAGTGGGAACGCCACACCGAATTCTCGACCTATACGTTCGTGGCCAGCCGGCATGACACCGATTACTTCTCCGGGCTGGCCACCGAACACATACCAGCGGCCTGGTTCGAGCTGATCGCGGGCAAGCGGTTCGTCGCCATCCGCATGGAGCTGGTGTCCGGCGAGAATGCCCCGGCTGCACGCCATGACTACCGGCAGTGGATCGACGGCCCGATCAAGGTCGGCAGCCGCGTGCTGGGCAACGGCGAGGTCTATTGCGACTGGACCATCAAGCCCGATGGCTTTTCGCGCTTCCTGGTCATCGACGAGGGCTTCCGCGAGGCGCAGGGCGGACGCCTGCTGCAGCGGCTGTACGAGATCGAGACCTATCGCATGATGGCCCTGCTGGCGCTGCCCGCCGCGCGCGAACTGGGCCGTTCGCTCAACGTGCTGCAGCGCTCGCTGGCCGGACTGATGCACCGCATGGACTCCGCGCCGGACGACAAGGTGGACGCCAACCTGCTGCAGGAACTCACGCACCTGGCCGTGCGCGGCGAGGCGCTGGCGGAGTCGAGCCACCGCTTCAGCGCCAGCCGCGCCTACGAACGGCTGGTGATGGCCCGCATCCAGGAACTGCGCGAGGAACGCATCGAGGGCATCCCGACCATCGCCGAATTCATGGAGCGCCGCTTCACGCCGGCAATGGACACGTGCCGCGCCAGCGCGAACCGCCTGGAGCAGTTCACGACGCGCGTCGCGCGCGCGGTCGACCTGCTGCGCACGCGCGTCAGCCTCGCACAGGAAGGCAATACCATGCGGCTGCTGGCAGGGATGGATCGCACCGCGCGCACACAGCTCCATCTGCAGCACGCGGTGGAAGGGCTGTCCGTGGCTGCGATTTCCTACTATGTGCTCTCGCTGACGGCAGTCGGCCTGCGCTCGCTGCACGCGCTGCACCTGGGCATGGACCCCGAACTGGTCGAGGGCCTGCTGATCGTGCCGGTCGTGCTGCTGGTGTTCATGGTGATCCGTCGCACCAAGCGGTCGAACGGGGCCGGACACCATGGCGCGAAAAGCGCCGGCTGAATCGCGTCCTTCCGGCGGGCGCGTCAGTCCGCCGTGATCTTGCCCACCTCGATCACCTTCTTCCAGCGTGCGAACTCGGAGGCCTGGAACGCGGTGAACTGCTCGGGCGTATTGGCGACGATCTCGAAGCCGACTTCGAGCAGCCTGGCCTTGACCGCCGGGTCATTGAGCGCCGCGACCGTGGCGCTGTGCAGCTTCGCCTTGACCTCCGGCGGCAGTCCCTTGGGCGCCGCCACGGCCTGCCACGAGTAGACCGTCACGCCCTTGATGCCGGATTCGTCCATGGTGGGCACATCGGGCAGGATCGGCGAGCGCGCGGTACTGGTGATGGCCAGCGCGCGCAGCTTGCCCGCCTTGATGTGCGGCACCGCCGTGTTGATGTTCATGAAGGTGGCGTCGACCTGCCCGCCGAGCAGGTCGTTCATCGCAGGGGCGCCGCCCTTGTACGGCACATGGATGCCGGTCGTGCCGGTTTGCTGCCAGAACAACTCTGCCGTGAGATGGTCGCTGGTGCCGTTGCCGGCGGACGCGAACGTCAGCTTGTTCGGATTGGCCTTCTCGTAGGCGACAACATCCTGGATGGTCTTGAAGCGCGAATTCGCCGGCACGGCCAGCACGTTCGGCGCCTGCACCGCCACGCTGATGTAGTCGAAGTCCTTGAGCGGATCGTAGCCCGCGTTCTTCGTCAGGTGCGGGCCGATCACGAACGGTCCGAGCGACGAGACGAACACGGTGTAGCCATCGGCCGGCGCGCGCTTGACCGTTGCGGCGCCGATCATGCCGGCCGCGCCGGGCCGGTTGTCGACCACGAAGCTGCCGCCGAACTGCGCCTGGTACTTCGCGCTGAGGATGCGCGCCACGTTGTCGGTGGAGCCGCCAGCGGGGAAGGGCACCACCAGCGTGACCGGCTTCTCCGGCCACGCGGCCTGCGCCCCTGTCATGGCGAGTGTCATCAGTGCGGATGCAATCAGCTTCTTCATGTCCTGTCTCCTTGTCTCTCTTGCTCTCTTGTGTGGGAAGCCTGCGGAATGCGGTGGGCGATGTCAGGCCTGCTCGCCAAATACAGCCTGCTCGCGCGTCCAGGCGCGCGCCTGTTCGCTGATGGTGATGCCCAGGCCCGGCCGGGTCGGCACGATGATGCGCCCGTCGCGGATGTCCAGTCGTTCGTTGAACAACGGTTCGAGCCAGTCGAAGTGCTCGACCCACGGTTCGCGCGGGTAAGCCGCGGCAAGGTGCACGTGCAGCTCCATCGCGAAATGCGGCGCGATCATCAGGCCCGCATGCTCGGCCAGCGCGCAGACCTTCAGGAACGGCGTGATGCCGCCGACGCGCGGGGCATCGGGCATCAGGTAGTCGGCGGCGCGGTGGCGGATCAGGTCCCAGTGCTCGGCCGCGCTGGTCAGCATTTCACCGGTCGCGATCGGCGTGTCGAATTGCGTGGCGAGCGCGGCATGGCCTTCGTGGTCGTAGGCGTCCAGCGGCTCCTCGATCCAGACCAGCTTGAAGGACTCGAACGTGCGGCACATGCGCTGCGCGGTCGGACGGTCCCATTGCTGGTTGGCATCGACCATGATCGGCACCGCATCGCCCAGACGCTCTCGCACCGCCGCCACGCGCTGGATATCGAGCGCGCCATTGGGCTGGCCGACCTTCAGCTTGATCCCGCCGATGCCGCGCTCGACCGATGCCGCCGCATTGACCAGCAACTGGTCCAGCGGGGTGTGCAGGAAACCGCCCGACGTGTTGTAGCAGCGCACGGCGTCGCGATGGGCGCCCAGCAGCTTGGCCAGCGACAAGCCCGCACGCCTGGCCTTCAGGTCCCACAGCGCGACATCGAACGCGCCGATGGCCTGCGTCGACAGGCCGCTGCGGCCGACCGAGGCGCCTGCCCAGCAGAGCTTGTCCCACAGCCGCGCGATATCGCTCGGGTCTTCGCCAATCAGCGCCGGGGCGATCTCGCGGGCATGCGCGAACTGGCCGGGGCCGCCGGCGCGCTTGGCATAGCTGAAGCCGATGCCTTCGTGGCCGTCGCGCGTCCGGATCTCGGCAAAGAGGATCGCCACCTCGGTCATCGGCTTCTGGCGGCCGGTCAGGACCTTGGCATCGCTGATCGGCGTGGCCAGCGGCAGGTAGCACGAGGAAAGCTTGATCGAGGCGATGGCGTCGGCGGATGGAGCGGCAAGGTTCGTCATGGGTGCGGGCAACAAGGGAGAGAGGTCAGTTTCGATTCGCAAAATGACAACGTTATCATTTCAAGACGAAGGGACTGGTATAATCCATGCGTCATTCCTATGCGCGATTGAGCCGTCTATATCTCTGGATAGCGAAAGCGACCGTCGCGGGAGTGGATGAAATGCTAACGTTGTCATTCCCGAGCGTCAATCGCCTTAGCGCCTGGCGCCGGTAGCGATTTACCCTGATTCAGGACCCGCATGTCGAATTCCAATGGGCCGAAATCCGTGACGCTGCATGATGTGGCGCGCGAGGCCGGCGTCTCGTTGATTACCGCGTCGCGCGCGCTCGGCAACCCCGGCATGGTGTCGGAAAAGACCATCGCGCGGGTACAGAAGGCGGTCGAGACAACGGGCTATATCCCCAACCTGCTGGCGGGCGGGCTCAAGTCGAAGCGCAGCCTGATGGTGGCGGCGCTGGTGCCGAACATCGCGGTCGCGCAGTTCCTGCCCACGGTCAAGGCGCTAACGGATGCGCTAGACGCGGCCGGCTACCAGTTGATTCTCGGTCAGACGGGCTACGACCACGCGCGCGAAGCGGCGCTGCTTGGCACCATGATCAGCCGCCGCCCGGACGGCATTGCCTTGATCGGGCTGGTCCACTCGCAGGCGTCGCGCGAGCGCCTGCGGCGCGCCGGCATCCCGGTCGTCGAAATGTGGGATCTCAGCGACCGGCCGGTCGACATGGTGGTGGGGTTCTCCCACCTCAAGGTGGGCAGCGCCATCGCGGGATACTTCCTCGGCAAGGGGTGGCGCCGCCTGGGCATCGCGACCGGCGACGATCACCGCGCGTCGGTGCGGCGCGAGGGCCTGGTCTCGACGTTGGGGCATGACGTCCCGACCGTCGTTGTCCCGGCGCCGAGCAGCCTGGCGCTCGGCCGCCAGGCCCTGGCCGAGCTGCTGGAGAAGGATCCGACGATCGAGGCGATCTATTGCAGTTCCGACCAGCTGGCGCAGGGCGTCATGGTCGAGGCGCTGGCGCGCGGGCTGCGCATTCCTGAAGACCTGGCGATCTGCGGCTTTGGCGATGCCGATTTCGCGGCGCACCTGAACCCGTCGCTGACGACGGTGCAGGTCGATGGCGCCGCCATCGGGGCGCGGGCGGCGCGGTTGCTGCTGGACCGCTGCCGCGGCGAGCCAGTGGCCAAGCCGATCGTCGATGTCGGGTTTCGCATCGTCGAACGCGGCTCGACATGAGGGACGCCTGATTCAGGGATCACTCGACCTTGATCCCGAGGTCGCGGATCAGCTTCGCATAGCGCGCCGTATCGTGCGCAATCAGCGAGGCAAAGGCCTCTGGCGTGCTGGTCGCCGGGACCGCGCCCTGGTCGACCAGCATCTGTTTCACCTTCGGGTCGGCCAGTGCCGTGCGCACGTCCTGCGAGATCTTGCCGACGAGCGCGGGCGGCGTCCCCGCCGGCGCCAGCAGGCCGATCCACGACACCGCTTCATAACCGGCCAGGCCGGCTTCTGCCACGGTCGGCACGTTGGGCATGGCGGCCGCGCGCTTGTCGCCGGTCACGGCTACTGCCTTGAGCTTGCCGCCCTTGATCATGCCCATGGTTTCGTACAGCGTCGCGAACGTGTAGTTCACATGGCCGGCCATGACGTCAGACACGGCCGGACCGCCGCCCTTGTAGGCCACGTGCAGCATATCGACGCCGGCCTGGCGCGCGAACATGGCCCCGGCCAGATGCATCGAGCTGCCGCTGCCGGAACTGCTGTACGTGACCTTGCCCGGCTCGCGCTTGCCTGCCGCAATCGCCTGCGGCACGGTCGCGGCGGGGTTGCCGGGGGCGGTCACCATGATCTGCGGCAGTTCGGCCACCAGCGATACCGGCGCGAAGCTCTTGACCGTGTCATAGGACGACTTGTACAGCGACGGGTTGATCGCATGCGTGCCGACATTGCCCATCAGCAGCGTATAGCCGTCCGGCTTCGCACGGGCCACGTAGTCGCTGCCGATCTGGCCGGCGGCGCCGGGCTTGTTTTCGATGACGACCGCCTTGCCCCACATCTCGGTCAGGCGCTGCGCCAGCAGGCGTGCACCGGTGTCGGTGCCGCCGCCGGGCGGGAAGGGCACGACGATGGTCACCGGCTTCTCGGGATAGGCGCCGCCAGCCTGCGCGGACTGCGGCGCCAGAGTGACGAGCGTGGCCACGGCCAGCAGGCCTAGCGCCGGCAGGACGGCACGAACGGAATTGGCAGAAACAGACGGGATGCCCGAGAGGGCAGAGGCCGGGAATGCGCGGCTTTGCATGGTGTCTCCTGGATCTTGTCACGGCGCTCTGTGGCGCCTGTTCAATAAGGGAAAGAGGTCGGGGCGGGGCTTATGCCAGCACCGTGGTCGGCGGACGTTCGCCGGCCAGGCAGGCGCGCAGGTTGGCGAGCACGATCTCGCCCATGGCATCGCGCGTCTCCCAGGTGGCGCTGGCGCGGTGCGGCTGGATGACGACGTTGTCCATGCCGAGCAGCGCGGACGGCACGGCCGGCTCGTCGAAGAACACGTCGAGTCCGGCACCGGCAATGCGGCCCGCTTCCAGCGCGCGCACCAGCTCCGGCTCGTCGACGAGCCGTCCGCGTGCCACATTGATCAGCACGCCGTCGGGCCCCAGCGCATCGAGCACGGCGGCATCGACCACCGGCTTCGCGCCGTCGGCGGACGCCGCCAGCACCAGCGCATCGCAATGGGTGGCCAGCGAGACGATGTCCGGCAGGAACGTGTAGGGCACGTCCGGCTGCGCGCGCAGGTCGGTGTACGACAACGGGCAGCCAAACGCCGCCGCGCGCACGGCGATCGCACGCCCCACGCGGCCCAGGCCGACGATGCCGATGCGCTTGCCGCTGAAGCGCCGCGCGAGCGACAGGGACGACTTGCCCCACTGGCCGGCACGCACGTAGCGCTCGGCTTCGGTCAGCCGGCGGTACACCGAGATCAGCAGGCCGAGGGCCTGGTCGGCGACATCTGCGGTCAGCACGTCCGGCGTGGTGGTGACGTGGATGCCGCGCTCGCGGGCATACGACAGGTCGACCGCGTCGGTGCCGACGCCCGACACCGCGACGATCTTCAACGCAGGCAGCCGGCGCATCACCGATTCCTTCAGGCCGAGCGAGCCGCCGGTAACGACCGCCTCGATGCGCGGCCCGATTTCGTCAAGCAGCGCGTCGGGCGAAGACGTGCCATACAGGCGGTGGATCTCATAGGCCGCCCGGAGGGCGGCTTCAAGGCTGGGGACGACGGGCTGGGTCAGCAGGATGGCGGGTTTCACTGGCGGGCATCTCGGCAGGTTGTCGATTTGCCCGAGTATAGAAATGCGATCGTTGCATGTCTAAGCTATAGTTTGCATCGATCAATCCAACTTCTGGCATGATGCAATGATCCCGGACCTGAACCAGTTGCGCTGCTTTATTGCCGTGGGCGAGGAGCTGCATTTCGGCCGCGCGGCGACGCGGCTCTTCATGACGCAATCGCCGCTGAGCCGGCAGATCCGCATGCTGGAGGAGTCGCTCGGCGTGCGCTTGTTCGACCGCAACAGCCGCGTGGTGCGGCTGACCGCGGCGGGCACGGCATTGCTCGACGATGCGCGGCGCCTGCTGTCCCTGGCGGGGCACGCGGTGGACGTGGCGCGGCGGATCGACCGGGGCGCCAGCGGCAAGGTGCGCATCGGCTTCACCGCCGTGGCGGGCTACGACCTCGTGCCGAAGCTGATCGCCAGGGCCGGTGAAGCCTTGCCCGAGATCGAGGTGACCTTGCATGAGATGGTGTCGGTCGCGCAGATCGACGCCTTGCGCACGGGCACCATCGATCTCGGCTTCCTGCGCCTGCTCGGCGACATGGAGCCCGACCTGCAGTGCCGGCCGGCGGTCAGCGAGCCGCTGCTGCTTGCCGTGCAGGCGACGCACGCGCTGGCCGCGCGCGAGCGCATCGCGGGGGCCGATCTGGCGGGGCAGCCGTTCATCCAGTATTCCGCCACCGAGGGCAAGTACTTCCACGACCTGATCGGCTCCGTGCTGGCCGGCACCGGCCGGCCGCCGCGCGTGGTGCAGCAGATGAGCCAGACCCATAGCGTGCTCGCGCTGGTGCGCGCGGGACTGGGGGTGGCGCTGGTGCCGGCGTCGGCGCAGCACCTGCATTTTCCCGACGTGGTGTTCCGGCCGATCTGGCGCGATGACGTGCGGGCCGAGGTGCATCTGGTCTGGCGCGATGCCAACCACAATCCGGCGTGTCCGGTGTTCGCGGCATTTGCCGCGGCCTGTCTGTCGGAGTCCGAGGGCCATGGTTCGGGGCAATCCGTAGCCTCCTGAGCGGATGGCGCCGGGGCGTCGCGTCGCGGGTCCGGCGGCCCGAATTGCAGCCCGGATGTCCCATCAACGATGTTGACGGCGTACCATCGCCCATGGGCCGGCCGTTCGGAGCTTCTTTTCGCTTTGCGCGGGCGCCCACAGTGCTGTGTCTCACGTTTGCAGGGGCTCACCATGCAAGTTCGGCTGACATTGAGAAACACGCTGCACATTGCCGTGCTCGGCTATTGCCTGCTCCTGGTGTGGATGTATGTGCGCCAGGACCGCTTCATCTACTTCCCGGTCACGAGCGAGGCGTCCTTGTGGCGGGAACAGGTCGCCCATGCCGGCGCCCAGATCATTCCCGGCGTGAACGCGATAGTCGTGGAGCCGCCTGTCGTTGACGCCTCGACGAAAACAGCCCTTTTCTTCCACGGGAACGACGGCAATGCCCTGGAGCGGCTCAGCCTCGCCAGGGTTTTCAACAACCGCGGGTACCGCCTGGTTCTGGCCGAGTATCCCGGGTTTGGCCCCAACCCCGGAAATCCGTCGCAGGCCACGATTGTTCCCGCTGCGTTGGCGTTGATGGGCGAGGTGTCCCGGCGTTGGCCCGGCCCGGTGACGCTGGTCGGCGAGTCCCTGGGGAGTGGCGTGGCGGCGCAGGTGGCCGCGGCCATGCCCGCCAGCATAGAAGAGCTGGTGCTGATCACGCCGTTCCACAGCCTGCGCGAGACCGCGGCTCGGATCATGTGGTTTATCCCGGTCGGCCTGCTATTGAAATCCCCGTTTGATTCCGCCGCCGCGCTCAGGCAATACCATGGGCGTTCGTCGGTGCTGGTCGCAGGCCAGGACGAGCTGGTTGGCCCTCAAGCCGGATTCGCACTGCAGAAGGAACTCGCCGTGCAGGGGCCGTCCACGTTGCTGGTGTTGCCCAAGGCGACACACGACAGCTGGATATCCGGCATTACTGAGGCCGACTGGGACCAGTTGCTGTGCTCCCGCCGCGATCAGCCCCGGCCCGCCGGCTTGGGCAGTCGTCAGGCCGACTGGTCGCGCAAGGACGCCTGCGCCTCGGCCTCGGTTTCGTAGACATAGGGCGCCAGCCCGCGGCGGGCGAGCGTGTCGCCGAGCTTGGCGCGCATGAAGGCGCTGGTGGTGAAGCGGGTGACCCCCATATAAAAGCGCTGCACCATTTCATCGATCATTTCCACGTAGGCATCCTCCACGCCGCGGTCAAGCACGAAACCTTCGTAGTTGACGACGGTATAGACCCTGTGGCCCAGCGGCTCGCAGACGCGGCATACCTGCGTGCGGATCGCGGCGATGTCCTCGGCGCGCTTCACCTCGAGTTGCTCGAAGTTCAGGAACAGGATGTTCTTGTCCGGATCGTAGTCGACGCGTGCTTCCAGCGGCAGGCGCAACACGTCCGCGCGCAGTCCCATCGGTTCGGGGCTGAAGATCCGCGCATCCATCAGGGCGGGCGAGCGCACGATCGGCGTGAAATCCATCTTCGCAAGGATGTCGCGCTCCAGGTCGACGCCGGGCGCAATCTCGATGAGTTCCAGGCCCTGCGCGGTCAGCTCGAATACGCAACGCTCGGTGATATAGAGCACCGGCTTGCCGGACGCGGCTGCATGCGGGCCTGAGAACGTGCGATGTTCGACTTCCTCGACGAACTTCCTGGCGATGCCATCGCGATGAATCTGCAGCTTGCCATCGACCACCGCGATCTCGCTGCCGCCTGCCATGAAGGTGCCGACAAAAACCACCTTCTTCGCATTCTGGCTGATGTTGATAAAGCCCCCGGCGCCGGCCAGGCGCGGCCCGAACCTCGATACGTTCAGGTTGCCCAGGCGATCGGCCTGCGCCAGCCCCAGGAAGGCGAGATCGAGGCCGCCGCCATCATAGAAATCGAACTGGTAGGGTTGGTCGATGATCGCGTCCGGATTGGTCGCCGCGCCAAAGTTGAGCCCTCCGGCAGGGATGCCGCCGATCACGCCGGGCTCCGCGGTGAGCGTCATCAGGTCGAGGATCCTTTCCTCGTTGGCGATGCTCGAAATGCCTTCCGGCATGCCGATGCCGAGGTTTACCACGCTGTTCGGCTTGAGTTCCATGGCGGCGCGTCGCGCGATGATCTTGCGCTCGCTCATCGGCATCGGCGCCACGCTGCTCACCGGCACGCGGACCTCGCCGGAAAACGCCGGGTTGTAGGCCGTGGAAAAGGTCTGCTGGTGGTTTTCGGGTTGCGCCAGGACCACGCAGTCCACCAGCACGCCGGGGATCTTCACCTGGCGCGGATTGAGCGAGCCGTGTTCGGCGATGCGCTCCACCTGCACGATCACCAGGCCGCCGCAGTTGTGCGCCGCCATGGCAATCGCCAGGGCTTCGAGCGTCAGGGCTTCGCGCTCCATGGTGATATTGCCGTCCGGATCGGCGGTGGTGCCGCGCACGATCGCCACGTTGATCGGAAAGGCCTTGTAGAAAAGGTAGTCCTGGTCACCAATGCGCATCAGTTCGACCAGGTCCTCGGTCGTACGCTCGTTGAGCTTGCCGCCGCCATAGCGCGGATCGACGAAGGTGCCCAGCCCGACGCGCGAGAGATGTCCCGGCTTTCCTGCCGCGATATCGCGGAACAGGTGGGTAATCACGCCTTGCGGCAGGTTGTAGGCCTCGATCTGGTTGCCGACCGCGAGCTGCTGCAGCTTTGGCACCAGGCCCCAATGCCCGCCGATGACGCGCTTCACCAGGCCGGGCTGCGCCAGGTGGTTCAGGCCCCGGTCCTTGCCGTCGCCTTGCCCCGCGGCATAAACCAGCGTCAGGTTGCGGGGCTTGGCCATGCTGACCGGGGCCTCGTCATCCTGCGCGAGGCAGAGCGCTTCGATGGCGATGGCGATTTCTTCGGCGAAGCCAATCCCGACGAAGCCGCCGGTCGCCACGGTATCGCCATCGCGGATCAGGCGTACGGCTTCGCGTGCCGACACCAGTTTGCCGTTCTCGCGCGAGTGGACGGCCAGCGATGGACGGATCGGGCTTCCTTGCGTGCTCATGTTCTTCCTTTGCGAAAATTTGGAATACCCGTTAAAGGAACGCCTTGCGCAGATCGGCGCCGCAGCGTTCGCAGATTGCATGCCATTCTGCTCCAGCCAATGCGCTGCCTCAAGATGAGCCACGGGGATCCGGCACATCTTCTGAGTGGTGGGAGAATAGGAAAAAGAATAGGAAAAGGGACATGCCGACGCGATCGGCATGTCCCTTCTTTATCCTGAAATCCGCCTGGTCACTTCCCGGTCTTGGCCTTGTTTGGCGAAGAACCCGGGGTTGGTGGGTGGGCAACCAGTGAGGCTCGGAGCACCGGACCAGGGGTCATGGCTTGCGTCTTGTCTGGAGCAGGTTCGTGGGTGGCCTGACCGTTGTCGTATCCGGTCGAGCAAGCTTCCAGGTAGCCGGGCGGGAATTTCTGTTCCGGCGTTGCCGCCGGCTCGCCATGTGCGGCAGCGCAGAATGTCAGTGCGCCAATGGCAAGAACGTGGCGCCAGGTTGTGCGCAGAAGGGGATCAGCATTCATCAGCGGCTCCGTATCGGTGGCGGCAGACTGCGAGTCCCTAGCCCACTCTCGCAGAAGCTATTGCGTTCGTTGCCGTGTTGGCCGTGAATGACTGAGTTGGCTAGCTTTCGGCCATTACCCGACATTCGGCTCGCCGGAGCGTCGGTTATTTACCGCGCACCTCGGTTCTGTCCAGGAATTCGGGTTGCTCGTAAGCTTATGAAATCGCTCTGAACGCCGCGTCATCGGAAGCGATGACGGACAGGACTAATAACAAAAAAACCTGCACGGAATGTTGCAGCGCAGGCCTCAGCCCACCACTGCCGACCGCTGAAGCGGGCATAGTCGGATAAGCAGTTCTTCGGGGAGTAAATCACAAACCGTCCTGGGACTTGGCATGCCCTTTGCATAAACGTGCGCGAAGGCTACTTTTGACCTCCGGCACTAAAGCGGCAGCATCAAACCACCGCATTCTTCGTGGCCATGGATGGTCCGCAGTGAATCCGAGATAGGGCACCCAATGAAGAACAAGGCGATTGCGGCTGTTGACGCACACCCAGTAGTCACACTCGTGCGGTGGGGAATACGCGAGACAGGCTCTGGCCGAAAGCATTTCGTGGGGTACTGCCTTGAAAACCAGGAGTACAGGGTGAGCACTGCGATTGAGTCTTTCAACCGCCGTACCGGAATCGGTGTGACTGCCAGTGGGCGCCGATATTTGCTGGTAGGCTCGCCCTGCGTCGATAGCGAGTCCAGACGGACATGGCAGGAACTGGCCGTACCGCGTGGAATTGGCGAGTCCAAAGACATCAGCATCGAGTTCACGGCCAGATAAGCGCTCAAGTTGGCTGAAGACCCTCGCTCGCTGCATTGAGGCTCGGTCTTGATGGGATGGCAGGACAAATTTTGCCACTCGTCGTTCCAAGAAGTGACAAGATTTGTCACCGCCTCTGCACTGCTGCAGATGAGCTGTCGCTCAGCAGGCAAACAAATGAGTCATCAGGCACAGGGAGGGGAATTACGTGCCTTCGTCTATCCATTTTCACCGGGCCATGGAGGCGGTGGCCTGCATTGCGGAGGCCGCGCCGCCGTGGGCCGATATCCTGACGGCCACCCGCGACCTGATCGGCGCCGATTCCGGCTCGTTCCTCATGGTCGATGGGGTCCGCGATCTCATGCATGTCAGCCATGTCGGGCTGGCCGACACCACGCTGAAGGCATACGAAGAGCATTTCCACAGGCACGACTTGCTGACGCATGTGGCCGCGAACCAGGACGTTGGCGCCTGGATCGACAGCAACGAGGCGATTCCGCGCGCGACGCTGCTGCGTTCGGCGTTCCACAACGATTACCTGCGACCAAACGCCCAGCGCCAGATCCTGGCGCTGCTGCTCGAGCGCAATGGCTCGCGCATGACCGCCATGAGCTTCCAGCGGGCGTCGATCGAGCCGGACGCGCGCGAGCGCTTGGGCCGTGGCGACATCGGCACTTATGTCCGTGCGTTCCGGGCGGCGCTGGCCACCAAGCAAGGCCTGATTGCGGAGAGCATCGACGTTCTGGAAGAGACGTTCGGTGCCTTTGGCGAGGCGGTGTGCCTGGTGTCGCAGGGTGGCACGGTGGTGCGGATGTCGCCGTTGTGCGGTGCATTGTTCGACAGCCGGCAGGGCCTGACCATCCGGCACGGGCGCCTGTCGCATCCGAACGGCGCGGTCAGTGCGCAGGTCCTCGATCAGCTGCGCCTGGCCATGCGGACCCGCTCACGCACGCACGCGTCGGTCGCGCTGTCGTCGGGAGAGTCGCTGTCGCTCGATATCGCGCCAGCTCCGGCCAAGCTGCAGATGGTCGGCGAGCCGCTGGCGCTGATCCGGCTGCGCCGGAACACCGCGGGCCAGACGCTTGACCTGTCCTGCCTGGTTGCAGAGTTCGGCATTACCAGGGCCGAGGCGCGCGTGCTGGCCGCACTGGTGGGCGGATGCGCGCCGCTGGAGGTCGCGGCGGCGAACTCGGTTTCCGAGCACACCGTCCGCAAGCAGATTGCCAGCCTGAAGGCCAAGATGCAGTGCAGCCGCGTCGTGGACCTGGTGCGGCTGGCGATGCTGTTCCGCGCCTGATCGGTTCCGGGTCCGTCTCTCCGCTAGAATCCTGCCGGGAGCGGTTCTTAAGGTTTGCGGCGTGGCACTTCAACAGGGTTTTATCCTGACCCGACATTGGCGGGATACGCCGGCTGGAACGGAGGTCGAGATCTGGCTGGCAACCGACGACGGACCGCGCCTGCTGCGCCTGCCGCCGCAGCCGGCCATTGCGTTCGTCCCCGAGGCGCAGCGCGAGCGCGCCGAGGCGATGCTGCACGGCGATGGCCAGGCCGAGCTGCGCACGCTCGGGCTCCGGGATTTCCAGCGCAGGCCCGTCCTGGGCCTTTACTGCCGCCAGTACCGGCAACTTGGCCAGCACAGCCGCGCGCTGCGCGATGCGGGCGTGGATGTCTTCGAAGCCGATATCCGGCCGCATGAGCGCTACCTGATGGAGCGCTTCATCACCGCGCCGGTGTCCTACGCCGGCGAAGCCGACAGCAGCGGCGTGCTGTGCAACGCGCAGATGAAGCCCGCACCGGACTACCGGCCGACGCTGCGCGTGGTCTCGCTCGACATCGAAACCAACGCGTTCGGCGATCTCTATTCGATTGCGCTCGAAGGCTGCGGCCAGCGCCAGGTCTATATGCTCGGCGCGGCACCGCCGGCCCCCGCGGAGGTCGACTTCGCGCTCGAATATTGCCCTACACGGCAGGCCTTGCTCGAAAGGCTGAACGCGTGGGTGGCCCGCCATGATCCCGACGCGATCATCGGCTGGAACCTGGTGCAGTTCGACTTGCGCGTGCTGCAGGAGCATGCGCGCCAATTGCAAGTTCCCCTGCGCCTTGGCCGTGGCGGCGCGGAAATGGAATGGCGCGAACACACCAGCCAGCAGCATTATTTCGCGGGCGCCGCCGGGCGCCTGATCATCGACGGCATCGAGGCGCTGCGCTCCGCGACCTGGAGCTTTCCGTCGTTCAGCCTCGAATCGGTGGCGCAGGCGTTGCTGGGCGAAGGCAAGGCGGTCGACAACCCGTATGACCGCATGGATGCCATCGACCGCATGTTCGAGCACGACAAGCCGGCCCTGGCGCGCTACAACCTGCGCGACTGCGAACTGGTGACGCGCATCTTCGCGCAAACGGAGCTGCTGACGTTCCTGCTGGAGCGCGCCACCGTGACGGGCCTGCCAGTGGACCGCAGCGGCGGGTCGGTGGCGGCCTTCACGCACCTGTACATGCCGCTGATGCACCGCCAGGGCTATGTCGCGCCGAACCTCGGCGAGAAGGCGCCGGAGGCCAGTCCCGGCGGCTTTGTCATGGATTCGCGTCCCGGCCTGTATGAATCGGTGCTGGTGCTGGACTACAAGAGCCTCTATCCGTCCATCATCCGCACCTTCCTGATCGACCCCATCGGGCTGGTGGAAGGGCTGGCGCATCCGGACGATGCCGACTCCGTGGCCGGGTTCCGGGGGGCGCGCTTTTCCCGCACGAAGCACTGCCTGCCGGCGATCGTCTCCAGAGTCTGGCAAGGCCGGGACATCGCCAAGCGTGACGGCAACAAGCCGCTCTCGCAGGCGCTCAAGATCATCATGAACGCGTTCTATGGCGTGCTCGGGTCGAGCGGCTGCCGCTTCTTCGATCCACGGCTTGCCTCGTCGATCACGATGCGCGGGCACGAGATCATGCAGCAGACCCGGGCGCTGATCGAGGCCCGCGGCTACGAGGTCATCTATGGCGACACGGATTCCACCTTCGTCTGGCTGCGCCGCGCGCGCACCGAGGCCGACGCCGCACAGATCGGCCGCAGCCTGGTCGCCCACGTCAACGACTGGTGGCGCGAGCACCTGGCGCAGGCCCATGGCCTGGACAGCGCGCTGGAGCTGCAGTTCGAAACGCACTACCGGCGTTTCCTGATGCCGAAGATCCGCGGCACGGACCTGGGCAGCAAGAAGCGTTATGCAGGGCAGGTGCAGCGGCCGGATGGCCGGGCGGAGATGGTGTTCAAGGGACTGGAGACCGTGCGCACGGACTGGTCGCCGCTCGCCCAGCAGTTCCAGCAGACGCTCTATGAAAAGATCTTCAACCGCGAGCCCTACCAGGACTACGTGCGGGACATCGTGCGCCGCACGCTGGCTGGCGAGCTTGACGAGCAGCTGGTCTATCGCAAGCGCCTGCGCCGCAAGCTCGACGACTACCAGCGCAACGTGCCGCCGCACGTCCGTGCCGCGCGCATGGCCGATGCCTATAACGAGCGCCACGGCCGCCCGCTGCAATACCAGCGTGGCGGCTGGATCAGCTATGTGATGACCGTAGCCGGGCCGGAGCCGCTCGAAGCGCGCTCAGCGCCGATCGACTACAGCCACTACGTTGCAAAGCAGCTTCAGCCGATTGCCGACGCGATCCTGCCGTTCCTCGATGATGATTTCGAAACGCTGCTGACCGGCCAGATGGCGCTGTTTCCCGGCTAGGCAGCAATAGCGCGGTGCTTGCCCCAGGCGTTGCGGGGGGCACTTTGGTTGTAGCGATGAATCCTTCAACCAGCGCCCGCCCTGCGAATCGGAAAAATTTGCAAGCGTGTCGCGGCCGCCTCGGCTGCGTGTCGCGATATCGGACAGGCACCGACAAGGCTTTCAGCCGCCATGGCAGATGGCGGGCGGGATTCACGCCGTAGATTGAAGATACTGATTCGTCTTCCACGGAGGTAAATCATGATCCGACGCTACGCGACTTGCCTGACTCTCGGCGTGCTTGCAGCGGCCGCCACCACGACCGCGCTGGCGCGCGACTATGTGGATGACCGGGGGGCTCCGGTCTATGTCGAGCCGGCTCCGGTCTACCATGCGCAGCCCAGCACCATCGCAGCCGGCACGCGTGCGGGCTGGCACGGCGACCGCTATTGGGATGGTCATCGCTGGTGGGAACGTGACGAGTGGAACCGCCACCATCATCATCACCACCATGACAGTCATCACAACCATCACGACGAAGACCACCACGGCTAAACCCGCGGCTTGATGCATCGCGAGGGCATCGGCGGCTGCCTGCGACGGCTTCGTGCCGTCCCTGGCTAGCGCAGATGTCTTCCCGGCAAGGTGGGTGTCGCTTGCCGCGCAGGCGCGCCCGTCATCCCGGCGCCCGTCATCCCGGCATTGCGTGGGCGCCGCGCCTTGGCCGATGGTTTTGTCGCCGGATTGCGGACCGCCAGGGGGCTATCGGCATGCGTACCGAACGCGCCGACATGCACGGGCTCGCCCATGCCGCCCACGACCTGCTGGCCGAAGGCATTCCCGCCAGCACACAACAGCGTCGCTGCAGACGCCACCAGGCCCAGTACCCCGATCCTGCCCATTGAGTTTGCTCCGTCATGCATTGGCCACCGCTGGCCGCTTGCGGACGAGAGCATAGGGGTTCCACGCGTGCGGGGTTGTAACCGTTTGTGAGGTGGCGTGCGCGGGCGGGCCATCATGGCGCCGTTGCCGGCCGATCACGCAAGCGGCCGACGCGAGCCGAGAATTTTTTCGATCTCTCCCATGACCTGCGAGGGGCCATAGGGTTTGCGCAGCATCGGCAGCTTCGCGTCATCCTTGTGAACGGGTATGTCTCCGTAACCGGTCGTAATCAGGACTGGCAAGTCGGAGAGGATCGTCCTGGCCGATCGCGCCAGTTCGGTGCCGGTCATCCCGCCCATCGAGTAGTCCGCGATGATCAGGTCCACGGCGTGGCCGGTGCGCAAGAGGTCGAGCGCATCCTCGCCGGATTCCATTTCGATCGTGTCGAATCCAAGGTCCTCCAGCATCGCGGCCGTGCTTTCGCGGACGATGCGGTCATCGTCGACCACGAGAATGATTGAGCGCCGCTTCCCGTCCGTAGAAGAGACAGTCTGCGCACGAGACCCGAAGCGTTCCGCGATCTGGGCAGAGACCTGAGATTGCCGATAAGGCTTTCGCAGTTTCGGCAGCTCCGGCGCGGTGTCGGCCAGTGCTTCTGCATAGCCGGTCGCGAGAAATGCCGGCAAGCCCGGTGATAGCTCCCGGGCGGCCCTGACCAACTCGACACCGTTCATGCCGGGCATCGAATAGTCCGTGATGAGGAGATCGACGGGAGTGCCTGCACGCAGGATATCGATTGCCTGCGCACCCGTTTCCGCCTCGATGACGATGTGTCCCAGGTCTTCCAGCAGGGCGGCAGTACTTGCACACACCAGCGGGTCGTCGTCGACGACGAGAATCGTCAAGCCTTTCACGCCCTGCGTGTCCCCGGCAGCCTCCGCGACTGTCGCAACGCTCTCGGCCTTGTCCGTCACGGGCAACCACAATTCGGCGCTGGTTCCCCGTCCCGGTTCGCTCCTGAGGCGTAGCGTGCCTTTCAGCTGCCGCGCGAGCCCATGGACCATGGAGAGTCCCAGGCCGGTGCCCTTGCCGATCTCCTTGGTCGAAAAGAAAGGTTCGGTGGCCCGCGCCAGCGTGGCGGCGTCCATGCCTGCGCCGTTATCGGTGACGCTCAGGCAAATATATCTTCCGGCAGCAAGATCGGCCGCCGCGGGCGCGTCCACGACCGTAGAACGGATCGTCAGCATGCCGCCGCTGGGCATGGCGTCGCGCGCGTTGACGACCAGGTTGAGAATGGCCAGCTCCAGTTGATTCGCGTCGATCAATGCCATGGGCATGTCTGGCGATAGCGCGGTGACCAGTTCGATGCCGGGGCCGGCCGAACGCTCGATCAGCGCATGCATGCCGCCAAGGAGTTTCCCGACGTCAACGGGCCCGATGGTCAGGTCTTGCCGCCGGGCGAACGCCAGCAAGCGCTGGGTCAGCTCGGCACCGCGGTTCGTGCCGTGAATCGCGCCGTCGATCAGGCGCGTCACGCGGGCATTCGCCGGAACCTGCTTGCGAAGGAGCTCCAGGTTGCCGAGCACCGCCATCAGCAGATTGTTGAAGTCATGCGCGATACCACCGGTCAGCTGTCCCAGCATTTCCATTTTCTGGGATTGCCGCAGCAATTCCTCCGTTCGTTCGCGCTGGGCAATTTCCTCCAGGATTTTTTGGTGCGCTTGCTCGAGCGCAGCCGTGCGCTCCGCCACACGGGCTTCCAGGCTGCTGTTCAGCAGCTTGAGGGTCTGCTGCGCGGTCTTGCTGCTGGTGATGTCGCGCGAGACGCCCACCAGCCGATAGGATGAGCCCGTCGCCGTGGTGGTCGGCACGCGCCTCGCGCGCATCTCGACCCAATGGATCGATCCATCCGGCCACACGACCCGGTGCTCGGTCGAATACTCGGCACCGGTCTCCACGCTCTTTCGGACGGCGTCCCGCATCGCCGGACGGTCTTCCGCATGGACGCTCGCCAGCAAGTCCGGGTAGCGAAAGAGGGACGCGGGGGCACGTCCGAACATGGCCTTGCAGACATCGGAAGCCGTCAGCGTCCAACGTTCCAGGTCAAGTTCCCAGGATCCCAGTTGTCCCGCCGAGAGCGCGGTGCGCAAGCGCTGCTCGCCCTCCTTCAGTTCTTCAATACGGGCGCGCGCCTCGTATTGGCGCAGACGCGTCTTCACCGCGGTGCGCGCGACGCTTACAAAGGTCGTCGGATGGAAGGGGCGCTCGACGAATGTCACGTTGCCGAGGAGGGTGCAGATGTGGGACGCAATGTCGATGCGGTGCGCGCTGCCCTGCGAATGGGCCAGTACGATGAATGGCAGGTCCGACCAGCTCGGTTGGGCGGCCAGCCATCGGAGCGGGCCACGATGCGGCGATTGAAGGAGGGCTTCTTCGGTAATGACGCAAAAGCACACGTCGTCATCGAGATGGCTTTCACAGGACGCCAGGTCGGGGAGCGACTGCGCGCTGACGCCCACGTCATGCAGCAGCGAAAGCAGGATGGCGCCATCGCGTCCCAGCGGCGCCACGACCAACGCGCGATGCATGGTTTGCGACCCGTCAGGCATTGCGTTCCCGCTCCGTCGCGAGCAGAGGCCCGCGTTCGCCGACGAAGCTTGGCACCCCGCTCAGCACGCCATGGAAGTGCTCCAGCGGACCGCCCAGGTGCAGCCCTGCGGCGCTGATGCCAAACTCGCGAATCGTGGATTCGTGGGCGCCGGTGCGCTTCTTGACCACGGACACGGCGCGGCGCACCTTCCCGAAGGCTTCGAAGTAGCGAAGCAGGATCACTGTGTCGGCCAGGTAGGTGACGTCGACCGGGGCTTTCATGTCCCCGACCAGGCCGTGTTGCGCCACCGTGAGGAACGTCGTGGCGCCTTGCCGGTTCAGGTACTGCAGGAGTTCGTGTATGTGCAGGACGAGCGCGCGTTCCTCGGGCATCGCAGCCTGGTAGCCGTTAAGGCTGTCGATGGCCACGGTTTTCGCATGCGCAAAATCCACCCGCTCCCGCACGCGATGGGAGAACTCGCCGGGGGAAAGCTCGGCCGCGTCGAGTTGCTCGATATGCAGTGCGCCCGACGCCTGCATGCTTTGCAGGTCGATACCCACGGCGCGGGTGCGCTCGAACAGCAGGCCAAGCTCTTCATCGAATACAAAGACCGCCGCGCGCTCGCCGCGGCGAACGGCGGCCGCAATGAACTGGAACACGAAGGTACTCTTGCCGGTGCCTGCCGGCCCAAGGATCAGCGCGCTGGAGCCTTGTTCCAGGCCTCCGCCCAGCAAGGCATCAAGCTCCGGTATCTCGGACTTCATCTGCGTGCGCGCGAACTCGGTGCGATGTTCCGCGGCGACAAGACGCGGAAAAACCGTGACGCCTCCGGGCCTGATGGTGAAATCGTGATAGCCCCCGCGGAATGCCTGGCCGCGATATTTCGAGACGCGCAAGCGCCGGCGTTCGGATCCGTACTCCGGGGCCAGTTGTTCGAGATTGACGACCCCGTGCGCAACGCTGTGGACCGTCTTGTCCATCGACTCGGCGGTCAGGTCGTCAAGCAGCAGCACGGTTGCGCCCTGACGTGAAAAGTAATGCTTGAGGGCCAGAATCTGTCGCCGGTAGCGCAAGGAACTTTGTGCCAGCAGTCGTATCTCCGACAAACTGTCCAGCACCACCCTTGCGGGGCGCACCTTCTCGAAGGCTTCGAATATCTGCCTGGTGGTCTCGCCGAGTTCGAGATCATACGAATGAAGCAGGCTCTGCTGCTGCTCCGCACTTAACAGGCTTTCTGGCGGGACCAGTTCGAAGATCGTGATGTTGTCGCCGAGCAGCCATCCGTGCGAACTTGCGCCTTCCCGCAATTCCAGTTCGGTTTCCGACAACGTCAGGTACAGCGCCGCGTCGTTCGGTTCCGCGAGCAGAAACTGCAGGCCGATCGTCGTCTTGCCCGTGCCGGGACTTCCCTCCAGCAGGAACGCATGTCCGCGGGAAAATCCGCCGCCAAGAATTTCGTCGAGACCGGGTATCCCGGTCGAAGCCTTCGACGCGACAGTCTTGTGATCCATTGGCGACTCCCCGTATCTCTCAGAATAATAGTGCCGACGTCCGCCTTCAATACCTTATCCCAGGTTGCACGCGGGTTTGCTGGCCATGCGGGAGAAGGGGATCAAAGCGTCACGTGGGTCGGCGGGAGGAGGGCAGCCTTATGGGCCACTCAGGCTGAATGCGCGTTGTTGGCCACGACTGCAGGCTGATCCCGCCACGCTAAAAAAGCAAACGGCGCGAGCCGACTGGTCTCGCGCCGTTTGCCTTTATTCCTGTCCGCCCAAAGGGCGGCCAGCGTGCAATGCCGAATCAATAACCGGCGGCCAGCCCGGTGTTGCGACGCGGGTCATTGGCGCCATAGAACCGGTTGTTCCCGACCGGCTTGCCACCGAGCGCCGGTGCGCCGACGATGATGGCCGCCAGGTGGTTGGCAGGCTGTGGCGGGCCGAAGCGATGCCCCATGTCTTCCAGGATCTTGCGCGTATCCGGGGACAATGTGTAGTCCTCCACATTGGTCAGGTCCGGCAGCCATTGCTGATGGAAACGCGGCATGTCCACGGCTTCCTGCACGTTCATGTTGTAATCGATGGCGTTGATCATGGTCAGCAGTACCGCTGTGATGATGCGGCTGCCGCCTGGCGTGCCCACCACCATCACCGGCTTGCCGTCCTTGGTGACAATGGTCGGGCTCATCGACGAGAGCGGGCGCTTGCCCGGGGCAATGGAATTGGCCTCGCCCTGGACCAGGCCATAGAGGTTCGGCACGCCGACCTTGGCGGTAAAGTCGTCCATCTCATCGTTCAGGACCACGCCTGTCGTAGCTGCCGTCACTTTCGCGCCAAACCAGTCGTTGAGCGTGTACGTGACGGAAACGGCGTTGCCGTCCTTGTCGGCGATCGAGTAATGCGTGGTGTTGCTGCCTTCATGCGGCGCCACGCCGGGCTTGATGTCCTTCGAAACGCCTGCCTTCTTCGGGTCGATCGCTGCGCGGATCTTCGCGGCGTAGTTCTTGTCCAGCAGGCGGTCCAGCGGGTTCTTTACGAAGTCAGGATCGCCCAGGTAGCTGTTGCGGTCGACATAGGCGTGGCGCATGGCTTCGATCTGGTAGTGCACCGCCTGCGCGGAGTGGTAGCCCAGGTCCTTGAGCGGGTAGCCTTCCAGGATGTTCAGCATCTCGCAGATGACCACGCCGCCCGAGCTGGGCGGCGGCGCCGACACGACGTGATAGCCACGGTAATCGCACTCGACCGGCGCCAGTTCGCGCGTCTTGTAATCATCGAGATCCGCCTGCGTGATCAGGCCCTTTCCTGCCTGGCTGGAGGCAACGATCGCCTTCCCTACCCAGCCCTGGTAGAAGCCTTCGGTGCCCCCGTTGCTGATCGCGCGCAGCGTCTTGGCCAGGTCGCGTTGAACCAGCTTCTGGCCCACCTGGAACGGTTGGCCCTTGTTCAGGAAGATTGCGCCGGAAGCCGGGTCTTGCTCGAAGTCCTTGGTTGCGGTGAGCAGCATATCCACGTCGCCCTGCTGGAGCGTGAAGCCGTTCTCCGCGAACTTGATGGACGGGGCGATCAGGTCGGCGCGCTTCATCGTTCCATACTTGCGGCGCGCGTACTCCATGCCTGACACGGTGCCGGGCACGCCCACGGCCAGATGTCCCTTGGTGGAGGCGCCCTTGATCACGTTGCCGTCCTTGTCCAGGTACATGTTCGCCGTCGCACCCTTGGGCGCGACCTCCCGGAAGTCAAGGAATGTCTTGCGGCCATCGGCCAGCTGGATGGTCATGAATCCGCCGCCACCGAGGTTGCCCGCGGCCGGATACACCACGGCCAGCGCATAACCCACCGCCACGGCGGCATCGACCGCGTTGCCGCCGCGCTTCAGCACATCGACGCCGACTCGGGTAGCCAGGTGCTGCGCGGTGACGACCATGCCGTTCTCGGCGGCGACCGGCGCCACGGAAGCCGCATACGATGACGGCGCGAAGCTGGTCGTCAGACAGAGGGATGCAATCGCGGCGGTGAACCACCGCAAGCCTGGCTTCGGATTCATGGAGTCTCCTGGTAAATGCTGCGTAGGCGAACCGTGCTAACGACATTGCCCAAGACGCCAATGAATAACCGTGCCTATGGTTTTGTGTTGGCACGTATGAAAAGAACCGGCTGCAACGTGGCAGCCGGTTATGTTTCGTGGCGCTTGTGGCGCACAAATCTTCTCATAAAGGCGCGCTGCCGCCCAACACCTTTACGCCATCAGCGCGCTGACATGGGCCGCCGTACTCGTGGCCAATGCGTCGAGGCTGTAGCCGCCTTCCAGGATCGACACGATGCGGCCGTTGCACGTTTCGTCGGCAATCTGCATCAGTTCCCGGGTGATCCAGTGGAAGTCGCCGTCCTCCAGGTTCATGCCCGCGAGCGGATCCAGGCGATGCGCGTCGAAGCCCGCGGAGACAATGACGATGTCGGGGGCGAACGCCCTTAGCGCGGGAAGCAGCAGGGCCGAAATCGCGGCACGAAACTGCGCAGGCTCACAGCCGCGCGGCAACGGGATGTTGACGATATTGTGGTCCACCCCTGTCTCGGACCGGGCTCCCGTGCCTGGATAGAAAGGCGACTGGTGGCTGGAGGCGTAGAACAGCTCGGGTCGGTCAAAGAATGCTGCCTGGGTGCCGTTGCCGTGATGCACATCGAAATCGACCACGGCGACGCGCTCGAGTTTGTGCACTGCAAAGGCGTAGGCCGCCGCGATGGCGGCCTGGTTGAAAATGCAGAAGCCCATCGCCTTCGCCGGTTCAGCGTGATGGCCGCACGGCCGCGTCGCGCAGAACACGTTGCGCGCCTGGCCGTCCATCACCGCATCGACCCCCGCGCAAGCCGCCCCGACGCAGCGCATGACGGCCTCCCACGAGCCCGGCGACATGACGGTGTCGCCCGCGTCCAGCGGCGCGTATCCCCGGGAGGGGGCACTTTGCGCGATCTCGTCGATGTAGTGCGAATCGTGGATCAGTTGCAGCTGCTCGACGGTGCCCATCGGCGCGTCGCGCCATTCCAGCGCAGCGAACTCGGGCGTTCGCAATGCCTGCACGACGGCTTTCAGGCGTTCTGGCGACTCCGGATGGTGCGGCCCGGGCCGGTGTTCGAGACAGGCGGTGTGGGTGTAAACAATCGTCGTTGTCATGTTCGGCTGGGCTCGTTTTTCAACCGGCGACTTCCCCTGAATCGCACGCCGCCGGCTGCGTGGATCTCACGGGCATCCTATCAGATATGTAATATATCAGGAGACTGGCGTCGAAACGTATCCTGACGTTGGCCCCGCCTGGCATTTGCTGGTCAAAGGGGAAATCGCCCCGGCGGGGCCGGGGCGAGGACTGACCGCGAACGGTCCGCGTCGGTAACGGGGTTGGGGTGACCTACTTGACCCGCAACGTCCCCTTCATCGTCGGATGGAATGTGCAGACGTAGGGATAGGCGCCCTTCCGGGCCGCCATGTATCGCCACGATTCTCCCGGCGCGATGCTTTTCGAGTCGAACCCGCCGGCCGGGGAGGTCACGGTGTGGGGGAACGGATCCTTGTTGACCCAGACAACGGTGTCCCCCACGTTGACAGCCAGTTCCTGCGGCGCGTATGCCGTGGCGTCGATCGTGACGGTGTGGGTCGCCGGCGCGGCGCTGACGGGCTGCGCCGGGCCGGCGAGCATCAAGCCCAATGACAAGAGCAGGGCGATATGCGGGTATCGCATGGCCTGGAACCGTTACTTCTTGGCGAGTTCGGTCTGGATATGCCTGGCATGTTCCAGGTGCGCGACGAAAGCGGGACGCACCTTGACCAGCAAGGCCTTGAGTTCCTCGTTCTTGGCGTTCGGAATGAGCGTCTTGTCCATGGCATCGATCACGGCCTGGTGGTACGTGACCTCGTTGTCGACATAGGCGCGGTCAAATTGCGCGCCCTTCAGCCCCTTCAGGTTCTCGATGTTCTTGTCGCCACCGGCCTTGAGACTCTGGCTGGTGGGGTTGTCCTCGGGGGTGACATTGAGCTTCTTGACCAGTGCGGTGGCGGACTTGTTGACACCGGTATGGTCCGTGACCATCTGCTTGCCGAACGCCTTCACGTCCTTGTTCGAGGCTTTGGACTCGGCGAGTTTTCCGGCATCGATATCGACCTGGTTGGCCGTGACGACGATGGAGGCGATCTGGGCGTCGTTGGGGGCGGCGTTCTGCGCCGTGGCGACATTGGCTGTCACGGCGAGCAGGCTGGATACGAGCATGCTGGCGATCTTCATGGTGTTTCCTCCTTGTTGGGTGAGTCACTGAACAACACGCGCGCCAGATGGCGTCGCTGATCCGTGGGGGCGGACCACCCCGTGGCGGTGAAGGGCGCCAAGCACGTGATGGACCACCGCGTCGCAGCGCGGGCCGGCAAAGCTGAAGGTTTGCTGCAGATAAGGCTTCACCTGTTCGGCAAGCGACTGGCGCAGCATCGTGCGCGCGCGCAGGAAGCGGGTCTTCACCACGTCGTGGCTGACGCCCAGGCAGTAGGCGGTCTCCTCGACGCTCATGTCTTCGACGGCGCGCAATATGAATACGCTGCGGTAGATCGCCGGCAAGGTTTCGACCGCGGACTGCAGGATGTTGCGTACCTCGCTGCGCTCGGCCATGACCTCGGGCGATTGGTCGTCGGGGGTGCGATGGGACATGGCGTTCTCCAGTGCGGGTTCGTCGGGCAGGTCTGGTTCGTCGACCAGCCCTTCCATCTGCACGATCCGGCCTCTGGTGCGCTGCGCGGTCAGGGCGACGTTGATCGCGATGCGCGCAAGCCAGGTGCTCAGCGCGGCCTCGCTGCGAAAGGTATGGAGGTTGGTGAAGGCGCGCAGATACGCTTCCTGCACCACGTCCTGCGCTTCGTCATCATCCGGCACCACGCCACGCGCCGTCCGGAACAGCAAACGATTGTTGCGTCGCATGATGACTTCGAAGGCCGACGCATCGCCGGCCTGCGCGCCGACGATCAGCTCGGCATCCGTGCGGGGATCGGCCGCAGCCGACCGGGGTGTCCGGGCATTCCGAGCAGTGTCCATACGGGAAAGGGCGGCTCCTTTTTATCGTTCCTGAACATTAGACGCGCGAGGCGAAAAAAGGTGACAGAAACGCGGGAGCCGTCGTCCCGCCAGGGCTCAGTGGCGTGGCCTGACGGGCTCGACCATGCATGGCCGGCGGCGCTGAATCTCAGTCGCGGGATCCCGCTGAGGCCGCTTGCGCCGCTTCCGCCTCGGCCGCCTGCAGGTTCAGCACGGCGTCGCGCTTGTCGAGCAGATGCTGGCGCAGGATTGCTGCCAGGCGCTTGCCGTCACGCGCTTCCAGCGCCACCAGCATCTCGTCGTGGTCGTGGATCGCGCTGTCCCACTTCGATTTCTGGAAGTTCGAACGGAACCGCAAGGCCTGCAGCCTGCGATTCACGGCCAGGTAGGTCTGGCGCAGCGCGCTGTTGCGCGCGGCCAGGTTGATGCGGTCGTGGATCTGGCGGTTGTAGTTGTAATAGCCCGACAAGTCCTCCTGCGCACGGCACGCCAGCATGGCGTAGTGCAGGGCCTTGATTTCCGCGAGATCCACCGGCGTGATGCGTTCGCAAGCGAGTTCGCCCGACATCGCCTCCAGGCCGCTCATCAGCTCGAACGTGTCCAGGATCTCCGTCGCCGAGAGGCTGGCGACCGTGGCGCCGCGATTGGGCGAGATGTCGATCAGCCCTTCGGCCGCGAGCACCTTGAACGCCTCGCGCAGCGGGGTGCGCGAAATGCCAAGCGTTTCGCACAGATCGCGCTCGTTCAGCTTGGTGCCTGCCTTCAGCACGCCCTCCACGATGAAGTTGCGCAGGTGGCCCACCACGGTGTCATGCAGGCGCTGCCGCTCAACCTTGGGGAGCACGGACGCGAACGAAGTTTCGCCGGAAGAAATGGGATCTTGCATGCAAAGTCCAACGAGGGTCGGTTTCCTCGCGATTCTATCAGACGCCTAGCACACTGCCGACAACACGCAAGTCCTTGATGGGTCGGGTAAACACTGCGCATTTTTCTTGTTGCCGCCCCCTTTCTTTATCGGCCCCGCCTGCTAAAGTATTTTGAATGCAAAATTCAACAGGAGGAGTAAATGCTGAAACTGGACTTCCATCCCGCTGGCCGTCATTTCCTGCAGATCCCCGGACCGAGCCCGGTGCCGGACCGCATCCTGCGCGCTATCAGCTACCCGACCATTGACCACCGCGGTCCCGAGTTTGGGGCGCTGGGGCTGAAGGTGCTGGCCGGCATCCGCCAGATCTTCAAGACCGAGCAGCCGGTCGTGATCTATCCGGCCTCCGGGACGGGCGCCTGGGAAGCCGCGCTGTCCAATACGCTGAGCCCGGGCGATACCGTGCTCATGTTCGAGACCGGCCATTTCGCCACGCTCTGGAAGAAGATGGCCGAGAAGCTCGGCCTGCGTCCGGAATTCCTCGGTCTGCCGGGCATCGAGGGCTGGCGGCGCGGCGTGCAGGCAGACATGATCGAGGCGCGCCTGCGCCAGGACAGCGGCCATGCCATCAAGGCCGTGTGCGTGGTGCACAACGAAACCTCGACCGGCGTCACGTCCGATATCGCCGCCGTGCGCAAGGCCATCGACGCCGCGGGGCACCCGGCCTTGCTGATGGTCGACACGATCTCCGGGCTGGCCTCGGCTGACTATCGCCATGACGAGTGGGGCGTGGACGTGACGGTCTCGGGCTCGCAGAAGGGTCTGATGCTGCCGCCGGGCATCAGCTTCAACGCCGTGTCGCCCAAGGCCATCGAAGTCGCCAAGACGGCGCGGCTGCCCCGCAGCTTCTGGGACTGGGAAGAAATCATCGCCATGAACCAGACCGGCTACTGGCCGTACACGCCGAGCACGAACCTGCTCTATGGCCTGTCGGAAGCGCTGGACATGATCCTCGAAGAAGGGCTCGACAACGTCTTCGCGCGCCACCAGCGCCTGGCGGAAGCGTGCCGCCGCGCGGTGCGCGCATGGGGGCTGGAGATCCAGTGCGCGGACCCGTCGGTCTACAGCCCGGTGCTGACCGGCGTGATGATGCCCGACGGCATCGACGCGGACGCCGTGCGCCGGCTCATCTATGACCGCTTCAACATGTCGCTCGGCGCGGCGCTGGGCAAGATGAAGGGCCGCATGTTCCGCATCGGCCATCTCGGCGACTGCAACGACCTCACGCTCATGGCCACACTGTCCGGCTGCGAGATGGGGCTGAAGCTGTCGGGCGTCCCGCTGGCCGCCAGCGGCGTTGCCGCGGCCATGGACTATCTCGCCGCCCACGCGTGCCCCTTGCCTTTGAGGGCCGCCGCCTGACGCGGGCCGCCGGGGCAGGTGGCCGCGGCGCGCGCCGGTTCGCATCGCAAGGCCGGGGAGAGCCCTGCAGCGAACCGGTCGCCAGCACGCTGGCACGCGCGCGGTCGCCGGCTCCGGCGGTACAGGCTTGTTCCACACAGCACTGATCGAATCAGGATCGGCGCAGCAGCACTGACGTACCTGACAATACAAAAGGAGACGCTGTGGAAACTACCCTGCAGGCCGGGGCAAAGGTGAGTTCGTACGAAGACGCCGTTTATCGCAAGGTAAGCTGGCGCCTCGTGCCGTTCCTGATGCTTTGCTTCCTGATTGCCTATCTCGACCGAGTCAACGTCGGCTTTGCCAAGCTCCAGATGTCGCAGGACCTTGGCTTCAGCGAAACCGTCTACGGCCTTGGCGCCGGCATTTTCTTCATCGGATATTTTCTCTTCGAAATCCCCAGCAACCTGGCGCTCCACCGCTTCGGCGCCAAGGTCTGGATCGGCCGCATCATGGTCACATGGGGTTTGCTGTCGGCATGCTTCGTGTTCGTGGAGACACCGACCGCCTTCTATACCCTGCGTTTCCTGCTGGGCCTGGCGGAAGCCGGCTTCACGCCCGGCATCGTGTACTACCTGACGTGCTGGTACCCGTCGCACCGCCGCGCCAAGATCATGGCGATCTACTGCATGGGCTCGCCGCTGTCGGGCATCATTGGCAACCCGCTGTCCGGCTTCCTGATGGGCAGCATGGGCGGCATCGCGGGCTGGGCGGGGTGGCAGTGGATGTTCTTCATCGAAGCCGTGCCTGCGGTGGTGCTCGGCCTGACGTGCTTCTGGTACCTGGACAGCTCCATCGCCAAGGCCAAATGGCTCAGTGACGACGAGAAGCAGGTGCTCGAACGCGCCAAGGCGGAGGACAACAAGGCGGCGGGCCCCGTGGCGCGCGTGGGCAATGTCTTCACCGACCCGCGGGTCTGGCTGATCAGCCTGATCTGCTTCTGCTACGTCACCGGCCAGTACGGCATCACGCTGTGGCTGCCCACGTTCATCAAGTCGACAGGCGTCTCCGACCCGATACAGATCGGGCTGCTCAGCGCGATCCCGTATATTGCTGCGATCATCACCATGTACTTCTTCGCCAAGAGCGCGGACAAGCACCGCGAACGGCGCTGGCACCTGATCGTGCCCTGCATGATGGGCGCCATCGGTTTCCTGGCGCTGCCATGGATCATGCATAGCACGGCGCTCTCGCTGGTGTTCCTGTCGATCGCCGCGGCCGGCATCCTGACCTGTTCGCCGCTGTTCTGGTCACTGCCCACGGCGTTCCTCAGCGGCGCGGCAGCGGCCACGGCGATCGCCATGAGCAACTCGATCGGCAACCTGGCCGGCTTTACCAGCGGCTACATGATCGGGTATCTCCGTGACCTGACCCAGAGCAGCAGCAGCGCGTACTACATGATCGCGGGCATGCTTGTTCTCGGCGCGTTTCTCATCTGGACGTTGCCGGCAAAGCTGGTCAACCGGTAGCGCATAAGGGGGGCGGCATGCCGCTCCCCAACGACTCAACCACCCGGCGCCTGCGCGTCGGGTGCAAGGAAAGCAAACATGGAATCCAACCTCGAATCCGGCACCAGCGTCATGGAGGCCACCGTGTCAGGCGTGCATGCCGCCATGCGCGAAGGCCGGCTCACCGCGCGCCAGCTGGTGCAGGGCTATCTGGACCGGATTACGGCCTATGACAAGCGCGGCCCGCGCATCCACAGCGTGCTGCAGCTCAATCCGCAGGCACTGGCGGAAGCCGGGCAGCTCGATGCGCATGCCGCGGCAAGCCCGTCAGCGCCGCTGGCGCCTTTGCATGGCATCCCCGTGCTGATCAAGGACAACATCGAATGCGCCGGGGTCGAGACGACGGCAGGCGCGCGATGCCTGCAGGGCAACCTGGCGCGGGAGGATGCCTTTATCGTGCGCCGCCTGCGCGAAGCCGGCGCCATCGTGCTGGCCAAGACCAACCTGCACGAGCTGGCGTCTGGCGGCGAGACCGTCAGCACGCTGGGCGGGCAGACCCTGAACCCTTATGACCTGACGCGCACGCCCGGTGGCTCCAGTGGCGGCACCGGCGCCGCCATCGCGGCCAGCTTCGGGCTGCTGGGCATCGGCACGGATGGCATCAACTCGGTCCGCTCGCCGGCGTCGGCGAACAACCTTGTCGGCCTGCGCCCGACCATGGGGTTGGTCAGCCGCAGCGGACTGGTCCCGTGCGGGCTGACGCAGGACACCATCGGTCCGCTCACGCGCACCGTGGCCGATGCCGCGCTGCTGCTCGACGTCATTGCCGGCCACGATCCGGCAGACCCGGTGACCAGCCAGGCGACTGCGCATCTCCCGCGAAGCTACACCGATGGGCTTGACCGCGATGGCCTCAAAGGCGCACGCATCGGCGTGCTGCGTTCGTTCTTTGGCAGTGGGGCGGAGCATCGCGCGGTCAATGCCGTCATGCAACGTGCGCTGGCCACCATCGAGGCCCGCGGCGCCGAGCTGGTCGAGATCGACGAGCCGATCCACCCCGACACGCTGCTGGCCGACACGCTGGTGCACCTGTACGAAATGCAGGCCGATCTCGACGCCTACCTTGCCAAAGTGCCGTCCGCCGTGCCGGTCCGCTCGATGGCAGACATGATCGCTTGCGGGACCGTGCATCCCGGCGTCGCCGGCACGCTGAAGCACGCCGTGGCGCTGGCAGGCAACGAGCGCGAATACCGCGAGCGTCTGCAGCGCCAGCAAGCCTTGCGCGATCGCATCCTCGGGCTGATGGCGATGCATCGTCTCGATGCGCTGGCGTTTCCGCACCAGCGGCGCCTGGTCGCGCCCGTGGGCGAGGCCCAGGCCGAGCGCAATGGCGTGCTGGCCTCGGCCACGGGCTTCCCGGCCATCGTCATACCGGGGGGCTTCTCCGAGCCGGACGCCAATGCGCCGCGTGGCGTGCCGGTCGGGCTGGAGTTCTTCGGCCGGCCGTTCTCCGAAAGCGTGCTGTTGCGACTGGCCTTTGCGGCCGAGCAGGCCATCGGCGCACGACGGCCACCCGACTGCGTACCGGCGCTGACATAACGCGGATACCGCGGCGCCGCAGGCGCACTTTCTTTGCTGCTCTGCCAAGACCGGCCAACGATGCCGGCAACAGGTTTGCGGATACACCGTGACTGACCTCAATTCGAGGAGGAGACAACATGGGCGCAGAAGTGAATGTTCAATCGTCGCGTTCCCCCCAGCAGCACGAACTCGACCGGGCAATGGATGGCATCGGCGTTACCGCCGCACACAAGAAAATCATTTTCCTGATCATGCTGGGCGTGATGTTCGATGTCTTCGAGCAGAACGCCGTGGGCCTGGTCGGACCCATCTTGCGCGAGCAATGGGGCATATCGGTCGCGCATATCGGCTTTCTCAATACGCTGACCTTCAGCGCGGCCGCGCTGGGACGCGTGGCGTCCGGCTATATCGCGGACAGCTACGGCCGGCGCACGATGCTGAACGTGAACCTGCTGCTGTTCACGCTGGGCGCGATCATCTGCGCGCTGGCGCCGAACTACACGGTGCTGGCGGCGGGCCGGTTCATTGTCGGCATCGGGCTCGGTGGAGAAATATCGGTCGCCGTGACGATCCTTGCCGAGCTGTGCTCCACGCGCTTTCGCGGCACCGCGGTCGGCATGGTCAGCGTGGGCAGCGGGGGGCTAGGCAATATGCTCGCGCCTGCCTTCGGTCTGGCTGTGTTCGCGCTGTTCCCGGGACCGGACAGCTGGCGCTGGCTGTTCGGCTGCCTGGTGGCGCCCGCCATCTTCGTCGTGTTTTACCGTCGCTTCATCCCGGAGACTCCGCGCTTCCTGTTGTCGAAGGGGCGCGTCGATGAGGCGAACGTCGTGCTCTCCGGCCTTGCCTCCGGGCGGCTGGGCAAACTGCGCGGCGAGCCGACGCAATACATCAAGGAAGCCGTCCGGGACGACTCGCCCCGGGCCCGTGTGCGGCTGCGCGACGTGTTCCAGGGCCGGCTGGGCCGGCGCACGATCGCGCTCGGTATCGCGGTGTCGATGACGTATGGCGCGCAGATCTCGGTGCTGACGCTGATGCCGACCATCCTCATGTCGCAGGGCTACACCATCTCGAAAAGCCTGTTGTTCACGATGGTGATGCAAAGCGGCAGCCTGTTCGGTGCGCTGGCGGCTTCGTATTGCGGCTATCACTTTCCGCGCAAGCGCGTGCTGACCATTGGTGCCGGGCTGGCGTGCGCGGCGGGGCTCAGCTTCGGCTTCCTGACGTTCAACGTAGGGCTGGTGCTGCTGTTCGGGGCCTGCTTCACGTTCTGCGTGGTGCTGCTGAATACCTCGATCTGGATCTTCGCGCCGGAGCAGTATCCGACCGACGTCCGCGCCTTCGGCACCTCGCTGATCCTGGCGCTCGGTACACTGGCTGGCGCGCTGACGCCGCTGGTGAGCGGGCGCGTGTTTGAAACCTACGGCGTGGGCGGCATGTTCAGCATGCTGGCCGCTATGTACGCGGTGTTCGCCGTGAGCGTACAGTTCGCGCCGGAGACGTTTGGCAGGCCGATGGGCGAGCCCGAGGTGGAAGACGAGCCGCAGCTGGCCGTCGACACGCGTACCGCCAGCGCCGGCCAATCCTGAACCCCTGGATGTAATGCCTCATATCCTGCTGATCAACCCGAATACGTCGCAGGCGACTACGCAGATGATGCTGGAGATCGCGCGTGCGAGTCTCGACGGACGGGCGGAAGTCCGTGGCCTGACCGCGCCAAGCGGGGTGCCCATGATCGTGGGCGAGGCTGACCTGCACACGGCCGCGGATGTGGTCGGCGCGCTGGACGTGGGCGACGCCAGTGGTGTCATCGTCGCTGCCTTTGGCGATCCCGGCGCCGAGTTGCTGCGGCGCCGGCTGGCGGTGCCGGTGGTGGGCATCGGCGAGGCGGCCATGCGCGAGGCGGCGCAGCATGGCCGCTTCGGCATCGCCACGACCACGCCGGCGCTGGCCGCGTCGATCGAAGGCAAGGTCCGGCAGTTCGGGCTGGAAGCCGGCTTTACCGGCGTGCGCCTGACGCCGGGCGATCCCTGGCGGGTCGGCCAGGACCCCGCGGCACTGGAAGCCGCGCTGGCGGCCGCCGTGCAGGCCTGCGTGGAGATCGATGGCGCACGCGCCGTGGTCATCGGCGGGGGGCCGCTCGGCCGCGCGGCGCAGGCGCTGGGCGAGCAGTTCGCCATTCCCGTGATCGGGCCCATTCCGGCGGCGTGCGGCGCCATCCTGCGCGCGCTGGGCCGCTACCGAGCGGACGATCGTTTTCCTTAATCCCTTTCCATCAAGGAGTACTCCCTGGCATGAATTCAACCCAGATCGATGCAGTCGCCCAGACCCTGATCCACGCGCGGCGCGAACAGCACTGCGCCGACGCCCAGGCCTTCGCCACGGCGCTGGCCACCCCGGAGGACGCCTATGCCGTGCAATCGGCAGTGGCCGCGTCGCTGGGCTGGCAGGCCAGCGGCCCCGGTTACTGGAAGTCGGGCGGACCTTCGCGGGAGGCGCGCCTGACGCACGCCCAACTGCCCGCCGACGGCGTCTGGTCCAGCCCGGCCAATGCGGGCAACTGGAATTTCACCTGGCGCGGCATCGAGGCCGAGATCGCCCTGCGTCTGGGCCGCCCGGTCAGCGCGCAAGATGCCGCCGCCTTCGACAGCGACAGCGCGGCCAGCTTCGTGGATGGCATGGCGGTGTCCATCGAAGTCGTGGATTCGCGCTGGCAGCAATACACCGACGCGCCTTCCTTGCTCAAGCTTGCCGACCTGCAGGCGCACGGCGCGCTCGTACTCGGCGCGTGGCGTCCTTACGCGCCGATCGACTGGGCCGCGCAACGCTGCCATGTCCGGATCGGCGCGCAAAGCTTCGAGCGCAAAGGCACTCATGCCCTGGGCGATCCGGCCTACGGACTGGGGGCCTGGCTGCGTCACGCCACGCGCCATGGCGAACGCGTGGAGGCCGGGACGGTGGTCACGACCGGAACCTGGGTGGGGATCCTGCCCGCGGCGGCAGGCGACCTGGTGACGGTCGAGTTCGACGGCATCGGGCACGCGTCGATCCAGTTCTGAGCGGAACGGCTCGCCTTGCTGCCACGCCCGCGCGCCTTGCCAACTCTTGGCTTGGGCTATGCCGCCGGGTGCCACTGACCGCACTCCGGGCGGACGCTGACGCGTTCGCCATGGAGCCAGACTTGCTCTACATTCACGGTGGCCGCCGTCGACGGGGCGATATCGAAGGCGATGTCGAGCGCGCGCGCAACGCGGAGGTCCTCGACGGGAAGCTCCCACGTCAGGAACAACTGGGTGCAGTCCTGCCCGTCCGGGAAGTCGGCTTCATCAAAGCCCGTGCTGCCGCGCGGGATCACGCCATGCGGCTGGCAGGTGTCGAACACCAGCGCCGTGCCACGGCGCAGCGGGATGCGCAGGTCCAGTGACGGGAAATGTACGTCCTGCCCCTTGTCCTCGCTCAGGAAGAGATTGCAGAAGGCTGCGCCGCCATACTGCTCGCCATCATGGTGATACCTGGCGCCGCGGCAAACCATCAGCGCAACATCGCTGGCGGCCAGTACGCCGGCCAGTCCAAGCTGCTCGGTCCAGTCGGACACCGCCTGCACGCAGTACGCGTATTCGGGCCAGCGTGCCCGCGCGCGGGCGAGCGGCATGACCTCGACATCGCCCGCGTCCAGCGTCATGTGGCGCGAGATTTCCCGTGCCCAATCCGCCAGCATGCGCGCCGGCGGCGCCGGTATGTCGAGGGTGCCGGACAGCACGCGATCGCTCACGCTCCGGCTTCTGAGGCAGTCGCCGCTCCAGAAGAACGACGTCAGGATGTCCGGGGCGCGAGATGGCACGATCAGGACGCCTGCGGCACCGTCATGCCGCCGCGCTGCATGGCCAGTACCGACCAGGCAAACACGGCCAGACCGCCCATTGCCAGCAGCGCGCCGACCCAGCCGGTGGAAGTCCAGCCCAGGCCCGCGGCGATGCTCACGCCGCCAAGCCACGCACCCAGCGCATTGGCCAGGTTGAAGGCCGAGTGGTTGAGGGCGGCGGCCAGCGTCTGCGCGTCGCCGGCCACGTCCATCAGGCGGATCTGCAGCGCCGGTCCGAGCGCCACGACCGTGCCGATCAGCAGCACATTGGCCGAGGCCAGCCACGGATACGGCGCGGTCAGGGTGAAAGCGCCCAGCACCAGCGCGGACCACACCAGCACCCCGCCGATGGCCGGCGTCAGGGCCTTGTCCGCCAGCCAGGCGCCGGCCAGGTTGCCCGCCACCATGCCCGCACCGAACAGCGCCAGGACCACCGGAATGGCGCCCGGCGGCAGCTGGGCCACTTCGAGCATGGTGGGCTTGATGTAGCTGAAGACGGCGAACATGCCGCCGAAGCCGATGGCGCCGATGCCCAGCGTCAGCCATACCTGCTTGCGGCGCAGCGCCGTCAGTTCGCGCAGCGGGCTGGCGGACCGGTCAGCCGGGACGAATGGCACCCAGCGCCACACCAGCCACACGGTGAGCAGGCCGATGGTGCCCACGATCACGAAGGCGGCGCGCCAACCGAGCCAGGCGCCGACGGCCGCGGCAATCGGCACGCCCACCAGCGTCGCGACGGTCAGCCCGAGCATGACCAGGCCAACCGCCTGGGCGCGGCGCTCGCGCGGCACCAGTCCGGCCGCGACCAGCGCCGCCACGCCGAAGTAGGTGCCATGCGGAAAGCCGGTCAGCAGCCGCGCCATCAGCATGGAGGCATAGGCGGGCGCGACCGCGCTGGCGAAATTGCCGGCGGCAAAGGCCGCCATCAGCGCGATCAGCAGGTTGCGCCGCGGCCAGCGCGCGCCCAGCACGGCCAGCAACGGGGCGCCGATCACGACGCCCAGCGCATAGGCGCTGATCAGGTGGCCGGCCTGCGGGATCGAGATGGCAAGATCGCGCGCGGCGTCGGGCAGCAGGCCCATGATCACGAATTCGCCGGTGCCGATGCCGAAGCTGCCTACGCCGAGCGCGAGCAGGGCACGGCGGCTTTGAAAGGCGGAGAGGGTGTTGCCGGACGAGGGCGCGGAAAGGGAATCGGGGGTGCCGTGAGGAGCCGTCATGGGGGAGCGCGAGATCTTGTTGGTTCATTCGCTGCTCGCTGGCGGGCGGGATCTGCGTCCTGCCTCGTGCTGCCAGCGCGCTCCGGCGCAGCGCGAGTGCGCATTGTGCCGGAAAACCCCAATGTGTGCTGGCGGTGACGGATGCGCCGCGCGCGTGCGGGCAATGCCACCTGCGCGGGCGGAACCTACCAGGCGAAGCGGTAGTCGTGCGCAGGCTGCAGCTGCCAGTCGCCATTGCCGCGCAGTTCCAGCACCTGGACGTGATACTTGAGCAGGGTGGGGCGGTGGCTGATGCTGACGATCGTGGTGGGGCCGCTGGCGAGATGGCTGTAGAGCCGGGCTTCGTTGTCGACGTCCAGCGCGCTGGTGGCTTCATCGAGCAGCGCGTAGCGCGGGCGCGCCAGCAGCAGGCGCGCGAACGCCAGGCGTTGCTGCTCGCCGAGCGACAGGACCTTGCTCCAGTCGAGTTCCGCATCCAGTCCGCCGACGCGCTCGGCCAGGTCCGGCAGGTTGACCATCTCGAGCAGCTTCAACAGCTCGCTGTCCGCGATGTGGCGCTCCTCGTGGCGCGGGTACAGCAACTGGCAGCGCAGGTTGCCGACCGCCATGTACGGATGCTGGGGCAGGATCAGCATCTGCCCGGGCCCGGGGTGCACGATGCGGCCGCTGCCGCAATTCCACAGGCCGTTGACGGCCCGCATCAGGGAACTCTTGCCGCCGCCGCTGGGCCCGACGATCAGCAGGCTCTGGCCCGCGCCGACCGTCACGGTCAGGTCTTTCAGCAGGGTACGGCCGTAGTCGGGCGTATGCAGGGTCAGGTGCTCGACCGACAAGGTGTCGCCCCGGCGGCGTTCGATCTGGCTGCCCGGTTTGCGCCGCAGCACGCGCGTGTGCGCCAATGACGACGCAAACGTGGCCAGCCGGTCCAGGCCCGCAACGAAACGGCTCAGGCTCTCGAAGTTGTCGACGATCACCGTCAGCGCCGCCAGCACGGCCGTGAAGGCGCCCGCGGCCTGGATCGCGCTGCCGACTTCGAGTTCGCCGTCCAGCACGCGGTTGGCGACGATGACGCTGGGCAGCATCAGCGTCAGGAACGCATAGGCGTACTGGAACAGGTAGAGGTTCAGCTGCCAGCGGTTCAGGCGGTTGTAGTTGGCGAATACATGCTGGAACCGGCCGCGCACGTGATCGGATTCATGCTGCTCGCCACGATGGAAGGTAATCGACTCCGCATGCTCGCGCACCCGGATCAGGCTGAAGCGGAAGTCGGCCTCGCGCTTGAGCTGGTAGAAGTTCAGGCCGATCAGCACCTTGCCGAAGCACATCACCGAGACCACCGTGCCGCAGACGGCATAGAGCACCAGGAATAGCACCAGCTCGCGCGAGATCGACCACAGCACCTCGCTGAACGCCACCAGCTGCAGCACCGAACCCAGCATCAGCAGCAGGAAGTACAGGGACTGCTGCGTGAAGGTGCTGATGTCTTCCGAGATGCGCTGGTCCGGGTTGTCGATGGCGGTGCTGGCACTCAGCGTGTAGAACGCGCAGCCGCCGAAATATTTGTCCAGGTACTGGTGCGTCATCCAGGTCCGCCACTGCATGAACAGCCGGTTGCGCGTGTAGTAATAAAACGCGTAGACCGGGACGGCGGCGATCAGCACGTAGATGAAGATCTGGATGGCGTACCAGAAGCGGTCCGCGTCGCCGGCGGCGAGCGCCGAGGCGAACTCGCCGGTCTGCTCGTTGAATCGCACATTGGTCCAGGTTTGCCCAAGCAGCAGGCACACCAGCACCGACAACAGTGCCCATGCCTTCCACTTCTCCCGGGACAGCCAGTATGGCTTGGCGATGTCCAGGAACCGCTTCCACAGATTGCCGCCGCGCGTAGACATGACCGTATCGTTTTGACAAGGCGGGGAGCCTCTTGCCGATGATTTGCCGGGGCTCCGGCCGCTAACATTGGGCGAACCAGCATAGGGCATGCCAGGGGAAGCACGGTCCTGCCCCGACTTGCGTCGTGGTGGTTGCGGCACGTCTGGAGTCAGAACCCGCCTACGCACCTTTGCGCCTCCCGCCGATGCTGCGTCGGAGCATCGGCAACTACATTGACTTTAGCCGATTCACCGCCGGAGATAGTTATGTCATTCGCGCTCTTCCTGATCGGACTGCTGGTACTGGTGGGCGGGATCGCCTGGGGGCTGTCGATCGCGGGCCTGGCGCCCGTGTACATCGGCATTGCCTGCCTGGTCATCCTCGGCCTTGGCATCATGGCCGCCGTTTCCCGTACGCGCACGAAGGATCCTTCCTAGGCACATCGGATCGGTCGCGCATCACGGGCGGCCATGCTGCCCGCCTGGTCCTGGCGCGGCCATCCGGAATATTTCCGCTCCTGCGCCGCACTTCATAGAATGGACCATGAAGTGCGGCCCTTCGGGCCTGTCCTGCTTCGTCGAGTGTAGCGAAGCTTGACCCGCCTGGGGCGCACGTCGCATCGTACGAGATGGTTGCCATCCCGACAGCGAACAAGCGGCGAGGCAGGTGATCCATGCAGACCGGCGTCCTTCCCTTCCAGCCCGTCCAGGAACGGGGCTCCCTGCCTTGTTTCCTGGCGGCATTGTTCATGCACGTGCTGCTTGGCGCACTGCTGTACTACGGCGTGCATTGGCACAACGCGGTGCCGGAAGGGGTATCCGCCGAACTGTGGGACGCGGTCCCCGAGGCGGTCCCGAACGTGCCCGCGGAGCCACCGGTCAAGCCGGCTCCGGCCGTGAAGCCGGTGGAACAGCAAAGCGCCGATATCTCGCTGCAGGAGAAAGCGCGCAAGGAGCGTGCGGCGCGTGATGAAGAGAGGGCGCAGCACGCAGCGCAGGCTCGCGCCGATGCGGGCCGCCAGGCCGCGCAACGGGAGGCGCAACGGGAGGCGCAACGGGAGGCGCAGCGCCAGGCCAGCAGCGCCGAACGCGCCAGCGAACTGTCGCGCCTGCGCGCGCAGGCGGGCGGCGCCGAACCGAACAACGGTACCGGCACGTCCGGAAAGCCATCGTCCGCCTATGCCGAGCGCGTCCGGCAGCGGGTCAAGCCAAACATCCTGTTCAGCGAAGAGGTCAACGGCAATCCGGCGGCCGTCGTGGCGGTGCGCATGGCACCCGACGGCTCGATCCTGTCCGCCAGGCTTGCCAGGTCAAGCGGCAATGCCGCCTGGGACAACGCCGTGCTGCGCGCCGTGTCGCTCTCCGACCCGTTGCCTCGGGACGAAAGCGGTTCTGCGCCGCCCGAGATCCGGATCACGTTCTGGCCGAAGGATCTTGGGAGTTCGTAGTTTTAGCCCGGGCTGGACAACGCGCGCTCCTCGCTCTCGATCTGCGCGCGCAGGACCACGAAGCGCTGGTGCACATCCGCGCCAAAGAGCGGGTCCGCGCCGGCCGGAACGGCCTCGTCAACGGCTTTCCAATCCGCTGCCGTCAGCAACCGGGCCGTGCGCGGCATGACGTGCCTCTCCTCGGAAGAAAGATGGTTGCGGTAGTACACCAGGTACATGGCCGCGGCCGCCTCAAGGGCCGCGCGCGAACTGATCATGTCGCTCTCGGCCTCGTTCAGGCGGTCCACCAGCGTCTCGCCGACGTTCGCGATGACACGATGCTCTTGCTGGAGTCGGTTGACCATGATCTCCATGTCGGGATCGCGCTCGACCAGACGGGCGTAGGCGATATCCTCGCGCGGATGGTGCACACGATCACCGAAATGCCGCATGTAATGGATAATCGACGCCATCAAGCTGTAGTTCGGCCGCTCTCCCCGATTGAACAGGATGACCTGGCTTTCCAGGAGGTCTAGCAGCCGGGCGAAATGGACATGGTCTTCATGCCAGGTGGAAAACGGGGTGGCCATGGCGGGCTCCATCGGTTAAGTTTGGTCGCCTTTGAGGCCACGTCGTATCGAAGCCTCACGCTGAACACTATGCTTCCGCCCGCGCCTCTCTCTGATCTGGATCAAAGTTCTGCATGGGGTCTGGATCTTCCAGGCAGCTGGTCGTGGTTATGCGTTCAGCCTTCACAGCCAAGGAGACGTCTATGCGCAGCAGCGGGCACCCGGCGGCGAGGGGCGTGGTGGGTTGGCTTGCAAGCCGGCTGTGGTTCCGGGCGCTGGGTCTCGCCGCGCTGATGTCGCCGGGTGGGGTGATGGGAATGGAGTTCAGGATCTATCACCAGCCGCAACTGGATCTGAACATGGTCATCGGCGATGGAAAGATCCAGGACGGCGACGCCGACCGGTTTCTCGCGGTGGCGCGAATGGCTGGCCGTGATCGCGAAGGACTCGTGCCGCTGGTCCTGAACAGTCCGGGTGGCAATGTCGAAGCCGCGTTCCGGATGGTCGATGCCATGGACAAGGTGCGCGTCTACACCACCGTTCCGGACAGCGCCAGGTGCGCGTCCGCTTGCGCGTCGATCCTGTTCGCTTCCGGCGAACGCCGCAGCGTCGTGGGCACGGGGCAGCTGGGCTTCCACAGTTGCTACCGGCGCAACGGGAAGACCATCACGGAGGACTCGCTCTGCAACGAGGTTATCGCGGCAAACGCCATGCAGCGCGGGGTCAGCCACGACGCCATCAATCGGTTCGTCAAGCAATACGGTGCGCAAGACATGGCGTGGATCCACCGCAATGTCGCTTGCAGGGCTTTGCAAGGGCTGTGCAAGGCGGGGCTGCTTGAAACCCGGAGCGAGACAAAGCCTGCCTTGATGCGCAGTTTTGCCTGCAGCCAGCTTATTTCCGTTCCGGCCCAGCTGATTTGCGGCGATGCGGAACTGGCCAGTGCCGACCAGGCGCTGGCGGGACTCTACGAGCAGAAGCTGAGCGCATCCGCGAACAAGGCGCGCCTGCGTGCGGATCAACGGGACTGGCTGCGCGGTTCGCGCAACCTGTGCAGCGACAAGGCTTGCCTGCTGCGAAGCTATCGCCTGCGCATGGACGCGCTGAAGCAGGTGCGGTCGTGAAACCTGTGGACGAACCCGCCAGGCTCAACGCCGATTCGCTGGGCATCGTCGAATCGGTGATCATGGGCATCGCCGGCACGGCGCCGGCCTACAGCATCGAGATCACGACTTCGACGATCATCGGGACGGCGGGCACGCTGGCACCGGCGAGCATCCTGGTGTGCGGCGTCGTCATGTTCGGCATTGCCTACGCGTTCATCAACCTGAACCGCGCGCTGGCCAGTGCCGGCACGTCCTATTCATGGGTGAGCATGGTGTTCGGGCGTACGCTCGGATTTCTTGCGGGCTGGGCGCTGCTGGTGCTGTGCTGCGTGTTCATGGTCTCGGCCATGATCCCGGCGGCCAACGCCACGCTGCTGATCCTTGACCGGCCGATGATGAACAACGTGCACTACGTGACGCTGATCGCGGCTGCATGGCTGACCCTTGTCAGCGCGGTCGTCGTCAAGGGCATCAAGCTCACCAGCTACGTACAGGTGCTGATGACGATCATCGAGGCCATCATCCTGCTGGCGATCATCGTCGCGAGTTTCGTCATGTTCCCCCGTGCGCCGCAGCACCCGTTCTCGCTGGCCTGGTTCTCGCCCTTCGCCTTCACACCCGGGTTGTTTGCCAACGGCGCGCTGGTGGCCATCTTCTTTTTTTACGGCTGGGACGTGACCATGAACCTCAGCGAGGAGACGCGCGACGCCAACCGCATCCCCGGCCGTGCCGCGTTCTGGTCGATGGTGTTCCTGATGGCGTTCTTCCTGGTCTTCATCGTCATCACGCTGCTCGGCCTGTCCGATGCCGAGATCCAGCACTACAACACCAACGTCATTTTCGCCATCGCGCAGAAGCTGTTCGGACCGACCTGGGGCTACGTCTCGATCATCGCGGTCCTGCTGAGCACGGTGGGAACGGTCGAGACGCAGATGCTGCAGTTCACGCGCACGCTGTTTGCCAAGAGCCGCGACGGCGCGCTGCACCCGCGCTATGCGCGCCTGCATCCGCGCTGGCGCACGCCGCACATCGCCATCTTCTTTATCTGGATCACCGGGCTCGTGCTGCTGTTCGTGTCGTCTTACCTGCCAACCGTCAACGTCATCCTGCAGGATTCGATCACGGCCATCGGCTTCCAGATTTGCTTCTATCTCGGGCTGACCGGGCTGGCCTGCGGCTGGTACTACCGCGGGATGCTGGCCCGTGGACCGTGGCTGGCCGTGAGCCACGTGATCTGGCCGGCGGCCAGCGGGATCTTCTTGTTCTTCATCGCGCTCTACAGCATCCCGACCTTCGACTGGGTCACCAATGTCGTCGGCATGGGCGGCATTGCCATCGGTGCCATTCCGCTGTTGCTGAATCGCAAGCGCATGCGGTCGGTCCCGGCACGCTGAAGGCCCGCGGGCTGCCAGGCTTCAGGCGGTGCCAGCCCGCCGCGCATGGCGTGCCAGGAAGCGGTCCAGCTGGCTTGCGAACGTCTTGCCATCCTGGGGCGAGTAGGCTGCGGGGCCGCCGGTATCGACGCCCGCGCTGCGCAACTGCTCCATCACCTCGCGCATGGTCAGGCGTTCCTGGATGTTCTCGCGGCTGAACCAGCTGCCGCGTGGGTCGAGCACATGGGCGCCCTTGTCGAGCGCGGCGGCTGCAAGCGGGATGTCCGCCGTAATGACGAGATCCCCGCTGGTGGCGAGCTCGATGATGCGGTCATCGGCGACATCGAAGCCCGCCGGTACCTGCAGGGCCTTGATAAAGCGGGAAGGGGGCGTGCGCATATACTGGTTGGCCACCAGCGTGACGCAGACTTCGACACGTTGCGCGGCGCGGTACAGCATGTCTTTCACGACCACCGGGCAGGCATCTGCATCCACCAGGACTTGCATCGCGATACTTCCAATTGAGAGAGGGAGCGGTCATATTACTGCCTGCACGCGTGTCGGTGGGAACGAACGCGGGTGCATGCTGAATTGAGTCGGATTGACCACAAAGGGAAAAACTATGAAGATCCAGGTAGAAACCACGGTCGCGGCCCCCATGGAGAAGGTCTGGCATGCCTACACCACGCCGGCGGACATCAAGCAATGGAATGCCGCGTCAGAGGACTGGCATACCACGGCCGCCACGGTCGATCTGCGCGTGGGCGGAGACTTCTCTTCGCGGATGGAAGCGAAGGATGGCAGCATGGGATTCGACTTTGCCGGTACCTACACCAGGATCGAGGAGCACAGGCTGATCGAGTACGCCTTTGGCGACCGCACCGCGCAGGTCGAGTTCGCCGATACCCCGCGGGGGGTTACCGTGCGCGTGAGCTTCGATGCCGAATCGGAGTTTCCGATCGAGCAGCAGCAGAGCGGGTGGCAGAGCATCCTGGACAACTTCAAGAGGCATGTCGAAGCGCATTAGGCTGCGTGCACGGCGATACAAGACGGCCTGCCTGGTGCAGGTCTTTCTTCTGGGTCATTGCCGAATTGCGGGGGCAGGGCCCTGGGCACGCGCGGGGTTTGCCCCGGCGACGCCGGCGAAACAGCAGCGCCAGCCAAGAACGACGACCCAGTCACAACCGGGCCGTACCGTTCTCCCAAAAAAATCACGCCCTCCACGTACTACCCGACGACGCGTCGCCGCCAGCCTGCGATGTGCCGCCGGCATCCCGGCGCACCCGGATGTCGTTGTTGACTTCACTGACCCCGTAGGTCGCATCGACCAGTTCTTCGATGTCGTACTTCTGGCTGCGGTCGTTCACGTACCCGGACAACGTCACCACGCCGTCCTTCACCTCGACGCTGACATCGCTGACGTCCAGCCGGTGCGCGTAGCTCAGGCGTTCGCAGACATCGTCGCGGATGCGGTCGTCGCTACGCTTGTAGCCGCGCGGGCCGGTCGGACGCTCATGCCGTTCCGAGGTGCCGAACAAGTCGCCCACGGCCTCGCCGATGCGGCGCCCGAAGTTGTAGAGCGTGCCATGGTCTTCGTCCCGATCGCGATCGTCGTCGACTTCCCAACCGCGTTGCTGCGCCGCCTCGCGGCTGTAGTGGCGGCCGTGGCGTTGATCCTCGGTCCGGTCGTCGTCCGGGTCGGTCCAGTAGCGCGTATCGCTGCGCAGGTCGCGGAAGTACGGACCCTGGCCGCCCATGCCGCGATCTCGCTCGCGCGCGCGCTCGGTGCTTTGGCGCCAATTGCGCTCGGCTTGCCTGTCATCGCGCTGCCACGCGTGCGGATCGCGCCATTCGCGGGCGCGCTCCCAGCCGTAGCCACCGTTCATGCCGGCGCGCAGGTCGCTGCCCTGGCGACGGTCTTCGTCCTCGCGGTGGCTGCCACGGTATTCTTCGCGCTGGGAGGCGCGTCCTTCGTCGCGGCCGCCGTAGCGCTGCCCATAGCGCTCACCATAGCGCTCACCATAGCGCTGCCCATAAGGATCACGCTCGGATAACCCGGAGCGCTGCGCGCCATAATCGCTGTACCTGTCGTCGGGATTGCCGGACTGGCGTCCGGACCGCTGGCCGTACGACCCCTGGTAGCGTTCGTCATCGCCGCCTTGCTGGCGGGCGGGCCCGCCATAGCTGGTCTGTCCGGGGGTCATTTGCCTGCGCCTGCGTTCCGATTGCCAGGTGTCGCGTCCGGATTCCGGTTGCCAGTCGTCGTCGTCCCACTGCTTGCCGCGTTCGCGCGCGTCGTCGTAATAGTTGCTCATGCTCGTGTCCTGAGTTACCGGGGAGATGCCTGGTGCGAACACGGACACGATCGCGCGGACACGATCGCGCCCGCTCTCGCATGGGCGTGTATCGGGAAAGCGGCAAGATTCGTACCGAGTGCAAGCCTGGCAGGGCACGGTGTTCGCGTTGCTTCAGGGGACCTTTGTGGCCCTCGAAGCATTGCAACGATTGCAGAGCATGTAAGAAGGGATGCCGGGTGCAAACCTTGCTAACGCGATGCGGGGCCGGCATCCGCCGCCGACTGCGCCGCGGCAAACGCGCCGGCGGCTTCCAGCAGCCAGGCGCGCAAATGCTGCATCGCGGCGCTCATCGGCCGCGAATCGGGCAAGACCAGGTAATAGGCGCGCGTGGAGCGCAGCGTGCGCGCAACCGGCATCACCAGTTGGCGGCTGGACAGGTATTCCCCGACGAGAAAGCGCGGCACCAGTCCAATGCCCAGCCGCGCACGCGCGGCGGCAATCACCATGCTGTGGTGATCGTAGCGGGCGCCGCGCATGGCATTGACGTCGTCGATGCCGGCCGCGTCCATCCACTGCTTCCAGCCGAAGCTGCGCGTGGCAAGGTGCAGCAGCGGCGCGCGCGCAATGTCCGCGGCATCGATCCGCTTCCTGCGTCCGAAGAAGTCCGGATGGCAGATCGCCACGGATTCCTCGTTGAACATCAGGTCCGCGTGCGCGCCGGGATACACCGCTTCGCCAAAGTGGATCGCGGCATCGTAGGGCGTGCCATCGAACAGGAACACGTCGGACTGCGCGCTGATGTTGACCACGACGCCCGGATGGCGCGCGTAGAAATCGGGCAGCCGCGGGATCAGCCACTCGACCGCCAGCGTGGGCACGCATGCGAGCTCCACGGTGCCGCCCGCACCTTCATGCGCCATGACGTCCAGCGTGTCGCGCTGCAGCTTGCGCAGCATCTCGCGCACCTGTCCGCTGTAGAGCGCGCCGGCCGCCGTCAGCGTGATGCGCTGGTTGGCGCGGTGAAAGAGCGGCACGCCGAGCAGGCTCTCCAGCGCCGCGATCTGGCGCGATACCGCGCTTTCGGTGATGAACAGGTCGGCCGCCGCACGGCGCAGGTTCAGGTGCAGCGCGGCGGCTTCAAAGGCGCGCAGGCTGGAAAGGCTGGGAAGTCGATGCCGCATGGGGGGGCGATAGCGGAGTTGATGACTAAAAGTCATCATCCTATACCGAAATCTCGCTTGAACTCGTAGAGTTGATGAGAAATCATTCTGTCCTTGCTTGACCGCATTCGGCATTCGATTGCGGCCACTAATAACGACAACATCAGGTAGACAGGAGACAGCATGAAACGCTTGTTCAGCGCGCTCGCCGCAACGACCCTAGCCGTGGGCGCCACCGTGCCCGGCATCGCGTGCGCCGAGGATTTTCCCGCCAAGCCGGTCCGCATCATCGTGCCGTACCCGCCGGGCGGCACTACCGACATGGTGGCGCGACTGATCGGCGAGCAGCTTGCCATCCAGTGGAAGCAGGCCGTGCTGGTCGACAACCGTCCCGGTGCCGGCGGCATCGTCGGCACCGGGGCCGCCGCCAAGTCGACGGCGGACGGCTATACGCTGCTGATGGGCTCGGTTGGGGAGTTCGGCATCAACCCCACGCTGTACAAGAAGCTGCCTTATGACGCCGCCGCGGATTTCGCGCCGGTCACGATGGTGGCGCGCGTGCCCAATGTGGTGGTGCTGTCGCCGGCCTTCGCCGAACGTGCCCGCGTACAGACGCTGGCGGAGTTCATCGCTTACCTGAAGGCCAACCCGAAGCGCGTCAATATGGCGTCGGCCGGCAACGGCACCTCGACGCACCTGGCCGGCGAACTGTTCCAGCGCATGACCGGTACCGAGATGAGCCACGTGGCCTACAAGGGCAGCAGCCCGGCCATCTCCGACCTGATGGGCGGCAGCGTCGATGTCATGTTCGACAACCTGCCGGCATCGTTGCCCTTTATCCGCTCCGGCAAGCTCAAGCCGCTGGCTGTGACCGCGCCGGCGCGCTCGTCGGCATTGCCCAATGTGCCGACCGTCGCGGCCGCCGGCCCCGTGCCAGGCTTTGACGCCAGCCCGTGGTTCGGCCTGCTCGCGCCGCGCGGCGTACCCGCGACGGTGGCGCAGAAGATCAGCCAGGACCTGACGCGCGCGCTCGGCGATCCCGCGGTGCAGGCCAAGATGCGCGAACTCGGCGCCGAGCCCGCGCCCAGCACGCCGGACGCGTTTGCCGACGTGCTGAAGAAGGATCGCCAGAAGTGGGGCGACATCGTTCGCCTGTCGGGCGCGTCGGTGGACTGACACCGCACGGCTTTTCCCTTTTATTTCCTGCTGCATTCGATCATGTCTGACAAGAACGTCGTTCCTCTCCTTTCCCTCCACCTTGGCGCTCCGGCCGCGGATCGCCTGGCGCAACTGGTCGCCACGCCGGACGGGCTTCCCGCCGGCGAAGCGGGGCGCCCTTCGCGCGCGGAAGTCGCGCACGCGTTGAACCTGGTGCTGTTCGCCGGCATCCTGGAACGCGTGCCGACGGGCAAGGCGTATACCGATGACGTGGCCACGGCCGGCGGCAAGGTGTATTTCGACCACGGCGCGCTGCGCACGGTGCGCTGGCAGGACAATGGCGCGCTGCCGGCTGGCGAGGCGGCATTCACGCGCATCCTGCGTCCGCTGGGCTACCGGCTCAACGGCACCTATCCGCTGGACCGCATCGGCATGACCGGCCGCTCGTACGCGCATGAGGACGCGCCCGAAGGGATTGCGCAGTTCTTTGTCAGCGAACTGCATCCCGAGCGCTTCAGCGAGGACTTCCGGCAGGCCGTCAGCCGCATCACCGGCACCTCGGAAGACCCGTTGACGCCGCGCGCGCAGTCGCTGCTGTGGGAGCTCGAGCGCGAGGGTTCGCTGTCGCTGGAAGACGCCGCCGAGCTGATCGGCGCGCTGGCGCGCTGTTTCGACCGCCAGCACGCCGCGCCGCGCCTGGATGACTATGAGTGCCTGCTGGCCGAGTCGCCTGAGATGGCCTGGATCGCGACCGAAGGCAATGCCTTCAATCACGCGACCGACCGTGTGGAAGACGTGTTCGCGCTGGCCGAGCAGCAAAAGCGCATCGGCCGCCCGATGAAGGAAAAGGTCGAGGTGTCGCAGAGCGGGCGCGTGCGCCAGACGGCGTTCCGTGCGGACCCCGTGCAGCGCGTGTTCATCGACGCCGCAGGCGCCGAGGTCGTGCGCGAGGTGCCGGGCTCGTTCTACGAGTTCATCACCCGCGACCGTTATGTCGACGACGCGCAGGCGGTCTCGCGCACCGACCTGGGCTTTGACGCAGGTAATGCGCAGGGCATCTTCAAGATGACCGCCGCGGCATGCTGAGTGGGGACACGCCATGACCGCTTATCCGTTCGTGCCGGCATTGCGGGAGCCCGAAGGATCGCCGATCCGGGAGCTGTTCAAGTACCTGTCCGACCCGGCAATGATCTCGTTCGCCGGCGGCTACCCGTGCGCCGCGCTGTTCGATGCCGAGGGCATCGGCGCCGCATCGGCGCAGGTGCTGCGCGAGCGGCCCGCGGAATGCCTGCAGTACGGCGCGACCGAAGGCGCGCCGGCGCTGCGCGGCGCCCTGGTGGCGCTGATGTCGGAGCGCGGCGCGGTCGTGGCGGCGGAGGAATTGCTGGTCACCACGGGATCGCAGCAGGGCTTCGACTTCCTGGTGCGCTCGCTGGTGGAGCCGGGCAGCGTGGTGCTCGTGGAGGAGCCGACCTATCCGGCGACCCTGCAGGCATTGCGGCTTGCCGGCGCCGATGTGCGCGGTGTCCCGGCCGACCACGACGGCATGGACGTCGATGCGCTGGAGGCCCTGCTGGCCGATCCGTCGCTGCGTCCGCGCCTTATCTACACGGTGCCGACCTTCGCCAATCCCACGGGCGCGACGCTGACCCACGCACGTCGCCTGCGGCTGCTGGAACTGGTGGCGCGGTATCGCGTGGTGCTGGTCGAGGACGATCCGTACGGCGCGCTGAGCTTTGATGGCCCGCCGCCGGCGTCGCTGCTGGCGCTGTGCGCCCAGGTACCCGACGCTCGGCCGTGGGTGGTGCATCTTGCCAGCTTGTCGAAGACGCTGGCGCCGGGGCTGCGCATCGGCTGGATGATCGCCGCGCCGGAGATCGTTCGCCGCGCGGTGATTGCCAAGCAGGTGTCAGACCTGTGCACGCCGCCATGGATCCAACTGACCGCCGCGCAATACCTGCAGTCGGGCCGGCTTGCGGGGCAGGTGGCCACCGAAGTGGCGTTCTACCGGGACAAGCGCGACCGGCTGGCGGCGGCGCTGCGCGCGGCGTTTGGCGAGCGGATCCGCTTCGCGCTGCCCGGCGGCGGCATGTTCCTGTGGGCTGCGCTGGATGGTGTTGAGGATGCCGCCACGCTGTTGCCGCACGCCATTGCGGAGAAAGTCCTGTTCGTTCCGGGGACCGGATTTTATGCGGCGCGCCGCGCGCGCGCGGCTATCAGACTGTCATTCGCCAGCACGGATGCAGCGCAGGTCGACGAAGGCGTGCGCCGGCTTGCGCGGGCGGCGGCGCGGCTCGATGCTGTGACGAAGGGCGGCGGCTAGCGCGCGCAGATATCAGATCGCGGAAGGATGGCGAGCCAGCGGCGTCACCTGAATCGACATATACGGGAACAGCGGCAGAGACGACAGCAGTTCGTGCAGTTCGTCGTGGCTGTCCACGTCAAAGATGCTGATGTTGGCGTAGCGGCCAGTCACGCGCCACAGGTGCGGCCACTTGCCGGATTGCTGGATCTCGACGGCGCGGGCCTTTTCCGCGGCCTTGATGGCGTCGGCGCGTTCGGCCGGCAGGGAATGGGGCAACTTCACGTCCATCTGTACGCAGTAAAGCATGGGGTCTCCTGGTGTCGAATGTTGGGGGGAGCGGGTTCAGCTTGACGCGTCGTCTGCGCCCACCGGTGCGGTGCGGAAGGGCTTGAGCTGACCGATGAAGGTCTTGCCGTGCTCGAACCATGCCTTGCGGATGTCAGAGGCCATGTACTGGGCATACGCGGCGTTGTCCCGGAACCAGCATTCGCCGATGGCATCCACATGGCCGATGTCAAGGAAGGGCACGTGCGTATCGGTCGGCTGCTCGGCGACCAAGCGGACTTCATACTTGTGCAGGCCCGGTACTTCATGCGACATCTCGTAGTGGCGCAGGCACTCCGCGCGGAAGGCTTCGTCGGACATGCCGGCTGGCTTGACCAGCAGATATAGCAGTCGAATCATGTGTTGGCTCTTCTGGTTGGTGTGTGGGTTCGATTGTGTATCAGGCACCGGGGCACGCGCGGCGGCAGGTCAGGTATGAGCCGTTGCGGGCCGCACCAGCTCGCCTGACTCGCGGTGGTCATCCGCTTCGCCGATGTTCTCGATCGCGATGCCGCGCGTCTCGGGCAGCATCAGGATGCCGAATACCGCGAAGGCGTAGGCCACCAGGCAGAACGCGCCCATGGCGTTGGCCAGGCCGATATGGGTCGACAGCACGCCGACGCCGACGACAGACCCGGCCCCGACGGACTTGCCGACGTTGTACGCGAAGCCCATGCAAGTGGTGCGTACATGGGTCGGGAACAGTTCGCTGAGGAAAGGACCCAGTGCGGCGAACATGCCGATGGCCGAGAAGCCGACCAGGAAGCCCAGGATGGCCGCCAGCGTCGCGTTCAGCGGCAGCAGCATATAGCTGGCCGTGACGATCCAGGCGCAGACCGAAAGCAGGATCAGCGTGGGACGCCTGCCGATGCGGTCGGAAAGGTCCGCGGTCACTGCGAAGCCGCAGAACGATCCGAAGGCCATGATGAACACGGTGACGATCAACGAGCTTGCCGCGACCTGACGCTGGTTCAGCAGCGACGGCAGCCACACCAGGATGGCGTAGCAGCCAGCTTGCAGGCCGATCACCAGCACGCTGGACAGCGTCAGCGAACGTGCGTACCGGCGGTTGAACACCGAAGCCAGCGAGGCGCGCGGGGCACGGCTCTGGCGCGCGCGCTCGAACATCGAGGAATCCTTGACGTGGCGACGGATGAACAGCACGGTCAGGGCAGGAATGATGCCGCTCCAGAATGCCACGCGCCATGCCAGTTCCTTGGGCAGCCACGCCAGCAGCAGCGTGGCGACCACCACGGCCAGTGCCCAGCCCAGCGCGAAGCCCGACTGCACGAAGCCGATGGCCTTGCCACGGTGCTTCGGATCGATGACTTCGGCCATGAGCGCTGCGCCGACCGCCCATTCGCCACCGAAGCCAAGCCCTTGCAGCGTACGCGCAACCAGCAACTGGTTGTAGGACTGGGCGAAGCCGGCGAGCACGCCGAAGAAGGTGAACCAGACAATGGCGAGAACCAGGATGCGCGCGCGTCCATAACGATCGCTGAGAATGCCGGCGCCCCAGCCGCCGATCGCCGTGACGACCAGCGCGACGGTCCCGAGCACGCCAACTTCCGCCTTGGTCAGGCCCCACGTGAGGGTCAGCGCAGGCAGCAGGAAGCTGAACATCTGCATGTCGAAGGAATCCAGCGCCCAGCCGGAATAGCAGGCCCAGAATGTCTTCTTCTGCTGGGGCGATCCAGCCTTGTACCAAGCAAACATGTTTGTCTCCTGAAGTCGGTTCTTGTCTTTGTCGAAGCGGTACCGGCGCCGCCGTGCGGATCGGTTTCCGCCGGACTGTTCGTTGCGGGGCTAGGCCAGTTCGGCCGTCGCCAGGGTGGTGAAATCGAGCTCCACATCGGTGACCGACTGGAGAGCCTGCGGTGACATGTCGCCGACGATTTCGATCACCGCCACGCCCTGCGGGCCGATGGCGAATGTGCCGAGCTCCGTGTAGACGCGGCTGACGCAGGCCAGGCCGGTCAGCGGATAGCTGCAATGGCGGCGCAGCTTGCTGGCGCCATCCTTTGTCATGTGATCCATCATGACGAACACGCGCCTGGCGCCGATGGCGAGGTCCATTGCGCCGCCTACCGCGGGAATCGCGTCGGGGGCGCCGGTGTGCCAGTTGGCCAGGTCGCCGTGCTCGGATACCTGGAAGGCGCCGAGCACGCAGATGTCGAGATGGCCGCCGCGCATCATGCCGAAGGCGTCCGCATGGTGGAAAAATGCCGCGCCTTTCTCCAGCCGGATCGGCTCCTTGCCCGCATTGATCAGCTCCCAGTCCTCCTGCCCGGGCTCGGCGGCCGACCATTGGCCAAGCACGCCGTTCTCGCTGTGCAGGATGACTTCGCGATGCCGCGGCAGGTGGTTGGCGACCAGCGTCGGCAGGCCGATGCCGAGATTCACGTACGAGCCGTTCGGGATATCGCGCGCCACGCGCGCGGCCAGCAGGTTCTTTGCGATTTGATCCATGGCTTCAGCTCGTGTGCACGGGGTTTGCACGCGTGGCGGTGCTGTCACGCAGCACCACGCGGCTGACGAAGATGCCGGGCGTGATGATGGCTTCCGGATCCAGTTCGCCGAGCTCGCAAACGCGAGCAACGGCGGCGATGGTCTGGTTCGCGGCCATCGCCATGACGGGCGCGAAGTTGCGCGCGGTCTTGTTGTAGATGAGATTGCCCCAGCGATCGGCTGCCTCGGCGTTGATCAGCGCGACATCGACATGGATGGGGTATTCCAGTACGTAGCCGCGTCCGTTGATTTCACGCGTTTCCTTGCCCTCTGCCAGCAATGTTCCATAGCCGGTGGGTGTGTAGAAGGCGCCGATGCCGCTGCCGGCGGCGCGCAGGCGTTCGGCCAGCGTGCCCTGCGGTACGACCTCCAGCGCGATGTCGCCGGCACGGTACAGCGCTTCGAATACGTGGGCATCGCGCTGGCGCGGGAACGAGCACACCAGTCTGCGAACGCGGCCCGCCTTGAGGAGTGCGGCGAGGCCGGTGTCGCCGTTGCCGGCATTGTTGCTGACGACGGTAAGGCCGGTAGCACCGTGTTCAATCAGCGCGTCGATCAGGTCGTCGGGCATGCCGGCGCCCCCGAATCCGCCGACCGCGATGGTGGCGCCGTCGGCCACTTCGCTGACGGCATCGCGCGCTGTTCCATAAAGCTTGTCGATCATGTCTGGCCTTCGTTGTTGTCTGGCGAGACAAGGTTGCCATGCTGCCCGATGGCACACAATTTCGACTTCTGCAACCGTCCTTAGCGATGGCTTAACGCAGCCGGTGGAGCGCGCCGTGCGCGAATGCGCTAGCCCGGTTCGCCGTCCGCGGCGTAGCGGTCGATCAGCAGATTGGCAAACTCCCGGGCAAAGCTGGACAAGCCGTCCAGGTCGCGTGCGCAGACCTGGAAGGTGCGCACGGCCCAGTCATCGCGCAGGTTGCAGGAACCAATCTGCTGGTCGCCCTTCAGGCGGGTGAATGCGGCCTTGGGCATGATGGCCACGCCGGCGCCGGCGGCCACCATCCGGCATGTGGCGTCGTGGCTCGCCACATGTACGCGGATGGTCATGGGTTTGTGCAGCGCGCCGGCTGCGCGCGTCAAGAACATCTGGAAGGCACTGCCTTCGAGCAGCGCGACAAAGGCATGGTCGAGCGCCTGCTCGAACCAGATGTCGCGCTGGGCCAGCAGGGGATGGCCCAGCGGCGCGACAAGGATCAGCGAACTCTTGACGAACGGTACGGCCTGCAGGCCTGAGGTGGGGATGTTGCCCGAGATGATGCCGAGATCGGTGCCGCCTTCGCGGACCAGGCGCACGATATCGTCGCTCAGGCGTTCGCGTACCTCGATGCGGACATCCGGGTGCGTGGCCAGGTAATCGCCGATCACCGGTGGCAGGTATTCCGTGATGGCGGTGGTATTGGCCACCAGCTTGAGTTGTCCGCTCAGGCCCGCGGTGAACGGCTGCAGGTTGCCGGTCAGGCGTTCCAGTTCGGTCAGTACCACGCGCGCGTGCTGCAGGTAGACCTCGCCGGCAGCCGTCAGCGTCACGCCCTGCGGCGAGCGCTCCAGCAGGCGCACGCCGAGCGTGTCTTCAAGGTTCTTGATCCGGTTGCTGACCGCCGGCACGGACAGGAACGAGCGTTCCGCGCCGCGGGTCAGGCTGCGCGTCTCCGCGACGTTGACGAAGAGGCGGAAATCGGTGATATCAAACGGAACAGGCATGCAGCTGGTCTCGCGGCAAACTCACTGAGCCACGATGATAACCGCGCAGGCCAGGCGGATTGCCTGGTTGGCTACCACGTGGCGGGCTCGAAGCGGAAGCCGCTGCCCTGGCGCCTGATAAAGCCGCAATAGGGCTCGCCGAAGTGCACCGGTAGAATCAGCGCGCCGGTGTCGGCGGCCTGGTTTAAGAAGGCGAGGCGAGTGCTGCGTGCCAGGTCCGGCCGTATGCAATAGCCGGAGTTCACGTCGGGGCGCACGATTTGCAGCGGGCTGTGCAGGATGTCGCCGCAGAAGATTGCCTCTTCGCCGCGGGAGCGCACGCGGAACGCGACCTGGCCAGGACTGTGGCCCACGGCGGGTTCGACCTGCAGGCAGCCGGCGATTTCCTCTCCGGGCTTCATCATCTCCGCAAGGCCTTCGTTGACTACGGGCATCACGCTGTCGAAGAACGACTCGCCGAACACATCGACCACGCCCGCCTCCTTGTTGCGGCCTTCGTCGCAGAAGAGGAAGTCATCCTTCGGGATGTAGTAGCGCGCGTTCGGGAAAGTCGGGACCCAGCGGTTGTCCTGCCACGTGGTATTCCAGCCGACGTGATCGGCGTGCAGGTGCGTCATGACCACATGCGTGACCTTTTCCGGCGGGGCTCCGGCCGCGATCATCCACTCGCGCACCAGTGTATTGAGCATGTTCATGCGGGCGATGCCGGCCCGCGGCTTGAAATTGCCGACCCCGGTATCGACCACGATGATGCTGTCGCCGGCATGCACCACCCAGAACTGGATCGTCACGATCAGCTTGTTCATGTGCGGTATCCAATGATGCGGCGCCATCAGATCCGCATTGGCATCCAGCACGCCGCGGTCGATGTCGGGAAAGAGGAAGGCGGGATCGTGCGTCGGACCCGCGTACTCCAGAATGCGGGTGATCTTGAGATCGCCGACGGTACGCGATTGCATCATTTGCCTTGTCTCCGTAGTTTCATGGTGGCGCCGTCTCCCGCCGCGCCGTGGGAGCGGGGAGTGCGGCCGTCGGCTAAAGGATCGGTGATTTCTCCGTCGCGGCAAATTTCGCAATCCGAAAGAGGGCTTTCAGGGAGCTTTAGGAACGATCTTCATCAGGCGCCCGGGCGCCTGTTGCCTTCATTGCACCGGCTTGGCCGTGTCCTTCATCGCCTGGGCCAGTTCACGGTTCCCTCGCGCCTCCAGCCCCTGGATCGCTCCCTCCCGATCCGGCACCTCATGGTGCTGGTTCAGCTTGCGCTTGCCTTCGAGCCGCGACACGCGGACCTCGATGCCCACGATGTGGCGCAGTTGCTCCGCGATGTAATCGGCAGGCGCGTCGCCCATTTTCCACGGTTGCGGCTGGCTAGCTTCGTGCTGCCGGGTCAGGCGGGCCACGACGCCGCGGACGAATTTTTCATCGTCACGGACATGCAGCGTGCCGTGCGCATGCACGACCTCGTAGTTCCAGGTCGGGACACTGCGGTGCGTCTCCTGCTTGCCGGGATACCAGTTGGGCGTGATGTAGCCTTGCGCGCCGGCGAAGATCACAAGCACCGGCGATCCGTCGGCCACTTCGCGCCAGACCGGATTGGCGCGTGCCACATGCGCATGCAGCACGCCACACGCGCCTTCCGCTGGTTCGAACAGGAAGGGCAGGTGATTGGCATCGAGTCCCGCGGCGGTCTGGGTGACGAGCGTGGCAAACGGATGCTCTTGCATGATGCGATGCAGGGCTTCGGCGCGCGGCTCGGCGAAATGTTTCGGCAGGTACATGGGACTGGTCCACTTTGAACGCGCGTCGCCACGATGCGACGCCGATCGACAGTGTGCCGTGCTTCCGGTTGGGTGAAAACAGCCAGTTTGATACCATTTCACCATGCCAGTTGAGCCGGCCGGGGAATAGGATGCCCAGTAGCAAGCATGGCCAGGGTGGCCTCGGCCGTGCCCTGTACGACGAATTCCGCGCGCGTATCGCGGACGGCACCTACGCGATGGGGGCACCGCTCCCGTCGATTACGACAGCGAATACCGCTACTCGGTGCGGCCGGAAGCCTCGCTCCTGTCGCTCGATACGCACGGATGCGTAATCCACGTCGGCACGTTTTCGAAGACGCTCTCGCCCCAGCTTCGGCTGGGCTATATGGTGGTCTCCGACCGGCTGGTGGAGACCTTTGCCGCGGCCAAGCGCCTGACGGACCGCCACGCGGCGACGGGTGTCCAGCGCGCTTTGGCCGTGCTGCTGGAGGATGGCAGCTACGATCGCCACGTCCGGCGCATGCGGCGCCTGCAGCATGCGCGGCAACGCGCCCTGGCTGAGGCGCTGCGGCGGCTGGATCCACCTGCGTAGTGCAGGGTGCTATCCTGCTGCGGTTGCATCACCTGACCCGACAACCAGCAGGAGAACGGTATGACCATGACGCTCTACTACAACCCCCAGAGCCGCGCGTCGGTAGCGCGCTGGATGCTGGAGGAGGTCGGGGCTGACTACCAGTTGCAGCACATCGATTTCACCAAAGGGGAGAGCCGGTCGCCGGAATTCCTCGCCATCAATCCGATGGGAAAGATCCCGACGCTGGTGCTGGATGACGGCACGGTCCTGACCGAGAACGGCGCGATCATCGCCTGGCTGGCGGACGCCTTTCCGCAGGCCGGGCTGATGCCGCCGCCGGGGGCTTCCGCACGCGGGACTGTCCTGCGGTGGCTGTTCTTCTGTGGCAGTTGCTTCGAGCCTGCACTGACGGACCGCATGATGCGCAAGGACGCGCCGCTGTCCAGGCAGGCGGTTGGCTGGGGCGATTATGACGATGTCATCGCCACCATCGAAAAGGCCCTGACACCCGGGCCGTTCGTGCTTGGTGCGGCGTTCAGTGCCGCGGACGTCTATCTCGGGGCGTCGCTGGCCTGGGCGGGCAGATTCGGGGCGCCACTTGTGGGGGAGAGCAAGGTGATCCAGGACTATGTCGGCCGGGTGACCGCGCGCGAGGCCTTTGCGCGCGCTGCGCGGGACTGAGGGGCGGCGGTTCCCGCAAACAGAACGGGCAGCTCAGGCTGCCCGTTCTGTTTTTCCCACCCGCTTCCGTTACCGCACACTCGCCACCAGCCGCTCGTCGGCTTGCTGCTGGCGCAGCGCTTCCGTCGTCTGCCCCTTTCCATCCGGTGCCCAGCCCGGCGGCATCGTCAGGTAGCCGATCGCATGCATCGCGCTGCCCGACTTCATCATGTCCTGGCCCAGGCTGACCCAGTGCTCGAACTGGTTGACCAGCGGGTTATGCGTGGTGGTCGGGTGGACCAGGCCGAAGCGGCACGGCTCGTCTTCACGCTCTTCCACATAGGTGCCGAACAGGCGGTCGAAGACGATCAGCACGCCGCCATAGTTGGCATCGAGGTAATCGACATTCGAGGCATGGTGCACGCGGTGCGCCGACGGGGTGTTGAACACGTACTCGAACCAGCCGAGCTTGGGGATCCAGGTGGTGTGCAGCCAGAACTGGTACAGCAGGTTCAGGCTCAGCGTGGCCAGCACGACTTCAGGACGCACCCCAAGGAGAACCAGCGGTGTGAAGAAGATGGCGGTGCCGGTGAGCTTGCCGGTCCAGCCCAGGCGATACGCGGTGCCAAGCGTCAGTTCGTTCGGCGAGTGGTGCACCGCGTGCGTCGCCCAGAAGAAGCGGATGCGGTGCGACGCGCGGTGGTACCAGTAGTAGCAGAACTCCTGACCGATGAAGAGCAGCAGCACGGCCAGCACGCTGTTGATCTCGACGGTGAACAGGCGGTGGTCCCAGGCGAAGGCGAAGATCGGCGTGGCCAGCGACAGCGGCAGCAGGACCATCAGCTTGCGGCCGATCATGTCGACCAGCGACAGTCCCATTTCATGCCAGGGATAGGCCTTGCCTTGCCGGCGTGCCTTGCGTGCCAGGAAGAAGGCCTCGACCAGCGAGACCGACACGACGAAGGCCGTGGCGAGGAGGGTGATCTTGTGGAGGTTGTGCATGATCGTCCTGTGTGGGGAGCGGGGGACGCCTGGCTTTGCGGAGCCGCATCGCTGCGTCGGTGAGGCCAATGTAGCGGGCGGCCGCGCCGGGCGCCATGCATCAAATATTTCGCCATGTGTCATGCCCGCGGTCGTGCCGAGCCGTGAAATACCGCGACATGTTTTCCACGGCGACAGGGGCGGGATGGCCTCCTATAGTTCGGTCCGTTGCCGCCGCACTGGCCAACGTTCAACACTCGCCGGCAAGGCCCGGCCATTCTTTACGGAGAAAACATGATGAAGAAGATGATTGCGGTGCTCGCCCTGTGCATGGCTTGCGCAGGCGCGTTTGCCCAAAGCGCCCCGATGCCCGCCGCCAGTCCGCGTATGGAGCGTGCGATGCAGCAATTGCAGGAGCGCTTCGCCCGTGCCAATACCACGCATGACGGCAAGCTCACGCGCGAGCAGGCCGCCGCCGGCCTGCCGAGGGTCGCGCAGCACTTCGACCAGATCGACGCGCAGCGCAATGGCTATGTGACGCTGCCGCAGATCGAGGCGTTTGTGGGGCAGGCAATGATGTCGCGCTGATCTCGGCGAATCGAATACGCCGTATAACAACCCGGCGCACGCCGCGCGCTCTCACTGTCCTATAGTCGGCAGGCCCCTTTCCAGTCACCTGCCGGGGCCAGGCCATTGACGGGAGACAACGCGTGTCTGACAAGGAAACCTATCTGATCGACTCCATCCGCCTTGCCATGGAGAACGTGCGCGAGCGCAATACCTGGCCCTTCGGCGCCGTGGTGGTCAAGGATGGACAGGTGGTGGCGCGAGCGGTGAACGAGGTGGAAGCCACCTGCGACCCGAGCGCGCATGCGGAGATGCAGGCCGTGCGCGCCGCCAGCCGGGCCCTCGGCAAGCCGGACCTGACCGGTTGCACGGTGTACGCCAGCGGCTATCCGTGCCCGATGTGCCTGACGGCGATGTACCTGGCCGGCGTCGGGGCGGTCTACTACGCCTATTCCAACGAAGACGGCGCGCCTTATGACCTGTCCGCGGAACGCGGCTATGTCGAACTGGCGCGGCCGCCTGAATTGCGCGAGATGAAGCTGGCCTATGTGCCCGCGCGCGACCAGGGCCCGGATCTCTATGAGGCCTGGCACGAGCGCCAGGGCAGCCCGCTCAGAAGCGAATGATCCACTCGCCCAGGGCGTAGCGGTAGTGGTAGTTTGGCCCGTTGAACGAGGCGCTGCGGTTGTAGCCCGCACGCAGGCGCAGCGACTGCGCGCCGCGCACCGGGCTCTGCAGCCCGACTTCAAACAGCCGTGTCGGCTGCTGCGTGGCATCGGCGACTTTTTCCCGGCCCAGGCCAGCGACCAGCAGTCCGGTCCAGCCCTTGTAGCGCTGGCGCCAGCCGATCGCCAGCATGCCTTCGGCGTAGTGATCCGGGTTGAAGTAGGCGCGCCCGACATCTTCCTGCGAGCTGTGATAGGCGCGGTAACGCGCCTGCAGGGTCAGGCCCAGGTCCAGCAGCGGCTGGTAGATGATGCGCACGCGGCCATGGTCGCGGCGGTTGCCATCGGAGAAATACTGCTGGCCCGCCACGCCCACCAGCGTGACATGCGGCCCGATGCCCTGGTCCAGCGCCAGGCCGGCAAACGTGTAGCTGACGCCGCGATCCAGTGCGGTCTGCGTTTCTACCCAGTCCCGGTTGACGAAGACCTCGAGCGAGGTGCGCTTGGCCAGCGACAGCCGGTAGTTGCCGTCGACGGTCGCCAGCGTGTGGCCGCCCTGCGTGAAGACACCGCCCTCCAGGTTCCAGCCGTTCAGCGTGGCGGGATCCAGTTGGCGCCCCAGCACGCTGATCTTCTGGCCGTGGCGGGTCCAGTCGTCCTGCTGGTAGCGATAGTCGCTCGCGCGTACGCCGAACAGGCTGTCGGCGTGCGACATGCTCGGCAGGTATTCGAGCGACACCTTGTGGATCGAGAACTTCTCGCTATCGTAGCTGGCGAGGAATTCGGGGCCGATGCCCTGATCGAGGACTTTTTCTTCCTCAGCCAGCGCCGCCTTGGTGAACAGCAACGCCAGCACCGTGTTCAGAATCGCGAATGCGCTGCGTTTCACTTGGTACCCCAGGTCTTTCTGGTCTTGAAAATCTCGTCGATATAGCCCAGCACGCTGGCGGGTTGCAGCAGCAGGCTGTAGAAGAGCATGTACATGCACAGGCCAAGGCGGTTGCGCCTAACCTTCAGGCCCAGGCGATCGAACATTTCTTTCTCGATCGAGAACATCAGGTAGCTCATCAGCACCGCAAGCGGCAGCAGCGCGAGCGTCATGGGTCCGGCGATCCAGTGGTAACCGAACAGGGCCAGCACGATTCCGGGGACGAAGCACAGCGTGAACGCCAGGTCCAGCCAGGGATAGAAAAGGTTCCAGTAGACGAAGAACGTCGACAGGCGCGGCACCAGCAGGATGTCGGGATGCTGGCGGAACGCTTCCATCATGCCGCGCGCCCAGCGCTGGCGCTGGCGCACGAACTGGCCGACGTTCTCGGGGACGTTCGTAAAAATACAGGCGTCCTCGCAGTGGCCTACGCGGTAGCCGGCCTTGAGCAGGGCCCACGTCAGCACGATATCCTCGCCCACGCAGTCCTCCCAGCCACCGACTTCATTGAGGGCGTCGCGGTCGTAGATCGAGAAGGCGCCCTGCGCGACCAGCGTGCCGTGGTACAGCGACTGCATGCGCTTGATGGCCGCGATACCCTGGAAGTAGTCCCATTCCTGGCAGCGCGTCAGCCAGTTCCTGCGCGAATTGCGCACCAGGATCTTGCCGGCTACGGCGCGGGTGTTGGGCGGGTCCAGGTGGTAGCGCTCGACAATACTGGTCAGCGCCTGGCGATGCAGGTAGGAGTCCGCGTCGATGGTCACGACCAGCTGGTTCGTGGCCAGCTTCAGCCCTTCGTTCAACGCCTTGGCCTTGCCGCCATTCTTCGGCATGTCGAGCAGGCGCAGCCACGGATACGTGGCTTCGGCTTCGCGCACCAGCGTAGCGGTCTGGTCGCGGGAGCCGTCGTTGATGACGATGACCTGCAGCGGTGCCGGATACTTCTGGCGATCGATGCTGGCAATCGTGTCCAGGATCGAGGCTTCCTCGTTATAGGCCGCGATCAGGATCGTCAGCGGCGGGTAGGTGTCCAGGTGGCGGCGCATCGGGCGCCGGTCCATGGCCAGGCTGCCGATCAGGAAGGCATTCATGAAGCCCGGGACAATGGCGATACCGCCGATGATCACCCAGGCGCCCGCCATGCCGATGTGGGACCCAAGCGATGTCAGCCAGTCTTGCGCCGCCCACACGGAGAAGGCGGTCCAGCCGACCGCCGCGCCAAAGGCAATCGCAAACTTGACTCGCACCGAAAGATAGATGCGCGATGATTTGCCGGACTCGACTTCCGCCATTTTGTATTTTTTTACGTGTTGCAGGTCACAACATCTTCAGGCGAAGCAGGTCATGACAGGAGGTAGAGCCCGTCGCCCCGCCGCGGTGATCCGGTTTCCCCCGAAACCATGTCTCAGCGATTGCAGCGAAGGGTGTCTGTCAGCCGGAGGGGAGGATTGACACCGGTGCGGTAAGGGCACAAAGCGACTGTGCGACGGGCAACCCGGCATCAACAGGGTTGCACCGGCGGTGAAGCAACAGCCCGGCCGCGATTGTCTTGTCAACCGGGTCTTACGTCAAATGTTACGGAGGCTTTGTATTATTTTGCCAACAATCTCGGGCGCTAACGTTCGGGCGGCTGCAGGCCCGGGGAGGGGGGCACAAAGGACGCCGGAGGCGTGCGCGCTATCCTTCCCCCTCCCTGAAGGACGAAGTATGTCGCGCCATCCGGTCAAACCTGGAGTGACCGGACCGCCGGGACTCCGACTGCCAACAATATGTCGAAACCCTCATTGCATCGCCATGCGAACGCCCTCCGTCTTGCGGGGTTCGCCGCCATCGTTCTTGCCCTGACGGCCTGCACCTCGCGGCCGTTCCAGCCGCCCCCGCCGCTGTACAAGCTGTGGGCCCGACCGGGCGTGAGCGAACAGGGCGTGCGCAGCGCCATGCTTGGCTGCGGCTATGCGGATCCGGCGTATGTCGACAAGACCATAATGACGACCAACGCCCAGGCCCGCGCGGAGCTTTGCATGCTGGACAAAGGGTTCCTTTACCAGGACCGGCGCATCCTGTGTGCCGATAACCCGGAGTTGCCCGCGTGCGCCAGCGTGCCGCGCGGCAAGACCTTCGGCTCGGACCCGGATTTCGATCCGGCCAAGGTCAGGCGGCACGCGTCGACGCCTCCCGCTTATTCCTACTAGAGCCGCGCCGATACCGACACCGAAGGTGTCAAGCGCGCCATGCTTGCGTGCGGCTATACCGAGGTCGGCAGGCCGTTCGACAACATGCTGCTGAATGACATCGCCGCGGCCGAACTGTGCATGGTCGAACAGCGGTTCACGTATGCGGGCCCGGCCGCCCGGCTCTTGTGCAAGAGCCAGCCGGGGCTGCCTGCATGCCGCGGCCGAGCCATCGATATCCAGCGTTGCTGCGCACCGGCAAAGGCTGCCGGGACGCGTTGAATGCGCGCAGGTTTACCCTAGTACGCGCCAGCACAAGAGTTTGGGGCGTATCGGCCTACCGGTGCGGCGGGCGGTGTTCCTAGTATGGAACCACCGTGCGGCGCCAGGAAACATGCAGCACGGTACCCGGGGCTTCTTGCCCGGACATGAGCCGCCGGACTGAATCCGGCGATTCATCGGTACCACGCATCACCGCACTCCCTCTACCCAATACCGAGGACAGCCGTTCACCGCGTGAATGGCTGCGGGTGCGGTCGCATAAAAATTCCAGGAGACAGCATGCTGCATGACCTTCCCGCCCGCCTCGAAACGATCCATTGGGGCTACTTCGATGCCACCAAGGCGCCCGCCCTGACCGTGAAAAGCGGCGATTTCATCCGCGCCGAGGCCGTGACCCATCACGCCGGCGACGCACCCGACCTGATGATGGATGCCGCCATCCGCGAGATCTACAACAAGGTCCCGCATGACGACCGCAATCCTGGCGTCCACATCATGACCGGGCCGATCTACATCGAGGACGCGAAGCCCGGCGATGTGCTGGAAGTCCGCTACCTGCAGATGATTCCGCGCTTCCGCTTCGGCGCCAACGTGGCGGCGAGCTGGGGCCAGCTCTACCGGGAATTCGAGAAGGAGCGGGTCACCATCTATGAACTCGATCAGGCCTCGAACACGGCGCACGCGCTGTACGCCTACGACTATCCGGGCAAGCTGACCATTCCCGGCAAGGTCGTCGATGACCGCGAATGCTGCCGGCAGCCAGCCCTGGCTGGCGTGCGCGTGCCCGTGCGGCCGCACCTTGGCACGGCCGGTGTTGCGCCCGACAAGCCCGGCCGCGTCACGACGGTGGAGCCGGGCCTGCATGGCGGCAATATCGACAACTGGCGCATCGGCGCCGGCGCGACCATGTACTACCCGGTGCAGGTCGACGGCGCACTGTTCTCGATCGGCGATCCGCATATTTCGCAGGGCGACGGCGAGGTCAGCGGCACGGCCATCGAAGCGTCACTGAACGTGCTGTTCCAGGTGGTCGTGCGCAAGGACTTCCACTTCCCGTCGCCGCTGCTGGAGACGCCGGACTGCTGGGTGGTCCATGGCTTCCACGAAGACCTCGACGAAGCCGGCAAGAATGCGGCCCGCGACATGATCCGGCTGCTGACCGAGCAGCAGGGCCTGTCGCGCGACGATGCCTACTCGCTGCTGAGCGTGTCGGGCGACTTCGGCGTGACGCAGGTGGTCGACGGCACGCAAGGCATCCACTGCACCATGCCGCGCGCGATGTTCCCGCCGAAGGGCAAGGCCTGAACGGCAGCGGCACCGCATCCATGCGCCCGCGGACGCCGCGCTGCCTGTGCGGCGTCCGTGCGGCAATACGACAGGAGAGAAAACCATGCAATACGTCTACATCGGGCGCAACGAGATCGTTGCGTTGTTTGTCGGCCTGGTCACCGGTACGCTGTATTCCTGGCTGAACCTGCCGATCCCCGCGCCGAACGTGGCTGGCGGCATCTGCGCCATCCTCTTCACCTATATCGGCTACCTGCTGGTGCACGCGTGGCGCAAGACCATCGCGTTCGGGCGGCCGCCGTCACGCATCGCCGGCAACTCATGAAGCGGGGAAGGCCATGATTGAGCTCACTTTAGGTACGACTGAATTGCAGGCTGCTGCCGTTGGCCTGGTCACCGGTGTTGTCTACACTGCTGTGCGTGCGCCGATTCCCGCGCCGAATGTACTGGGCGGAATCTTCGCCATCTTCGGCACCTTCGCGGGATTCGTGCTGGTGGCAGCCATGCGCGGGCAACTGATGTTCGGTTAGCGGCGCGCAAGGGGCTTCACGTCGGACGTATCGGGGACGGGCAACGTGTCCGTCCCGGCTCTTCGTCCGCTTCCGCAGTCGCGGGACAATGCCTGGGAGGCTGAATTGCAACTGTTGCGCTTTTCGACCGAAGCCTATCCGCACAACCGGCGCGGCGCTGCCTGGCGCGACGAACTCAAGGCGGCTCGCCTGCATTGCGAGAGCCTGTGCGCCGACCACACGCTGCACGGCACGATCCAGTCCAGGACCACACCCGGCGGCATCGAACTGACCTGCATCGCATCGGTGCCCCAGACGCTGGCCCTCGCTGCTGGCGGCGGCCGCGGGCTGATGCTGCTGATGCTGGTCGAAGGCGAGGCGACGCTGGCCACGCCGGACCAGCGGGACGCCCTGCGGCCTGGCCACATCCTATGCATCCCCGCACACGCCATGCGCAAGCTCATGTTTGCCACAAGCTTCCGGCTGCTGCTCGTGCATATTGCCGAGGCGTTGCCGGGAGCGCGCATGACCGCGCCCTTGCCGGCGGGCGTGCTGAGGCTGGCCGGCGATACGGCGGAACTCTTCGGCCGGCTGCTCCAGTCGCTGGCGGCGAGCTTCGATACGGTCGTGTCGGCGGATGCCCGGGCGATCCAGCCGTTCGAGAGCATGATCACCGCGTATCTCGCCGCGGCGCTCGCGGACAACCAGTCAGCGCCGTCCGCCGGCATGACGCCGTCGCGCGCGACCGTGTTCGCGCGCGTCTGCAGCCGCATCGACGCGCGGCTTTCCGAGCCGGAGCTGAGCCTGGCGGCCATTGCGGCGGACGAGCACATGTCGGCCCGCTACCTGCAGAAGCTGTTCGAGAAGTCGGGCAGCAGCTTCTCTTCCCACCTGCGCACCAGCCGGCTGGAGCGATGCCGGGCCGACCTGGCGAACCCGCAGTACGACAAGCTCTCGGTCTCCGACATTTGCTATCGATGGGGCTTCAATGACCCGTCCTACTTCAGCCACGCGTTCCGCGAGCAGTTCGGGATCTCGCCGCGCGGCTACCGCGACCAGATGACCATCGCGCCGGCACCGCCTCCACCGCAGAACATATCGCGCGGCCTGCCGCCCAGCGCGAAAGCGGCGCCGGCCAACGACGGCCCGCGTGCGCGGGCGCAGCGTCCTGCCACCGTGGTGCCCATTGCGCAGGGACGCGCGCACGCCGCACGGACCGAGCGCAGGCACCATTGGCTGCAGGCCACGGACAAGACCGTGCACTGGGGCTACCTGAGCCATGAACTGCCACCGGTGCTGGAGGTGGCGTCGGGCGACACCGTCACCATCGAAACGCTGACCCAGCATGCGTCAGACGATCGCGAGCGCATGATCGACGGGGACCCTGGCGCCGAAAGCGTGTTCCACTGGACCGCGGAGCACAAGAACGTCGATCGGCGCGGCGCCGGGCCCATCGACGCTTCGGTCTATGGCCGCGGTGCCGGCGAAGGCTTCGGCGTCCATATCTGCACGGGGCCGGTCGCGGTGCGCGGCGCCATGCCCGGCGATGTGCTGGAGGTGCGCATCCTCGACATCCGGCCGCGCCCCTGCGCCAATCCGCATTTCGCGGGGCGGGCGTTCGGCAGCAACGCCGCGACCTGGTGGGGCTTTCACTACCGCGACATGCTGACCGAGCCGCGCGAACGCGAGGTGGTGACGGTCTTTGAAATCGACTGCGAGCGTGCCGATGGCCGCGCGCGTGCGGTCTACAGCTTCCGCTGGACGCCCCAGCGCGATCCTTTCGGCGTACTGCATCGCACCATCGACTACCCCGGCGTGCCGGTCGACCATGCCACCATCGTCAAGGACTACGACGTGCTGCGCGATGTCGAGATCCCGGTGCGCCCGCATTTCGGCGTGATTGCGGTGGCGCCTGCGCAGGACGGGCTGATCGATTCCATCCCGCCATCGAGCTTTGCCGGGAATCTCGACAACTGGCGCGTCACGCGCGGCGCCAGTGTCTACCTGCGGGTGGCGGTGCCGGGCGCGCTGCTGTCGATCGGCGATCCGCATGCTTCGCAGGGCGACTCGGAACTTTGCGGAACCGCCATCGAATGCTCGCTGACGGGCGACTTCCAGCTCGTGCTCCACAAGAGCACGATGATCGAGCCGGGCGCCCCGTTTGCCGACCTGAGCTATCCGCTGGTGGAAACGGCCGACGAGTGGATCCTGCACGGCTTCAGCTCGCCGAACCATCTGGCCGAACTCGGCCAGATGGCGCAGAGCCACATCTACCAGAAATCGACGCTTGACGACGCCATGCGCGACGCGTTCCGCAAGGCGCGCCGCTTCCTCATGACGGTCAAGGGGCTCAGCGAAGACGAGGCGGTCACGCTGATTTCAGTCGCCGTCGACTTCGGCGTCACGCAAGTCGTCAACGGCAACTGGGGGGTGCATGCCATCATCCGGAAGTCCATGTTCAGGGCGGCCTCATGACGGCGGCCGGAGACGGCCCGCAGAACCGGGACCGGGCGGTCACGCCATCGCCAGCACCAGGTTGCGATAGATCTCCCGAGCACCTTCCAGTTGCTCCAGCGCGATCGATTCATCGATGGTGTGCGCATCTTCCTCGCATCCCGGCCCCAGCCCGATGGTCGGGATCTGGCGACGTCCCGCGGATTCGGAGCCGTTGGTGCAGAAGGCCCAGGTCCCGACCTGCGGCGTGCGGCCCGCTTGCCCGATGGCCCGCACGGCGGCCTGCACCAGCGGCGCGTTGTCCGGCTGGTGCCACGCCGGCAGCCAGCGCGTGGGCCGCGCCGATTCGCCGGTGAAGGTGCGGACTTCATCGTCCGACACGGCCAGCGTGAAATCATGCAGGCCAGCGGTGCGCAGGCAGGCGTCGATCTCGCCCAGCACGTCCTCGCGCGTTTCGCCGTCGAGCGTGCGGCGGTCGAAGCGGATCGTGGCGGATGTCGGGATCATCGAGATCGACGGGTAGGGCGACGACACGATATCCGTCGGCACCAGCAACGCGGGGCCGAGCACCGGATCGGTCGGCAGGCGCAGTCCTTCCAGCGCGCCCAGCGCCCGCGCGGCGGCATGCAGCGGGTTCACGCCGAGATGCGGCGTGGCCGCGTGCGCGGGTTTGCCATGGAAGGTCAGCAGGATCTCGAGCCGGCCTTTCTGTCCGCGCTTGACCTGCAGCTTCGAGGGCTCGCAGATCACGACCGCCCCGGGCTGGCAGCGATCGAGCACGGTGGACAGCGCGTGTCCCTCGATGACTTCCTCGAGCACGCTCGCGGAGACGGCAATGCGCCGGCGCAGCGGACGTTCGCGCGCGGCGGCCGCCACGCCGCAGATGGCCGCGGCAATGCCGCCCTTCATGTCGGTGCTGCCGCGTCCATAGAGCCGGCCGTCATGGACGGTGCCGCCGAACGGGTCGAAGCGCCACTGTCCCGTCACGGGCACGACATCCATGTGGCCGTCGAAGAGCAGGGCGACCTCGGCGTCTTCGGGGCCGATATGGCCGAGCACGCTGCCATTGCGGTCCGTGGTCACCGAGGTGAAGCCGGCTTCGGTCATGCGGCGCGCCAGCAGCGCGGCCACATCGCCTTCCCGGCCGGAGAGGCTGGGGATGCGCACCAGCTCGCGCGTCAGCGCGGTGACGTCGCTGAGTTCACCGGGGTTGCTTGTAGTCTGATCAATCATGTTGTGGTCTTGTGCAATCAACGGTTGACCAGCGTGGCCGGCACGCGCAGCACCAGCAGCGCGCCGATCACGGTGAAGGAGGCGAGGAAGTACATGCCCCAGTCGGTCGAACCGGTCAGGTCCTTGATCCAGCCGATCGCATAGGGGCTGGCAAACGCGGCAAGTCCGGCGAATGCGTTGATGGCGGCAATGCCGGCTGCCGCGCTGCGGCCTTCCAGGAACGCGGTCGGCAGGCTCCAGAACAGCGGCGAGCAAACCATGCAGCCTGCGGCGGCGACGGACAGCATGGCCACCGCAAGCATCGGGTTGTGGCTGAACAGCGTGCTGAGCGCCAGGCCGGCGCCGCCGACCAGGAACGGGATGACCATATGCCAGCGGCGCTCGCGGGTACGGTCCGAATGGCGGCACACCAGGATCATTGACACGACCGCGCAGGCGTTCGGGATCGCGGTCAGCAGCCCGACATCCAGCAGCGAGACCACGCCCGTGGAGCGGATCACCGACGGAATCCAGAAGGCCAGGCCCGACAGGCTGGACACCGTGCAATAGCAGATCAGCGCCATATGGATCACCCGACGGTCGCGGAACAGCTTCAGCAGCGACACGTGCTCGACCTTGGTGGTCTTCTCCGCTGCAATGTTGTGCGCAAGCCGGTTCTTCTCGGCTGTGCTCAGCCAGCCGGCGTCGGTGATGCGGTCGTCGAGATACCAGAGCACGGCCAGGCCGAGCACGATCGACGGAATCGCTTCGATCAGGAACATCCACTGCCAGCCGGCGAAGCCGTGATGGTCGTGCAGCGATTCCATGATCCAGCCCGACAGCGGGCCGCCGAGGATGCCGGCGAACGGCACCGCCGTCATGAACACGGCGATGACCTGGCCGCGGCGATGCGACGGGAACCAGTAGGTCAGGTACAGGATGATGCCCGGGTAGAAGCCGGCCTCGGCGGCCCCGAGCAGGAAACGCAGGATGTAGAACTGCGTAGGCGTTTTGGTCAGCGCCATGCAGGCCGAGATGCAGGCCCACAGGATCATGATGCGCGCCAGCGTCTTCTTGGCGCCGATGCGGTGCATCAGCACGTTGCTCGGCACTTCGAACAGGAAGTAGCCGATAAAGAAGATGCCCGCGCCAAGGCCATAAACCGTGTCGCTGAAGTTCAGCTGGTCCAGCATCTGGAGCTTGGCAAAGCCGACATTGACGCGGTCCAGGAAGGCCGCGATATAGCAGGCCATCAGGAACGGCAGCAGCCGCCAGGCCACCTTGCGGTAGAGCGTGTTGTCGTACGCATCCATCGTGTCCGTCGTCGCCGTGGCCGTGGCCGGGTTGCGCAGCGTCTGCGCGGAATGCAGGGAATCGCTCACTATGTTCCTCCTTTGGATTTGGTGAGACAAAAACGCCCCCCTGCGGGCGCCCGGAAGCGCCTGCATCGTGGTTTTTTTATGGGTCGGGGAAGGGGGCGGCTAGCGCTTCTTTATGCGGCCATCGCTTGCGGCGGCGTGGCGCCGCGCTGGCTGGTGATGCGGCCGTAGGCCTCGGGGCGGCGGTGCCGGTCGAAGTTGAAGGTGGTGCTCTTGTACGACTGGCACAGGTCCAGGTCGCAGCGTGCGATGGCCAGCTCGTCGCCCTTGGTCGAGCACGCCGCGACGATCTCGCCGGACGGCGCGATGATGCAGGTGCCGCCGATCATCTCGCAGCCTTCTTCCTTGCCGCCCTTGGCCACGCCGACCACCCACGTACCGTTCTGGTACGCGCCGGCCTGCATGACAAGATGGTTGTGGAACATCGACAGGTCGTCGTGCTCCGGGGCGGGCGGGTTATGCACGGGCGTGTTGTAGCCGAGCAGGATCATCTCGGCGCCTTGCAGGCCCATCACGCGGTAGGTCTCTGACCAGCGGCGGTCGTTGCACAGCGCCATGCCCATGACGCCGCCAAAGCCTTGCCAGACGCCGAAGTCGTCGCCCGGCTCGAAGTAGCGCTTTTCCAGGTGCTGGAACGCGCGCCACGGTTCGTGCTGGTCATGGCCGGGCAGGTGGACCTTGCGGTATTTGCCGATGATCTTGCCGTCGCGGCTGACCAGGATCGCGGTGTTGTAGCGGCGCTCGACGCCCTGTTCGACTGCCAGTTCCGCATAGCCGAGATAGAAGCCGATGCCCAGGCGCGCGGCGGTGTCGAACAGGATGCGGGTCTCGGGCCCGGGCATTTCGCGTTCGTAGAAGGCGTTCAGTTCCTCGGGGTCTTCCATGAACCAGCGCGGGAAGAACGTGGTGAGCGCGAGTTCGGGAAACACCACGAGATGGCAGCCCATTTCATGGGCGTGGTGCAGGTGCGCCAGCAGGCGCGCGACGACGTCGCGGCGCGAGTCGCTGCGCTGGATCGGGCCGAGCTGCGCTGCGGCGACATGGACAAGGCGGGACATGATCGGGAGTCTCCTGTTATGCGGTGAATGTCAGTCTGTCAGGCCGTCAGGCGGCGAGTTCGAGCATCAGGTCGAGCAGCACGCCGGCGCCGGCACCGATGTCGTGGTCGTGGGTCAGTTCGGCGACGTTGTGCGACAGGCCGGCTACGCTTGGCACGAAAATCATGCCGGCGGGGCACATGCGGGCCAGGATCTGCGCATCGTGCCCGGCGCCGCTGGGCATGCGCCGCACGCTGTGGCCGTGCTGTCGCGCGATGGCCTCGACACGGGCGACCATGCCATCGTCGAACGCCACCGGCGCGAAGTCGGCCAGCGTGCGTTGGGACAGGCGCACGCCCTCGGTCTTCGCCACGTCGCTGGCGTAGGCCAGCGTGCGGGCCACCGCTTCGGCAAGCAGCGCGCCGTCGGTATTGCGCAGGTCCACCGTGAACACCGCGCGGTTGGGAATCACGTTGACGAGGTTCGGGAAAACTTGCACCTGTCCAACCGTCGCGAGCTGCGCGCCGCCCAGTTCGCGCGACAGGTCGCGCACGAAGCAGGCGACGCGCGCGGCCACCAGCCCCGCATCGTGGCGCAGCCGCATCGGCGTGGTGCCGGCATGGTTCGATGTGCCTTCGACGGTGAACTCGGTCCAGTGGATGCCTTGCACGCCGGTAACGGCGCCAATGGTGACTTCCTCATGCTCCAGCACCGGGCCCTGTTCCACATGCAGTTCGATGAAGGCATGCACGCGGTTGCGACCAACCGGCGCTGGGCCGGCATAGCCGATGCGGGCGAGGTTCTCGCCGACCGAGGTGCCATCGATGCCGCGCGTTTCCAGTGCCTGCTGCAGCGGCAGGTCGCCCTGGTAGACGAGGCTGCCCATCATGTCGGGCGCGAAGCGCGCGCCTTCTTCGTTGGTGAAGAAGGCGACCGCGAGCGGCCGGCGCGTGACGATGCCCGCATCGTCGAGCGCGGCCATCACTTCCAGCCCGGCGAGCACGCCAAGGTTGCCGTCGTAGCGACCGCCGGTGCGCACGGTGTCGATATGCGAGCCGGTCATGACCGGAGGCAGGTCTTCCTGTCCGGCGCGCACGCCGACCACGTTGCCGATGCCGTCGATGCTGACCGACAGGCCCAGTTCGCGCATCCACGACACCACGAGGTCGCGCCCGGCGCGATCCTCGTCGGTCAGTGCGAGCCGGCAGACGCCGCCGCCGTCAATCGCGCCGACTTCGCCGAGCGCGGCGATCCGGCGCAGCAGGCGGGGCAGGTCGATCCGCGCTGCCCGCTGGAGGTCGTGGTTCGGGATCACGCTGCTTTCCTCACGTTCCTCACCTCTTCGGGCAGGCGGCCGACGATGCGCGCATACAGTGCGACATCGGTGGCGCCTTCGCTGCCGAACACCAGCACGCGGCTGTTGGCATCGAGGCCGAGCGCGTCGCGCGTGGCGGCATCGGCGAGGGCGCCAAGGCATCCAGCCAGGCCCGCGACAGCCGATTCGCCGGCCACCACAGGTGCGTCGCCATAAGGGCTGTCAGCAAGCAGGCGCACGCTGTCCAGTGCCGATTCATCGTCGATGGTCAGGAACGCATGCGCGCCCGGATGCAGGATTTCCCAGGCCAGCAGCGAGACCTCGCCGCAAGCGAGGCCCGCCATCACCGTGTCGAGATCGCCATGCACCGCCACCGGCTTGCCGGCGCGCGCGCTTTCGTACAGGCAGGCCGCCTTGTCCGGTTCCACCACGATAAAGCGCGGGCGCGCGTCGCCCAGCACTTCCCAGAAATGCGCGCTGACGGCGGCGGCCAGGCCGCCCACGCCGCCTTGCAGGAATACGTGGGTCGGAAGCTCGCCGGCCGGCAGTTGCTGCAGCGCTTCATCGGCCATCACGGCGTAGCCCTGCATCACGTCCTTCGGCACTTCCATATAGCCTTCGTAGGAGGTGTCGGACACCACGAAGCGGCCCAGCCGTGCCGCGTCTTCCGCAGCCTGGCGCACGGAGTCGTCATAGTTGCCCGCAGTGCGAACCACCTGCGCACCGTATTGCTCGATGGCTTCCTTGCGGCCTGCGCTGACGGTGGCGTGGATATAGATCACGCACTGGCAGCCGAAGCGCTGCGCGCCCCAGGCCACCGAACGGCCGTGGTTGCCGTCGGTCGCGCAGGTCACGGTAATGTTGCGCACCGTGTCGGCGTAGCGGCCCGCGAGCAGGTCGTCGAACGATACGTCGGCGATGCCGAGCCGGCTGCCGATCTCGCGCACCAGCAGGCGGCTGACGGCGTAGGCGCCGCCGAGTGCCTTGAAGCTGCCCAGCCCGAAACGGCCGCCTTCATCCTTGTAGAGGATCTGCGCGACACCGGCCGCACGGGCGAGGCCATCGAGCGCGACCAGCGGCGTCGGCGCGTAGCCCGGCCAGCGGCGGATCTGCGTGGCGGCGCGGGCAAAGGCCTTGCCGCCGAGCACGGCCTGCTGGCGCGCGCCGTACGGCGTGCCGGGGCGGGCGGCCGGGTTCAGCGCGCATTGCAGCTTCAGGTTGGGGAGCGGATGGTTCAAGACAGTCTCCTTGGTTCGGGTTGGGGCAGCGATCCGCTAGCGATGCAGATCGCCGTAGTGGTCATGCAGCGACTCGATTTCCTCAAGCCGCTCGCGCGCCGCGTCGCCGAGGACCAGCGCGAGGTTCGTGCAAAGGTGGTTGATCAGGCTGACGGCGGCGACGTAGGAGTCGAACACCGCCGCGCCATGGTTGACGCAGCGAAGCACCACGTCCGAGCGCGCGGGCAGGTCCGTGGCGCTGGGGTCGGTCAGGATCACGACCTTGGCGCCGACGCGGTTGGCGTGCGCGACCATCGGCCACAGCAGCGTCACGCGACGGCGGAAATCCATCACCAGCAGCACGTCGCCCGCGCCGAGGTCGGCCAGGTCTTCGGCAAGGTTCAGGCCCGCGCCGGGGGCCAGCGTCACGCCGGGGCGCAGCTGCGTGAGCAGCGCCCACGCGTATTGCGCCAGCACGCGGCCGTTGCGGAAGCCCGCGATAAAGACGCGCTTCGACTCGGCGAACAGCGCAATGGCGCGTTCGACGTCGGCCACGTTCAGCCGGTCAAAGGTCTGCGCCAGGTTCTGCAGGTCGTTGGAGAGATGGCGCGCCAGCGGCGTCTGGTCTTCCGAAGGCGCCTGCACGCCAGCGAGTTCATACAGCGGCGAACCACGGTCCGCCTCGTCGCGCAGCAGCGCGCGGACCTCGTTGAAATTCTCATAGCCGAGCCGGCGGAAGAAGCGCCCGGCCGTCGCTTTCGAAACGCCAGCTTTCTGCGCAAGTTCCGTCGCCGAATAGGCGGCCAGGTTGCCGATGCACTCCAGGGTGACGGCGGCCAGGCGGCGTTCGCTTTCGGTGAGCTGGTCGTTCAGGGCGAGAATCTTGTCTTGCAACGATGAGGTCATGATTGGGTCCGAATGAAACTTCGGTTTCAGAAATATAGGTGAATGAAACTTTGGTGTCAAACAAAAGAAAGTGTGAAACCAAAGTTTCATGATATGGGTTTTTGGTCACATCCGCGCCGATTCACGAACGCCAATTCCGCTGCCGGTAATGGTCGAATTCGTTCCTTGCGCTTCCATCCGGCATCGATTACATTAACCAAAACGTTTTGGTTAAGAAGAAATGTCAGAATAAGTGGCGAATTGCGCATAGACGCAAGACAACGCCCGAGACGGTCACCGGTGCACGACTGACCCACCAAATCGAGGAGCAAAACGACATGTCCCAAACCGCCCCCGCCCCCGTGGACGAACGCCTGCCATGGCGGCAGCTGTTCGTCTTCGGCCTCCAGCACGTGCTGGTGATGGCCGCATCGCCGATCGCGGCGGTCTTCCTGATGAGCAAGGCATTGGGCCTTGCGCCTGCGCTGTCGGTGCAGCTGCTGAGCGCGACCTTCGTGGTCTGCGGGCTCGGCACGCTGCTGCAGTCGCTGGGGCGGCGCGGCATCGGCGCGCGCCTGCCATTCGTGATGCTGCCCGGTGGCGCGCCCATCGTGCTGTTCATCCTGATCGCCCAGCAGACCAGCGTGCAGACCGCGGCCGGCGCGGTGATCCTGACTGGCGTGTTCTATTTCTGCGCGTTGCCGGTGTTCCGGCGTTGCCTGCGTTATTTCCCTCCGGTGGTGGTGGGGACCATGCTGCTGCTCGTGGCGATCAACCTCGCGCAGGTCTCGGGCCGGCTCATCGCCGGGCACCCGGCGGCGGGCGCGGCGGTCGACCCGCTTAACCTGTTGCTGGCGTTCGTGACCATCGCCTGCACCGTTGCCGCGTCGCGCTGGTTCGGCGGCACGCTGGCGCGGCTGGCGATCCTGCTTGGGCTCGTGGGCGGTGCAGTGTCGGCGATGGCGCTCGGCGTGTTTCACACCGGACAGGTGGCGATGTCGCCATTGCTGGCCTTGCCCACACCGTTCCCGTTCGGCTGGCCGCAGTTCGATGTCATCGCAGCCATCCCGTTGATGGTGTTCGCCGTGATCTCGATGGTCGAGGCGACCGGCCAGACGCTGGCAATCAGCGATGCCGTGGGCCGGCCCGTCGACGGCGAGCGCGACGTCCCCCGCACGATCCGCGGCGATGCGCTGACGTCGCTGCTCGGCGGTGTGTTCGGCACGTCGCTGATCATCACCAGCGGCGAGAACATCGGCATCGTGCGCGCCACCGGCGTGCGCTCGCGCTATGTCACGGCGATGTCCGGCGTGATCCTGGTGGCGTTCGGGCTGCTGGTGCCGGTGTCGGCGCTGATCAGCGCGATCCCCGAGGCGGTGGTCGGTGGCACGGGCCTGGTGGTGTTCTGCATCGTCGGCACGATGGGCATCGACGTGCTGCGCCGCGTCGACCTGCGCGACCACGCCAATATGTACGTGGTGGCCGTGGCGCTGGCGGCGGGCCTGCTGCCGATCCTCGTGCCCGGCATCTACGGCGCATTGCCGGCCAACCTGCGCATCCTGCTGGGCAATGGCGTGGCGATGGGCGCCTTCACCGCGGCCCTGCTCAATTTCCTGTTCTTCCACACGGGCGCCCGGCGCGTGGCCGAGGTCGCACCCGTTACGCACTGAACCCGTATCCGTCAATCTGTATGACTTATCAAGCTGAATTCCAACCTGCATGGCCCGGCGCCGTGGCGCCTTCCCTGGATCCGGCATGCTTTGCCGAACCGCATATCCTGCAACCCGAATGGATGCTGTTGCGCCACGGTGCCGTGCGCGACCATGCGGCCGCGGTAGAAGGTGGGCGCTTCACGGCAGTGGGTCGTTCCGAGGACGTTGCCGCGCAGTTTCCGTCGCTGAAGACGCTGGCGTTGCCGCGCATGCTTTTGATGCCGGGCATGATCGACACCCATCACCACCTGACGCAATCGTTCGGCAAGTCGCTTGTCTTCGGCGAGCCATCGGAGATCTTCCGGCGCGTCTGGGTGCCGCTGGAAGGCAGCCTCAAGTCCGAGCATCTGTACCTGTCGTCGAAACTCGCGGCGCTGGAAGCACTGCGCGGCGGCTTCACGACGGTGGTCGATGCGGGCACGCGCAGCGACGCGGGGCTCGATGCCATCGCGCGGGCAGTGTCCGATGCAGGGGTCCGCTGCGTGCTGGGCCTGATCTGCAATGACAGGCCGGGCGCCGAAACGCTCGATGCCGGTCCCATCCTGCGCCGCGCCGTCGATCACCTTGGCCGCTACGATCACCATGCGCTGGTGACGCCGTCGCTCGCGATCTCGATCCCCGAAGTGGCGAGCGATGCCATGCTGCACCACGTCCATCACCTGTGCATGGAAGCGGGCCGCGTCTTCCAGACGCACGCCAACGAGCACCTGGTGGCAGTGGAGCGTTCGCTCAACGCGTGTGGCCGCCGGCCGATCGAACACCTGGCGGCCGTCGGCGCGCTGGGGCCGGCCGCGCTGCTGGCTCATGCCACGCTGGTCACGCCGCATGAAATCCGCCTGCTGGCCGATAGCGGTGCCGCCGTGGCCTACAACCCCGTGGCGAGCGCGTGGAAGGGCAATGCCGTGGCGCCCGCCGAAACCATGGCGACGTTCGGCGTGCGGCTGGGCCTGGGCACCGATGGCACGCGCAGCGACGGCTTCCGGCTGCTCGACCATGCCGAAGCGGCGCAACGCTACGCCTTCGGCATCGGCGTGGGCGATTCTTCCTGCGGGGCGGGCTGGCGCTGGCTCGACATGGCGACGCACGATGCCGCCGACGTCGCGGGCCTTGGCACCGTGACCGGGGAGATTGCCGCGGGCAAGCGCGCGGATTTCCTGCTGGTCGATCTCGACGTGCCGGAGCTGGCGCCTTCGTGGGACCTGACGTGGGAACTGGTGCGCCTGGCCAGCCGCGACCAGATCCGCGCGGTGTTCGTCGACGGCAGGCTGCGCTTGTGGGACGGCTGGCCGGTGGACTGGGACGCGCGCGCGCTGATGCGCGATATCCGCGCGATGGCGGGCGACACCATTGCCGGCGCGCCGATCCGCAAGCTGCACGAGCCCGCCGATGCGCACCGCGCGCGCCACGCGCAAACGCCGCGTTTTGGCCAGGCGGGAGCATGACCATGGATATGACGTTGTTCAGTGTCTGCGTCGCGGTGTTCTCCGGCGCGCTGATCCAGGGCGCGACCGGCATGGGCTTTGCGCTGATCGTCGTGCCGGTGCTGGCGCTGGCGGCGCCGGACATGCTGCCCGGCGCGCTGCTGCTCGCCATGCTGCCGCTCAATGCCTACGTGGCCTGGCGCGAGCGTCACGCCATCGACCTCGGCGGCGCGGGGTGGATCAGTGCGGGGCGCGTGGCCGGCACGTTTGGCGGGCTGTGGGTGCTGGTGGCGATGCCGATGGCGTGGCTCAACATGATCGTGGGCGGCAGCACCATTGCCGCGGCGCTCGTGTCGTTGCTGGCGCCGGCGTTCACGCCGGGCCGGCTGACCTTCGCCTCCACCGGCCTGATCACGGGCGTGACCGAAACCGCCACCGGTGTCGGCGGGCCGCCGCTGGCGCTGGCTTACCAGCACGCGCCCGTGGCGACGCTGCGTGCCACGGTGGCGCTGTGCTTCCTGGTGGGCGAGACACTTTCGCTCGTGGTGCTGGCCGTCGGGGGCCGTCTCGGCATGGAGCAAGTCGTCTATGCGATGGAACTGTTGCCCGTGCTGGCGGCGGGCATGGTGGCCAGCCACCTGGTCCACCGGCGCATCAACCAGCGCATGCTGCGCGTGGGCGTGCTGGTGTTTGCGCTGGTATCGGGGGCGGTCGTGCTGCTGCGCGGCTAGTGTCCTGAGTCAGAAATTCGTTGAAGAAATAAGTCTGCCGAGAAGGCGTGCGAGGCTAGGAGCCAAGCGCAGCAAGGCTGAAGCCTTGCGAGCATTGGCGACGACGCATCGCGCGACTTATCGGCTGACTTATTCAACGAATTTCTGAAACAGGACACTAGGCCGTTGCCGACGACGCGCGCACCAGCAGTTCCGGTGCCGGCGCGGCAATGGCATGCTGGCTGCGATCGCCCGACAGGTGCGCGAACAGCAGTTCCACGGCCAGCGCGGCGACGCGTTCAAGGTGCAGGTCGACGGCGGTGAGCGGTGGTTGCGCGGTGCGCGCGCGGATGCCGTCGTAGCGCGTCACCACCTGCACGTCTTCCGGAATGCGCTTGCCTGTTGCATGGAGATGGCCCATGGCGCCCACGGCAAACGCATCCACGGGCGCGCACAGCGCATCCAGGCCTGGCATGCGCGCCAGCAATTGCGCGCATGCCTTGGCGCCGGCGGCCTCGCCGAGCGCCTCGGGCGCTTTGACCAGTTCGCACGGCAGGTTCATGTCGCGCGTGAATTCGCGGTAGACGCGTTCGGTTTCCACGTAGGACTGCCGCGCGCCGTCACCGATCATCAGGCCGATCTGCCTGCGGCCATGTGCATGCAGATGCTCCAGCAGCAGGCGTGCCGTCTGCGCCGATTGCAGGTCCACATACGGCACCGGATGATCGGTCAGCGGTTCGCGGCCGATCGACACGATGCTCACGCCGCGTTCGCGCAGGCGTGCGATATGCGGGTCGCCGGCCACGGGTTCGATCACCACCGCGCCGTCGATGTCGAGCGTTTCCAGCAAGCCGCCGGCGCCTTCCAGCGGCGGCACCAGTACGACGCCCAGCCCGCGTGCCATGGCCGCTTCCGCGGCGATGGCCGCGACTTCCATCATGAAGCCGAGGCGCGACGTGCCGCCGGCCACGGCGAACGGCATCGATGACAGCAGCGCGATGCAGTTCGCGCGGCCCGACTGCAGGCGCCGCGCGCGCACGCTGGGCAGGTAGCCAAGCTCGGCCGCAATGCGCTTGACGCGTGCGCGCGTTTCCGGGTCCACCACGCCACGGTCATTGAGCGCGTGCGAAACGGTGGTCAGGGACACGCCGGCCGCGCGCGCGACATCGTGGATGGTGAGGCGGCGCGGCTTGCCGGCCGGGTCGGACGAAGAGGGGGTGTTGGGGTCGGACATGCCATTTCCGGAAGCGGTGCCGGGAGGATACAACAGCGCAGGGGACCGTTGAGGGTGGCGGGGCATCCGGCGCGGCGATGGTGCTCGCCGGACAGGCCCCGGCCGGATAGGCCTAACACTTGCCGGCGGGATGTTCCATACTTTTCATGCGGTGAACCTGAGCCAGGCGCCGGATACCAAACGGAGGAACGTTGCCATGAAGCTGATTCCCATTGCAGTGCTGGCGGCCGCGCTCGCAGGGTGCGCCATGAACCAGGGTACGCAGGGCAACGCGCCGGGGGCGCCCGCGGCAAGTTGCAAGGCGACTTCGGAACAGGAGATCGCGGCGTTGTTCGACCGGTGGAACCAGTCGCTGCAGACGGGAGATCCGCGCAAGGTCGCGGCCAACTATGCGGACCGGTCGATTCTGCTGCCGACGGTCTCCAACAAGCCGCGCGTGACCGTGGCGGAGCGGGAAGACTACTTCCAGCACTTCCTGCAAGACCGGCCTTCAGGGAAGATCGATTTCCGCCAGATCGAGATTGGATGCAATACCGCCGTCGATGCCGGGCTCTATACCTTCACCTTCGCCCGCACGGGCGCGGTGGTCAAGGCCCGCTATACCTACACCTATCGCTGGGACGGCTCGCAATGGCGCATCACCAGCCATCATTCGTCGGCGATGCCGGAGAAATGACCGGGCGGCGAAGCGTACGCCGGGGGCGGATTCAGGTTGAAGGCCGGCGTGGCAGACGCACTTCAAACGACGTCTCTGACTGGTCCGATCGTGCGCTGATCGACCCGTGATGGGCCTTGGCAATTTCGCTGGCGATATACAGCCCGAGTCCGAGGCCGTCCGGGCTTTTGTCCCGCTGCACCGCACCCCTGGTCAGCGGGTCGAACATGCCCTCCATCGTGAGCTGGTCAATCGCCGTGCCGCTGTTCCTGACCTCGAGCCGGACTTCCGTGTCATGGCCCGTGACGACCACGCGGATTGCCGTGTCCTGCGCGCCGTGCCTGAGCGCATTGAGCACCAGGTTGGAGAGCAGTTGCTGCAGGCGCGATCCATCCCAGATGCCCTGCATGTCGCCCGTTACCTCAAGATCGATGTGGCGGGACGGATGAGCGGCACGCAACTGGTCGACGGTATCGCCAACCACATTGGCCAGGTTGACGTCTTCCGGGGTGACGTTGATACCGAGGCCGAATTTGGTCCGGTTGAAATCGCACAGGTCATCCAGCAGGGCATTCATGCTGGCGCCGCTTCGGATCAGCCGGGCCGCGGCCTCCGATACTGCCGCACCGGCGTTCAGCGCAGCAAGGTATGACGCCGTTGCCTGAATGGTCTGGAGGGGGCTGCGCATATCGTGCCCCAGCATGCCGAGCAACAGGTTGCGGGACTGTTCCACCTGCGTATGGAAAAAATCGACGGATTCCGCGACGGCCTGGTCAATGGCCTCGTTGAACCGCATCATGTCGTCCAGATCCGCCGCGCCCAACCGGCTTTTGCCCATCCACAAGCGCAGCACGCTGGCACGCAGCGCGCGGTACTCGGACACCAGCTGGTTGATGTTGAAGCCGCTGCGCGCGCGCAGAAGCGCGTGGGTTTGTGCCGCGGTTTCCGGCGCACCAATCGGCTTGGGCGCTCGTCCCAGGGACTTCTCGCGCTGGGCGTGTGCCGTTTGCGGGGTCGACAGGTCCTTGGCCACGGCTTGCAGGATCTGCTGCGCGTGGTCGCGCAAGGCGAGGGAGTTCATGTGTCGCGCGGCCGGCAGCAGGGTGTTCGCAAAGTGCTCCCACTCCGTCAGGATGTGCTCCATATCCCGCAGGATGAAATCAGCCAGTCGCATGGTTGCTCCAGAGGAAGATTTGCCGGGCCGGAAAACGTTGGAGAATCGATCTTACGCGTTCTGGCGGTAGTTCCAATCGCGCCAGCGTTCCTGAATGCTCGCTTGAGCACTGAAATTGGCGATCCAGTGGAATTCCCGGAGGTTCCGCTTGCACTGTGAGGAACCGGAATTCCCTGGATTGCGGTTCCCAAAAAATCAATGAGTTAACATCTGATTCCATTGCTGCTTCGCGGTGGAATGCGATCCTCAGCATCCCTGGCAACGCGGCACGAACGAAAACACGAACGGGCTCTTGAGACAGTACCTCCCAAAAGGAACCGACCTCTCTGTCTATTCGCAAGCAAAACTCAACGCTATTGCCAAGCGTCTCAACGAACGCCCGCGCAAAACACTGAACTTCGATACACCGGCTGAACGATTCCATCAAACCGTTGCATCGACCGGTTGAATCCAGAGCCGATCTCGGCCGGCCGCCCAGCGCCAAGCTGCGGTTGTCCCTGGCCGACCCAGAATAAAAACTCGCGACCACCGCATTAGATATTAGATTGTCTCTCCTCTCGTACCTGCGTATTGGACCAGATCAGATACCATGCGCACTCATCGCCACATGGCACCAAATGCAAACTTATGGGCGGCTCGGCGAAGCCACGCCTCCGCGTTACGCCTACTTTGGTATCGAGTTTGCCGGATTCTATCGGGCGGCGCACTAGTCTGTATTTGTTGACGGATCCGGAGTAATTGCGACCCGATCGAGAACCCGCATCAATTGGTCACGTTCCGCAGGCGTAAGGTTGGCCGCAATAGCTTCTTCGTAGCGCTGAATTTTTTTCTGCAGGCTGAGGAGTTCGTTGCGACCTGCTTCGGTAAGTACCAAAGAGTAACTGCGGCGGTCTCCAGGAATGGTTTGCCTCTTTACCAGGTGCATGGATTCGAGCGTATCGACGACCTTGACGACGCTCGGGCGACTGATTCCCAATTGGTCGGCAAGGGCAGATTGGCTGGTCCCGGGCTTAATACCGATGATCGATAAGGCCGTCATTCGAGCCGGTGAAATGGCGTCTGAGCCCAGGATCGCGAAGAGCATTTCGTATGCGCGCACCTGGGCGCGCTTTATTGCGTAGCCAAGAGAGTCTCGCTGCAAATCAAGTCCGTTCAGTTCTTCGCTACACGAGCCTGGTGTGCCGACGAATGCGGAAGAATTGCTAGGTCGGGCAAGTTGAGTCGCTTGTGTGGTCATACAGCTTTCTCGAAGATACAAACCTTAGGGGGAAATAATGCAACAGGCAAACAGTTAGATAGACTAACAGATGCTTTGACTCGTGTCTCGCTCTGCTTGTTTGGCGTAGCGCCGCGCTAAGTTGCCGAGCCAGGGGGGGGCGCACGTGACGGGACGGCATTGTTGCGGCTGCCGGACTTGGCAGATATCTCCGACTCGACTTGAACACAGTGTTCGCCGGGGACTGGAAGTGAACGCTCCCACAAAGGCGGTGCGCGAAAAGCACTGTGTGCTCTCCTGGTTTCCGGACGATCGGGCGATCCGATAAGCGGTTCCGTCCGTATAGCCCAAAACGTCCTCTGCAGATCTCGCCCGATGAGATCGTGTCGGCTCTTTCCCCCTCTGCCGCGCCATAGTTGTTATCAAGGTCGCAATGAGTCAGTTCAATGTTGGCCCTTGAGATTCGGGTTTTCCCTAAGGCGCGAACATCGCAAGAGAGGCATATCATTGGCCAACAGTTAGCTAGGCAAACAGAATGTCTGGCTAACAACATGGATAGGCGGGCAGTCCGTCTAAACGAGGCGCTGAAAGCGCATGGTGCCCAAACAATGCGCACCTAACTACTGAATCTTTGGAGATTGGTATGACCGCACGACCCAGTTCAGATGACCGCCTAGTCACGCTGGAGGTTGAGGGAGCTATCGCAACCATTACGCTGAACCGGCCAGAAAAGCGCAATGCACTGAGTTTGCGTGTCATCCGTGAGCTGAGGGAGTGCTTCGACACGCTGCCGGACACTGTGCGCGTGGCCATCGTGGCGGGCGCCGGTAGTCACTTTAGCGCGGGTCTGGATCTCGCGGAGATCTCCGAATCGACTTCAGCGGAAGGAATTCAACACTCTCTGGCTTGGTATGACGCGTTCGCCAAGATCCAATTTGGTCGTGTGCCAGTGATCGGAGTACTGCAAGGTGCGGTGGTCGGTGGTGGGCTGGAACTCGCCTCATCCTTCCATGTTCGCGTCGCAGAAGACAGTGCCTATTTCGGCCTGCCGGAAGGGCAGCGCGGCATCTTCCTCGGCGGTGGCGGATCAGTGAGGGTGAGTAAGCTGATTGGCTTTTCGCGGGTAACGGAAATGATGCTGACAGGTCATGTCGTGACTGCCAACGAGGGCCACGCTATTGGCTTGGCGCACTATGTAACGGCCGCCGGCCAAGGCATGCAGAAAGCACGGGAACTGGCGGCAAGCATTGCATCCAATGCCCCACTTTCGAACTTTGCGATCCTCAATGCATTGCCGCTGATCGCGGAACAACCGATGTCGCACGGGCTCATGACCGAAGCATTGATGGCGGCGGTAACCCAGGGTGCTCCCGAGGCCAAGGCGCGCGTCAATGCGTTCCTGGAGAAGCGCGCGGCGAAGGTTGGCCCAGCCTAAAGTGGTCGGTAATACCTGAGGAGAGATATAGCAATGACTCACGCTTCTGAAAACAACACTGCAGTGACCGCGGATAAGCGGTTGGATATTAGCCCCATCTTCCGCCCGAAGTCGGTCGCAATTGTGGGTATGTCTGCCAAGCCTGGCTCTCCCGGGCAGGTAGTTCTGAACAACCTGGTGAATGGCGGGTTCTCTGGTGAGGTGTACCTGGTTGGTCGCAGCGGCGGCGAGATACAAGGTCGGCCGGTGATGACGGAGGTTTCGGATCTGCCTCTGGGCGTGGATCTTGCCATCCTAATGCTGCCCTCCGAAGCGGTGCTCGACGCAGTGAAGGCTTGCGTGGAGCGGGGCATTCGGGGCGCCGTTTGCTTCGCCTCCGGCTTCGCCGAAATGGGAGAGGAAGGCCGGGCTCTGCAACGCGAAATCGGTGCGGTCGCGCGCGCAGGCGGCATGGCTTTGCTGGGGCCGAATACGGTCGGCTACTTCAATTATGTAGACGCATTCTACGTAATGATGGTCGAACTGGTCCTTCCCCCGCGGCTGTCGCCAGATGCCGGACCCGCTATTGCCGTTGTCGCGCAGAGCGGTGGTATTGGCGCCCACGTTGCGGCATCGCTCATGGCACGCGGTGTGCCGCTGTCATACATGATGACCACCGGGAACGAGGCGCAAACCGGACTGGCGGAGATGATCAAATTCTTCGCCAGTGACGACCGCACCGGCGCCATCATCGTGTACGCAGAGCAGATCCGCTCAGCTTCGGACTTTGTTGCCGCCGCGCGGGAGGCTCGCTTGCGAGGCAAGGCTGTGGTGCTCCTGCATCCGGGACGCAGTGAGCGCTCGCAAGAAGCGGCAAAGTCTCATACCGGCGCCTTGGCTGGTAATTATGCGGCGATGAGGCTCATGGCGGAACATGCGGGCGTCACGGTCGTGGATAGCCTGGAAGAGGCGATTGACGTTGGTCAGATCTTGTTGCGCTTCCCGAATGCGCCGACTGGCGGCCTGGGTCTGGTTACCGCTTCGGGGGCCATCTGCGGCCTGACCCAGGACTACGTGGAACCCCTGGGCCTTGAATTGCCGGACCTGGCTGACGAGCAAGCCGACGCACTTCGCGAGCATCTGCCGGTCTTCCTCCCGCCTCGCAATCCGCTGGATCTCGGCACGATCTCCAGCTACAAGCCAGAGCTCATCGAAAAGGGCGTTGCGGCGCTCCTGGCCGATCCTTCAATCGGTAGCCTGCTTGTCTCAATGGCGATGCCTGGACCCGAGGCATCCGTGGTTTGGTTGAAGTACTACCTGAGCGGTCTGGCAGGAAGCCGTAAGCCGGCCATCTTCGTGATGCAGAACGAGGACGTCCCGCTATCGGCGGAGTTCATCGAAGAGGCACGCCGAAACGGGGCCATCGTGATGCGGTCCCCGGAGCGCGCGATGCGCGCGTTGGCCCGCGTAACCCAGTTCGGGCGCAGCATTTCCGCCGCTCAAGGGGCGTCAAGTGAAACCAAGCAACTTCCGAAAGTTCACTTGAACCTTGGTCGCGGAACTCAAGCCGAGTGGGTCGGAAAGCAGGCGCTGAGGATGCTAGGCATTCCCACGCCGGAAGGGACACTCGCCCGTAGCGCCGATGAAGCCGTCGAGATCGCAGCACGGATTGGGTATCCAGTCGTCGCGAAGGCGCAGGCCGCAACGTTGGCGCACAAGAGCGAGGTGGGCGGCGTGCTGCTGGGAATCCAGAACGAGGAAGCGTTGCGCGCAGCGTGGCAAAAACTTTACGACAACGTTGCCCGTGCAGACGCCAATTTGGTTCTGGATGGCGTGCTGATCGAGGCGATGGGCGAACGCGGACTGGAATTGGTTGTCGGCGCGAGCCGTGACGCGCAGTGGGGGCCGATCGTCATGGTCGGACTGGGCGGGATCTGGGTTGAAGCGTTGGGCGATGTTCAGTTGCTGCCACCCGACCTCCCGCGGAAAGCCATCATCGAGCGCCTGAAGCGCCTGAAGGCTGCCAAGTTGCTTGCGGGATTCCGCGGTGCACCGCCGGTCGACCTTGACGCGGTAGCGAAAGTCGTCGCCACAGTGGGTCAACTGATGCTCGCCCACCCGGAAATCACGGAGATCGACATCAATCCGCTGGTTGCATACGGCCAGGGACGAGGCGTGATCGCACTGGATGCGCTGATTGTCACTGAATGATGAGCTCAGTGAGTATGAAATGACAACGTAGAAGGATGAACGACTGTGGACATTAACGGACAGGCTGTATTGGTGACAGGTGGCGCGTCGGGTCTTGGCGAGGCGACCGTTCACCATCTCGCGTCACTTGGTGCGCGCGTAGCGGTGCTTGATATTCAAGAGGAACGTGCCAAGGAGGTAGCGGCGCGTGTGGGTGGAATCGCTGTGCGTTGTGACGTCACCGATCCCGCAAGCGCGCAGGAGGCGATTGCACGGGCGCGGGAAGCGCATGGCGTCGCACGGGTCCTGGTCAACTGCGCTGGTGGTGGTGGCGCAAAGCGGGTAGTTGGCAAGGATGGTCCGATGCCCCTGGAGGACTTCGTCAAGGTGCTCAACTTGAACCTTGTGGGCAGCTTCAATATGACCAGGCTCGCTGCCGCGGACATGATCGGGGCGGAGCCCAAGGAAAGCGGAGAACGCGGCCTGATCCTTTTCACGACCTCAGTCGCAGCGTATGAGGGGCAAATTGGCCAGGCCGCCTATACCGCGTCCAAGGGAGGCTTGGCATCGTTGACCATTCAGCTCGCGCGGGAGTTTGCACAGTTCGGTGTTCGCGCCATGGCCATTGCGCCTGGCATTTTTGAAACGCCGCTGTTGAGCACCGCTTCGCCCGAGGTGCAACGTGCCCTCGGCGATTCCATCCCATTCCCTCGGCGTCTTGGCCGCCCCGAAGAGTTTGCCGAACTGGTCGGTCACGTTATTGCCAATCGTTACCTGAATGGTGAGGTGATCCGCATCGACGGCGCCGTGCGATTGGCGCCGCGATAAATCGGGAGCCGATTATGACCTTCGCGCCGCCGCTACGAGATATTCGCTTCGTCGTCAGTGAGGTGCTGGCTGCCACGGATGCGCTGCACGCTCTTTCGCGCTACCCCGACATCGATGCGCCGATGTTGGGCGCACTCGCAGAGGAGTCAGGCCGATTTGCGGCCGAGCGCATCCTGCCCGTTAATGCGCAAGCGGATCGGGTCGGTTGCGCCTGGCAGGCGGGCGCCGTCACAACTGCCCCCGGATTCTCCGATACCTGGCGAGCCTATTGCGAGCTCGGGTGGCCGGCGGTGTGCGCGAAGGCTGAGTGGGGCGGGCAGGCATTGCCGAAACTGGCGTTCAGCATCGTCAATGAACTTGTGGCGTCTGCTAGCCATGCATTCGTCATGTTCGCTGCGGTCAACCACTGCGCGTCGGCATGTCTGGAGCATTCGGCGAGCCGAGGACTTCGTGAGGCGTGGCTACCGCAGTTGACCTCGGGGGAAGTCCTGGCCTCCATGTGTCTCACAGAGCCACATGCGGGCTCCGACATCGGTTTGATCTCTACGCGCGCGGTAGCGGGCACTGGTGGAACGTTCCGCGTGTCGGGAACCAAGATCTTTGCCAGTGGAGCCGAGCACGATCTCACCACTAACATCATGCATCTGGTTCTGGCGCGAGTCGTCGGCGCGCCAAGCGGCTCCAGAGGGCTGAGCCTGTTTCTCGTCCCCAAATTCATGAGCGATGGTCGACGCAATGCGGTTCATTGTGACGGCATCGAACACAAGATGGGGCTGCACGGTAGTCCCACGTGCACGATGCGCTTCGAGGAGGCAGAAGGCTGGCTGATTGGCGATCTCAACGGCGGGCTGCGTGCGATGTTCCCGATGCTAAATGAAGCACGACTGCTATCTGGTCTGCAAGCAGTGGGTTTGAGCGAAATCGCGCTTCAGAGATCCCGTAGCTACGCGCTCGAACGGCGCCAGGGGCGCTCCAAGATCGGGATGCAACCGGCCCTGCTCATCGAGCATCCTGATGTTCAACGGATGCTGCTGACGCAGAAGGCTTGGACAGAGGGTGGACGTGCCCTGGTTCATTGGACGGCATTGCTTATCGATGAGTCGGAGTGCCATCACCTACCGGAGTCACGGAGGGACGCCATGGCGCTTGTTGAGCTGCTCACGCCCGTTGTGAAGGGGTTTCTCTGTGAGAACGCACAGCAGTCGACATCGCTTGCGCTGCAGGTATTTGGTGGGCACGGGTACGTTACCGAGACCGGACTGGATCAACTCGTGCGCGACGTCCGTATCACGACAATCTATGAAGGCACAACCGGCATACAGGCGCAGGATCTCCTGTTGCGAAAGGTTCTGGACGACGGAGGGCATCGTCTCAAGGTGCTGGAATGCCGGATCTTGGAGTGGCTCGCAAGCGCAACGGGGGAAAGTTTGCCGGATGAGTTCGTGGAACGGCTGATGAACGTGCTGACCATCGTGCAGAACGTCAGCCGCATGCTGCTAGAGCAGCCCTCGTTAGACTTGGCCCTGGCAGGGTGCACGGCCTATCTGCGTTTGATTGGCCATCTTGTTTTCGCTTGGCTGTGGGCAAGGATGAGCGCAGCGTCAATCCCGCATTCGGCGAATGATCCCTGGTACGCGCTCAAGCTTGAAACAGCGCGATTCTATTTCAATCAGTTGCTGCCAGAGACTCTCGCCCTGGAGAAGTCGGTGGCTGCTGGCTTTTCTGACGTGACAGACCTGCTGTCACAGTGAGTAGTGGACAAAGAGGACATGCAAGATGAGTCTCAAGGGACAAGCCTATGTCGTGGGTGCCTACGAACATCCGACAAGGCATGCTGTAGATAAATCACTCGGTCAGTTGCATGCGGAAGTCGCCATCGGTGCGCTCGCGGATGCCGGCCTGACGGTAGAGGACGTTGATGGCTATTTCTGTGCTGGCGATGTGCCGGGCTGGGAATCACCAGGTGTCGGCCCTCTATCGGTCGTGGAGTACTTGGGACTGAAACTCCGTCATCTCGACACCACCGAAACGTGGGGTTCTGCATACATCAATCATGTCGAACATGCCGCGCGCGCGATCGCGGCCGGAAAGTGTCGCGTGGCCCTGATTACGCAAGCCGGTCGCCCGCGTGCCGAGAAATTTTCACCCGAAGCGAGCCATCGACTGCAGGCGCAGACGACCGCAGAGTCGCAGTTTGAGCTGCCTTACGGGCCAGTCGTAACAAACGTATACGGTATGTGTGCCGCCCGGCATATGCACGAGCATGGCACGACTGCCGAACAACTGGCGTGGATCAAGGTTGCAGCGTCGCATCACGCGCAGCACAACCCGCATGCCATGTTGCCGAAGGTGGTAAGTGTCCAGGATGTTCTGGACTCGCCGATTGTCGCCACGCCATTGCACCGCCTGGACTGCTGCGTGATCAGCGATGGGGGCGGAGCCATTGTTCTCGCGCATCCAGAGATCGCGCGTAGCCTGAAGCGCCCTCTGGTCACACCCATCGGTGCCGGATTTACCGTAAAGCATCTGAACGGCGGCTACTTTGACATCCTGGCATCGGGAGCTGTGCAGACGGGGGCCGAGGCCTTTGCGCAGGCTGAAGTCACTCCCGCGGACATCCAGTACGCCTCGCTATACGACAGCTTCACTATCACCGTGCTGGTGCAGTTGGAAAACCTTGGTTTTTGCGCCCCAGGTCAAGGCGGCCGGTTTGTGGCGGATGGCGGGTTGATCGCTGGGGTAGGGAAGCTCCCCGTGAATACCGACGGCGGTGGCCTCTGCAACAACCATCCCGGAAATCGGGGCGGGATGACCAAGCTGATCGAGGCGGTTCGCCAACTACGCGGCGAAGCGCATCCCGAGGTTCAAGTTCGCGACTGCCGACTGGCGCTGGCCCATGGTACTGGAGGCCAGCTTGGCGCTCGCCATGGCAGCGCGACCCTTATTTTGGAACGAGAGGACTAATCATGGAAACTCGCATTCCCCCGTCGCCGCAGCCGTGGCCCGAAACGCAGGATTTCTGGTCGGCGGCCAATGAGGGTCGACTCCTGCTCAAGCGATGCACGACTACCGGCAAGGCATTCCACTATCCGCGCGCGCATAGCCCATTCACTGGCAGCGCCGAAACAGAATGGTTTCAGGCCAGCGGTGACGGCGTGATCTATTCATACAGTGTCCTGCCTCGCGCTCAGCCGCCGTATTGCATTGCCTACGTCAAACTCGAGGAAGGCCCGATCATTCTGACCAACGTCGTGACCGATGACTTCCATAGCCTGCGGATTGACCAGCCCGTGACGGTGACGTTCGTGGCAAGCGAGAACGGGCAAAAGGTCCCGATGTTCGTTCCACGTTAGATCGGTCGAACTGCGGGACCAGTCGACTACAGGCCGCGTCCGTCATGTGGCCGATGAAATCAGACGGCGCTCACGAGACGAAGCTCCTGGATCCTTCCGCTCGTCATCAGAGTGGAGGGGTCCAAGATCTCATCGTTGATCTTGGCCATCATCGTCAGGTTTTTCTTGGCAATCAAAGCGTGCTCCTGCATCAGCGATTGCACGCGCCAACTCTCTCGACGTTCGATGGCCTCCACCACGGCATGGTGTTGCGCGTGTGCGGTGACGAGCATGTTGTACTGGGCGCTATGCAACGACGGGTTGTGAATCGAAAGTGCAACTGCGCCTGCCGCTGCAAATGGAAGCCTATCGTTGAGCGAGATGGCGTTCCGCAGATAGTCGCTGCCTGCTGCGGTCAGGATGAGCGAGTGAAACTCTCTGTTGATGCGCTCGTAGGCTTCATCATCGTCCTTGCCGATCGCACCTTTTGCAAGCAGCGCGTCTCCCTCCGCCAAGCACCGCTTAAGGGCGATAAGGATCTCGGCGCTAACGCCTTTCTCAGCCGCAAGCCTGGCTGCGAGTCCCTCCAACGCTCCGCGTACATCGATCGCGTCCGCGATGTCTTGCACGGTAAAGCTGCGAACGGAAAAGCCCCGCTTGCCGCCGCCGACGATGAGACCTTCCGCCGCAAGGACGCTCAGAGCGTAGCGGACGGGAGTACGCGATGTGCCCAATCTTTCTGCAAGCGCGACTTCGAGTACTCGCTCGCCGCCTTTCAACTCGCCACTCAAGATCAGCTCGCGTAACTGAACGATCACTTTGGCTTCCTGGCTCATCGTCCTGTCTCCTTTTTGCCTATGTATGCGCAGGAGTCAATTATACGGCAAAGGTTCCACGTCGCCTTGGATGCCTATTTACGGCCGCGTCGCACGTGAATGTGTGCATGATTTGCAAAACATAGGGGAAACTATTAGTGAAGTTCTATATTGCCGGTGCTAATGTGTGCATATAAGGATTGTTTGCTAGGCTGACTATTTGGCGGGTTTGATGCGATGGGGAGCGACAAATGTGTGCATATCGTGTTGTTGGGAGTTGTGGGGAGTCGGGGAAGCCCAGTCCTCGCGCCACACTGGTTGCAGTGGCCCGCATGTGTCGGTGAGAGCCCAAGAAGCGTGAGGAGGTGCGAGTCGAGAAGCTGAGTCTGTGAGAAACCGCCTCATGTGGGGCGTGAAGGCGCCGCGGCGGTGCCCAGGTGATGACGTCGTGTCGCCACAAAGCCAGGGGCCGTTGCGCATGCCGCAGTTGCCAATAAACAGAAATTGATGGAGCGAGACCAGATGCATCAGAACTATCAGCCGGGATCTACCGGCCACGGCCAGCCGACCGAGCGGGTCGACGTACGCGCGCTAATTGACCGGAGCCGGATCTCCGCGTTTCAGATCTGGGTGGTCGCATGCTGCTGTGTCGTGTTGCTACTCGACGGCTTCGACGCTGTCATGATTGCTTACGTGGCGCCTGAGTTGATTCGAACGATGGGCGTGGCACCGACCAAACTTGGCACGCTCTTCGCCTCGGGTCTTGCGGGGCTTACGTTCGGAGCCTTTCTCTGCGGGCCGGCAGCCGATCGCTTCGGTCGCAAGCCGGTACTCGTTGCGTCGGTAGTGATTTTTGGTGGCTTTACCTTGGCTACGGCCGGCGTGGACTCGCTGTGGATGATTGTGGTGCTGCGCTTTCTCGCGGGCATTGGCCTCGGGGGCGCCGGCCCTAGCGCGATGGCCCTCGTCGCCGAACTCTCCCCGACACGCGTTCGTTCGTCTCAAATCGCGTGGCTCGGATGCGGCATTCCGGTGGGCGGCGCATTGGCCGGCTTCGTGGCTGCCAAGTTGATCCCGGGATACGGCTGGAAGTCAATGTTCGTGCTGGGCGGGGCGCTGCCGCTCGCAATCGTATTCGGGCTCATGCTTTGGCTGCCGGAGTCGCTTCGCTTCCTACTCGTTCAGCCCGGCGGGCAGGAGCGGGTGCGCCAGCTCATGAGGAAGCTTGTCCCCGAGCATGAAACCACGAGCGCGCAGCAATTTACCACTTCGGCGGAATCGTCCGAAGCCGGTGGCCTGGTGGGGGAACTCTTTCGCCATAATTTGGCACGCTCCACCATTGCTCTTTGGGTCTCGGCCTTCTGCATGTTGATGGTGACCTATTTCCTCACCAACTGGTTGCCTGTGCTCTTCCGGACCACCAGCTATTCGATGGAACAGACGTCCCTGCTTCTTGGCCTGTTTTTGTTCGGCTCGCCGGCGGGCAGTCTTAGCGTGGGCTATCTGATGAATCGTATGGACCGCTACGTGTCCATGGCAGTGTGCGCATTCGTCGCGGCGGCCTGCTTCATTGTGATTAGTTACGTAGTCACCGATATCGCGCTGGCTGCAGTCACCATTACGCTTCTCGGTGCGAGCTGCGGCGCGTGTGTCACTGGCACCAGTATTCTGGCGAGCTTCATCTATCCAAACAAAGTCCGTGCTACCGGGATCGGTTGGACGACTGGATTCGCCCGAGTCGGCTCCATTGTGGGCGCGATGAGTGGTGGCTGGCTGCTAGCGTCGGGGATCCCACTTGCGACGTTGCTCCAGGTGACCGCGATGCCCTGTGTGCTCGGCCTCTTGGCATTCCTTTACCTGAAAGGCTCGGTTCATAGCATTACGGTCCTGAAGGAAATCACCCCTGAGGTGAATGCGTAGGTAGTTCTGCGGACGGCGGTTCAATAGTAGGCAATAGACCCGTCCGCATTTCCCTAAATTCGTAATAAAAAGTAGCGCAAATCCCATCAGAAAGTGCGCGACGGCACCTTTACGCCCGTGAAATGCGTTTTGGCTGCTGCTCTACAAGGAGGAGATAAATTGAAACTGAAGTCCCTGCTTCTCGCGGCCGGTATGGCCGCACCGATGATGGCCTCGGCTCAATCGGCGGTGACGTTGTACGGCGTGGTCGATACCGGGGTTGAGTATGTGAATAACGTGGGGCCTCAGAAGGATGGCCTTGTCCGGATGACGTCGCTTTCGGCTACCGTCCCATCTCGCTGGGGCATACGCGGAACTGAGGATCTGGGGGGGCAACTGAAGAGCATCTTCGTACTAGAGTCCGGCTTCGCACCAGACTCGGGCGTATCGAACCAGGGTGGTCGCTTATTTGGGCGGCAGGCCCTTGTCGGTCTGTCAGGGCCATGGGGGCAAGTTGCCTTTGGTCGCCAGTACACGATGATGTTCTGGGCGTTGCTTGACTCCGATATTATCGGCCCGGATGTCCATGGCTCGGGCAACCTCGATAACTATCTCCCGAACGCCCGCACGGACAATGCCATTTCTTACAAGGGAACGTTCGGCGGCTTTACGTTAGGAGCTACCTATAGCTTCGGACGGGATACGGTGAATGCAGGGCCGAGCCCGGTGGGCACCAATTGCGCCGGGGAGAATCCAGCCGACCAGAAGGCTTGTCGGGAATGGTCAGTCATGCTCCAGTACAGCACGAACGTCTGGGGGGTGTCTGCTGCCTATGATTCTCTGCGCGGCGGCCCGGGTGCCTTCGCCGGGCTGACCAAGAGCAGTCTGACGGATGACCGCCTCTCGCTAGGGGGCTTTGTCATCCTTGATCGGGCCAAGATCGGGCTCGGCTGGATCCATCGACAGAACGAAGGGAGCGTCACGCCTCATAGTGATCTCCTTTATGGTGGCGTAGCGTATGACATCACGCCGGCCATTACGCTTGCCGGTGAGGCCTACTATATCAAGTTCAGGAACAGTGCCGACAAAGCGAACCTCTACGCCATGCGAGCATCTTACGCGTTCAGCAAACGGACCTCGACCTATGCGAGCTTTGGCTACATCAATAACGGCGGGCAGGCGGCATTCTCGGTCAGTGGGGGGGCTCCGGGATCCAGTCCGCTACCTGGTGGCAATCAGTTCGGTGCGATGCTCGGTGTGAAGCATATCTTCTAAGCTCGTTCGCGTGATGCCGACGTCAAGAGCAATCAGCCGGACGTCGGCAACCGTGAAGTCAGTCTGGCTCATCGGTGTGCAGCGACCACGGCGCGGAAGCTGCCCTATCGTATGGATCACAGATGGCCAAGACTCATGCTTTGCTGTTGGAGTGTTGCATGTTCTCGAAAGAGGAACTCTGCACGATCGCCTTGTCCTGCGGCAATCGCCTCGACGATTGAATGATGCTGACGATGGGCATGAAACAGAAGGTCGAACATTGCAGCCTTACCCAAGGCCGAAAACGCGATGCGGTTGGGTCCCGTGAAGGGGACGAGATTGCAACGCTCGACGAGCGTGGTGAGTAACGGCATACCGCAGCCGGTCAGTACCAGCTCGTGAAAGCGTGCATTGATCTCTCCGTAGCGGACTTCATCCCCGGGCGTTAGCGTGCGCGTACTGAACAACGCATCACCCTCCTGCAGGCATGCCCGTAGGGAGGCCAGCAGACCTGGCTCACATCCGCTCTCGGCAAGATGTCGAGCAGCAAAACCCTCCAGTAGTGCGCGCAGCCGTAATGCCTCGAGACTCTCGTCCGAGCTAAACGAGCGGACAGCGAATCCGCGCTGTCCTGCCCGAACCAGCAGCCCTTCTTGGGCAAGAGCAGGTAGCGCCTGCCGAATTGGGGTACGCGAAATGCCAAGCCGTTCCGCAAGATCGGCTTCGCGTACACGTTCCCCCGGCAAGAGCTCACCGCGCAGGATCATCTCCCGGAGTTGGAGGGTCGTTGTGGTTTGGGACATGTGCTGGCTGCCATCGCGGGAAAGCGACATTGTCTTCGAAATCCCTTGATTGTACACAACGATCCACGTTTGCCGGCCTACGGGATCCCGTAACGACGCAAAATACGTAGGGAATACCCGCAATTGGCAATTACGGGATCCAATAATAAACTTCATGTGTCCCGAACACGAGCGAAGAACGGCAGGAGCAGAGAGGTGGTACAGAGACGACTTATAGAAGTGACGGTCAGTGGCATTCGCCAATTGACCTCCCGTGTGCGCGAATATTTGCTGACACCGGTGGCTCAGCAGCGGTTGCCCGAGTACCAGCCTGGTGCACACATCGAGCTCCACCTGACCTTGCCTGGAAGTGGACCCATCGTGCGCCACTACTCGCTGATTGGCGGAGTTGGTCTCTGGAGCGATTCGGGCGATACCTATCGAATCGCTGTGCAGCGGGAGGATCGGCAACGGGGCTCCGCTTATATTCATGAGTCCTTTGCCATCGGCACCGTTCTCAAGATCTCCGAGCCGAAGAACCACTTCGCGCTCAATCGCCGAGACGACCATAGCCTGCTGGTTGCCGGGGGCATCGGCATTACCCCAATCCTCTCCATGCTGCGCAGCCTGGTGCGCCGCGGCAGGTCATTCGACATCGTCTACGCCGGCCGGAGTGCAGCCGAAATGGCGTTTCGCCAAGACGTTCTACGGCTGGCAGGCGCCAGAGCTCGTATTCACGAAAGCGGCGATGGACGGCACCTGGACATGGCGGAGGTGCTTGCGTCGCAACCCCAAGGAAGCAATGTCTATGTATGTGGGCCCGCCGCGATGGTCGAGGCGACCCGACAAGCAGCGCAGCAACTCGGATGGGATCCGCGCCGTGTTCGAAGTGAGCTCTTTGTCGCGGGACCGGCGGGCGATGAAACGTCGTTCGATGTGGAGTTGCGGCAATCCAATCGACGGATCCATGTCGGGAATGGGACCACCATTCTTGACGCACTTGAAGCGGCTGGCATTCATCCCCTGCACGATTGCAGGCGAGGCGAGTGTGGCCTATGTCCGATGAGAGTCTTGGAGTCGGACGGCGTGCTGCAGCACCGGGACGTATATCTCTCCGATGAGGAACGGGACTCGCAGAGCACGATGTGCATCTGTGTCTCGCGAGTCAAGGGATCTCTGCTGGTTCTCGACGCATGAGTTCCGGTCCCTCTCAAAGATCTTACTGAAAATAAGGAAACTCAAATGTCCGAAGTCTTCGAACGTGAGCCTGCTTTTGTCTTTGAGGCAGGCGGTTTTGCAGATCAGAACACGCCGTTGGTGCGCAACTGTTGGTACGTCGCCGGCCTGAGTTCTGAAATCTCTCGAGACATCATTAGCCGCCGCCTTCTCGGTACCGACGTCGCTCTGTACCGAACGCTGGCAGGTGCGCCCGTCGCCGTTCGCAATCGCTGTCCCCATCGCTCCTTTCCTCTGGCGAAGGGAAAGCTTGTCGGCGACGTCCTAGTGTGCGGATATCACGGCATGCAATTCGATCCGGATGGTCATTGCGTGAGCATGCCCGCGATGCCAATCGTACCGGCCAACGCAAACGTTCGCAGTTTTCCCATTGCCGAGCGTGCGCCCTTAGTCTGGATTTGGATGGGCGATCCGGAGTTGGCCGATGAGAGCCTCATTCCGGACACGGAGTGGCTGAGCAACCCTACTTGGAAGAGTGTGACGGGCGGATTTCATATGCGCTCGGATTACGTTGCCATGCACGAGAACCTCCTTGACCAGACGCACTTTCCGTTCCTGCATCCGGGCACGGTCGGCACGCCTGCTTATGCCCGTTCGAAGCTCGATGTGAGGCAGGAGAACGACATGGTCATTATCCATAGAGCACTGCGCAACTCGCCACCGCCAAGCATCTATGGTGTGCCGGCGGGAGTGATGGACAAGAAGGTGGATCGCTTATCAGAAGCTCGCTTCGTGTCGCCGGCCATGCACGTCGCGTTTGCCAAGATTATCGACCACGAACCGGTGCCAGGTCAGCCGCTGGAGTTCAAATTCAATATTACCCATTTGATCACGCCGGAGACTCAATCGAGCATTCACTACTGGTGGTTTAACACCCGCAATTTCAAGGTGTCCGACCAGGAGGCCGATGAATTCTTGTACAACGCGTCGTTGCAGGCGTACACGGAGGACGTTGACGCGCTGGAATGGATCCAGGAGGTCGTACAGAAAGATGTTGAGAAGCAATTCGACCTTAGCTTTGCTCCTGACAAGCCCGGACTACTGATGCGCCGAAATATCTACGAACGTGCGGCAAGCGAACACGACTACCGCCTTTGAAAGGCCAACCGAAATAGATCGATAGGAAACGCAGGGTATGGCAAAGATCATTGGTGGTATCGGCACGTCGCATGTGCCGACGATTGGCATCGCGTACGACAAAGGCAAGCAGGACGATCCGGCATGGATGCCGCTGTTTGAGGGATACAAACCGGTCGCTTCCTGGCTCAAGGAGCAACAAGCGGACGTGTTGGTGTTCTTCTACAACGACCACTGCACCACGTTCTTCTTCGACATGTATCCGACGTTCGCGTTGGGCGTGGGAGAACGCTTCGCCGTTGCGGATGAAGGGGCAGGGCCTCGCCCGTTGCCGGCCATTCGTGGCGACGTGAATCTGCAGGCGCACATCGCCGAGTCGCTGGTGAACGACGAGTTTGATCTCACAGTCTTCCAGGACAAGCCCTTGGATCATGGTTGCGCATCGCCGCTGCCGCTTCTCTGGTCTCATGAGCCTGACTGGCCAGGTAGCGTCGTGCCGATCGCGATCAATGTGCTTCAGTATCCGTTGCCCACGGCACGTCGATGCTACCGACTTGGTCAAGCTGTTCGACGTGCGATCGAATCCTACCCCGAAGACCTCAGAGTTGTAGTCGTGGGTACGGGCGGTCTGTCCCACCAGATCCATGGCGAGAGAACTGGGTTCAATAACGAGGAGTGGGATCGAGAATTCCTTGAGCTGCTTGAAAACGATCCTGACAGGCTGGTCAACATGACGCATGCTGACTACGTCAGGCTGGGCGGCGCCGAGAGCGTGGAACAAATCATGTGGCTCTCGATGCGAGGCGCGTTGGGGAACAAGATCCAGCGAAAACACTTGAACTACTACCTGGCGACAACTACGGCGATGACGGTCGTCCTGTACGAAGAAGATTCCGCGAAGCCGGAATCGGCGAATGCCGAACAAGCGATGACCGGCGCGGAAGCGAACCCGGTGATCGCGTGAAGGAGGCCAGATGAACCCGCAGACCATCGGAATCGAAGCAATTGAAGGAACGTATCTCTTCGATCTGCGCACCAGCAATCGCACCCTGCGCCTAAACCGCTTCCTTTGGAACATGATTGGCGCCGCCGCGCGCGAGCGCTATGTGGCGGACCCCGAGCAGGCCATGGATGACGCAGGGCTCAGTGACATTGAGAAGAGTCTCGTCCGCGAACGAGACTGGATCGGCATGGTCCGCCACGGCGCAAATTTCTTCGTCATCGAGAAATTCGCGCGTGTCGCGAAGACGCCGAATATGACGGTGTACGCGCTCATGCGCGGCGAGACTCTCGAAGAATTCTTGAAGACCCGACGCGTACCCAATCTGCGCTGACCGGATCATTGGAGACTATATGAAAGCAGAACCATCTTTTCCGCGCAATGCCTGGTATGTAGCCGCTTGGGATAGAGAGGTGGGCAGGAAACTGCTCGCCAGAACTATCTGCGACCACGATATGGTGCTTTACCGGAAACGGGACGGTCGCGCCGTGGCGTTGGCTGATGCCTGCTGGCACCGAAAAGTCCCGCTCTCCATTGGTGTGCTGGTCGACGACGATATCCAGTGTGGCTATCACGGTCTGCGCTTCAATGGGGATGGCCGGTGCACTCATATGCCGAGCCAAGAGACCATCAATCCTTCTGCATGTGTGCGATCCTTCCCGATCGTTGAGCGGCACCGGTTCGTCTGGGTATGGCCGGGAGATCCATCGCTCGCCGATCCGGACCTGGTGCCTGATCTGCGTTGGATGGAGGATCCGGATTGGGCGGGTGACGGAAATATGACCGAGGTAAAAGCGGATTACCGACTCGTCATCGACAACCTGATGGACCTTACGCATGAAACCTACGTCCATGCTTCGAGCATTGGCAACGAGGCGCTCGCGGAAGCGCCGTTCGAGGCTGCGTATGGTGAGACGTCAGCGACAGTACGACGTTGGGTGATCGACGAAGAGGCGCCGCCGTTTTGGGGGGCGCAGCTCGGCCAAGGCGGGAACGTCGACCGTTGGCAGATCATCCACTTCAAGGCACCGTCGACGATCGTCCTTGACGTGGGTGTCGCGCCAACTGGCACCGGCGCACCGGAGGGTGACAGATCAAAGGGGGTCGGGATGTGGGTGGTCCACATCCCGACGCCGTCGACCGCGAAGTCTTGCTACTACTTCTGGTGCCACATGCGCAACTATCGCGTCCATGAGCAGCGAATCACGCGCGAGATTCTGCAAGGTGGCGGAGGCATTCTGCTCGAGGATGAGATCGTGATCGAAGCACAGCAAAGGGCCATTGATCGAAACCCAGGCGATTTCAACAACATGAACATTGACGCGGGCTCATTGTGGGCACGCCAGTTGATTCAGAAGCTCGTCGATAAAGAGACGAAGCCGCAACGAGCGACCGTCCCCATCAAAGTGCTGGACGTCGTTCCTAGTGGCGCTCCGATTGCGGCCAACCAATAGCGGGATTGCAAGACATGAACCATCAGGAAAACTGGTTGGAAGTCGAGGTTCTTAGTACTCGCGACCTGACCCCCTCGGTACGAGAGCTTCGGCTTGCCTATGCTGCCCCCATGACTGCGACACCAGGTGCCCACGTCAATGTGGTGGCCGGATTGGACTCGCAGGTGACTCGATCCTACTCCGTGGTGTCCTCTGACGACTACGGCGTAGTCACAATTGCCGTCAAGTTGTTGGAGAACAGTCGCGGCGGGTCGCGATTCATGTGGTCTCTGAAGCCACGTGACCGACTCCTCGCCACGGCGCCTCGCTCGGCGTTCGAACTGTCTTACGGCGCTCCCTCGTACCTCTTGTTGGCCGGTGGTATTGGGGTAACGCCGCTTGTCACCATGGCGCAAGCCCTGCTCCGCAAGAAGGCTAATGTGCGAATGGTCTATGCGGCGCGGAATGAAGCCGAGTTTGCCTACGGCAGCGAACTCAAGCAAATGCTTGGGGATAAGCTTGTGCTTTTGGCAGATGAACGTGGAGGCAAGATCGACCTCGCGGCGGAAGTTTCTGCCCTCCCACAAGATGGTGAACTATATATGTGCGGCCCCATCGGCCTGATGGAGGCAGTCCAGAAGGAATGGGCCCAGCAAAGCCGTCCGGTTTCGCGTCTGCGATTTGAAACGTTCGGCGCCAGCGGTCGATTGGCAGAGAAGGCATTCACCGTGGCGATTCCGCGGCTAGGTCTGGAAGTGCAGGTCCCGCAGAATTCTTCAATGCTTGATGCGCTGCTAAGTGCCGGCGTCGGCGTACTATCGGAATGTCGTCGAGGTGAATGTGGGCTGTGCGCCCTCGAGGTCGTACAGGCGAGCTCATCGATTGACCATCGCGATGTCTTCTTCAGTCAAGAGCAGCACCGGGAGAACCGAAAGATGTGCGCCTGCGTCTCGCGCGCCGATGGTGGCACCATCGTCATTGAGACTGCGTGGCGCGGGGATCCCGACCTGAGAACGACAGAAGTCTGGACAGCGCCGGGCGCGGCATGCCGGACAACCGCTGCGTCGTAGCCCCCGAGGAGCCTTGCGTGGAGGAATTGGGCCTGTTCCTGCCAGTCAGTGCGACTGAGCGACCGTCGCGGGATCATTCGACGGCGAACCAGGTTGCGGATGAGTACGCCGATATGTCCCAAGACAGACTACTGTGTCATCTCCGCGGGCTGCGAGCCGTTGTGGCGGTGACTGAGGCGGGAACTGTCAGGGGCGCAGCCTTCTGCCTTCACGTCTCACAGCCAGCCGTGAGCCGAGCTCTTCAAGAGCTTGAGACCGTGCTGTCTCTAAAGCTATTCGAACGCGCAAGCCGTGGCATGGTTGCAACCCCGGTTGGCGAGGTTATCGCCATACACGCTCGGCGGGTATTCGAATTGCTTGCAAATTGCTGTGCCCAGGCAGTTGCGCTGGGGACCAATACGCATATCAGCGAATTGGCGGGCAAGCGATTCGCCGCCATCGTTGGGCCACACCACTTGGTCAGCCTATTCGCCATTGCGCATACGGGCAGCGGCTCTCGCGCTGGAGTGCGTGTGGGCAGAACGCAACCTACCGTGCTCAGGAATCTGAGAGAGCTTGAACATTTGGTTGGCGTCTCACTCTTTCAACGGAGTCCGCAGGGAACGCAGTTAGTGGCGGCTGGCCACGCTTTGCTAAAAGGAATCAAGTTGGCCTTCGCAGAGTTGGCCACGGCCGAGCAGCAACTTGCTGCGTTCGAAGGGCGAATGGTTGGGAAGGTCGTCATTGGTGCTCTGCCCTTGTCCAGTGGATTTGTGCTACCACGGGCCATTGACCGGGTGCTAAGTCGACATCCGAGGTTGCAGATAACGGTGGTCGACGGTACATACGAGGCGATGTTGCAGCAGTTGCGGTGCGCAGATATTGACCTGATAGTGGGGGCACTACGTCTTAGCATGCCGCCCGGGGATCTCATCCAGCAAGTCCTATTTGAAGATGCGCTCGCGGTCGTGGCACGTCCCTGTCACCCATGCGTCAACGGGAAGGAAATTGCGCGACTCGCCGATGTCGCTGAGCAGCCTTGGGTCGCGCCACTATCCAACACGCCAGCGCGTTTGGCATTTGAGCGGGCCTTTCAACACGAGGGATTAAAGAGCCCTCCAGCGCTATTGCAAGTCAATAGCGCGACAGTAATCCGCAGCTTACTTCTCGAAAGTGACCGGCTGGCGCTTCTTTCGCCGCTGCAGGTCGAGGCCGATCTTCGCAGCGGCCAACTCGTCCAGTTGTTGCCGACGCTGGAAAGTACGGCACGATCAATAGGAGTGACGATGCGAAAAGATGGACATATCTCGCCAGCCGCAGCAGCAGTGTTGGAGGAGCTCAACTTCATTGGCCGGTCCTTTCAAGGACACTCCGAACGCTGACGTTCGAGCCCCGCGACGTTGACGAAGCGCTGCATTGCTGAGCCGACGCTCTGCCGGTCCGATAGACAGCCGGGTGCTCGGCTGATGCGACCGCGCGAGGACTATACGAAGTCCGCATCGGTTGAGTCAAGAAAGTGAATCGACGGCAGACGGAGGCGTTGGTAGATTGGTAATGACGTGCAAGACCGTCTTTGCTTCCTTGCCACGGCCACGTGGCGAGGCGGAATTGGGAAAAGCGAGCGCATCGTCGGGCCGGTGAGACAGCGAACCCTCCTATCTATCCACGGTCGGGTAGCGATGCTGGACCTTTGCTGTGCATCTTCAAGGCCATGATTGATCGGCTGACGGGCGCGGCGCGTTCCGATCCTCACTATCTCTGCCGGATAAGGCGAGACCCCCAATTCTGAAGCCAGGCAGAGCAGGGGAATCCAAAGTCGCGAGGGGCTGTCAATCTTGAGGCCTAGTTAATGTGAAGAAAGGAGAAGACATATGTCGTCCAATCGAGGTGTCGTATATGTAGGGCCGGGCCGTGTAGAGGTGCAGGGAATTCCCTTCCCGGAACTGGTGGAGCCGAATGGAAGAAAGGCGAACCACGGAGTTATCCTTCGCGTGGTCTCGACTAACATCTGCGGTTCCGATCAGCACATGGTCCGTGGGCGAACCACTGCGCCAGCCGGACTCGTGCTGGGGCACGAGATTACGGGGGAAGTGATTGAGGTTGGCTCTGACGTCGTTACCCTGCAGAAGGGCGACTTGGTGTCGGTTCCGTTCAATGTCGCTTGTGGCCGTTGTCCGATGTGCAAGGCGATGAACACTGGTGTGTGCCTTACGGTCAATCTCGCGCGACCAGGCGGCGCGTATGGCTATGTGGACATGGGGGGGTGGATCGGTGGCCAGGCAGAATACGTGATGGTTCCGTATGCTGACTTCAACCTGCTGAAGTTCCCAGATCGGGATCAAGCGTTGGAGAAGATCCGCGATCTAACGTGCCTGTCTGACATTCTCCCGACCGGCTACCACGGTGCAGTAACCGCAGGTGTGCGTCCGGGCGCGACTGTGTACGTCGCGGGTGCTGGTCCCGTTGGGCTTGCTGCCGCAGCATCGGCTCGGTTGTTGGGAGCGGCCGTGACCGTTATTGGCGACGTCAACAAGGCGCGCCTTGAACACGCTCGGAAGGTGGGCTTTGAAACGGTTGATTTGTCATTAGATGTATCTCTGGCCGATCAGATCGCGGAAATTGTGGGCGAACCGGAGGTAGATTGCGCGATTGACTGTGTTGGCTTTGAGGCGCGCGGACACGGGCATGACGGATCGCAGCAAGAGGCTCCTGCAACGGTACTGAACTCGCTGATGGAGGTTACGCGAGTGGCGGGCGGTATCGGCATTCCCGGGTTGTACGTAACGGATGACCCGGGCGCGCATGACAAGGCGGCCCAACAGGGAAGCTTGTCGCTGCGACTTGGGTTGGGATGGGCAAAATCGCACACCTTTGCAACCGGTCAGACGCCTGTCATGAAGTACAACAGGAACCTTATGCAGGCAATTCTGTGGGACAGGATTGATATTGCGAACGTCGTGAACGTGCAAGTGATCGACCTCAGCGAGGCGCCACAAGGATATTCGCAGTTCGACGCGGGCGTAGCAAAGAAGTTTGTCATCGATCCGCACGGCATGCTGAAGAAGGCGGCTTAAGGGGATCCGCGATACGTGTCGACCCCCTCTAGCGGCACGTATCGCAGCAGGATTTGGAATGGCAGTAGTGCCTCCCAAGAAGACCTTGGCAGACAAGAGGTAGCGATGTCGTCTTCATTTCGATATCGGGGTACCGCGATGCGGTAAAGAGAGCGGTATGGAGATGAATCTGCGAATCACCAATGCAGAAGCGGCCCGCAGAGGGATTGAGATTCTGACGGCTTACCGCTTCGCTGACGGTCAGCCCCGGCGCTGCTTCGCATACGGGCTGAGAGAACGCCAGTTCCCGATCTCTGTCAGTCCCTTCCGACTTTGCCCAGCAACTCAATGAGTTGGCGACGCTCAGATTCAGTTAGCCGCACCGCTAGCGCCTTCTCAACTTCCGCCACCTGGCGCCCGTACTCAGTCAACTGTGTGCGTCCAGTTCGCGTCAGCGAAAGCGCGTAACTTCTACGGTCGTCCGGGACTGTCTTCCGTTCAATCAAGCCTGCATCCTCCAACGCGTCGACGACCTTTACCATGCTGCCACGTGCGATGCCCAGACGTTCGGCCAGGGCAGACTGACTGATACCGTCTTGATCACCGATCATCGATAGTGCCGTCATGCGAGCCGGCGATATGGAATCGGGGCCCAAAACTCTGAAGAAGACTTCGTAGGATCGGACTTGTGCGCGCTTGATGGCATACCCCAATGAGTCTGCCTGGAAGTCGATCAGCGGATCAATGCTAACGACGCCTTTAGCTTCTGAATGTGCGGGACGCGACTTCGCCATGTGAAGAGGGTAACCACCCGTCAAGGTTCAGGAACGGCCAGCGTAGCATAACATATTGTTTGCTAGGCTTACAGTATTGTGAGTCGTCAATGCGCGCAGCGCCGCGGTTGGCCGGTGTCTCCGGGCAATTGGATCAGGAGCGAGCGGTTGATGGCGCTGGGCAAACGTAGCCCCACTGTTGCCACTGAAGATTAGCGGCGGCAGGCCAGGTGCCGCCATGGGTCACTCGCCTCGAACACTGTGGCGTCAACAGATATGTCATTCGTCATTTCTTGAAGATAAGTCAGCACGCCTGGCGGCGTGCGAGAGTGCCGGTTTCGATCTCGTGGCACGGCACAGGCATCGCGGGCAACTGAGTGACTTCTGACCGTACTGCACCCATGCTCTTTGCAATGGGATATACGCATAACGTATCGATTGTGCGATCAAAGTGAATCGACGGAAGCTGAGTGCCGGCATACAGTTGTTCGTGCGGTGAGACGGAAGGTATGGCCCCACGGACCTAGGAGCAAGCGCTGGCGACGCGCCTCAATTCAGTGGCGAAATCAACTCAGGCATGGCTCTAGTCTGCTCCAGCGAATCAATAAGCGGACAGTGACAGGAAGGGCTTATGGACAGGGGCATATCGTTCGAGTCGAATCTTCAGGCGTCGGAATGAATGGAGCCAGGCTATCGATCCAGCGCTCCATGACCCAGTGCACTGCTTTTAGTGTTGTATCCAAACGAGCAATTTATGAGTACGTCCAATCCAACTCTTAATGTACCCACGCAAAGCAAGTCTGGGCTGGTCGTTAGCGCCCACTCGGCAGACTTCGTGTGGCGCGCCGGTGGTGCGATCGCCGCTCATGTGCGGCAGGGCTATCGCATGAAAGTCGTTTGTCTGTCCTTCGGGGAGCGTGGTGAGTCCGCAAAGCTTTGGCGAAAGGGCGGGGACATGACCCTTGACAAAGTAAAGGCGGCTCGCAGGGAGGAGTCGCAACGTGCCGCGGACGTGCTTGGTTGCGAAGTCGAATACTTTGATCTGGGCGACTATCCGCTGCGTGTATCCGATGACGCGCTGTTTCGTCTCGTTGACGTTTTCCGCCAACTACAGCCAAGCTTCGTGCTGAGCCATTCGGAACAGGATCCCTACAACTTTGATCATCCATTGGCGATGCATGTCGCACAGGAGGCGCGCATTATCGCGCAGGCGGAGGGACATAACCCTGGACAGAAAGTCGTGGGAGCTCCCGCGGTTCTTGCCTTCGAGCCCCATCAGACGGAACAGTGCCAGTGGACACCCAATACCTTCCTGGACATTACCGATGTCTGGGAGACCAAGCGTAAGGCCATTGAATGCATGGCCGGACAGGAGCACCTGTGGGAGTACTACACGCGAGTCGCGCTTCAGCGGGGCGTGCAGGCGAAGCGCAACATCGGTATCACGGCGGCGCGTGACATTCAGTATGCCGAGGCCTATATGCGCCTCTCCCCTAACGTTCTGGAGACGCTGGCATGAAGCGTGGCGTAGTGGTACGAAATATTCCGCGCGCTGATGCGGCGCTGATCAAGACGCTCGAAGCCGCGGGCAGTGCGACGGTGCATGAGGCGCAGGCGCGGCTGGGCATGCTTTCCACCTACATGCGGCCGATCTGGCCAGGGGCCGCGGTTGCTGGCAGCGCCGTCACGGTGCTTGCCGCGCCCGCGGATAACTGGATGTTGCATGTGGCCGTGGAACAGTGTCAGCCCGGCGACGTCCTGGTGGTGGCGGTGACCTCGCCTTGCGATGATGGCTATTTTGGCGACCTCCTTGCCACTTCATTGCAGGCACGCGGGGTGCGTGGCCTGGTGATTGATGCGGGTTGCCGTGATGTTCGGTCACTGAAGGAGATGGGGTTTCCCGTGTGGTCGAAGGCGATTTCGTCGCAAGGGACCGTCAAAGAAACACTCGGTTCCGTCAACATTCCTGTAGTTTGTGCCGGACAGCTTGTCACGCCGGGCGATGTGGTCGTCGCAGATGACGACGGCATTGTTGTTGTGCCCGTAGCGACCGTCGGCACGGTTGCTCGAGCGGCAGCGGCGCGCAGTGAAGATGAAGCGCAGAAGCGGGCGATTCTCGCTGATGGCACGCTGGGCTTGGACTACTACAACATGCGCGAGAAGCTCGCGGCCAAGGGCCTGCGGTATGTGAACTCGTTGTCCGATCTGGACGCGCTGTAACGACGGAGGGCATATGCAGACACGCATTCCATGTGTGCTCATGCGAGGTGGTACATCCAAGGGAGCCTATTTTCTCACGCCGGACTTGCCCGCCCACCCGGCCCAACGTGACCAGGTATTACTTGCGGTGATGGGATCCCCCGATCGTCGTCAAATTGATGGGCTAGGAGGCGGGGATCCACTGACGAGCAAGGTCGCCATGGTGTCGCCGTCGTCACGGCCGGATGCCGACGTGGATTATCTCTTTGCGCAAGTAGTCGTGGAAGAGGCGCGCGTCGACTACGGGCAGAACTGCGGAAATATCCTCGCTGGCGTGGCGCCATTTGCAATCGCGCGTGGACTTGTGCCGGCCGGTGATGACGAGACGCGCGTGATCATTCATATGGTCAACACGGGCCAGCTTGCTGTGGCAACGGTCAGCACGCCGGGGGGGGAAGTCCGCTACGACGGGGTGGCGCGCATCGATGGCGTCCCGGGGACTGCCTCGGCCATCCCGATCGAATTTCGGGACACACACGGCTCCACTTGCGGCGCGCTGCTGCCGACCGGCCGTGCGGTCGATATGGTCGACGGCCTGGAAGTCACGTGTATTGACAACGGCATGCCGCTGGTGCTGATTCGAGCCAGAGATCTGGGACGGACCGGCTACGAGTCGCGCGAGGAGCTCGACGTCGACGGAGAATTGAAGCAGCGGCTGGAGTCGATCCGACTTCAAATGGGACCGCGCATGAATCTTGGCGATGTATCGGCCAGAACCGTTCCCAAGATGTGTCTGGTGGCGCCTCCGCGGGCCGGAGGGGTGATTTCCACTCGAACCTTCATCCCGCACCGCTGCCATGCATCGATTGGGGTTTTGGGCGCCATCAGCGTCGCGACGGCCGCGGTGTTGCCGGGTTCGGTGTGCCGGGATGTGGGCGCTCCGACGAGCGGGATGCATCGACGGCTGGCAATTGAGCATCCGACCGGGGAATTCACGGTGGACCTGTCGCTCACGGAGCGTGAGGGCGGGGACTCCGTCGAGGTTCGGCGTGCAGCGCTACTCCGCACGGCGCGCTGGATATTTGACGGCTTTGTACATATTCCGCGTGCGGTGTGGGATGGAGAACTACCGAAACAACTATGAGCACCATGAGTAAGCCAACACTTGTACTGCTGCCCGGTCTGTTGTGCGACGAGAGAAACTGGGAGCATCAGCGTTTGTTCCTGAGCTCGCTGGCAACGTGCCTTGTCGCGGACTACGGTACCCTGAACAGCATTGAGGCGATGGCCAAGCATGTGCTGTCCAGTACAACTGCGCAGCGGTTCGCGGTGGCCGGGCATTCAATGGGCGGGCGGGTGGCCCTGGAGATCGTTCGACAGGCGCCGGAGCGAGTCGTCCGGCTTGCACTGCTCGACACCGGCTTCCAAAGTCTACCGTCGGGCGAGACCGGTCTGGAAGAGAAGAAGAATCGATATGCCCTACTGGCGAAGGCGCGCGCCGAAGGCATGCGTGCGATGGGGCGTCAATGGGCTCGGGGGATGGTTCATCCGGGGCGACTTAATTCGGACGTGTTCGAAGACATTCTTGCCATGATTGAACGGAAGACGGCAGAGGTTTTTGAAGCGCAGATCGAAGCTCTGCTACGTCGACCGGATGCCAGCTCTGTCCTAACGGAAATCGATTGCCCGACCCTCCTGCTCTGTGGGCGAGAGGACAACTGGAGTCCCTTGGCCCGACACGTGCAAATGCAGGAGCGCATTCGTGGCGCGGCCTTGGATGTCATCGAACGATCCGGGCATATGACAACCATGGAGCAGCCGGAAGCGGTCTCGCTCGCGCTTGCCAAGTGGCTGGGCAACGATGCAAACCTCGCCATGGGCGAAACCGGCTATCTGGCATGAATCCATCCCACGTACGAGACCAAGAACGGATCGCGGCGATGGACCGGCTAATGGCGGAGGAGGCCTGTCGTCGATTGATTCTGGAATCCGCGTCACGTGCCGATGCGCCGGATGCGGATGGCCTCTCCAACCTCTACACTCCGGAGGGTGTTCTGGTACGGCCCGGCGCCGCACCACTTCAAGGCAGGGCAGCCATCGCCGCCGCCTATCGTGGGCGTCCGGTGGAGCGCATTACCCGCCACCTACTCACCAATGTTTCCGTGACGGTTGCTTCGCGCCACGCCGCGTCTGCGGTCAGCACTGTCTTGCTGTGGAGTACCGACCAAGGCGAATTCTGCGGGCCGTTCGGCAGGCCCGCGCACCCGCGCCAGGTCGTCGGGGAGTTTCATGATGTCTTCACGCGGTGCGACGGAGAGTGGCTCATCTCCCGGCGGGAGGCGAAGTTCATTATGTTCGCAGAGGGACGATCATGACCCGGGTCGAGTCTTTGCCGATCCCGGATGGACGCCTCGCGCCGTTTCCTGCGCGCGGTTGGGCATCGCCAAATCGTCCACGCTAGCGACTTTCCATCGTTCTACGCTTTCGCAGCGCGTTTCCTTGCCGGTGCAGCCATCAGCGGGTCCGCCGGCGCAGATGCACCGTCCCCCGCTCCCGCCGCTTTCGCGCTTTCCACCGAGTCCAACTGCCGCGCGGTATCCCGCAGCAATTCTCTGAGCCAGGCGATGGCTGGATCGGTTTCCTGGTACTTCTGCCATTGCAGATGCTCGGAAAACGCCGGCAGCTCGATTGGGCAGTCGAGGCGTCGCAGGCCGAAGCGCTTGGCCATTTGCTGTGCGAGACGCGTCGGCAGTGTTGCGATGCGGTCCGTGCCGGACAGTAGCGCGGGAACCAGCGTGAAGCTCGGGGCGATGACGTCCTGGCGGCGCGTGCGCTTGCCCGTGGCAAGCAGGCGCGCATCGAAGGTTAGCCGCCGACCGCCACCCCATTCGACGCCGATGTGGGCGCCGTCAAAGTAGGACTCGGCCGTCAGGCCGGTTCGCGCCAGCGCGCTGTCGCCGCAGACGAGACAGGAGAAGGTGTCCTGGAACAACGGCTCTGACGGGTGGCCGGGCACCCTGGCGAACTCCGGCGCGATCAACAGTTCAGCTTCACCGCTTTCCAGGTGCTCTGGTGTCTGCGGGCTGATCGCGCGCAGATCGAACTGCATCAGCGGCGCCAGCTCGGCGGCTCGCCTGATGACCTGCGACAGGAACACACTGATCACGTAGTCGGATGATTCGATGATGAAGCGGCGCGACGACGACGCGGGATCGAACGAGGGGCGCGCCCGCGTGATGGTCTGGATCTGCAGCAGCACGTCCCGCACCGGCTTGATCAGCTCCATGGCCAGCGGCGTCAATACCTGCGTCTTGCCAACGGCGACCAGCAAATCGTCTTCGAAATATTCCCGCAGTCGGCTCAGGGAGCAACTCGTCGCGGGCTGGCTTAGGAACAGACGCTCCGCCGCCTTGCCGACGCTGCGGGTCGAGAGCAAGGCGTCGAGCACGACGAGCTGGTTGAGGTCGAGTTTGTTGAAGCGCATGGCGGCGGCATGTATTTACAGAATGGATGTTTCTAATTTAAACAATAAATTTTGTAAATGTCACTACGGAGCGAATAATCCAACGCAACGGCGAGTCAGAGCCGCGTGAAAACTAGAAAACGGAGACAAGACAGTGATTCCAGAGCCTCACACAGAGCAGTCTGCTACGTCACAATGGGCATTGGTCGCCACCCTGACGGCGGTGATGATGCTGGCGCAGATTGACAAGAACATCCTGGTGCTGATGGTCGGGCCGATCCAGCGCGAATTCGGCGCCAGCGACCTGCAGATCAGCTACCTGATCGGCGCGGCCTTTGCCGTGTCGAATATCGCCGTGGGTTTGCCAGCGGGCTGGATGGCCGACCGCTATAACCGCCGCCTGATCATCGCGGTGGGCGTGCTGGTGTGGTCGGTTGCGGTCGCCGCCAACGCGGTGGCGGCGGGGTTCGTCACGCTGGTGGTGGCGCGCATCATTGTCGGGGGTGCGGAAGCGCTGATTCCGCCTTCCGCTTATTCGCTGATCCGGGACGGCGTCGACGACCAGCGGCGCGCACGCGCGCTGTCGGTCTACACCATGGCGCTGATGCTGGGCACAGGCCTGTCGCTGGTGCTGGGCGGGCCGATGCTGCACTGGATCCAGTCGGCGGGCATCCGCTCGATCCCGCTGGTCGGGCAAGTGGCGCCGTGGCAGATGACGCTGTTCCTGATCGGCATCTGCGGGCTGCCCGTTGGCTTGCTGATCTTCCTGAACCGCGACCCGGGTCGCCACGCGGATGCCGCGCACAGCGGCAAACCGGACACGAAGGCGGCGATCCGGCATCTCGCCGACAACAAGGCGCTGTTCGTGCCCCTGCTGGCCTTCGCTGTCTGCAATGCGATGATCACCTATGGGTTGGGCGCGTGGATTCCCACCATGGTGGTGCGGCGCTTCCAGCTTGGCATGGCCGAGATCGGGCTGATTCAGGGCAGCCTGCTGCTGACCATGGGACCGCTCGGCCTGTGGCTCGCCGGGCTGGCCATGGATGCGCGCTCGCGGGCCGACCGGCTCTCCGGCGTGGCGCTGGTCGGCCTGGTGGTGAGCATTGCGGTGCCGGCCCTGACCATCCTGCTGTGCATGACCCATACCCTGGCCGGCTTCTGGCTGGTCGATGCGATGGTCGTGCTGTTCTCCTGGACCTTCATGGCGGTCACCTCGACGATTGTCGCCAGGAAGGTGCCGACGAATGCGGTGGGGCTGGTAATGGCGATCGTGTTGGTCCTGAACGGGCTGATCGGCCAGGGCCTGTCGCCGACGCTAATCGCGCTGGCAGGCGGGCAGTTGTTCGACGCCGGCCCGGAAGCGCTGGCGCATGGTATGGCCCTGGTGTTTGCTATTGCCGGCACGCTGGCGGTGGCGGCGGCCGCCTGGATGTACCGCTCGCTGTTGCATGCCGAAGCGGCGGCCGGTTTCTCCGGCGCCTCCGCGCAAGCCCCTTTGCGCTGATTCCCCCAAAGACGCGTTGATCCACGCGGGCTGTTGCAAGGCGGCCGCGCAGGGACCCGTGCGGCCCGAAAAAACCAGAAACACGGAGACACAGGAATGAGGAAGTTAGCTGTGGCGCTGGCCTGCGCCACCATGTTGGCGGTCTGCCACCTGCCCGCCAGGGCGCAATCGTCGGTCACGTTGTCCGGCCTGTTGGGGAGCGGCGTGTCCTACACCACCAATGCCGGTCCCGGTGGCGGCGGACAGTTTCAGCTCAGCGGCACGCACGCCGTGCCCTTTATCGCCATGTCGGGCAAGGACGCGATCAACGGCGATACGGCGGCATTCTTCCGGTTGAGCAAATATGCCTTCCTGGATACGGGATTGTCGACGCCGTTTGAGAGCTATGTCGGCGTGAGTTCCAACACCTTCGGTACGGTTTCGCTGGGCTCCATGTACGACCTGCTGGCCGATCTGGTGCCCTTTACCTCCGAGCGCTACACCTCGCTGCTGGCCACGCACCCCGGCAACCTGGACCGGACCGTGGGCAATTCGCTGAATAGCACGGTCAAGTACAAATCGCCAGCAATTGGTGGGCTGCAGTTCGGCGCGATGTACGCCTTCGGCAATGCCAGTTCGACGACCAATACCGGGCGCGCCGTGGGCGCCGAGGTCAGCTACAGCGGCGGGCCGGTGCAAGGCGTCATCGTGCTGGAATCGGTCAACGGCGTGCCCTATGCACCCGGCCAGAAACTGGGCATTACCCGGCTGTATGGGATCGACTTCAGCGGCAATCCCACGGCATCGATCTTCCAGAACCAGGACACTGCCAGCGCCGGGATTGCGTATGCCGACCACGGCTGGCGGGTGATGGCCAATTACAGCTACACGCGCCTGTCTGCGGCAGGTGCGCGCGAGACTGCGCAGTCTATCGATGTCGGCGCCTACAAGTACGTCACGCAGCAGCTTCGCCTTGGCGGCGGCTATTCGTACACCAGCCTCGATCCCTACAAGTGGAACCAGTTCCACGCCCATCTCGACTATGCGTTGTCGAAGCGGACCAGCCTCTATGTGCTCGGCGTGCTCCAGGTGGCGGGGTCGGGGCAGCTTGCGGTGATGCGCAACCAGCCGCCCGCAACGTCGTCGCGCCAGCTCGTGCTGGAAGCGGGCATGACGCACCTGTTCTGACTGGAAATCGTTTAGCGCGCCACGGCGCTTCCGGCTTTGGCCCTAGAAGGAGAACTGAAACATGCAGTGGGATGTGATTGTCGTTGGTGGCGGGCCTTCGGGGCTGACCATGGCTGCGGAGCTCGCCGGGTCCGGCGTGAGGACGCTGGTGCTGGAACGCCGCACCGACGGGGTCCAGTCGCGCGCGGGGACCTTGCTGCCCCGGGTGCTTGAGCTGTTCGATGCGCGAGGGATTGCGCATCGCTTTATCGAGAAGACCCGCTCGATCGCGGATTATCCGTTCCGGCCTTCGCATATCTGGGCGGGCTTCCACCCAATCGAATGGAAGCACCTGGAGTCGCGCTTCGGCTTTACGCTGGGCCTGCCGCAAAACCTCACCGAACAGATCTTGTGGGACTGGGCGCTGGAGAGCGGGGCAGAAATCCGCGCGGGCATGGAAGTGCGCGACGTGCGTCAGTCGGATGCGGGTGTCGAGGTCGACGTGGTCGATGCCACGGGCGTCGCCGTCACCCTACAGGCCCGCTATGTGGTCGGCGCCGATGGCGGTCGCAGTGTCGTGCGCACCCGGCTGGGCCTGCCGTTCGAGGGGCATGCGGGGACCTTTCGCGGCATCGTCCTTGACGCCGAGCTGCAGGCGCCATGGCCGGGCGGGCGCATCAATGTCGATAACGAGATGGGCTGGGTGCGCGGCTACGTGTTCGGCGACGGCATTACCCGCTTCAATATCGTCCATCGCGACCGGCGGCATGCCCCCAAGGACGAGCCGGTGACACTGGAAGAAGCGCTGCAATGCATCCGCGATGTGCACGGCACCGACTACGGCATCCGGTCGTATCGCTGGGCGTCGCGCTTCGACGACCAGATGCGCGCGGTACCCACGTTGCGCAAGGGGCGGGTCTTCCTGGTCGGGGAATCGGCACGCATCCATTACCCGGCAAGCGGCGTGGGCATGAACTTCTGCCTGCAGGATGCCTTCAACCTCGGCTGGAAGCTGGCCAATGTCGTCCATGGCCTGGCGGACCCGGCCACGCTCGATACCTATGATGCCGAGCGGGTGCCGGTCATGCACGCGCTGCTGGAAAGCGTGAAGGCCCAGTGCGCGCTGCAGTTCAGCTTCGGGCCGGAAGCCATCGCGCTGAAGCGCCGCATGCAGGCGCAGATCATCCCGCTGCCTGATGTGCAAAGAAAGCTCGTACGCGAACTGTGCGGCCTGGAAGCGCCGTATCCGCGAGAGGCGGACAGCCACCCGCTGGCCGGCCTGCCTTGCCCGGACCTCGACCTGCTACTGCCGGACGGCAGCGCGATATCCGTGGCACAGACCCTCCGGGAGCGCCGCTTTGTCCTGATCGACCTGGAAGGCTTCAGCCGCCAGTTCGCCGCCATGGACCTGTCGGCGCTGCCGGTCACCGTGCTGGCGGCGCGTGCCGCCCGCACGCCGGCCTCCATGGACGGCGTGAAGGCGCTGCTGCTGCGTCCGGATGGCTACGTGGCCTGGGTAGGCACCGACGTGGCACGCGCCGGCGAGGTGGAAGCACAACTGTCGAAATGGCTGAGGCGGTGAGGCGATGAACGATCGACGTGTATTGTTGCGCGGCGGCTGGGTGCTCAGCATGGACCCGGCAGTGGGCGACCTGCGCCAGGGCGATGTCCTGATCGAAGGCGACCGGATCACCGCCGTGGCCCCGCACATCGAGGCTACGGCAGCGGAGCAGATCGATGCGAGCGGCATGATCGTGCTGCCCGGCTTTGTCGATACCCATCGGCACACCTGGCAAAGCTGCGTCAGGCATCGCTATGCCGATATCGATCCGCAGATATATTTTGCCGAGATGCTGGGCGCCAAAGGCGCGGCGTTCCGGCCGGAAGATGTCCAGATCGGCACAATGCTTGGCGCGGTGTCCGCCCTGGACAGCGGCATCACCACCATGCTGGACTGGTCGCACGTGCAGAACTCGCCCGAGCATGCGGACGCCGCCATCCTCGGCTTGCGCGATGCCGGCATCCGCGGCGTGTTCGCGCACGGGTGGCCGCTGGTCGACGGGCCATCCTGGATGTTCGACAGCCGGCGCGCCCATCCCGCCGATATCCGGCGCCTGCGCGAGCGCTACTTCTCGTCGGATGATCAGTTGCTGACGCTGGCGATGGCCGCGCGCGGGCCGGAGATGGCATGCCGCGATGTCTGGCTAGCCGACCTGCGGCTGGCGCGCGAACTGGGCATCCGCTCCTCCATCCACATGGGTGCCTACGCCCGCAATGCACCGGTGCAGGGCATTGCGCAGATGCATGACACGGGCGTGCTGGGCGACGACCTGACCTTCGTGCATTGCTGCTTTTCCAGCGCGGAAGAGATCGCGATGATGGCCGACGCCGGTGTCAGCGCGTCGCTAGGCGTGCATTGCGAAATGAACGCGCAGGGCATCGGCGACATTCCCTTCGATCGCTTGCTTGCCGCCGGCATCCGTCCCAGCCTGAGCGGAGATACCGAAACCAAATGCTCGGGCGACATGTTCACCCAGATGCGCCACGCCTTTGCCTACTACCGCTCGTGGATGGGCGGCGGCCACTCGCACGTGGCGAATGCGCCGGCAACGCTGTCGCTGCGCGACGTGCTGGAGTTTGCCACGGTGGCGGGAGCCAGGGCAAACGGGCTGGCGCACAAAGTCGGCTCGCTGACGCCCGGCAAGCAGGCCGACATCATCATGATCCGCGCAGATGATCTCAATCTCGCGCCGGTCTCTGATGCGGCAGGCGCCGTTGTGCTGGCAGCGCATCCGGGCAATGTGGATACCGTGTTTGTCGCCGGCCGTGTCGTCAAACGCCATGGCCGCATGACGAACATTGACCTGGACGCATTGCGCCGGCGCGCCTTGGCCTCGCAGCACTACGTTCTCGGCCTCCAATGAAGGAACACCCCATGCACACTCCACTTGACCCGGAACTGGCGGCCATCGTGGCTTCGATGCGTGCGGCGGATGCGCCGGCTCCGTTCTCCGGCACGCCTGACGAGGCCCGCGAACGCATGCGGGTTGCCATCCAGGCAGCGCACGAGCGGGCGCCGCTGCCGGCAGTCGGCGCCATCGAGGACTGTATTGCGGTCCATGAGGGCGCGCGCGTGCCGGTGCGGGTCTACCGACCCTACCATGCATCGATGTCGCTGCCAACAGTCGTGTTCTTCCACGGCGGCGGCTTTGTGCTGGGCAGCGTCGCGCTGATGGACCACATCGCGCGGAAGCTTTGCCGCGACGTCAATGCCGTCGTCGTTTCGGTCGACTACCGGCTCGCACCCGAACATCCGTTTCCAGCCGCGCATGACGACGCGCTCACAGCAACGCTGTGGGCGCTGCGCAATGCCGGCGAACTGGGCGGCGACAGGGCGCGGGTCGCGGTGGCCGGGGAAAGCGCGGGCGGCAACCTGGCCGCCTCGACCGCGCTCAGGCTGCGCGACCAAGGGCGCCTGGCGGCGCAGTTGCTGGTCGTGCCAGGAGTCGATTTCGCACGCGATATCGGGCGGATCGAAGCGTTGCGCAGCGACTTTCCGATGCTGTCGCCTTCCGACCTGCGCGATATCTCGCGGCTGTACCTCGGCGAGAACGCTGCGCTGGCCGACTGTTTCCCGCCGTCACCGATGCATGCCGCCGACCTTCATGGCGTGGCGCCGGCAGTGGTGGCGGTGGCGGGACACGATCCGCTGCAGGCGGAAGGCGTGACCTATGCAGGTCGGCTTGCCGCGGCTGGCGTGCCGGTGCGTGTGCTTCGCTTCGATGACATGTTCCATCCCTTCTTCGGCTTCTTTGAAGCCTCCGCATCGGCGTGCCGCGCCCATGACGACATCTGCCACGCCTTCCAGGCGTGGCTCAGCCAGCACGCCGGTTCCGTTCCAACGTGACGGCACGAGCTTTACCCATTGATCAATTTGGAGACTAGAAAATGCGTTATGTATCGTTCCTGAACGATGGCAAGCCCTGCCTCGGCGTGCGCGATGGCAAGGACATCCGCGTCATCGGACCGGTTTCGCTGGAACAACTGCTGGCGCGCGGCGTTGACCTGAGCACATACGGCCGCGAGCATGCCACCAGCGAAACGCTAGACGCGGCGGGCATCGCCTACCTGCCGCCGCTGGCCCGCCCGCCGAAGATCCTCTGCATCGGCCTGAACTACGCGGACCACACCAAAGAGAGCCAGTACGAGCAGCCGGACTATCCGACCATCTTCCTGCGCGTGCAGACCAGCCTGATCGCCCATCAGGCGCCACTGGTTCGCCCGCGGGTGTCGGACTCGCTCGACTTTGAGGGCGAGATCGCCGTAGTCATGGCAAAGGGCGGGCGCCATATCGACAAGGAGGATGCCCTCTCGCACGTGGCGGGCTATGCGCTGTTCAACGATGGTTCGGTGCGTGAGTACCAGTTCAAGTCGCCGCAATGGACCGTGGGCAAGAACTTCGACGGCACCGGTGCCTTCGGGCCCGACCTGGTGACTGCCGACGAACTGCCGCCCGGCGCCAGGGGTTTGCTGCTGCAGACACGGCTGAACGGCGAGGTCGTGCAATCAGCCAGTACCGATGACATGGTGTTCGACGTCGCCACCCTGATCAGCGTGATCAGTGAAGCCATGACGCTGGAACCCGGCGATGTGATCGTTACCGGCACGCCTTCCGGCATTGGCTGGGCGCGCACGCCAAGGCTGATGATGCAGCCGGGGGATGTGTGCGAGGTGGCCGTGGAAGGCCTTGGCACGCTGCGCAATCCGGTGGTCGACGAAAGCGACGCCTGAACACAGGCAAGGTGCGAGCCCTCGGCGAATGCATGCGGTGGCTCGCCGCCAGGAGATCCTCATGACCCATTCCGCACTGCGGCCGGCGCGCGCGGCCGTCCACTCGATTGATCACTTCGCCCTTAACGTTCCATCGCTGGCTGAAGCGCAGGCCTTCTTTCATGCGTTTGGGCTGGGGGTGGACGCTGCCGGCCCAGATCGCGGCGAGCTTGCATTGCGTGCCGCCGACGGGCATCGCTGGGCGCGAATTTTGCCGGCGGCGCGCAAATCGCTGGCCTATCTGTGCTTCAACGCTTATGACGCCGACATGCCTTTGCTGCGAGATCAGGTCGCCCGCGCCGGGGCGAAGGAAGCCTGCGCGCCGGGCAACGGTGGGGACGATGGACTGTGGTTCCACGACCCGGATGGCAACCTGATCCTGGTTAGGGCGGGGCCCAAGACCTCGCCGGACCAGAAAGCGCGGAAGGAGCGCGCGGGAGCGGACGCCAATGCGCGCGGCGCATGCACGCGCGCCCATGTGCGCCGCGTAGTGCCCAATCGCTTGTCTCATGTCCTGCTGTTCACACCGGATGTGTTGCGCGCGGTCGACTTCTACGAGCGAGCGCTCGGCCTGCGCTTGTCAGATCGATCGCGCGACCTGATTGCGTTCACGCACGCCCCGCATGGTTGCGATCACCATTTGCTGGCATTTGCTAAAAGCAGTGCTCGTGGCTGGCATCATGCTTCGTGGGATGTCGACGATGTGGACGCGGTTGGCGAAGGCGCCGCGCAGATGGCGGCCGCCGGTTATGCCGGCGGGTGGGGGACGGGCAGGCACGTGCTTGGGTCCAACTATTTTCATTATGTCGAGGACCCGTGGGGTTCGTTTTGCGAGTACTCAGCCGGGATCGACTACATCGCTGTCGGGCAGGCGTGGCCAAGTGGGGATTTTGCTCCCGAAGACTCTCTTTTCCTGTGGGGGCCAGACGTTCCGGCGAATTTCACGCGAAATACGGAGGAATAGGGCGGCCGTTGTGAGAGGTGCTTCGAGGCTTGCCATGCATCCGAGAACGCTGCAGCCGGCTCGCGGAAGAGGGCACTAATTTCGAAACACTGAGGGGCGAGGTTCGCAAAGCCCTCGCGCTGCATTATCTTCGAAGCACCAAGCTGGCGGTCGGCCAGATTTCTCTGATGCTTGGTTTTCCTGCTCAATCAGCATTGTCGCGCGCCGCCGCCAGTGGTTTGCACTCACGCCATCGGATGTCCGCGGCTTCGAGCAACGCGATTTCAGTGCTTGCGACGGAGAGGCTAAGGGTTAGTGGCGTCGTATGGCGAGCAATGGAAAGCCGACGGCTAGTTCAGTCGTGAGCACGCGTTCGCAAAGCGGAGCGGTGCCAACGGGGGATCAATCCTTGCTGGGAAAGTCAGGCAAAACCGACGTAACGGGATCCAAGCCATCGGAACGGCTGCGACCTGGAGGAAAGCGGACGTGTGAATGTCCCAACAGCAGCGAGAGCGGGCGTCGCCTCGTGGCCGGTCTCGGTCGGCCGTCCACCTCCATGTCGCGGCCGTCCCTGAACGAGTAATACCGCACCGCCATTCCTTCGGCCGACGAGTAGAGCTTCATGTTTCAATCAACACGGAGGGCTTGTGGTGTCGCCGAATACATAGGCTGGCGGTCCGATTGAACCGTCGCTGCGGTCAAGGAGTACGCGTCGTACAGAGAGCCATCGACGAGTTCGCATCTTCAAAAGCCACGGTGCCAGTCGAGGCCTTTAACGATTACTGGGACATGCAGCATTTGCAAGCCGAAGGGATTGTTAGGGGCACACACCGACACGGATTTCGTCAAAAATTTTTCACCCCAGTTGGAGAAGTATCGGCCATGCCCCTCGCTTCGCAGTTTAGGCAAGAAAGATTGCACTTCTCCTACAGCCGAACGCATCGCAGCAGAGACGCTGCAGTGATCGTGCCGATTTATTGAGCAAGTCAGCCCCAGTCGCGACGTTTAGGTCTTGGGTCTCTGGCTCACCTCCGCCTTAGTACGCCGGCGCCCGCAATGGAGCACAAGGTGATTTCGGGACCTTGGGTTAGGTCGGTTGGCACCTTGCGCAGCGACACAAAAGCAACATTGTTCGTGAGCTTGAAATAATTATCCGCAAGCCCGGACAATTGTTTACTTAATCCTGTCACATTCCTGTCGCACTATCTCGTGGCCGCGTCGGTAGGCGGTTTCGGCTCACGTGCGAGCCGTGACGCCACCGCCAGGACCCTTCGTTTAAAAAGAAACGGGATTTGACAGTGAAAAAAACTCTCTTCGCAGTGGCAGTTGCAGCTTGCGCCATGTCCGGTGCCGCCCTTGCCCAATCATCGTCCAACGTGACGCTCTATGGCATCGCTGATGCAGGCATCAGTTTTCAAAGCCATGTTAACGGTGGCGCCAACGGAAGTGGCTCAGTCACCGGTGTGACATCGGGTGGCCTGTCCGGCTCGCGCTGGGGTCTGCGTGGGGTCGAGGACCTCGGCAATAACCTGAAGGGCATCTTCGTGCTGGAAAGCGGTTTTGATATCGACACCGGCAAGTCCGCCCAAGGCGGCCGTCTGTTTGGTCGCCAGGCCTATGTTGGCCTGCAGGGCGATTTCGGTGCCGTGACCCTGGGCCGTCAGCAAAACTCGCTGTATGACCTGTTCGGTGCCTATGACCCGATGGCGGTAGGCCCGATGTACTCGCTGAATTCCGTCGACAATCAGTTTAACGGCCGCGCCGACAACGCCATCAAGTACACCGGCAAGTTCGGCGGCCTGACCGCAACCGGCTTCTACAGCTTCGGGCGCGACGTGACCTCCGGCCTCGGCGGCGAAGTTCCGGGCCACTTCAAGGTCGGCACCAATTTTGGCGGTGGCCTCGCTTACGGGAACGGCCCGTTCTCGGTGGGCGTCGCCTATGACCAGTTCCAGGGCAGTACCCTGGCTTCGGCGGACCTGACTGCCAAGCGCGCTGCGATTGGCAGTTCGTATGCCTTCGGTGATGCCAAGGTGTTCGCTGGCTACCGCTGGATGCGCGACGAGGTCACGACTGGTACGGCCCGTCACGACAACCTGTACTGGCTTGGCGCGAACTACAAGTTCACTCCGGCTTTCACGCTGACCGGCGCAGCTTACTATACGGACGCCCGCACTGACAGCAAGGATTCGTGGATGTTTGTGCTGAACGCCGATTACGCCTTCTCCAAGCGCACCGACGCGTACCTGCTGCTCGGCTATGTGAGCAACAAGGGAAATGCCACCTTCGGCGTGACCGGTACCGCCAATACCTTGCCGGGCCAGAACCAGACTGGCGCGATGATGGGGGTGCGTCACCGCTTCTAATCGATCCTCCGGCACGCCGTTCGCGCGTGCCAACGACAGCTCATATCGACCTTGGCTTGTCACTGGGTTCAAGGACGTTGGCCGGCGGCAATGCCGGCCTTTTTTTCGCCTGTGGCTGTAATTGTCGTTGACGCGCCGGTGCCGTCTCCGAGTTGGAAGCGCTAGATCTGTTCAGTTGGAGCAACGTGCCGTATTGCAAGAATCCGCTTGGCTCCTGCCAGTAAGTTGCTTGCGCTCTTAAGGGACTCCGGGCGAGGCGGCGATGACCCCAAGAATATCGCTCGTTTCGCCGAAAGTCTTTCCACAGGGAATGAACGCGATGCCCACGAAACAAGAACGCGCGTCATCCGGGCGCTGCTCTGCAGCGACTCGACCTACATAACGCGAAGCGCAGCAGCATGATCTTGGAGCAACTCGAATTGAGTTCGTGTTCTATTTATCCAAGCTTTGATCCTTGTACTTTGCGAACACGCGAGCCTGAACGGCATTCATCACGGCAAGGATCTCGTCACTGGCGGGTCCACTCACAGTGACGCCGGTGGCATCCTTCGGCTTCGAGCCGGGAGGATCGAAGACAAAGACAGTATCGAATTTGCCCGTCGACTCCTTCTTCAGACGCCGGTTAAGTGCTTTCAGGTACCGCTTCTTATCGTTTTTTGACATAGGCTCTGAAGCTTTCTGCGTTCGCAAACCATAGTTGACTGCCTGATGTGGGAGCCTCGCGCCCGAGGCGAACAAAGCGATCACTCGATCGATGTTACCGAGCGGCTTTTTCGTCGGATTGCCTCCATGACTCTTTTCTCAGCAAGGACCAGCACATAGTCCAGACACTTCGCATCACTCACAAGTGCATCCCAGGCCTGCCAGAATTCTCGTTGAATCACGTCCTTGGGTACATTGCAAGTTCTCGCAATTCGTTCGATGGCATCGGTTCCAGAAGCAGGTCGTGCCGGACCGCTGCCGCCAGAGTTACGACCGGTCGAATCAAGCTTATCTGGTGAAAATGCCAAAACGTGACTCATACAATAAATCCGGCGGCAACAGCGGAGACTCCAGTGTAGACGGCTTCTGTTCAATGTCCTTTGCAATTCGTGCAGGCGAATCCGGACGTCTTCCCGGGCGCACACGGGATATACCGAAATCTGCATCGTGCCGATTTGCGTAGACGAGCTGGCAACGCCCACACTATCGGGGCGCCGATCTAACTCCATGCTGTGACGTGTGCCGGCCAGATTTTGTGGCTAACGTTCCGGGCCTGTCTGAGAACATCACGGTGATTTCGGTGATGGGGCGGTTTCTCGAACACTCGCGCATCTTCTATTTTCACGAGGGCGGCGCCGAGAAGGTGATGCTGTCTAGTGGCGAGTGGATGGAGCGCAGCCTGTCGCGGCGGATCGAGATCTGCTTTTCTATCCTCGACGGCAAGCTGAAGAACCGCGTTATCGCGGAAGGATTGACGCGCAGGACAGAGAGGGTGCGCAGCATCTGTTGCTGTCAGTATTAACGTGACCCACCGTGTGGTTTCCTGCACTATCCTCCTCGCATGCCCTGTCAATCCTTCGGATGCCAGCGGCATGCCAAGTGACAGAAATATGACTGTCACGATCGCAAGACAACCGCTGGCATGTGGGGCCGTAACTCTCCTCGTGTCGGATACAGGGAGCCCCCAGACGGGGGCAGTACCGCTTGGTCCGATGAAGATGTGTGGTGTCTGATGACGCCTCGCAGCGGGAGGAACTGCTGGCCTGAATTGCGCAGGGCAGAGAAGCAGCCGTCCAGAAGAAGGAAGAACAATCATGAGGCGCACGCAAGATTACCGGTTACGGTCCTTCCATATTGTGGTTCGGTTGGTGGCAATCCTGTTGCTGGGGGTTGGCGCCATTTCGCCTGCTCATGCGGGAGATATCACCGGGGCAGGATCCACTTTCGTCTATCCCCTAATGTCCAAGTGGGCGGCGACGTACTACGCAAGAACCGGTCAGCAGGTGAACTACCAGCCCACCGGATCCGGGAACGGGATTCGCCAGATCCGAACGGCAAGCGTGACGTTTGGTGCCACCGACATGCCACTCAGGCCAGAGGATTTGCGGGTGGCAGGTTTGGTGCAGTTTCCAATCGTCGTCGGCGGCGTTGTGCCGGTCATTAATCTGGATGGCGTCGGACCGGGGCAGTTGCGTATGACCGGTTCGCTGCTGACGGACATCTACCAGGGAAAGATCGCGAACTGGAATGACCCGGCCATTGCAGCGGTAAATCCGGGCATGACATTTCCCAATCAGAAGATCGTGGTCGTTCATCGGAGCGACAGTTCTGGCACCACGTTCAACTGGACGGACTATCTAGCGAAGGTCAGCCCGCAGTGGGGCGAAAGCGTTGGCGCGGGCACAACTGTGAAATGGCCCGTCGGTATAGGCGCAAACGGAAACGAAGGGGTAGCCACCTACATACGCAATGTGAAGGGATCCATTGGCTACGTTGAGTTGACTTACGCTTTGCAGGGTAAGTTGTCCTATGCCGCGGTCAGGAATCGAGACGGGGTATTCGTGCAACCAACAACTGAAAGCTTTAGTGCTGCAGTCACAGCGGCCGAGTGGAATCCAAGAGCCGATTTCTACCAGGTACTGACGAATGCCCCTGGCCCGCACGCATGGCCTATAGCCGGTGTCGTGTTTGTCCTGGTCTCCAAGGCGCGCGGCAACGTTGCTGAGACCAAAGACGCGATCACGTTTTTTCGTTGGGCGCTCTCGCAGGGGCAGGCAGATGCGGCGGCCGAGCATTATGTCGCACTCCCCGCGGGTCTCGTAAGGTATGTTGAGGAGTATTGGAAGGAGGCATTTCAATGACCGGGTGCCGCGCAAGCACTTCTGGCGCATGGAAGCTACTGGAACTAGTGTCGGGGGACCGTCCGACACGGTCTTTGCTTCGCTGAAGCGATTCCGGGCGAGCCGACTGGGGGCCGCAGGCCTATAGATACGATACGGCCACTCCAAAAAGGATCAGAATCGGCAGCATGCGGCCATAGATGAACGGCGGCCGCTACATCGTGCCGGCGTCACACGCAGAGCGGTCCCGTCGGATTCTTGTATCGCTCCGTATCAAGCTGGAGTCTGGCTACTTGCGCTGACAATCTGCGTCGCAAGACACTACAGGCCAGATACACCGGTCACCTTTAATGCAGCAGTGACGCGACAGGAGCAGCCAGCGGAAGTGCTTGCCAGACCTGCGCCGCCCTGACCTGCATAGGAGGCCATCATGCGCATCAACAGGCGTTTTTTATTGTCACGCGGTACCTTGGCCGCCACGCTTGCCGCCGTGGGCGGCTGGCGCGCGCTGGCCGGCGGCGCGGCGATTGCTGGCGAGGCCGGCAAGGCAGCGGGACGCTTCGAGGTCAACATGAGCGACGAGGCGTGGCGCCGGAAGCTGTCCCCGGCCCAGTACGCCGTGCTGCGCAACGAGGGCACGGAGCGACCCTTCAGCAGCCCGCTCAATGGCGAGCACCGCAACGGCATCTTTGCCTGTGCCGGCTGCGAGCTCGACTTGTTCTCCTCGAAGACGAAGTTCGACAGCGGGACCGGCTGGCCCAGCTTCTGGGCGCCGCTGGAGAACGCCGTGGGTACCACCGAGGACCGCACCTTCGGCATGCTGCGCACCGAGGTCCATTGCCGGCGCTGCGGCGGTCACCTGGGACATGTCTTCGACGATGGCCCGAAGCCGACCGGCCTGCGCTATTGCATGAACGGCGTCGCCATGACATTCCGGCCCGCCGCCTGACGACTTCCGTGAAGCCCTCCCTCTCGATACGTACAGAACCATGCTGCTCCTGATCCTTGCCTATCTCGGCGGTGCGCTCACCATCCTGAGCCCCTGCATCCTGCCCGTACTGCCGTTCGTATTCGCACGCGCGGACCAGCCCTTCGCGCGCAGCGGCCTGCCGCTGCTGGCCGGCATGGGCATCACCTTCGCGCTGGTGGCCACGCTGGCGGCCGTGGGCGGCGGCTGGGTGGCGCAGGCCAACCAGTATGGACGCTGGCTCGCCATTGCGCTGCTGGCCGTGTTCGGCCTGACGCTGCTGCTACCGCGGCTTGCCGAGCGGCTGATGCGTCCGCTGGTCAACGCAGGCAGCCGCCTGTCCAACTTCGCGCAGGCCGATGGCCGAGCAGCCAGCCCGGCCTCGTCGTTCCTGCTGGGCATCGCCACTGGGCTGCTCTGGGCACCCTGCGCGGGACCGATCCTGGGCCTCGTCCTGACCGGCGCGGCACTGCAAGGCGCCAACCTTGGTACCACGCTGCTGCTGCTGGCGTATGCCGCCGGCGCGGCGACGTCGCTGGCAGTGGCCCTGCTGATCGGCGGACGCGTGTTCGCGGCCATGAAGCGTTCGCTCGACGCTGGCGAATGGATACGCCGCGGCATCGGCGCCGCCATGCTCGTCGGCGTGGTGGCGATCGGGCTGGGTCTCGATACCGGCGTGCTGGCGCGTGTCTCGACGCTTGCCACGGGCGGACTGGAGCAGCACCTCGTCAACAGGCTGGCCGGCAACAAGGCCGCCGACAAGCAGGATGGCACGATGATGATGAGCGCGAATCCGAAAGCCGCGGTGCCGGACGACGTCAGCGGGGGCGCGATGATGATGCGTGCCGGGGGTGGGGCAGCGGCGCTGCCGGTCGAAGGCCTCTTCCCGGGACTCAATGGTGCCGTCGAATGGCTGAACTCCCCACCGCTGACCGCCGAGGGCCTGCGCGGCAAGGTCGTGCTGGTCGACTTCTGGACCTACTCCTGCATCAATTGCCTGCGCACGCTGCCCTACGTGAAGGCGTGGGCTGAGAAGTACAAGGAACAGGGCCTCGTCGTCATCGGCGTCCACGCCCCGGAATTCGCGTTCGAGCGCAATATCGACAATGTGAAGAAGGCCTCCCGCGACCTCGGCGTGACCTATCCCGTGGCGATCGACAACAACTTCGCCATCTGGCGCGCCTTCGGCAACCAGTACTGGCCCGCCCACTACTTCATTGACGCACAGGGCCGGATCCGCTTCCACCATTTCGGCGAGGGGGAATACGAACGGTCTGAAGCCGTCATCCGCCAACTGCTGGAAGAAGCCGGCCACGCCGACGTGGCAAGGATGGCGACGGCCATGCGGGCAACGTTGCACGACCATGCCGCCCGCGGAGTGGAGATGGCGGCGGACAACGGGGCTATGCGATCGCCGGAAACCTATGTCGGCTATGAACGCGCGGAGAACTTCGGCTCGCCTGGCGGTGCGGTGCCCGACCTGCCGAAGGACTACACGGTGCCCGCGCAGCCGGGCCTGAACCAATGGGGCCTGGCCGGCAACTGGCGCATCGGCGCGGAGCACGCCACGCTTGATCGCCCGAACGGACGCATCGTCTACCGCTTCCACGCGCGCGACCTGCATCTCGTACTCGGCCCGAGCCAGGACGGCAAGCCGGTCAGGTTCCGCGTGACGATCGACGGCGCCGCGCCGGGCGCGTCGCACGGCACCGACACCGCGCCGGATGGAACCGGCGAGGTCACGGCCCAGCGTCTGTACCAACTGGTGCGGCAGGACGGCGCGATCAGGGACCGTACCTTTGCCATCGAATTCCTCGATCCTGGCGTCGAGGCCTATGCCTTCACATTCGGCTAAGCACTCGGCCAACCATTAGAACCCAAGGAGATTCACATGAACGCGATCTCAACACTGCAGCGCCTGACGCGCTCTACAACGCTCAGACTGATTGGTGTCTCCATGCTGGCTGCGGCTGCCGGATTCTGGGGGCGGCCCGCATTGTCCGCGGAGGATGCGGTACGCATTCCCGCGCCCTCGCAGGACGAGAAGCCCGGCGATGCCCACATCCAGACGGCCGTGTTTGCGGGCGGCTGCTTTTGGGGTGTGCAGGGCGTATTCGAGCACGTGCGTGGCGTGACGCGCGTGACATCAGGCTATGCCGGCGGCGCGGCCAGCACGGCGCAGTACGAGAAAGTCGGCTCGGGCACGACGGGCCACGCGGAATCCGTCGAGATCCGCTACGACCCGGCGCAAGTCAGCTACGGCAAGCTGCTGCAGGTCTTCTTCTCGGTGGCACACAACCCGACCCAGCTCAACTACCAGGGGCCCGATCACGGCACCCAATACCGCTCCGCGATCTTTCCGGTCACGCCGGCGCAGCGCGCGATTGCCGAGGCCTATATCGGCCAGCTTGGGGCAGCCAAGTCGTTCCGCGCACCGATCGTGACGCGCGTGGAGGACTACAAGGGGTTTTACCCGGCCGAAGCCTATCACCAGGCCTTCCTGACGAAGAATCCGCACCACCCATACATCGTGATCAACGACCTGCCCAAGATCGGCAACCTGAAGCAGATCTTTCCCGATCTCTATCGCAACGATCCCGTGTTGCTGAGCAGGTCCGGGGCCTGAGACTGGGGTACGGGGCGCCCGCTGGCCGGGGAGCATTGATAGCTGAGTCCGACCCTCCACTGGCCGGTCTCCGACTTCGATTCTAGCCCGACTACACCACTACAGCTTTGCAATTTGGCCGTGGCAGGCGTGGTTTTGATGATGAGGACTCATATTCAGTAATTTTGAATAACTATGACAGCGATACGCCACTTTCTCCGGGGTGGCGGTCGCTATAGTTCTGCACGTGGCAGTGCTGCTCGCGAAGGAACTGCCAGATCAAAACTTCAAACTGACTGAATTAATTCACCGGAGACCACCCATGTCGAACGCCAAGCTGCAAGTCCTGACCCCGCGCAACAGCCAGCTCATCATCATCGACCACCAGCCGCAAATGGCCTTCGGTGTGCAGTCGATGGACCGCCAGACCATGAAGAACAACGTCGTGGGTCTGGCCAAGGCCGCGAAGATCTTCGACGTGCCGACCACCATCACCACCGTGGAAAGCGAATCGTTCTCCGGCTATACCTACCCTGAACTGCTCGACGTGTTTCCCGGCAAGCAGACGCTGGAACGCACCTCGATGAATTCATGGGATGACCAGAAGGTGCGCGACGCGCTGGCCGCCAACGGCCGCAAGAAGATCGTCGTCGCCGGCCTGTGGACCGAAGTCTGCAACACGACCTTCGCACTGAGCGCGATGCTGGAAGGTGACTACGAGATCTACATGGTGGCCGATGCCTCGGGTGGCACGAGCAAGGAAGCCCATGACTACGCCATGCAGCGCATGATCCAGGCCGGCGTGGTACCTGTGACCTGGCAGCAGGTCATGCTCGAATGGCAGCGCGACTGGAAGAACCGCGACACGTACGACGCCGTGACCGGCCTGGCCAAGGAACATTCAGGCGCCTACGGCATGGGCATCGACTACGCCTACACGATGGTGCACAAAGCCGCCCAGCGCACGCAGACGCCGCACCAATCGATCGCTCCGGTGCATGCGCCGGTGACTGAGTACTGATATCCACGGTCGGTGGCGCGGCATTGAGAGCCGGGCCACCATGAATGAGCGCAGGCGAAGGGCGGCAACCGCTATGGCACGCAATCACAAACTCGGTCGTAAGCTGGAAATGGCCGCCGTCGCGTTCGCGACGGGATTTTCATCTCACGGGCACACCTCGTCGTCCCTCGGGGTACTGGCTGGAACGCTGGCGGTTTGTGCCCTGGTCGCACGCAGCGCGTTCAACAAGCGCTCGCCGAGGTTGGGCCTGGTGTTGCTGCCCCAGACATGACGCAACGTCGCGGTGCGCGTTCAAAAGAGAAACCATCATGACCAAGCAGTTTCCGACCTTCGTCGATCTGTTCGCCCAACTTGGGTTACCTACCGACGAAGCCGCCATCGGCGAGTTCATTGCCGCACACTCACCTTTACCGCGCAGCATCGAGTTATGCGAGGCGCCATTCTGGACACCATCTCAGGCGGCATTGCTGCGAGACGAATTCATCGATGACGCTGACTGGGTACCCGTCATTGACCAACTGAATCTGGCGCTGCGAGGTATTGCCTGATCTTTCGACGTCTCGAATGCACGTGGCGCAAGGCGTGGTTGAAAAAATCCGCGGTGGCAAGCGGTGGTGCCACTGCTACTTCCAGCGGGTAGCCAATATCGCAGACGCCTTCTGCACGCGGTCTCACACGCCACTGAGGTGCTGGCAATGTTCGCGAAACCAGCGGTCCAGACCCTGTTGCGCGCCGGACCAGGTCGGCATCTCGCCGACTGCGCCGGGCGCCAGGCCAAGGCTTTCCCATGCCGACTGCAGGAGTTGATCGACAGGCTTCCAGAAGCGCCCACCCAGATTCTGCGGCTCTAGAACAACGTCGTAGGCCGCAATCCATGCGCAAAGAGCCCGCCGGTCTTGCTCCGAGGGCAACTCGGTCGACTGCAGCGCCCGTGGCCGGGGCCTGCCGATAGCGGCCGCCTCCAGCCATGCGGCCAAGGTACAACCCAGCGGCTGCTCGGCCAGTACGGCCGACAGCGCGACGCCCCGGCGCAGGTCCGCGAGCAGGTACAGGCATGCGCGCGGCGGCGTCTGCCCGCGAAAGAGCGTGCAGTGTAGAGCCCAAGTATGGGCGGAGGGCGAAGGAGGCATCTGCAAGGACATGGGCGATAACTGGAGGGCCGCTTCCTATCGCAAGCAAAGTTCGCGCCGGCAGAGATGTCAAGTGCCACTCTGGAAGCGTCGCCGGGTCCGCATGGGTTCGGTTGCCGAGCCAATGCAGGGCACGCCTCGTGCACCGGGGTAGCGAGGGCGGCCCTTGCCCAGCACTGTGTTGCGAGGCCCGGTGCGGTCGGCTGTTCTCGACCCTCAACGGACCTTCGTTCAGCACGTAGCCGGAAGTCGGGTAACAAAGAAAAGAACAGCAGCCATTCCCGGCGACCACTCATGGACAAGTCGTCAGCAAAGATCGCCGTTTACGACGCTGTATACGGGTTCGTCATTCTCGTGCTGCTTCTAGGTGCAGAGCGCAATACACTCTGCGCATTGATAGTGATAAGCCATGAAACCTCCTTGCTAGTTAATGTTTGACGTGATGGGCCGCCACAGCGGCGAAGCCGCAAGGGGAACCCACAAGCGCAGCTTGCGGGCGAACCCTCTCGACGGAGTTGTTAGGCAAAACCAGCGTCAGACTTACTTTTCCCCACCGCCAGCGGGTGCATTGCTGCGCCCTCCACCGGATGGTTTCCCTGTTCCACTGGGCCATCCACCGCCATTCCCTTGGCCACGGCCACCTCCAGATGATCCGCCACCTTTGCCGCCACCGCCTTGGGAGCCACCACTAAGGCCACCGCCATTACCGCCACCTTTGCTCATTTTCTATCTCCTTGCCGGATCACTAAGGGTTACATCACTCTCCGGCTTAGTGATGCATTTTGAATTTCATGCCTACCTGGAACACGCCCCTGGAATTCGGGGCGTTTCAGCTACGTAAGGTTCTTGCATAAGCGTCGATTTCTCTGATAATCCACTGAGTCTTCAGAGGTAGCGTTGTATGGGGCGTCAGAGTTTTGGGGTCTCGCACGTGCTGTGGGGTGTAGCCCATCAATCCTGCATAGTTTGCTGCGCCCTGGCCCAAGCCTTCGTAAAAGCGATCGAACAACTCAACCTCATTTCGCTCGGAAAGCAGTCGATACTGAGATTTGCAGAACGCACAGACTTGAATGTAAAAAGAGATGAAAAGTGGCCCTGCGGCGTACTTTGCCTGTTCAAGCGCAGACTTGAAGTGCGTGAGAGCCAGCAGGCTGTCACGGGTAAACATCGCATCCCGAGCGCGTGCCCATTCGGTGAGCCAACCGGGGGCGTTCTCTAACGTTACATGCCAAGCCGCTTCAGTGAACCGCCTATATTCATTCTTGTAGACTAGCTCAGCGCTGCCCGGAATGTCTGCAGCGAGGTTGAGTGACCCAGGTAAGCTCCTGATCCCGTCGAGCAGAGCTCGATAGCGGTAGGGCGCGTGTTGAGCGACAGATTCATCGGTAATGGTGTAGCCGTTGATTTGCAGATCTATCAAGTCGCTGCTGGGGATTGAGTGGCTGTGCTCTACCGGGTCGTTCGTCAAGCGGCCTCGCGCCGGGGGCGCGAATGGCCCGTAAGCTGCCACATGGACATTAAGGTTGTGCGCGATCATTGCCGCAAACGCGTGAATCGCGAAAGCGTTTTCGCTGACAGCCTTCGGCAGGCGGTAGGTAAGCGGTTGAAGGGTTGGATAAAAGGTTTCCCACTTCATCCTGTGGTGCTTACGTAGTCGATCAATCACTTGTTTGGACCGAGTGTTGACATGCTGGGCGGTGAAGTCACGGGTCCATGCTTTCTCTTTGAGCGGCTCCTTTTGCTGAAACTCGTGGTACTGATGAAGTTTATGTAGTGAAATACCGGTGACCCGGCAAGCACCATCCGCGAACCCTTTCAAGGGCCACGGCTCATTCAGATCCGCATCTGGCCAGGCGTCGTCTGGTAATAGTTCGCGGGTTAGTGTCTTCGACAGCGCGCGAAGATCTTGACTGAGAAAACACTGAAAGCTGTGCGTCTGGCTCTGCGCATTGCAGGCGTACTCTCTAACGAACTCCCGATAGTGACCAAGCGCTGATATGTAAAATCTTACCGCCAGTTCGGAAACGCCCCAGAGGGCGTAACGCTCGGTGATTAGAGCCTCGATGTATTGGTTTAACTCACTATATTCATCGACGGATTCAAAGTCGGTTTTTGAAAGGTGGTTTACGTAGGCTTGGATCGTTCTGCTTTTTTTGACCTTCTGCGTGTCCTGGGGGGCAAAATGGGTAGTCACCGCGATCAGGTCGTCGAGAGATCCGTACCCGCCATCCTCTTTCTTAATTGCCTCGAAAGCCTGCCGCAACGCGGTGCGTCGATCTTTCTCCGTGGCGGAGACGTGGAAAGTAACATCTTCGCTATCGCTGTTCCACAGTCCTAGGCAGTCGCACACGACCTTGTGCAAGTAGCCTAGCGTCGGCAGTTGATTAGTTGTTGGCCGCATATTTCTTCCTTAAGAAAAGCTGTCGCCATCCTACCGAGGTGACTGCTTCTTTACTAAGTATCAAAATCGCGATTGCGGCAAACACCGTTGCCGCTCACAGCCGAACGGCAGGTAACCGGCCACATTGCCGCCCCCATTGTGGCCGGAGGCCCATGGTCATTTGGCCGACGTGCTTCCGTAGCCCGACTGTCTGGTTTGAGAGCGGAACTGCCTCTCGGGTGGCTGCTTTGGAGAACCGGCGACAGGCAGGTTGTGGCCGACAACGGTCCTCCCTGGCTCACGCCGATCCTCGCGCTGGATCACCTGGGCCCGATCACATTCCACCTCCCCCTTGCGTTCCGACCGATACTGTATAAATATACAGTTATCGTAAAAACACCATTCGCCACCTCGGCGAGACTCAAACTCCACATGATCGCACCCGCAGCCCCCGCCGCGGAGGCTCCCGCTTTCCCGTCGCCTGCCCGGCATCCTCCGCCAAGCCGGGAGGATGCCGTGGCCGCGCTCGAGCATCGCTACCCCAGCCTATGGCGTGCCGGCCAGCTTGGCCGCGCCGGCAGCCAGCCGGTGTGGCCGGCCGGCTATGCCACGCTGGCGGCGGAACTGCCCGGCGGCGGCTGGCCCGTGGGCGGGGTGACGGAGTTGCTGACCACGCAGGGCGGAGCGGGCGAACTGCGCCTGCTCCTGCCGGCGCTGCGGGCGTTGGCGGCGGCGGGGCGGCGCATCGGGCTGGTGGGGCCGCCTTACCTGCCCAATGCAATGGGATTGGCCGCGGCGGGTTTGCCGGCCCGCCAGCTCTACTGGGTGCGCGCCGCCGCCAGCGCCGGCAAGCAGGCGCAGCAGGCCGACGTCCTGTGGGCAGCCGAACAGATGCTGCGCAGCCAGGCGTTCGGCGCGGTGCTGGTGTGGCTGCCGGCCGCGCGGCCCGAGGCGATGCGCCGCCTGCAAGTGCTGGCACAGGCCGGCGACGCCGCCGTGTGGGCCATGCGCCCGGCCGCGGCACTGCGCGAGTCGTCGCCGGCCGTGCTGCGCTTGCTGCTGTCGCCGTTGCCGGGCAACGAACTGTCCATCGTTTTCCACAAGCGGCGCGGCCCGGTGCGCGAAGCACCGCTGCGCTTGCGGCTGGATGGCCTGGAGGGCGCTCGCCGCGGCGGCCATGCCGCGCCGGCTCCGGCTGTTTCACCTGTTGTTGCGGGAGGTTCCGCCCATGTCGTACTGGATCGCGGTGCATCTGCCGCGCCTGTCGCTGGACGCGCTGCAGCCGAGCTGGCCTGAGCCGGCCACGGCGCCTTCCTCCGCGCCTTCGTCACCCCTCGGCACGCTGCACCATGCCGTGCCGGTGGTGGTGATGGAGCGCGAGCGCGTGATGCTCGCCAACGCCCCGGCCATGGCGCTGGGCGTGGCGTTCGGCATGCGGCGCGGCGGCGTGCAGGCGCTCTCGGCCGACGTGGTGCAACTGGAGCGCGACCCGGCCGCCGAAGCCGGGCTGCTGCACGCGGCGGCGCTGGCGCTGCTGCATTTCACGCCCCTCGTCACGTTCGATGAAGACCCGGAAGCGGCCACGCTGATGCTCGACGTCACCGCCAGCCTGCGCCTGTTCGGCGGCCACCGCGCGCTGTGCCGGGCGGTGCGCGCGTGCGTGCGGCAACTCGGCACGTTCGCGCAGGTGGGCAGCGGGGCCACGGCCCACGGCGCGGCATGGCTCGCGCGCCAACCCATGCGCCGCACCCGCCGCGGCATCGTGCGGCCGGCGCGACGGGCAGTGCAGCCCGCGCGCACGGGACGCCTGCTGGATCGCCTGCCGGTCGAGGCGCTGCGCCTGCTGGCCGATCCGGCCTGGCTCGACGGCATCGGGTGCCGCACGCTGGGCGAGGTGCGGCGCTTGCCGCGCGCCGGCTTGTCACGCCGGCTGGGCCCGACACTGCTGGCCCGGCTGGACCAGGCCTATGGCGAGGCGGCAGCCAGCTTCACCTGGTTCGCCGCGCCGCCCGCGTTCGCGCAGCGCATGGATCTGCCGGGCCGCATCGAATCGGCCGAAGGCGTGCTGGCCGGCGCGCAGCGCCTGCTGCTGGCGCTGGCCGGCTGGCTGGCGGTGCAGCAGGCCGGTGTGACGCGCTGCGTGCTGGTGCTCGAACATGAGCGCTACCGGCTCGGCGCCGATACCGTGGGCACGCCCGTGATGGTGGGCCTGGCCCAGCCCAGCCGCGATCCGGCGCACCTGTCGCGCCTGCTGCGCGAAAAGCTCGACAAGCTGAATTTCCATGCCCCGGTGACAGGCTTGGCGCTGCGCGTGGAAGCCATGGCCGAATACCTGCCGCAAAGCGACGCGCTGTTCCCCGAGCCCGGCGGCACGCCGGCCGAACTCGGCCGCGTGCTCGACACGCTGGTGGCCCGCCTGGGCCGCGACAACGTGCTGCAGCCGCAGCCGCTGGCCGACCACCGGCCCGAGTGCGCCAACCGCTGGCGCCCGCTCGATGAGGCCGCCGGCAAGCCGGCGGACGCGCCGCTGCCGCCATTGCCCGAGCGCCCGCTGTGGCTGTTGCCGCAACCGCAGCCGCTGCCGGTGCGCAACCACCGCCCGAACCACGGCGGGCCGCTGAGCATGCTGACCCGGCCGGAGCGCATCGAAGCCGGCTGGTGGGACGGCGGCCTGGCCACGCGCGACTACTTCATCGCCGAGCGCGCCGACGGCCTGCGCTGCTGGGTCTATCGCGAGCGCCCCGGCCATCCGGGACGCGACGGGCAGGAGGATGGCGGCGAGTACCGCTGGTTCCTGCATGGGCTGTTCGCATGAGCGTGCCCGAGCTGTCCGCATGGCTGCCCACGCTGCCCGACTACGTCGAGCTGCACTGCATCTCCAATTTCACGTTCCTGAACGGTGCGTCGCATCCGGTCGAACTGATCGAGCGCGCCTTCCAGCTCGGCTACCGCGGCATCGCGCTGACCGACGAATGCTCGGTGGCCGGTACCGCGCGTGCGCATGACGCCATCAAGACACTGCGCAAGCAACTGCACGAGGCAGTCGAACGTTGCGAGGCCGCCGGCGACGCGCAGGACGACGGCGAACTCAACGCGCTGAAGGAACACGCCGCAGCCGCCAGTGCCTTCCAGTTGCTGATCGGCAGCCGCTTCAGCCTGACCGCGCCAGCGGGCGCGGACGAACGGCCGCCGCTACGGCTGATCCTGATTGCGCAGCATCGCGAAGGCTTCGGCAACCTGTGCGAGCTGATCACGCTGGGCCGCATGCGCGCGCAGAAGGGCAGCTACCGGCTGCATCCGGAAGACCTCTCGGCACCCGATAAAGACCTGCTCCACCTGCGCGGCATGCCGGGCTGCATGGCCGTGCTGCTGCCGGACTACTGCCCCGATCCGGCGCACTTGCTGGCGCAGGCGCAATGGTGCCGCGAGGTCTTCGGCGAGCACGCATGGCTCGCGCTGGAGCAACTGCAAGGCCATGCCGATGCGCTGCATCGCAGCCGGGTCGAGGCGGCTTCCGCACAGTCCGGCGTGCCGCTGGTGGCATCGGGCGCGGTGACCATGCACGTGCGTTCGCGCAAGCCGCTGTCCGATGTGCTGACCGCGATCCGGCTGGGCAAGCCGCTGCCCGAATGCGGCATGGCGCTCGCGCCCAATGCGGAGCAGCATCTGCGCATGCGGCAGGTGCTGTCGCGCCTGTATCCGCGCGAGGCGCTGGCGCAGACGCTGAAGCTTGCCGCGCTGTGCGATTTCTCGCTCGATTCGCTGCGCTATGAGTACCCCCAGGAACTGGTGCCCGAAGGCGAGACGCCAATCAGCTACCTGCGCAAGGAAGTGGAGGCCGGCAAGCGCGTGCGCTTCCCCAACGGGCTGAAGCCGGAGTGGGAGGAACAGCTCGAAAACGAACTGAAGTTGATCGAGGAAATGAAATATGAGCATTTCTTCCTCACCGTGCATGACATCGTGCGCGAGGCGCGCAGGCTGGGCATCCTGTGCCAGGGCCGCGGCTCCGCGGCGAATTCACTGGTCTGCTACTGCCTTTACATCACCGAGGTCAGCCCCGAGCAGGCCAACCTGCTGTTCGGCCGCTTTCTTTCGCGCGAACGTGACGAGCCGCCCGATATCGACGTCGACTTCGAGCACCAGCGGCGCGAAGAGATCATCCAGTACATCTACGGCAAGTACGGCCGCGACCGCACCGCGCTGGCCGCGTCGCTGATCACCTACCGCTCGCGCAGCGCGCTGCGCGACGTCGGGCGCGCGCTGGGCATCGATGCCAGCGTGGTCGAGCAGGTGGTCAAGGGCCAGGCGTGGTGGGAAAGCGGGCAGGGCTTCCTGGACCGCATCGGCCGCTACGGGCTGGACCGCGAATCGCCGGCGGTGCAGCAGTGGGCGAGCCTGACGACGCAACTGCATGGCTTTCCGCGCCACCTGTCGCAGCACGTGGGCGGCTTCGTGATGGCGCGCGACAAGCTGTCGCGGCTGGTGCCGATCGAGAACGCGGCCATGGCCGAGCGCAGCGTGATCCAGTGGGACAAGGACGACCTGGAGTCGCTCGGCCTGCTCAAGGTGGACGTACTTGCGCTGGGCATGCTGTCGGCCATCCGGCGCGGGCTGGCCATGATTCCGAATCCGGACGAAAACCTGGCCCGCGCCGGCGTGCCGGCGCGGATGGAAGATATCCCGAAGGAAGACGAGGAGACCTACGAGATGATCTGCCATGCCGACACCGTTGGCGTGTTCCAGATCGAATCGCGCGCCCAGCAGTCGATGCTGCCGCGCCTGCAGCCGCGCACCTATTACGACCTGGTGGTGGAAGTGGCCATCGTGCGGCCGGGGCCGATCCAGGGCGGCATGGTCCATCCGTACCTGAAGCGGCGTGAAGCGTTCCGCCTCATGAAGAAGCCGCCGGCCTACTATGACGACGTGATCGAGAAGGTGCTGGGCCGCACGCTGGGCATTCCGATCTTCCAGGAACAGGTGATGCAGCTAGCCATCGACGGGGCCGGTTTCACGCCGGGGGAGGCCGACCAGCTGCGCCGCTCGATGGCCGCCTGGCGCCGCCGGGGCGACCTGGGCCGGCATCAGGAGGCGCTGATCAAAGGCCTGACCGGGCACGGCTACCCGATGTCCTTTGCGCTGGGCATCTGCAAGCAGATCGAGGGGTTTGGCGAATACGGCTTTCCGGAAAGCCATGCGGCCAGTTTCGCCAAGCTGGTCTATATCAGCGCGTGGCTCAAGTGCCACCACCCGTCGGCATTCCTGTGCGCGCTGCTGAACAGCCAGCCAATGGGCTTCTATTCGCCGTCGCAACTGGTGCAGGATGCCGCGCGTCATGGCGTGGTGGCATTGCCGGTCGATGTCACGGTCAGCAACTGGGACAGCGCGCTGGAACCCGCGCCCGGCCAGACCGGCGCCGGCAAGCCGCCCGTACGCCTGGGCATGAACCGCGTCAAGGGCATGCGCGAGGACGCCGCGCTGCGCATCGAGGCCGCGCGTGCGCAACGCCGGTTCGACAGCGTCGAAGACCTGGCCCTGCGTGCCCGGCTGGACCGGCACGATATCGATGTACTCGCTGCCTCCGACGCGCTGGCGGCACTGGCCGGCAACCGGCGCCAGGCCCGCTGGCAGGCCAGCGCCGCGGCGCTGCAGGTGGCGCATCGGGACCTGCTCCATGAAGCGCCGCTGATCGAGCAGCAGTTGTCGCTGCCGGCGCCCCGGCTCGGTGAAGAGGTGGCCGCCGACTACGCCACCACGGGGCTGTCGCTCAAGTCGCATCCGCTTGCGCTGCTGCGCGCGAAGCTCGATGCCATGGACTACGCCACGGCGGAGCAGCTTTCCCATTGCCGCAATGGCCGGCGCGTGCGCGCCTGCGGCATCGTCACCGTGCGGCAGCGGCCCGCCACGGCCAGCGGCACCATCTTTGCCACCATCGAGGATGAAACCGGCACCGTCAACCTGATCTACTGGCCCGACCTGATCGAGCGGCAGCGCAGGGAGGTGCTCGGCGCGACGCTGCTGGGCGTGGTCGGTATCTGGCAGCGGCAGGGCGAGGTGCGCCATCTCGTGGCGCAGGAACTGATCGACCTGAGTCCGATGCTGGGGCGGTTGATGGTGGGGAGCCGCGATTTTCACTGAGCCACAGGACCGATGCGCCAGGTGACTGATTGACCCGGAGCGGTCATCCCCTTCGTTCTGCCGAACCGTTGGTGCGGGGGTTTCCCCTCGGATGTCCCGACGCATCAAGCGTTGGTCCCGAAATATCAAATGGCCAGCCGCATCTTCGCCAATACTCGTGATCCGTGAAGCAACTCCCGTTGTGAAAGCCTCCGTAGCAAACACCATTGACCGCCATGAAAGCCATTTACCTCGAGCCACCTGGAGGGCTTGACCGCCTGGTCCTGGGAACAGTCGCAGCGCAACCGCCCGGCCCTGGTGAAGTCACAGTGCGTATTCACGCCAGCTCGCTGAACTATCACGACTTCGGCGTCGTCAGCCGCGGAGTCGGGGAAGTGCGGCGCATTCCGATGTCGGATGGCGCGGGGATCATCACGGAAGTGGGCGCAGGCGTGAAGGAATTCTCGGTCGGCGACCACGTGGTCAGCACGTTCTTCCCGACATGGCTCGATGGTGAACCTGCCCTGTCCGACTTTGCCACCGTTCCCGGTGATGGGATCGACGGCTTTGCTCGAGACATCGTGACGTTCCCCGCAACGGCTTTCACGCACGCGCCGGATGGCTATAGCCACGCCGAGGCGGCGACGCTGACCACTGCCGGGCTGACCGCCTGGCGGGCGCTGTTCGTTGACGGCGCTCTGAAGCCCGGAGAGACGGTGCTGGTTTTGGGCACGGGTGGCGTGTCCATATTCGCGCTGCAGTTTGCCAAGACGGCAGGGGCCCGCGTGATTGCGACCTCAGGCTCTAACGACAAGCTTGAGCGCCTGCGCAGTCTCGGTGCGGACCATGTGATCAACTACCGTGACGACCCCAGGTGGGGCGATACAGTCCGGGCGCTGACCGGCGGCGCCGGCGTGGATCACGTCATTGAAGTGGGTGGCGCGGCGACGCTGGAACAGTCGGTTGCTGCGGTACGTACCGGTGGGCACGTGGCCATCATCGGCGTCCTGTCGGGTGCGGATTCGCCGTTCAACGTCAGGATGATCCTGCGCAAGCAGTTGCGGATCACGGGCCTGCTTGTCGGCAGCCGGCGCCATCAGCTTGACATGGTGCGGGCGCTGAATGCCACGGGCATCCGGCCTGTCATCGACCGCCAGTTTCCGCTGCATGAGATCGCCGATGCGTTTCGCTACCAGGCGGGACAGCGGCATTTCGGCAAGATCGTATTGGACATCTGAGCGCTCGCGGGGTGTGGCTATCCAACCCCGCGGCTTACCTTATTCTTAGTTCTTCGCCAGTTCGCTCTTCTGACGTCTCTATCCTGATGGAGAGTTTTGTAAGCCGCTCTTATTGCGGGGAAATGCCCAGCGCCCGAAGGAGCGGGGGTATGACTGCAAGTTCGGCCCGGAACTCTGCGTCAAATGCTGCCGGCGTATTGCCCACGGCTTCGAAACCGATGGATGTCAGGTAGCTCTCCATTGCCGGATCGCGGACACATGCCTGGACCTCGCTCGCCATGCGATCCAGTGTGGCGCGTTCCATCCTGGCAGGACCCGCAATGCCAGCCCAGGTGGCATTGGTAAAGATGAAGTCGCCGAAGCCGGCGTCCGAAAAGGTTGGCACGTTGGGCAGCGACTTCGCCCGGTGCTTACCTACTACCGCAAGAGGCTTGAGCTTTCTCTCGGCAATCATCGGAGCCGCTACATGCGGGGACAGCAATGTCATATCGACCTGGTTGGCGAGCACGTCCTGCAGGGCAAGCGGCGATCCGCGATACGGGATCTCGGTCAGCTTCACGCCAGCTTTGCGGGCAAACGTTTCCATCACCTGGACCGGCATGGTGCCGGGGCCCCATGATCCATAGGTGGCCTTGGTCCTTCCGGACTTGAGATCCGCGATCAGTTCGGCAAGCGAGTTCGCCTTGAAGGCTGGGTTGGCAACCAACACAACGGGGCTTGCGCCAATCTTGCTGATCAACGCAAAGGCGGTGGCCGGATCGTATGGCAGCGACTTCATGACCGCGGGTGCTGTCACCAGAGGCGAGTTGGTCGTGACCAGGAAGCTGTGGCCATCGGTGGAGCGCGCCACGTCGGAGGCCGCCAGCACGCCAACTGCGCCGGCCTTGTTCTCCACAACCACGGCAACGCCGAGCCGGCGAGACAGCAATTCCGCAAGCTTGCGCGAAATGGCGTCGATCGGCGCTCCAGCCGGCGCCGCGCAGACCAGCCGCACCGGGCGCGATGGAAAGGTGTTGCGAGCCCAGGCGGTATTTGTACCTGCGGCAACTGTGTACGCGCCAACGCTGACGCTGGCAAGGAACTGACGACGTGTAGTCATGCTGGATCTCATCGGAAAATTGTCGAAGGCGCAGGGCGGCTGCGCCTTGAAATGGGCGCGATGCCAGGTCTGCTTCAAAAGGCGTGAGTCATGCCAACAGAGAGCGTGATCGGATTGATGCCGGTGCGCGGCACGGTGCTGCCCTCGATCGTCGGCAAGCTGTTGCCATTGAAGGGGACTGTCGAGATACCGTAGTTGCGGATGAAACCGGCGCGTCCATACAGGCTGGTGCGCGTGGACAGCAGGTAGTCATATCCAAACATGCCGCCGAAGCCGGCATCCTTTGCGGGTTGTCCGAGGCGGTCGCGCACGCCAGAGGTGTCACGGTAGAGCAACGATGCCCGCAACACATGCCGGCCGAATGGGACGATGCCACCAATCGTATAGTTGCGCGCAATGCCGTCCCCGGCAAGACGGGGAGCATTTTGCGTATAGCCGCCCATTACCACCCAGGTGCTGGAATCGTATAGCGCACCAGCGCTATACAGGTCGTTGCGGACCGACGTGGGCACCTGTCCGGGTGCCAGCATGACCGGCGTACTCCAGACACGGTTATAGGTCCCGAAAAGCGCTACCGGTCCGCGTGCCCATGTCAACATGGCGCCGTCATTGCTGGTACGCGGAGCCGATGCGGCGTTGCTGAACGCATGCAGCAGCTTGACGTTGAAGCCTGCAATACGTGGCGAATTCCATGAGACTGCATTGGCTACCCGGGGCGCCACTTGAGTGGCGCCCGGGCCAAGGTCGGCATTGAAGCTGGTGCCTGTGGGCGTCTGCACGACGGCATAGCCGAGCGAGGTGTAGATCGAATTGGTGCCAACCTGCCCGAACGGGTCCAGGAAGATGGGGTAGCCCACGTTGTCCTGATTGCCGAGCCGCAACTGTCCAAGCGTGGTGGAGGCCAGCCCCACCCACGCCTGCCGGTTGAACAGCACACCGGACGCGCCGGGTGCGCCGGTGTCGGCGTTGAACCCATTCTCGAGGCTGAATTCCGCAGCCAGCCCGCCTCCGAGGTCTTCCTTGCCCATCAAGCCGAACCGGGACGTCGACTTGCCACCACTTTGCAGTTGGACGACGGATTTTCCACCGGCGTTCTGGTAGTTGAGCGCCGCGTCAACGACACCGTAGAGGGTTACGCCTGGGCGCGGTACTGCTCCTGCGTACTCGGGCTGCTCAGCCACGATGGGCGAGATATAGGAGGCATGCGCGAGCACAGAGAAGGAGAACGGTACCCCGGCCGCACCAAGCGTGCGGAATACACTTTTGGGATTCATGTGGAAGCTTCGTCGGGAGATAGTGAGGCGTGGCGGGGTGCGACGTTTACGGTGCGACACCGTCGAGTGGCACATGGCGCGAGAGAAATGCGTCCACTACCTTGTTGAACGTCTCGGCGTCCTCGAAGTAGGTTGAGTGCCCGGTGTCTGGAAAGGTATGGGACTCGGCACCGGGGATCAGCGTTGCCACATGCAGGTGGCTTTCCGGATTGAGGAAATCGTCGTGCGATCCGCCAGCGATCATCGTTGGTACCGCGTAGCCGGCCAGGTCTCGCGGATGCAGCTTGACGCAGTCATCCGCCATTGGCGTGGAATCGAAGCCCGGATTGAGCTGCTTGATCTGGCTGTAGAGGAACGCCACATCGGGACGTTCCTGAATTGTCTTTCGGTTCCAGCCTATGCCGGCATCCCGTTCGGATTTGGCGCGATTGAAGATGCCTGTGGCGCGTCGTAGGGTCTGCCAGTTCTCTTCCGAGTAGGCAGGCGTGGGGGAACCGTTGATGAATAGGCAGGACACCCGGTCCGGATGCCGGACAGCGAAGGGAAGGCCGGCCCAGGCGCCCAGGGACTGGCAGACCAGCGCGGCGCAAGCAATGTTCTCGGCGTCCAGAATGGCGCGCAGGTCGTCGGGGAAATCGACGGGATGCGAGACAATGCCCGGCGCGCACACCGAGTTCTTGAAGCCTCGCAGGTCGACAGTGATGACTCGGTAGCGATCGCGAAAATGCGGTACTTGTTGATAGAACGCCATCGTATTGCCGCCGCCTCCGTGAATAAAGACCACCGGATAGCCTGAGCCGTGTACTTCGTAGTAGAGCGTAGTGTCGTTGCGTTGAATCGTAGGCATGGCGGGCCTCCTTGTCGGTGACGGGACGCCACCGCTGTTGTTGGGGTGGAGGCATTGTTCGACAGCGAGGCTTGTGGCACAAACCAGAAATTCTTTGGGGCATGCGTTTTTCTTATCGCTCAGGTCATGGGTTTCATCCATGCTCTGCGTTCGAGCCGATTGCCGCACCCAGGCATCCTTGCTATCGTTTTCACGAAGGCTTGCCATCCACGGTTCCGACATGAAACTCAAGCAACTACAGGCGCTGCGAGCGGTCGCTGAAACGGGCAGCCTGCAAGGCGCAGCCCGACGGCTTTGCGTGACCCAACCAGCGGTCAGCCGCGCCATCATCGAGCTGGAGGGCGAGCTTGGCCTGCCGCTGCTGGTACGGGCGGCGCGCGGCGCCTCGCTGACGGAGTTCGGCGCAGCGATGCTGAAGCGGGCGCAGGTCATCGACCGGGAAGTGGGACGGATCTACGATGCGGCCGAAGCCATGCGCGGAACCATTGGCGGTCGCCTGTGCATTGCGATCACACCGGCGTCGGCGACGGGTACGTTTGTCGACGCCATGACTGCGTTCACGCAGTCTCGTCCGGAGGTGCAGGTCAGTATCGTGGAGCTGCGCAGGGCGCAGATCGTGGCCGGCCTCAACGATGGCAGCCTGGATGTCGCATTGTTTCCCGAGTATGGATTCCTCGAAGACGCTGCCTATTACAAGATTGAGCCGCTATATGAAATCGGCTCGGCGCTGGCGGTTAGCCGTTTGTATGTAGGCCCGCTCGATGTCACGGTCGAGGACCTGCAGGCGATGCAATGGATGGTTCTCGATGCCGCAAGTGACGAATCCAGCCTCATGCGGACGCTCTTCGCCGCACACGCTCTGGCTCCGCCGGCTCGGGTGCTGCGGTGCACGTCCGCCTATGTCTACGCCGAGTTGGTGACAAGGCTGAATGTCGTGTCGACCTGGAGCGATGCCGGCGCGAAGGTGCTGAATGAGCGCCTTCGGGCCGGCTCCATGCGTCGACTGAATGTGGCCGGCGGCACGCCGCGCGGCGCGATATGCGTCGCCTATCCAAACGAGGATCTGATGACCGCAGCGGCGCGCGATTTCATCGGCTGGCTGCGTACGGCATTGCACAAGTCTGGCTCGGAAGGTGTGACTGTCGGTATCGATTAGGTATCGACTAGCCGCCGCTGCCCGCAGGGCCACCCCCGGTCGCGGCCGGCGCCTCCAGGCTGCGCTCCAGCAGCGTCAGGTCGTCCCGCAGCAATTGCAGGATGGCCGCCGGACCAGGCTGGTCCAGGGCGCGGCTGGCGGGCAACTCCACCGCGCGCAATGCCATGTCCGCGATCTGGCCGGCCACGTCCTCCATGGATACCTCTCCGGCGGGACTGAACCACCACCCCGTCCAGTTGCACATGCCGATGATCGAGAATGCCGCGACCTTGGCATCCATCACGCGGAACCGCCCCTGGTCGATACCGGACTCGATGGCTTGCCGGAACTGGGCGAGCACGGCGCGCCGCGATTGCTCGGCCAGTTTGCGCTGCTTCGGCGGCAGGTTGTTCTCATTGCGCTCCACTACCCTGAACTGCAACGGGTGGGACAGGATCAGCATCGCGTGACGCATCACCAGGTGACGCAGGATGCCGGCAGGCGTGCGCATCTCTTCGGGGATCGCCTCCGTAGCCAGATCGGCGGCGGTACGCGTCACCGCGGTGGTCAGTTCATCAAGAATCGCTTCCTTGCTCTTGAAGTAGTAGTACAGCGCCGGGCGGCTCAATCCCACGGCGTCGGCAATGTCGTTCAGCCCGGTGCCGTCGAAACCGCGCTCGATGAACAGGCGGGTCGCCACCTCCAGGATCGATTCCCGCAACGCATCGCTCTTCGTCTGTGTCTTCGCCATCGCTTGTCATTCGCATTTTCGACGCAGGCGTCGAGAAGTTCATCACGATAACCAAAAAATCGACCGGGTGCCAGTGCCGGATCGGCATCTTGGTGCGCTCGAATATCGCATTTTCGTGCTCAATACGCGACTTTTAGCGGGAATTTCGACGTGTACGAAAAATATTTACGTATGCGTCGAAAAATGGACTATTCTGTAAAAAACGGAGTGAGTGACGATGACAATCAAGACGCCCCCCAGCGCTTCGCCCGCGCCTTCCGGCCCGGTTGCGGGCTTTCTCAATACGGACTGGAATCCCCGTGACGTGCCACCCGGCACCGTGACGCGCAACGTAGTGCTGCGCACGGAGGATGGTGCGGCCACGAGCGGATCGCTCTATGCCGCCGGCCAGCCGGATACCGTGGTCTGCATCATGCATCCCCGCGAGTTCATGGCTTGCCACTACCTGATTCCCGACATCGTCGAAGCGGGTTATGCGGCGTGGTCGCAGTCGCCGCGTTCGGTCGGCAACGACCAGCGCCTGGAGCATGAATTCGCGCTGTACGACGTGGCGGCCGGTGTGCGCTTCCTGCGTGAAGCGGGCTTTCGCCGCATCGTGCTGCTGGGCAATTCGGGCGGCAGCGGCTTGTATGCCCTGTACGTCCAGCAGTCGAATGCCGCGCCCGCAGCGCGCATCGGCCGGACGCCCGGCGGCCGCGCCACCAATCTTGCGTCGGCGCTGATGCCGGCGGTGGACGGCGTCGTCTTCGTCGCGCCGCACCCCGGCCAGGGCGTGCTGCTGCAAGGCTGCATCGATCCTGCGGTGGCCGACGAGCGCGATCCGCTGTCCGTCGACGCGGCGCTCGATGCATTCTCCGCGGCCAACGGCTTTGCGCCGGCCCCTGCCTCATCGAGCTATCGCGCTGACTTCGTCGTGCGCTATCGCGCCGCGCAGATGGCACGGGTGCAGCGCCTGGACGAACTGGCCAGGACGATGATCGCCGAGCGCATGGATGCGCGTGCCGAAGTGAAGCGCAATCCCGCTACCGTCAGCGATGCCATCCGCCGCCGCGCCGCCCATACGCAGCTCTTCACGGTCTGGCGCACCGATGCCGACCTGCGCTGCTTCGACCTGTCGCTCGATCCGTCCGATCGCAAGTACGGGTCGCTCTGGGGCGCGGACCCGTTCGCCTCCAACTACGGCTCGGTCGGCTTTGCGCGCACCTGCTCGCCCGAGAGCTGGCTGTCGACGTGGTCGGGGCTGTCGTCGAATGCCGCGCTGTCCCGCACGGCCCCGGCCATCAGCCAGCCCACCTTGCTGATCGAGTACACGGGTGACCAGGCCTGCTTCCCGACGGTCATCGCCGACATCTTCCACGGCATTGGCAGTGCCGAAAAGCAATGCCACCGTGTTCGTGGCGACCACCATGGCCGCGCGCTGGCCAAAGGCGAAGAGCCGGGCCGCTACAAGGCCGGACGCCTGCTGCAGGCGTGGCTGCGAGAAACCTTCCCGCAATAACGCATCCGCAATAACGCACCCGATTTGGACTTTTCCGGAGACGCAACGATGCATGCAAGTTCCACCCGGCCTGACGCCGCCCCGCTGCGCTTGCGCGGCGTCGACCATACGGCCCGGCCGACCTGGCGGTTGAAGGACACAGTCACGTTCTATCGCGACATCCTCGGCCTGCCGCTGATCCACACCATCTCGGCGCGTGGCTGGGGCACCGCGACGCACCCCGATTTCCTGCACTTTTTCTTCGACAGCGGCAACGGCAGCACCATCGCTTTCTTCTACTACCTTGGCAGCGTCGAGCCGGAGGTCCTGGCCGGCCGGGCCAGCCAGCCGCCGCGCCCGGACGACCACGTTTTCGATGCCACCCACACGGCATGGCTGGTCGATACGCAGGAAGAACTGCAGGCATGGAAGGCGCGCCTGGAAGCGCGCGGCGTGGTGGTGTCCACGGAAACCGCGCACGAGGTGATCGAATCGATCTACTTCCGCGACCCGAACGGCTACTTCATCGAGATCACGCGCAAGCTGCGGCCGCTCGAAGCGCTGGACGCCCGCGATGCCGATGCGACGCTGTCCGCGGCCATCGAACTGGAGGACGAGGCGCAAGCCAGCGACGCACGCGTGACCTCGATCGATGATATCTGGCTGCGCAAGGCAGAGATCCTGGGCCGCCGCCTGAACCTGGGCCAGGAGTGTCACGCATGAGCAAGTCTTCGCTGCGCATCTTCGTGCTGAACGTGCCCGAGTTCGCCTCGCTGGCGGAAGCCGCGCGCCGCATGCCGGCCTGCCACGTCAGCGACCTCGGCGACTATACCGTGATTGCCTCGGGCGAGCCTGTCGAGTTCGGGCGTCGCGCACTGGGACTGAAGCCGGCCGTCTGGTATGGCCTCTTCACCGGCGGCCTCGATGGAAGGATCGAGTCGTTCGGCCGCGACACGGTGCGCATCGTGCCACGTGGTCAAGAGACCGCCTGACAAGCAGAATACAAAGCAGGAGACAAGCATGACCGGAATTCAGTTTCCGATCCAAGGCGTGGTGTATTGCCCGCCAGCGGACGCGGCCAGGTACTTCGAGACCGGCGCGTGGGTAGACGACACGCTCGGCGGCGCGCTGCGCAAGGCAGCGCGGCGTCACCCCGACCGCTTCGCCTTTATCAGCGACGAGCGCTCGATCACTTTCGCCGAACTCGACGAGCGCAGCGAGCGCCTTGGCGCCGCACTGCACCAGCTTGGTCTCAGGCCAGGGGATCGCGCAATCTTCCAGATGGGCACCACGATCGATACGGTGGTGGCGCTGATGGGCTGCTACAAGGCCGGCGTGATTCCCGTATGCGCGGTGCCGCAATACCGCGAAGTCGAGATTGGCCAGTTGTCCGCGCAGGCGGAACCGCGTGCCTACTTCGTGCAGGCCGACTTCACCGCCTTCGACCTGGCCGGATTTGCGCGCGGCATGGCGCAGCGCCATCCCTCGCTGCAACACCTGATCGTGGCGCGCGGCAACCCCATGCCGGGGCAGGCCCGGCCGGATGAGCACGGCCTGGACGCGCTGATCGACGGCATCCCCTACGAAACAGCGGTGGCTGTGCTGGCCGGGGTACGGATCGGAAGCCAGGACGTTCTCAGCTTCCAGTTGTCCGGCGGCACCACCGGCGTGCCGAAGATCATTCCACGCTTCCATGCGGAGTACATCGGCCATGCGCTGGCCTGCATGCGCCAGCTCGGCCAGACCGAGCACAGCCGCCTGATCTGGTCGCTGCCGCTGCTGCATAACGCCGGCCAGCTATACGTGCTGGTGCCGGTTGTGGCCGGCGGCATGACGTCGGTGCTGATGCCGCGCGTGGACATCGCGCGCATGCTCGAACTGATCGAACAGCATCGCATCACGCACGGCATGTCCATCGGACCGGTCGCGCCGCAGATGATCGCCTATCAGGAGATCGCGCGGCACGATCTGTCATCGCTCGAACTGTTCGGCACGATGACGCGTGCCGACGCGCTGGAAGCTCACCTCGGGGTGCCATGCTTCAACCTGTTCGGAACCACCGAAGGGCTGCTGCTGGGCGCGGGCGCGCGCTTCCCGGCGGCGGTCCGCCACGGCACGCAAGGCTTCTCCGGCTGCCCGGATGACGAGATCCGCCTGCTGGTGCCGGGAACGGACGAGCCGGCCCCGCAGGGAACGCCCGGCGAACTGTGCTTCCGCGGTCCGTCGAGCCTGCGGGGCTACTACCAGGCGCCCGAAGCGTCAGCACAAACGCTGATGCGGGACGGCTTCGTGCGCTCCGGCGACCTCATGACCGAACGTGTCATCGACGGCTTGCGCTGCTTCGCCTTCGAAGGCCGGCTGCGCGACAACGTGAACCGCGGCGGCGAGAAGATCGGATCGGAAGAGGTGGAAGCGTATGTCAGCCGCCATCCGGCGGTGGCGGACGCCAAGCTCGTGGCGATGCCGGACCCGCTCTACGGCGAGAAGGGTTGCATCTACCTGATCCTGCGCGCGGGGCAGGCGGCACCCGGCGTGGCGGAGCTGGCCGCTTTTCTGGTCGAGCAGGGGCTTGCGAAGTTCAAGTGTCCCGAGCGCATCGAAGTCGTCGAGGAGTTTCCGGTGACTCGCGTCGGGAAAGTCGACAAGGGTGCGCTGCGGGCAATGGTGGCACGCCGGCTCGATGAGGAGACGGGTAGTCAGGGAGCAGATGAACGGAGGGTCTCGGCATGACCTGTACCGAAGCCGTAGTTGCCGATACACCGTTCACCGTGCGTCGGCGCATCAGGTGGGGCGAATGCGATCCGGCTGGCGTGGTCTACACGCCATGCTTTTCGGAGTACGTGATTGCCACCGCGGACTTGTTCTACGAGCGTCTGTTTGGCGGGCTCCCGCAACACGCCAAGGACGAGCTTGGATTCGGCACGCCGACGCGCGCATTGGCATTCGACTTCCGCCGCTCGCTGTGGCCGGATGAATCGATCGATATCGAGGTTTCGGTCGAGGCCATCGGCACGCGGACCTACACGCTGGCGATCACCGCGCGCATGAGCGAAGGCGGCGAGACCGCTTTCGTCGCCCGCCTCACGCCGATCTGCGTGCGCCGCGGGACGCGCGATGCGATCAGCGTGCCCGCCGCGCTGCGCAACGCACTGGAACAGTACCGGCGCCACTGCGAGACCGCTTGCAATACCGATCCGCGCGCCAACCCATCTCATCGAGGCCAACCAGCATGAACAGTCGTACCTACCGCATCGGGCAGATCGTGCCCAGCTCCAACACGACGATGGAAACCGAGATCCCGGCGATGCTGCGTGCGCGGGAACAGATCCTGCCGGATCGATTCACTTTCCATTCGAGCCGCATGCGCATGCACCGCGTGGTGCGCGAAGAACTGGAGGCCATGAACCGGGAAGGGCTGCGCTGTGCCGCCGAGCTGGCCGACGCGCGCGTCGACGTGATGAGCACGGCCTGCCTGGTCGCCATCATGGCAATGGGCCCCGGCTACCACCGGCAGGTGGAGCAGGACTTGTTGCGCGTGGCGCGCGAGAACCACTGCGATGCACCGGTGATGACATCGGCAGGCGCGCTGGTTGCGGGCCTGAAGTCGATGGGCGCGCGCCGGATTGCGCTGATGGCGCCGTACATGAAACCGCTGACCGACGCGGTGGTCAAGTACATCGAGCATGAAGGCATCGAAGTGCTGGACGCGCTGTCGTTCGAGATCCCCGACAACCTGGAGGTCGGGCGTCGCGATCCCCTGCAGTTGCTACAGGACGTCAGGCGCCTGAATACCGCCAATGCCGACGTCGTGGTGCTGTCGGCCTGCGTGCAGATGCCGTCGCTACCCGCGATCCAGGCGGCGCAGGACGCCGTTGGCCTGCCGGTCACGTCGACCGCAGTCTGCACGGTCCGCCAGATGCTGGAGCACCTTGACCTGGCACCGGTCGTTCCCAATGCCGGCGCGCTCCTTGCGCCGGCCAGCAAGCAACAGAGCAAGTAAGAGGCTTACCATGAATGTCGCCGTTATCGGAGGCGGGCCGGCCGGCCTGTACTTCTCGCTGCTGCTCAAGCAGCGGCATCCTGAAGATCATATCGTCGTGCATGAGCGCAACGAGGCAGGCGCCACCTACGGTTGGGGCGTGGTGTTTTCGGACATCGCGCTGTCCTTCCTGGAGGAAGCGGATCCGGCCTTCTTCCGGAAGTTCACCGCGCATCATCAGCGTTGCGACTATATGGAGGTCACCCACAAAGGGGTGCGGGTGCCGCTGCATAACAACCACTTCTCGCGCACCTCGCGCATCGACCTGCTGCGCGTGCTGCAGGAGGCGTGCGCCGAGGCGGGTGTCGAGATTCGGTATGGCAGCCGCGTGAACGATCCGGCCGAACTGCCGGACGCCGACATCGTCGTGGCGGCCGACGGCGTCAACAGCGAAGTGCGAAGCCGGTTGGCGGAGCATTTCCAGCCGAGCTTCGACGTGCGTCGCAACAAGTTCGCCTGGTACGGTACCCGTCAGCTGTTCCACCCGGTCTCGCTGATCTTCCGCGAGACCGGGTACGGGGTGTTCATTGCGCACGCGTACCAGTACAGCGATACGCTGTCGACCTTCCTGGTGGAGGTGGATCCCGATACCTGGCATCGCGCGGGCCTGGACACCGCAAGCGAAGAGGAGAGCCGCGCGTTCTGTGAACAGGTCTTTGCGCAAGACCTGGGCGGCCACTCCCTGCTCGGCAATCGCTCGAACTGGTTCCAGGCGAGCGTGGTGCGCAACGAGCACTGGTCGCACGGCAAGGTGGTCTTGCTGGGTGACGCGCTGCGCAGCGTGCATTTCTCGCTGGGCTCCGGCACCCGCATGGCGATGCAGGATGCGATCGCGCTGTGCGATGCCGTCTGTGCGCATCGCGACGACGTACCGGCGGCGTTCCAGGCATTCGAGAGCAGCCGGCGCGATGCGTCGGCCAAGTTCCAGGACGCGGCGCGCCGCAGCCTCGACTGGTATGAGTCGGTCGACAGCAAGATGCATCTCGATCCGGTCGCGTTCGCCTACGACTACATGCTGCGCACCGGCAGGGTCACACATGAAGACCTGCGCCAGCGCGACCCGGAATTTATCGCCCGCGTGGAAGCGGGTGGCTATCACCAGCCTGACCAGCCCAACGCTGCCGCGGCATAGGCGTCGGCCGAAGCGCAAACCTCAGCTCTTTACCCGCACAAGCCGCAGCATAGCGGCTGTGCGTTGACCATCCCAGGAGACAACATGACTGCCCCATCCGCCCCCCGCGATGCGGCGGCCGCCGCCCCTGCGCGCGCCGCCGTCAACGTACGCGAGTTCATCGACGCAGCCCGCCTGTCCGGCCTGCAGTTGCGCATCATCGCGCTGTGCTTTGCGATCGTCGCGCTGGACGGCTTCGATATTGCCATCATCGGTTTCCTTGCGCCCCATATCCGCAGCGAATGGTCGCTGTCGATGGTGGCGTTGGGGCCGCTGTTCTCCGCCGGGCTGCTCGGGCTGATGACCGGCGCCTTTCTTTGTGGTCCGCTTGCCGATCGCATCGGCCGGCGCCGTGTGCTGGTGTTGTCGGTGGCGTGGTTCGGCGCCGCCTGCGCGGCATCCGCCGCGGCGCCCGGCATCGGCTGGCTGATCGCGCTGCGGTTCCTGACCGGGCTCGGATTGGGCGGCGCCATGCCCAATGCCATCACGCTGACCGCCGAGTTCAGTCCGTCGCGCCGCCGCGGCATGTTGCTGACAGTGATGTTCTGCGGGTTCTCGCTCGGCTCGGCGCTTGGCGGCGTGGTGACCGCATACCTGATCGAACATGCCGGCTGGCGCGGCGTGCTGGCACTGGGCGGGGCACTGCCGCTGGTGCTGGTGCCGGTACTGGCGCTGGCCTTGCCGGAATCGGTGCGCTACCTCGCCACGCGCGAAGGCATGCAGGCGCGCATCGCCGCCATCCTGTCGCGCATCGATGCCGGCAGGGTTTGTGACGACGCGAGGTACGTCGCCGATGAGCCGGACGGCCCCGGTTCACCCGTCAGCCAGCTCTTTGCGTCGCGTTACCGGCAGGGGACGCTGTGGCTCTGGCTGGCGTTCTTCTGCAGCCTGCTGTTGCTGTACCTCATGATCAACTGGCTGCCGATCCTGGTCCAGCGCAGTGGCCTGTCGCTGAAGGAAGCTTCGATGCTCGCCGGGCTGCTGCAAGGGGGAGGCGTGGCGGGTGCCGTCGTGCTGGGCGTGCTGCTGGACCGGTTCAACCCCTATGCCGTGGTGGCCGCAGCCTACACGATGGGGGCGATCGCCGTGGCATGCCTGGCTTCCGTGAGCGCGCCGATGGCGATGGCAGCGGCCATCTTCGTCACCGGATTTTGCGTCAGCGGTTCACAGGTCTGCGCCAATGTGCTGGCCTCGGCGTTCTATCCGACTTCGAGCCGTGCCACGGGCGTGGCATGGGCGCTCGGCATCGGACGGGTGGGGGCCATCGCGGGCTCGCTCGGCGGCGCATGGCTGTTGTCGGCCGGCTGGAGCAATGCGGCGCTTTATCTCCTGCTGGCAATTCCGGCGGTGGTCGCGGCGTTCGGCATCTACCGGACCGGGCGCGTCCAGGTTACGCTCAAAACCCCTGGCCCTGACATCCGTGCGGACCTCACCCGGATCGAAGCCGCTACCCAGTTCCCTGAATAAGACGATGGACAAGAACATGAGGATGAAGCTTCCCGAGGTCCGCCCAGGCTGGCTTGTCCGGCTCGCGCACTGCTTGCTCCTGGCGTTGGTGCCTGCCATGGCGAGTGCCGCCGGCACACCGGACGTGGCGGCATCCCCGCCGGGTTCCGGCTTCCGTACCAACCTGGTCCTGCTCGGAACCGCCGGGGGCCGCACGTCCTACGGAGGCACGCCTCTGGCGGGCATTTCCTCGGCACTCGTCGTGGACGGGGACGTGTATCTGGTCGACTTTGGCGCGGGGTGGCTGCGCCGGTACCTCCAGGCCGGTCTGGGGAACCTGCCGGGCAAGCCCGGACTGTCCTCGCTGCGCGCGGCATTCATCACGCACCTGCACGCCGATCACGTCGTGGACTATCCGGCGTTGTTCCTGTTCGGGACCACGGACGGACTGGCGGCGCGCAAGACGCCGGTGCGCGTGTTCGGACCTGGCCCGCGTGGCTCGCTGGTCCCAGTGGCCGGTGCCAGCCGGACCGATGTCCCGGTGATCCACCCGGAAGATCCCACGCCCGGAACTGTCGCCATGACCGAGTCCATCTACAAGGCTTTCGCCAACGATATCAACGACAACATCCGCGACAGCCAGAAGCCGGATCCGCATACCCTGGTCGCGGTGGAAGACATCAAGGTGCCCAAGGGCGTGGTAGCGGACGCCAACCGCGGCACCGCGCCGGACATGCAGCCTTTTCCCGTCTACCAGGACGACAAGGTCAAGGTCACCGCGATTCTGGTCAGCCACGCGCCGGTGTATCCGTCGTTCGCGTTCCGCTTCGATACGGCAGACGGCTCCGTGGTGTTCTCGGGCGATACCAGTCCGAGCCAGAACCTCATACGCTTGGCCAAGGGGGCGGATGTCCTGGTGCACGAGGTCATCGACACGCACTGGATCGACGAGTTCCTGCCCAAGCCACGCAATGCGGCGCAGGAGGCCAAGGCGCGCCACTTGCTCGAAGCCCACACCGCTGTCGAGTCGGTGGGTGCGGTCGCGCAGGCGAGCGGGGTGAAAACCCTGGTCTTGTCGCACCTGGCGCCGGCCGACAGCAGCGAGAGCCGGTGGCGCCGCGCGCAGGATGGGTATTCCGGCCGGGTCGTGGTCGGCAAGGATCTCATGTGGCTGGGCATAGGCTCGCCCGTGGCCGCTGGCAAGGCACGTTAGAGGGTTGTCGCGGCAAGCGAAAACAATAAGCGGAGCCGGATACCGGCCTACCTTGCATTTGCCGGCCTGGCGCTGCGCCACTGCGTCGGCGTCATGCCGAACTGCGCCGCGAACCAGCGTACGAACGAGCCATAGGTGGAATAGCCAAGCGATTCGGCAATGCGTCCGAGCGAGTAGCTTCGGTTGTCCATATAGTGGATAACGAGATCGCGCCGCACGCCATTGACCATGTCCGAGAAGATCTTCCCGGCGCCTTCGAGCTGGCGCTGCAGGGTACGCACGTTCATCCCCAGTCCCTGGGCAACCTGCTCGATCGTCGCGCGCCCCGCCGGCAGCATCAGGTAGATCGCCTTGCGCACCTCGAGCACGATTGACGGCTCGTTGGCTCCCGGCAGGCCCGCAAGCAGGCGTTGTGCATGGCGTGCCATGACAGGGTCGGCAATCGGGTTGGGCAAGTCCAGGTCGGCGGCGCGGCAGATCAAGCCGTTGAAGGCGCTGGCGAACTCCAGTTTCCCCCCGAAGATGCGGCGGTGCAGCCTCAGGTCATCGGGAGCGTCATGGGTGAAATGGACGCCAAGGGGTTGCCAGGACGTGCCAAGCAGTGTGCTGCACAGGCGTGAAAGCGTGCCCAGTGCCAGCTCGACCGACTGCACGGTCGGCCCGGCTTCATCCGCGACGACGTCCTCCCGCACGATGACCTTCCTGCCGCTCTCCTCGATACGGATCACCAGGAACTCGTTCATCAGGTGCCGATACTGGACCATGGTTCCAAGCGCGTCGCGCAGCGTCTTTTGATGGGTGAGCAACACCGCGACGACCCCGAGGTCGGACAGTTGCCACAACTCGGCCATGCGCAGCCCGAAGGTCGGGCATTGCGTGAGCCGCGCTGACGCTTCCAGCAAGGTCACGGCGGCACTCCCGGAAATCCAGTGTTCCGGGTCCGCAAGCTTGTCGCTGCTCAATCCGAGCTTGCGCAGCAGCGGCTGCGGTTCCAGGCCCAATTGCCGCGCAACCTTGAAATAGTGGGTCAGCACGCCAGTGCGAATCAATGTGCCCATTGCCTCTCCTTCACTCGTGTGCAGCCCGGAACCGCTCGTTCCGGGGAAACCCGAACGCCCCGGCATTCTGTCATGAAATGAGATATGAATGTCGTGAAATGAGAGAACACGGCTGATCCGGGGTTACTAGACTGATCGCATCAATCGACGACAGACGGAACCCCATGGCAGCCCCGCAGAACGGTCCGGGCAGGCTTTCGACCAGCAACGCCGATCAGGTCAGGCGCATCGTCGGGATCCTGAAATCCCTGAATCTGGAGGTGGCCACGCCGGACGAGACGCGCGACATGCTCCAGCTGAAGGGCAGGCATGCGGTCGCGTTCTGAGCAGTCATCGCCCACGAGCCATTCAAGTCAACTGATACCCGACCCGGCCGCCGCAATTTGCTGCGACGCCGGTCAATCAATCCCTTATCACGGAGATAGACATGCAATTCCTGGATGATTCGCTGCACCCGGAGAACATGGACAAGGTGGTCATCACCGTGGCCCCGTACGGCCCGGAGTGGATGCCTGAAGATTTCCCGGAAGACATCCCGGTGACCATGGAAGAGCAGATCCAGAAGGCGGTGGATTGCTATGAAGCCGGCGCCAGCGTGCTGCACCTGCACGTGCGCGAGCCGGATGGCAAGGGCTCCAAGCGCCTGTCCATGTTCAACGAACTGATCGCCGGCGTGCGCAAGGCGGTGCCGGACATGATCATCCAGGTTGGCGGCTCGATCTCGTTCGCACCGGAAGATGAAGGCCAGGCCGCGAAGTGGCTGGACGATGACACGCGTCACGCGCTGGCGGACCTCGACCCCAAGCCGGACCAGGTGACGGTAGCACTCAACACCATCCAGATGAACATCATGGAGTTGATCTACCCGGAGTTCTACGAGAACACGCACATGGCCAACCCGGCCGTCTACGACGCGTACCGTGAAATGATCGTTCCGGCGGGACCGAACTGGGCGGAAGAGCACCTGCGCCGCCTGAGCAATGCCGGCATCCAGCCGCACTTTCAGCTGGTAGGCATGCATGCGCTCGAAACGCTGGACCGCATGGTTCGCAGGGGCCTCTATAAGGGCCCGCTGAACCTGACCTGCATCGGCATCGGCGGCGGCCACCATGGACCGCATCCCTACAACCTGTTCGACTTCATCCAGCGTGCGCCGGACGGCTGCACGATTACCTCCGAGTCGTTGTTCAAGAACGTGCTGCCGTGGAACACGATGGCGCTGGCCATGGGCATGCACGTGCGCTGCGGCATCGAGGACACCCTCATCGACCAGCACGGCAACCGCTTCACCTCGGTGCAGCAGATCCAGCAGACCGTGCGTATCGCCAAGGAACTGGGCCGCGAGATCGCCAATGGCAAGGAAGCGCGGGAAATCTACCGCATCGGCACCTGGTACAGCGATGTCGATGAAACCCTGGCCGCCAACGGCATGACCCCGAACCGCAAGCCGGGTGTCAAGAACGTGCCGTTGCGCCGCGCAGCCTGAGCATACGGCGCAGACAAGGAATCGATCCGGTTGATGTGTGCACGCCAGCCTGAATTGCTGCGACTGGATCGATCTGTTTCGACTTGATTCAAATAGGGATTGTCATGACTCGTACCGTCGTTCTCGTTACGGGAGCCACGTCTGGAATCGGCCGCGCCACTGCGCTTGCATTTGGCCGTGACGGGGCACAACTGGTTTGCTCCGGCCGCAATGCCGCCGCAGGCGCCGCACTGGTGTCTCAACTCCGGGAACTCGGCGCCGAGGCCGAGTTCGTGCCTGCTGACGTAGCCAACGAGGAGCAAGTCCGCAAACTCGTCGAGCATGCCGTTACCCGCTTTGGGCGGCTCGATGTCGCGGTGAACAGCGCAGGGACGGAAGGCACGCCAGGGTCGATCGTCGACCAGACCGTTGAATCCTATGCGACAACGTTCGACGCGAATGTCCTTGGGACGTTCCTGAGCATGAAATACCAGTTGCGCGTCATGCTGGAGCAGAAGGAGGGCGTTGTGATCAACCTCTCGTCCACCATGGGAAGCCGCGGCAATGCAAAGAACCCGATGTACGTGGCCAGCAAGCACGCGATCGAGGGCTTGACCAAGGCAGCCGCACTCGATGTGGCCGGTTCGAATGTCCGAGTGAATGCGGTTGCGCCCGGCCCGATCGAGACCGGCATGCTGGACCGCATTGCGGGAGGCGCCGGAAACGTTGCGGCAGTTGCCGCGGGTATCCCCGCAGGTCGCATTGGCTCCCCCGAGGAGGTCGCCGACGCCATCGTGTTCATGGCATCAACCCGGTCCAGGTACATAACGGGCCAGATTCTCGCAGTCAATGGCGGCAAGACAGCAATGTAGTCGCCGGCACGCTGGGCCTGCCAGGCGCGCTCAGCCGCAATGAACAAAGTATTTCAGGAGACAAGTCATGGCAAAGGCAATCCGGTTTCACGAGACGGGCAGCGCTGATGTCCTCAAGCTCGAGACCGTGGAAGTCGGCGATCCGGGCCCCGGCCAGGCGCGCGTGAGGCATAGCTACATCGCCGTCAATTTCATCGATATCTATTTCCGCACCGGCCACTATCCGCTGGACCTGCCCAACGGCCTCGGCTCCGACGCCGTGGGCGTGGTCGAGGCCGTGGGTCCCGGCGTAACCGACGTCCGCGTGGGCGACCGCGTGGGCTACCTGCTAGGCCCGCAGGGCGCTTACTCGGACGTGCGGGTCATGCCCGCCGAGTGGCTGATCCCGCTGCCGGATGGCGTCTCCGACCGCGTTGCCTCCACGCTCGTCATGAAGGGGATGACGGCGCAATACCTGTTTCGCCAGGTCTACCCGCTCAAGGGCGGAGAGACCATCCTCTATCACGCCGCAGCCGGCGGCGTGGGCCTGATCGCCTGCCAATGGGCACGCGCGCTTGGCGTGAACATGATCGGCACGGTCAGCACCGACGAGAAGGCGGAGCTCGCCAGGGCCAATGGCTGCTCGCACGTCATCGTCACCTCGCGCGAGAACATCGTCGACCGCGTGATGGAAATCACCGACGGCAAGAAGGTCCCGGTGGTGTTCGATTCGGTCGGCAAGTCGACGCTGGACGCGTCGCTCTCCTGCCTGCAGGTGCGCGGCACGCTGGTCAGCAACGGCACGACTTCCGGTCCCGTCGAAATCGACAGCCGCACCCTCGCGGCAAAGGGCTCGCTCTGGGTCACGCGTCCGGCCATGGTGCACTACGCCACGCCGCGCTCGCACATGCTGTCCATGGCCAACGAGGTGTTCGACATGGTGATCGCCGGAAAGATTACCAGCGAGCCGAAGCAGCAGTTCGCGCTGGAAGATGCCGCACTGGCCCATCGCGCCCTGGAGAACAGGCAGACGAGTGGCGCGACGGTACTGGTGCCGTAGGTTCCATAGGACGGCTGCTTTCAACAAGGCAAGTGCACATTGCCGGAAGTTCCAAAACGGAGACTAGAGATGTCGAATCGACCTGCCTTCCTGCGCGTGCGCCGCGTTGCCGCCGCGACGATCCTGGCGCTTGCCATGCCTGCCGCCATGGCGTGGACCAACAAACCGGTTCGGGTGCTGGTGCCCGCACCGGCCGGCGGCACGATGGATGTGATGGCCCGCATGCTGTCCGAGCAACTCACGGCGGACCTGGGGCAGCCGGTGATCGTCGACAACAAGCCCGGTGCCGGCGGCGCCATCGCGATCGGCGCAATGCTGGCGGCGCCGCCCGACGGGCAGACCATCCTGGTGTCGGCGACCAATGTGCTGGCGGAAATCCCGCACGTGATGAAGGTGCCCTACGATCCGATGAAGGACGTGAAGCCGGTTGCAGCCGTGGCCAGATCGACGCTGCTGCTCGTCAGTGCGCCCAGCCTGCCGGCGAAGGACCTGCCGGGACTGATCAGCTATGCGAAGGCGCATCGGGGCACCCTGAGCTTCGCCACCTATGGCCCGGGCACGGCTTCGCAGTACGCCGGCATGATCATGAACCAGAAGGCCGGCATGGACCTCCAGAACGTTCCGTTCCCTGGGTCGCCGCTGGCCCTGACGCAGGTGATGGGCGGGCAGATCGCCGTGATGTATGACGGCATGGTGACCTCGCTGCCCTATCTCAAGGCAGGCAAGCTGAAAGCCTATGCCGTGGCCGGGAAGCAGCGGTCACCGCTGCTCCCGCAGGTGCCGACGTTCGCCGAGCTCGGTTATCCGGAAGTCGACTTCAGCAACTGGTCCGGCGTGTTCGTGTCGTCCAGGATGCCGGCGGAGCTGACCGAGAAGATCCAGGCCGCAGTCTACAAGGCAGCCTCGAGGGCCAGTGTGCAGGAACGAATTGCCGCGCTCGGGTTCGAGCCGCTACCGCCTCAAAGCCTTGGCCAGCTCAGCCACGATCTGCGCGCCGATTTCGAGCGGAATGCCGGAATCGTGAAGACCTTCCATATCCAGCCGGAATGACACCGAGCGACCATGCGAGTTGAACAACTTACCTGCGCAATCGGCGCGGAACTCATTGGGGTCAGCCTGGCCGATGCGATCCATGACGACGGCCTGTTCGCCGGCATCCGCGAGACGCTGCTCAGGCACCGCGTGCTGTTCCTGCGCGACCAGGACATCACGGCCGCGCAGCACGTGGCCGTTGCGCGCCGCTTCGGGGACCTGGAGGATCACCCCGTGACAGGTAGCGACCCGGAGAATCCAGGGCTGGTGCAGATCTACAAGACGCCCGAGAACCCGCCGGATCGCTACGAGAACGCCTGGCACACGGATGCCACCTGGCGCGAAGCACCGCCGCTCGGCGCCGTCCTGCGGTGCCGGGAGTGCCCGCCGGTCGGGGGCGACACCATGTGGGCCAACATGGCGCTGGCGTATGAAAACCTGCCGGCCCACGTCAAGGAGCAGATCGCCGACCTGCGGGCGCGTCACAGCATCGAGGCGAGCTTTGGCGCCGCCATGCCGATCGAAAAGCGGCTGGCGTTGAAAAGCCAGTTCCCCGACGCGGAACACCCGGTGGTGCGCATCCATCCGGAGACTGGCGAGAAGGTGCTGTTCGTCAACGGGTTTACCACGCACTTCACCAACTTCCACACGCCGGCGCGCGTGCGTTTCGGGCAGGACCACAGCCCCGGCGGCGCCGACCTGCTGCGCTACCTTGTGACGCAGGCATACATCCCCGAGCACCAGGTGCGCTGGCGCTGGAAGAAGAACAGCGTGGCGATCTGGGACAACCGGTCGACCCAGCATTACGCCGTCATGGACTATCCGCCGTGCCACCGGAGGATGGACCGCGCAACGATCATCGGAGACCGTCCCTTCTGATATCCGCGCAGGGGACGGAAGTGCGGGACTACACTGAATCGTCCCTGACGATACCTCCCGCGCCACATTGCCCGCCAAGCGCCGTTCCCCGCTCGACATCCTGCTCAACGACATCACCGGCTGCCGCGCCTGCGACTTGCCGTTCGGACCGCGCCCGGTGGTGCGTGCCGCCGCCAGCGCGCGCGTGCTGATCGTCGGTCAGGCGCCCGGCCGGCGCGTGCATGAAACCGGCATCCCATGGAACGACCCGTCCGGCGACCAGTTGCGCACGTGGCTGAACATGACGCGCGACGAGTTCTATGACGCCAGCCGGGTGGCGATCGTGCCGATGGGGTTCTGCTATCCCGGCAAGGGCGCAAGCGGCGACTTGCCGCCCCGGCCCGAGTGCGCGCCGCTCTGGCATGCGCAATTGCTGGCCACCATGCCGCATATCCGGCTCACGCTCCTGATCGGACGCTACGCACAGGCGTATTACCTCCGGGACAACGCCAGGCCGACGCTGACCGAAACGGTCGCGGCCTACGCCGATTACTTGCCGCAATTCCTGCCCTTGCCCCACCCGAGCCCGCGCAACCGGCTCTGGCTGCGGCGCAACCCATGGTTCGAGACCGACGTGGTGCCGCGGCTGCGGCAGCTGGTCGCCGTGGCGCTGGCGAACTGAGCGCCGTATCCGGCACCGGTGTAAACCCGATAACGGGTCCAGCGGGCTTGCCTCATAAATTCATAGTGATAAACTTAAATTCACAGACATGAATTAGAGACACGCAACATGCCGCAGCCTCCCGTCTACTTCGTTTCCACCGAGGACACCCCGGGCTATCACCCGGCCAACCACACCGGCACGCTCAACCGCCGTCTTATTTCCCCCGAGACGGTCGGCGCGCGCCACCTGGAAGTGCTGCACGGCACGATCGAGAAGGGCAAGGGCGCACTGCCGCACGCGCACCCCGGCATCGAGCAGGTCGTCTACGTGCTCGAAGGCCGCGCCATTGCCGAAGTTGGCGGCCAGCGCAAGGAGATGGGGCCGGGCGATTGCTGCTTTTTCCCGCCGGACACCATGCACGTGTTCACCGTCGTGAGCGACGAGCCCGCCAGGATCCTCGTGATTTATTCCCCGCCTTACGAAGAATCCCCGGAGCGCGTTGTGCGGCCTGCATAGCGCCGCACGCCCAGCTTCCGATTTACCCGTCCGACAGCCGGCGCCTCAGACCGTCACGGACACGCTGAAAACAGGAGACCAGCATCGTGAAGTTCGCAAAACAGGCTTTGCTCACCCTGGCGGTGGGTTGTGGTGCCGCCATGGCGATGATTTCCCCGGCGGGCGCGGCCGATCCATTCCCGTCCAAGCCGCTGCGGCTGGTGGTGCCGTTTGCCGCGGGCAGCGGCACGGATGCCGTCGCGCGCCTGACGGCCAAGTACCTCGGCGAAGCGCTCAAGCAGCCGGTGGTGGTCGACAACCGGCCCGGCGCCAACGGCACCATTGCCGCGGAGTTCGTGGCCAAGGCGCCCGCGGACGGCTACACGCTGTTCATGACCACCAACACCACGCATTCGGCCAACCCGTCGCTGATGAAGCAGCTGCGCTATGACCCGGTGAAGGATTTCACGCCGGTCTCGCGCATGGGCAACCTGCCGTTCATGCTGGTGGTCAGTCCGTCGCTGCCGGTCAAGACGCTGCCGGAATTCATCGCCTATGCCAAGGCGCATCCGGGCATGTCGTATGCGAGCGGCAACAGCACCGGCATCGTGGCTGGCGCGACGATGTCGAAGATGGCCGGCCTGAAGATGCTGCACGTGCCGTACAAGAGCACGCCTCCGGCCATGACCGACGTGATCGGCGGGCAAGTGCAGGTGATGTTCGTCGACTTCGCGGCCGGCATCGCCAACGTCAAGGCCGGCAAGCTGCACGCATTGGCCGTGACCACCGCGCAGCGCAGCGCGCTGCTGCCTGACTTGCCGCCGCTGGCGAGCGAGCCTGAATTCAAGGGCTTCGACATTACGTCGTGGAACGGGGTGTTTGCGCCGGCCGGCACGCCGGCGCCGGTGGTCGAGCGCCTGAACCATGAGCTGGTTGCGATTGCGTCCAACAAGCAATACGCGCCGCAATTCCACGCTTTCGGCTTCGAACCGTTTGGCAGCACGCCGGGCGAGCTGGGCCAGTTCGTCGTGGCGGAATTGCAGAAATGGTCGCGGCTGGTGAAGGATGCGGGCATCCAGGCCGAATAAAAACATAAGAAACAGAAGGAACACCAACATGAATTTCGATCTCTCCGCCGAACAGCAGTCGATCGTCGAAGCCGTGCAGCAAGTTTGCACGCAGTTCGACATGGAGTACTGGAACAAGCTCGACGTCTCCCACACCTATCCGCACGAGTTCTACAAGAGCCTGTGCGAAGGCGGCTGGCTGGGCGTGGCCATGCCGGAGCAGTACGGCGGCGCGGGGCTGGGCATCCTGGAAGCGGCGCTGGTCATGCAGACCATCTCCGAGTCCGGCGCGGGCATGAGCGGTGCCTCGGCGGTGCACATGAACGTGTTCGGCCTGAACCCGGTGGTGGTGTTCGGCACCGACGAGCAGAAGGCGCGTTTCCTGCCGCCGCTGATCGCCGGCAAGGAGAAGGCTTGCTTCGGCGTGACCGAGCCCGACGCGGGCCTCGACACCACCAAGCTCAAGACCTACGCGCGCAAGGTGGAGGGCGGCTATTCGGTGACGGGCCGCAAGATCTGGATTTCCACCGCGCAGGTGGCCGACCGCATGCTGCTGCTGGCGCGCACCACGCCGCTGGAATCGGTGAAGAAGCCGACCGAAGGCCTGTCGCTGTTCTACACGAAGGTGGACCGCAGCAAGATCGAGATCCGCGAGATCGACAAGATGGGCCGCTCGGCCGTCGATACCAATATGCTGTTCATCGACGACCTGTTCATCCCCGAAGAAGACCGCATCGGCGAGGAAGGACGCGGCTTCGAGTACATCCTGCACGGCCTGAACCCGGAGCGCATCCTGATCGCCGCCGAAGCCATCGGTCTTGGCCGTGCGGCGCTGGCCATTGCCACGCAGTACGCGAAGGAACGCGTGGTGTTCGGCCGGCCCATCGGCATGAACCAGGGCGTGCAGCATCCGCTGGCGCAGGCGTGGATGCAACTCGAAGCGGCCAACCTGATGATGCTCAAGGCCGCCGCGCGCTACGACGCGGGCAAGTCCTGCGGCGCCGAGGCCAACACCGCGAAGTACCTCGCGGCCGAAGCGGGCCACAACGCCTGCCAGACTGCCATCCTGACGCTGGGCGGCATGGGCTATTCGCGCGAATACCGCGTCGAGCGGCTGCTGCGCGAGTCGTATATCCCGCGCATCGCGCCGGTCAGCCCGCAGCTGATCATGTGCTTCATCGCGGAGCGGGTGCTGGGCCTGCCCAAGTCGTACTGAACGGGGGGCAACGATGACGATGCAGAACGCGGAAGCGACAACGGCGACCGGGCCGCTGGCGGGCGTGCGCGTGGTCGACATGACTTCGGTCGGCATGGGGCCGTATGCGACGCAGATCCTCGCCGACATGGGCGCGGAGGTCATCAAGGTGGAGGCGCCGGCCGGCGATGTCTTCCGCCATGCGGAGCCAGCGCTGCACGCGGGCATGGGCGCGACCTTCCTGAACCTGAACCGCAACAAGCAGTTCGTGGTGCTCGACGTGAAGCGCGCGGAAGACCTAGCGCGGCTGAAGGACCTGATCGCCGGGGCCGACGTGTTTATCTCCAACGTGCGCCCGCAATCGCTGCGCAAGCTGGGGCTGGATTATGAGTCGCTGCGCGCGTCCAATGCGCGCCTGATCTACTGCGGCGCCTACGGCTACTCGGAAACGGGCCCGTATGCCGGCATGCCCGCGTTCGACGACATCATCCAGGCACGCAGCGGCCTGGCGCAGTTCCAGGGCGCCAACAGCGCCGAGGGCCCGCAGTACGTCAACACCATCCTGGCCGACAAGGTCGCCGGCCTGACCGTCGCCTATGCCATCCCGATGGCGCTGTACGAGCGCGAGCGCTCGGGGCAGGGCCAGGCCATCGAGGTGCCGATGTTCGAGACGCTGGTGTCGTTCCTGGCGCCTGAACAACTGGCCGGCCAGACGTTCGTGCCCGGGCAGGGCGCGTGCGGCTATCCGCGCGTGATGTCGCCGCACCGCAAGCCTTACCGCACGCAGGACGGCTATATCGCGCTGCTGCCGTACACCACGCCGCAGTGGGCGCGTTTCTTCGCGCTCTCCGGTCACCCGGAACTGGCGCAGGACCCGCGCTACCTCGACCCGGCCGTGCGCAGCGCCAATATCGACGCGCTGTATGCGACGCTGGCCGATATCGTGAGCCGCAAGACCACGGCTCAGTGGCTCGCATTGCTGGCCGACGCCGATATCCCGCACAGCGAAGTGCCGGCGTTCGAAGCGGTGATGGAGGACCCGCACCTGCGCGCCACCGGCATGGTGTTCGAGTACGAGCATCCGACCGAAGGGCGCCTGCGCGGTATCGGCATCCCGACGCGTTTCTTGCGCACGCCCGGCAATATCCGCACGTGGGCGCAGGCGCTGCCGTCGCCGGACGACGCCTGAAGACGCGTACAATCCGCGCACGGCAAGGCTGACAGGAACAGGGAGATGGCGGAATCCGAGACGGGCGACAAGGCAGGGCAGGCCAGCGTGAAGACGGCGCTGCGCGTGATCGAGATCATGGAGATCTATGCGCGCGAAGGCCGCTCGCTCACGCTGACGGAACTGGCGAAACTGCTCGGCGCGCCGATGTCGAGCTGCCTCGGCCTGATCCGCACACTGGCGTCGCTCGGCTATCTCTACGAGACCGGGCGGCGGCAGGGCTACTACCCGACCAGCCGGCTGCTCAATATCGCCCAGCGCATCTCGCGCAACGACCCGTTGCTCGAACGCGTGCAGCCCGTGCTGGAATCGCTGCGCGATGCCACGGGGGAAACCGTCATCTTCGGCAAGCTGCAGGATGACGGACGCGTGCTCTATCTCGACGTGCGCGAGTCGCAGAACCCGGTGCGCTACATTGCCACGCCGGGCGAGCTGCGCGACGTGCATATCAACTCCATCGGCCGAGCGATTCTTGGTGCGCTTCCCGAGCAGGCGCGCGACACCGCATTGTCGAAGGTCTCGTTCCAGCCGCGCACCGAGCGCACCGTAGCCTCGCGCGAGGCGCTGGAGCAGGCTATCGTCCAGTGGCAGCGGCAGGGCTGGTATCCGAACTTCGGCGAATCGTTTCCGGACCTCGGGGCGATTGCGGTGCCGGTAGAGATCGGTGGCGCTGTGTACGGGATGTCTGTGGCAGGGCCGATCCACCGTGTGGAGTCGAGCGTAGCGGCCATCGCAGAGGCGCTGCGACGTGGACAGGCATTGTTGAAGGGATAAGCGAAGCTCATCCGGCCTTCATCCGGCGCTTCGCAGGCCGCGTGGAGGCCCGGTGACTTGAGGGTCCCCGCAACCTAGGGAAACCCGGCATTGAGAATCGTTACCGTTTGAACGTACGCTCCTGCTATCGCCCATCCCGGGCAATCCGACGGAGAGACCTCCATGCTCAAGTTCATCGCCTTCGCCGCGGCCGCCGCGGTTTCCACCGGCGCGCTCGCCAGTGCCAAATGCGTGGCCCACCCCAAGGCCGAATGGATGAGCGAGGCCGATGCCAAGGCCAAGATCGAGGCGCAGGGTTATGTCATCAAGAAATTCAAGGTGGACGGCAACTGCTATGAGATCTATGGCACCACCAAGGACGGCAAGAAAGCCGAAATCTATTTCGATACCAAGACCCTGGATATCGTGAAGTCCGAGATCGGGAAGTAACGCCTGACGCCTCGCTACCGCCATGCCGGATAACGCATCGGTCCGCGTCTGGGACCAGGTGGTCCGCCTGACGCACTGGAGCGTGGCGGCCATCGTCATCTGGGACCTGATAGAGGATTCCGGCGGCCAACTGCACCGCATGCTCGGCTACGTGGCCGCGGGTCTCGTGCTGGTGCGCCTGCTCTGGGGCATTGTCGGCAGCGAACACGCACGCTTTCGTGCCTGGGTGCCGCGGCCGGCCAGCGTGCTGGCCTACGGCAAGGCGCTGCTGCAGCGCCGCGCACCGCGCTTCCTGAGCCACACGCCGCTCGGCGCGGTCATGATGCTGTTGATGTGGGCATTGATCCTGGCGCTGGCTGTCACAGGATGGATGTCGAGGCTCGATGCCCTGTGGGGCGAGGACTGGCCGATCAGCATCCATGCCGCGCTCGCGGAAACGCTGATGGTGCTGATTGTGGTCCACGTGCTCGCCGCCGTCGTGTTCAGCGTGACCAGCAAGGAGAACCTGGTGCTGGCGATGCTGACCGGGCGCAAGCGCCGGAACCCCGACGCTTAGCGACCCGCCGTCAGGCGACTGTCTTCATCGTCTCCTGCGCCGCTTCATACTGCCCCAGGCAAGCCTTGCCATTCAGCAGCGAGCGCTTCAGCAGCGCCTGCTGCGCCGGTTCAAGGTTCGCGGCCTTGCCGCCCCACGCGGCCAGTGGCGGCTCCTGCAGCGCGCGCCCATAGGAAAAGCTCAGCGGCCACGGCAGCGGGCCGAGCCGGTTCATCGCATCGAGATTCGCCGTGGCCTGTTCGGGCGTCTGTCCTCCCGACAGAAAGAAGATGCCGGGCACCGCCGCCGGCACCGTGCGCTTGAGCACGCGCACCGTTTCGCTGGCCACGTCCTGCACGGATGCCTGCTGCGCGCACTTCTTGCCGGCGATCACCATGCTGGGCTTGAGCACCATGTGTTCGAACACCACGCCATAGCGATGCAGCGCATGGAACAGCGCGTGCAGCACGCGTTCGGTCACGGCCGCACAGCGCGCCATGCTGTGGTCGCCGTCCATCAGCACCTCCGGCTCGACGATCGGCACGATGCCCGATGCCTGGCAGATAGCCGCGTAAGCGGCCAGCACCTGCGCGTTGGCCTGCACCGCCAGCGTGCCGGGCAAGGTGTCCGAGACATTGATCACCGCACGCCATTTGGCAAAGCGCGCGCCCTGCTGGCGGTAGGTCTCCAGCCGCTTCGGCAATCCGTCGAGCCCTTCGGTGATCTCGTCTCCGGGCGCATTCACGAGCGGCACCTTGCCCTTGTCGACCTTGATGCCGGGCGCGATGCCCTGGCGCGCGCACAGTTCGGGCAGGGGCGTGCCATCGTCGGCGCGCTGGCCGAGCGTTTCCTCGTACAGGATCACGCCGCTGATATGCGCGCCGAGGCCCGGCGTCGATAACAGCAGGCTGCGCCACGCACGGCGGTTCTCTTCATTGGATTCCACGCCGATCGTGGTGAAGCGCTTGGCAATGGTCGGGCCGCTTTCATCGGCCGCGAGCAATCCCTTGCCCGGCTGCACCATTGCCGTCACCGTTGCCTGCAGTTCGCTTGCGGTATCCATGGCATCTCCTGGAGTGCGTTCACGGCGCGCGCCCGAAGGCCTCGCGCAGCTTGCCCTTGGCCCGCTGCAGGACGGCCAGCTGCGTCTTGGGCAGGTTGCGGCCCGCGCGGTTGATGTAGAAGTTGAGCATCGACATGGCCGACTGGAACGCCGTGCCCTTGCGCCGGCGGCTGTGCTCCGCCGAGCGCTTGAGCGAAGCGGCGATTGCCTTCGGGTCGGTGCCTTTGAAGAGGTCGGGTTGCAGGTCCAGCGCGTCGCTGTGCTCGCTGACCTGCTTTGACCAGCGTCGCGCATGGCGGCCGTGGCGGCGCTGCTTGCCGGACTGGCGCGTGGATCTGGCTGCGGGCACTGGGTCTCCCCGAAACGCTGGTGTCACTCTCAGACTAGGCGATTTGGGGAGCGGTGTGGGGCCGGGACGTTGCCTTGCCGTGGGGCCTAGCCCATGATCAGCCCGGCCAAGGCAGCCTTCTCATCGCTGCTGAACTTGCGCGTAGCCTGGGCAAGGTCGGCGCTGACGCTGTTCATGGCCGAGGTCAGCGCACCGACCTCGGCCCGTAGCGCCTCGATGCGCATGCGGCGCTGCTCGGCGTTGCCCGTGGTGCTGTTGCTCAGTTCCTGCAGTTCCTGGGCCTTTTGCTCGAGCTTCTCGCGCAGCTCGCGCAGGCGCTTGACCAGCTTCTTCACGTTGTCGGGCAACTTGCTGTTGTCGATGTCGCTGTCCCGGGCGGCTGCCTTGTCAGCCCCGCGCCCGGAAGCCAGCGCGCTGCCGGACATGGAAATCCTGACATCGGCGCTGGGCTGCGCCGTGGCGCTGCCCGGCGTGTTGCTGGCCGCATTGGCGGCGTCCGTGGAATCAGCGGAATCCGCGGAGAGGTCTTGCGCCGTGGCGGTGGCCGCCATGGAGAGGGAGGCTGGCGGGCTTGCCGTGGTGGCTTCGATCATGCTCATGAGGGTGCTCCTGTTGACGGACTGCGGTTTTCCGCACGCCACGCCGGGGGCAACGTAGGTACGAGGGTAGAAAGGTCTACGCGGGGGATTTCACCGTTATCGGCAGCAGATTGCCAGCTTTAAGTCACATCCACAGGACATTGCGGCAGCGCAAGGAAAGCCGATGGACTGAAATATTCCGTTACACACATCCGTCGATGGACCGTCAACAGTGCGCCGCGGGTCGACGTTTTCACAATCAGCGCGCAACACCGCGCGTCCATCCGGAGACCAACAATGAAGAAAGTACTTGCCATCCTGACCCTGGGCCTGTTTGCCGCTGGTGCGTATGCGCAAGCGCCGGCTGCCGCGCCGGAGTCCAAGGAACCCGCCAAGGTGGAGAAGAGCACCCACAAGGAGAAGACCCACGCTCACAAGCACGCGAAGAAGCCCGCCGCCGACAAGGCCGCGGCGCAATAAGTGCCCGGCTGATGGGCTTGCCGCGCGGCGCGGTCTCGGCAGGAGGCCCGCCGCGTCTTTTCTTTCGGTGCCGCTCAGAACTGGTAGTTGATCGACAGATCGAACGCTCCGCCCGTCGAACTCTGCGTCAGCGGACTGCGCTTCGCATCGCCCACGAGTTGCACGACGGAGACGTCGGACGAGGCGAACCAGTGCTTGTCAAAGAACCAGACCGCGCTGAGGCCGAACCCGTAGGAACGCACGCCGCCAGCGGGATTGAACTGCGGGCGACCAGCCCGCGCCTGTGACGCGCTCACGCCGTACCAGGCATTCATGTAGCGCGAGTCCGCCAGTGTCAGCGTCGGGCCCGCGAACCAGTAGAACTTCTCGGAGCTGCCCGGCAGCGGCATGTAGGCGCCGATATCGCCGATCCAGCCGTCCGAGCCGCCCATGCTGCGCCGCGCGTCGACGCGCATCACCAGCGGGAATTCCTTGGACACCGCGTATTCCGCAAAGAGCTTGGCTTCCGGCGCCGGGTTGATGTTCTTCATGCCGTCCAGCAGCGGCGAATTCTCCTCGGCGCGCCGGCCCAGGTTGTAGGTCAGCGCAATCCCCGCCCGGTAGTTCTTGCCGCGCAGGACGTTGACGCCGAAGCCTTCGCCGATCGAGGCGAACGCGATATCGCGATAGCGGATATCGATGCTGGGCCCGGCGATCACGATGTATTTCGACGAGCCGTCATAGCGCGGGCGCAGCATTGCCGCGGCGCCGAGGCGGACTTCCCATTCCGGAATCGTGTCTTCGTACAGCTTTTCAAGCGGTATGCCGACCGAGAATTGCCATTCGGCCAGCGGGGCCGGTGTCTGGGCCCAGGCCGGCGCCGACGCGCAGGCGGACAGCGCGAACAGCCACGGCCGTACCGCGCGCGGCACAAGCGCGCGCAAGCCGCCCCGCGGCCCGAGGGTTTCCAGCTCTGCCAATGGTTTCTCCCGTTGATTCATCTATTCGTTGGTTGTTCTTTGCAGGCGGGCGGCCGCTCAGGTCATCAATTTGTCGACCGTCAGCGGCAGGTCGCGGAGTCGCCGGCCCGTGGCGTGATACACCGCGTTGGCCACCGCCGCGGCCACGCCGACAATGCCGATCTCGCCGATGCCCTTGGTGCCGAGCGCGTTGATATGCGGATCATCCTCGTCCAGCACGACGATGTCGATAGCGACGATATCGGCATTGACCGGCACATGGTACTCGGCCAGGTTGGCATTGGCGATGCGTCCGCTGGCCGGGTCCAATTCGGCTTGCTCGTGCAGCGCCATGCTGATGCCCCATACGATACCGCCCATGAGCTGGCTGTGAGCGGTTTTCCGGTTCAGCAGCCGGCCCACGCCGTAGGTCGCCACGATCCGCTGCACGCGGATCTCGCCGAGATCGGGGTCGACGTGGACTTCGGCGAACACGGCGCCGAAGCTGTGCATCGAGAACGACTTGCGCTCGTCGCCGGGCCGCGCGGTCATGCGGGCTTCGACGGGCTGCCCGCCGCGGCGCGCGATCGGCGCCGCGATCGGCTCGCGGCGCGACGGGTCCGAGCGGCGCAGCAGCCAGCCATCGACGATGTCCACGTCCTCGGGCGATGCGCCGGCAAGCGGCGACGCCCGGTCGGCGACCGCCAGCTTCACCAGCTCCAGCCGCGCCGCCGCGCAGGCGGCCTGCACCGCGGGCGACACGCTGGCGACGGACTGCGAGCCGCCGGACACGGGCGCTTCGGGGAAATTGGTGTCTCCCAGTTCAAAACGCACCTTGTCCGGCGGCAGGCCGAGCGCGTCGGCGGACACCTGCGTCATCACGGTGAAGGTGCCGGTGCCCAGGTCCTGCGAACCCGACTGGACCAGCGCGGTGCCGTCGGGCAGGATGCGCGCGAGCGCGCTGGCGGCCGAGCGATTGGCCGGATAGGTCGTGGTGGCCATGCCCATGCCCACCAGCCGGCCATCGGCCCGCATGGAGCGCGGCGCGGGATTGCGATGCGCCCAGCCAAAGCGCTCGGCCGCGTCGCGGTAGCATTCGCGCAGCGACTTGCTCGAGAACGGCAGTCCCTTGCCGGGGTCCGTGTCCGCGTAGTTGCGCAGGCGCAGGGCGACCGGATCCATGCCGAGCTTGTAGGCCAGTTCATCCATCGCGCACTCCAGCGCGAAGCTGCCCGAGGCCTCGCCCGGCGCGCGCATGAACGTGGGCGTGCCGACATTGAGCTTGAGCAGCCGGTGACTGGTCTGCTGGTTCGGCACGGCATACAGCATCCGCGTCAGCAGCGCGCACGGCTCCAGCCAGTCTTCCATGAACGAGGTGCTGGCCACGACCTCGTGGCGCATGCCCGTGAGCGTGCCGTCGGCCCGCGCCGCCAGCACGACATGCTGCTCTGTGCGGGGCCGCCCGCCGACCGGGCCGAACATCTGCGGGCGCTCCAGCACGAGCTTGACCGGATGTCCGGTCTCGCGCGCAGCCATCGCCGCCAGCACCACGTGCGACCACGTCGAACCCTTGCAGCCGAAGCCGCCACCGACGACGGGGCAGACCACGCGCACCTGCGCGGGCGGTACGCCCAGCGTCTTGGCAACGGTCTTGCGCACGCCGCTGACGTACTGCGTGGCGTCGTACAGCGTGAGCATGTCGCCTTGCCAGGCCGCCACGGTGGCGTGCGGCTCCATCGGGTTGTGGTTCTCGAACGGCGTGGAATAGGTGGCATCGATCGTCGCCGCCGCACCTTCCGCGCCCGACAGGCTGCCGCGCGTGGTATCCGCCGGCTCGTCCTTGGCCTGTTTCGGCTTGTAGGCGCCCGCACGCGCTGCGGCGAAGTCCAGCGCCGGCCGCTGTGCGCGATAGCGGATGACGAGGTGCGCGGCGGCATCGCGCGCCTGTTCCAGCGTGTCGGCGATGACAACGGCCACGGGCTGGTTGTTGTAGTGGACGACCGGGTCCTGCAGCAGGTTCAGCACGCGGCCGGCCGGTGGGGTGCCCGATGCGGCCGTGCCGTGTTCCGGCAGCCGCGGCGCGTTGAACGGCGTCATCACCTTGCGCACGCCCGGCATGCGCTCCGCCATGGCAGTGTCCATGGCCGTGATCTCGCCGCTGGCGATGGTGCTGGTCACCAGCACGGCATGCAGCAGGCCCGGCAGCGGATGGTCCGCGGCGTAGCGCGCCTGCCCGGTGACCTTGAGAATGCCGTCCGTGCGGTCCAGCGGGGCGCCGATCACGCTCATGTGGTGTCTCCTGCGGCAATGCCAAGCGCGCGCACGATGGCGCGTTGCGCCAGGGCCAGCTTGTAGGTGTTTTGGGGAAGGGGCCGGGCGCCGTCCAGCAGCAGCCGGGCCGCTTCGCCGGCACTGGCCGCATCGATCGGCCTTCCGACCAGGACTTGCTCGGCCGCCGGGACGCGCCACGGCTTGTGCGCGACGCCGCCGAGCGCCAGCCGCGCGGTGCGTACCGTGCCGCCGTCGAGCTCCAGCGCGGCGGCCACCGACACCAGCGCGAATGCGTAGCTGGCGCGGTCACGGACCTTGAGGTAATTGCAATGCGCGGCGAGGCGCGATGGCGGCAGATCCACCGCGATGATCATTTCCCCGGGCTTCAGCGTCGTGTCGAACTGCGGCGTGGTGCCCGGCAGGCGGTGGAAATCGGCCAGTGCGATGCGGCGCTCGCCGCCCTCGCCGCGCACGACCACCACGGCTTCCAACGCGGCCAGCGCCACGCTCATGTCGGACGGATTCACGGCTACGCATTGCTCGCTTGCGCCAAGGATGGCGTGCGTGCGATGCACGCCTTGCAGCGCCCCGCAGCCCGAGCCGGGCGCCCGCTTGTTGCAGGCGCTGAAGCCGGTGTCGTAGAAATAATGGCAGCGCGTGCGCTGCATCAGGTTGCCGCCCACCGTCGCCATATTGCGCAACTGGCCCGATGCCCCGGCCAGCAGTGCCTGCGACAGCAGCGGGTAGCGCTCCCGGATCAGTGTGTGGTTGGCGGTGTCGGTGTTGCTGGCCGTGGCGCCGATGCGCGCGCCGCCATCGGGCAGCGACTCGATCGTTGCGAGCGGGAGCCAGCCGACATCGACCAGGTGCAACGGCTGCTCGACGCCGGCCTTGGCCAGGTCGAGCAGGTTGGTGCCGCCGCCGATATAGCGCGTGCCGGGCTGGCGCCCGAGCTGCAGCGCGTCTTCAACGGTGGTGGCGCGGTGGTAGGTGAACGGGATCATCGTGACGCCTCACGCGCGGCGCGTGGCGCCGGCGGCGTCCTGCACGGCGGCGACGATGTTCTGGTAGGCGCCGCAGCGGCAGATATTGCCGCTCATGCGCTCGCGGATCTCGGCGTCGTTCAGCGCGGTCGGCAAGGCCGCCGGCGGCGGACGCACCGTACTGGCCGCGCCGGCCCGCGCCTCGGCCAGCATGCCGACGGCCGAACAGATCTGGCCCGGCGTGCAGAAGCCGCACTGCAGCGCATCGCGCGCGACGAAGGCCGCCTGCATCGGGTGCAGCGTATGGCCGTCGGACAGGCCTTCGATGGTGGTGATATGCCGGCCCTCCTGCATCACGGCGAGCGTGAGGCAGGCGTTGATGCGCCGGCCGTCGCTGAGCACCGTGCAGGCGCCGCACTGGCCATGGTCGCAACCCTTCTTGGCGCCGGTCAGGCCGATGGTCTCGCGCAGCGCATCGAGCAGCGTCACGCGCGGCTCCAGCGAGAGCGCATGTTCCCTGCCGTTGATATGGAGGCGGACGGGGCGGGCCGGCACGGACAAGGGTGCCGTCGGCGCATCTTGCAGAGCGGGCGGCCCGGCTGCCTGGACTGCAGGCAAGGCGGCTGCGGAAGCGCTCAGCGCGGCGGACTGGAGGAAGCGGCGTCGGGTGGGACGGTCCGGGCCGTCAGGATGGAGGCGGGGCATGCGCGGTCCTTGGTCTGTTCACGAAGCAGGGCAGGAGGGGCTTCGCTGTCAGGGCCAAGGGCAGCAAGATCGGTGCCCATTGTCGGGTGCACCGGGTGCGCGGTTGGTTGCTGGTGGGGATTGAGTGTCAGAATTGCCGGGGCGGTGTAGGAATTACCTCGGCTGCGGCCGCTCGTCGGATGTCCCCATGGACGAGCGGCCGGCGCGGAAGCGACTTATTTGCCGCCGAGCACGGCGGCGATGGCCTTGGCCACCACCGTCACATTGCGTTCGTTGAGACCGGCCACACACATCCGGCCGGAGCGCAGCAGATACACGCCATGCTGTTCGCGCAGGCGGTCGGCTTGTTCCGCGTTCAGCCCCGTGTAGGTGAACATGCCGCGCTGGGTCAGGTAGCGCGACAGCGCCTCGCCGCTGACATGGTCGCGCAGGTTGTGGTGAATGGCCTCGCGCATGCGGGCGATGCGGCCACACATCTCGGCAAGTTCCTTCTCCCACAGCGTGCGCAGTTCGGGCGTGGTCAGTACCTTGGCCACCACGCGCGCGCCGTGCGTGGGCGGGTTGCTGTAGTTGGCACGCACCGCGCCGGTCAACTGGCCCAGCACGTTGGCGGCTTCGGCGGCGCTGTGGCACACCACGCTCAGGCCGCCGCAGCGCTCGCCATACAGCGAGAAGTTCTTCGAGAACGAGTTGGCCACCAGGCACGGCACGCCCTGGCGCTCCAGTTCGCGGATGGCGAACGCGTCGTCTTCCAGGCCTTCGCCAAAGCCCTGGTAGGCCATGTCGACGAACGGCAGCAGTTCCTTCGCCTTCAGCACGCCGGCGAGCTGGCGCCACTGGTCCTGGTTCAGGTCCACGCCGGTCGGGTTGTGGCAGCACGCGTGCAGCAGCACGATGCTCTGCTTCGGCAGCTTGCCGATGGCGTCGACCATGGCGTCGAACTTCAGGCCGCCGGTGGCATCGTCGTAGTACGGGTAGGTGTTGACGGTGAAACCCGCGCGCTCGAACACCACTCGGTGGTTTTCCCAGCTCGGGTCGCTGATCCAGACCTGCGACTGCGGGAAGTAGCGCTTCAGGAAATCGGCACCCACGCGCAGTGCGCCCGAGCCGCCCAGCGTCTGCAGCGTGGCGATGCGGCCGGCGGCGCGGGCCGGGCTGTCTTCGCCGAACACCAGCGCCTGCACGGCGTTGCGGTAGGCCACCAGGCCCGACATCGGCAGGTAGGGGCGCGGGCCCATGTCGGCCAGCAGCGCGGCTTCAGCCTTTTCGACGGCCTCCATCACCGGCAGGCGGCCGTTGTCGTCGAAGTAGATGCCGATGCTCAGGTTGACCTTCTCGGTGCGCGGGTCTTTCTGGAAGTCTTCGTTGAGCGAGAGGATCGGGTCGCCGGGAAAGGCCTCGATATGTGCAAACATGGGATTCTCTGGATTCTTGGACGGGGCTGGAGCGCGTGCAGAACAGGACTTCTGGGCCGGACGCACAGGCTGAAGTGTAACCGGCGGCGCGCGATGCGGCGCCGCCGGGATCTTGCCTTACTGGGTCGAGACGCTGCCCTGCAAGGCGGGCACCGCGTTCTTCTGGCGCAGGCGGTAGCTGATGCCCAGCACGGCCAGCCACACCGGGATCAGGTACACGGAGATGCGCAAGCCATCGGTCAGGTACATCACGACCAGGATGCCGCCCAGGAAGGCCAGGCACAGGTAGTTCGTGAGCGGGTAGCCAAAGCTCTTGAAGCGCGTTTCCTGGCGGGCCTTGCGCTTGTCTGCGCGGAACTTCAGGTGGATGATGCTGATCATGGCCCAGTTGATGATCAGGGCCGAGACCACCAGGCCCATCAGCAGTTCGAATGCCTTGCCGGGCATGAAGTAGTTGATCAGCACGCACAGGCCGGTCGCGGCCGCCGACACGCCCAGCGCCGTCAGCGGAATGCCGCGCTTGCTGACCTTGAGCAGCGACTTCGGCGCATTGCCCTGCTGGGCCAGGCCGAACAGCATGCGGCTGTTGCAGTACACACCGCTGTTGTAGACCGACAGCGCCGCCGTCAGCACCACCACGTTCAGCACATTGGCAACCCAGTTGCTGTTCAGCGCATGGAAGATCAGCACGAACGGGCTGCCGCCGGTGACGACGTTTTCCCACGGGTACAGCGACAGCAGCACCGCCAGCGCGCCGACGTAGAAGATCAGGATGCGGTAGATGACCTGGTTGGTCGCCTTCGGGATGCTCTTTTCCGGCTGGTCGGCTTCGGCCGCCGTGATGCCGACGAGTTCCAGGCCGCCGAACGAGAACATGATCACCGCCATGGCCATGACCAGTCCGCCCAGGCCATTCGGGAAGAAGCCGCCGTGCTGCCACAGGTTGGTGATGCTGGCCTGCGGACCGGCATTGCCCGACATCAGCAGGTAGCCGCCGAAGCCGATCATGCCGACGATGGCCGCCACCTTGACGATCGAGAACCAGAACTCCATCTCGCCGAACGACTTTACGCTCGACAGGTTGATGGCGTTGATGATCAGGAAGAAGGCCAGCGCCGAAATCCAGGTCGGAATGCCGGGCCACCAGTACTGCACGTAGATGCCGACCGCCGACAGCTCGGCCATGCTCACCAGGATGTACAGCACCCAGTAGTTCCAGCCCGACATGAAGCCGGCGAAGTGGCCGCAGTACTTGTTGGCGAAGTAGCTGAAGGAGCCGGCGACGGGCTCGTCCACCACCATTTCGCCGAGCTGGCGCATGATGAAGAAGGCCACGATGCCCGCCACGGCATAGCCGAGCAGGACCGAGGGGCCGGCCATCTTGATCGTCTGGGCGATGCCCAGGAACAGCCCGGTGCCAATCGCGCCGCCGAGCGCGATCAGCTGGATGTGCCGGTTCTTGAGGCCACGCTTGAGCGTGCCGTCATTGTTGCTTTCAACCATCTGTCTTGTTTCCTCTACCCATTCTTATGGAATGGCATGCGGGGCCTGGCGTCTCTTGCTGTGCGGGTGGGACGCCTGGGCCTTTAGGATCGCCGGGCACGGGGTACCGCGCCCGGTGACGGGGACTGGAAGGGGCCGTTCAGGCCTCGACCTTGAGCGTGCCGCGTGCGATCTGGTCGCGTTCCAGCGATTCGAACAGCGCCTTGAAGTTGCCTTCGCCGAAGCCGTCGTCGCCGCTGCGCTGGATGTACTCGAAGAACACCGGGCCGAGCACGGTCTTGGAGAAGATCTGCAGCAGCAGGCGCGGCTTGCCGCCTTCGGTGGTGCCGTCGAGCAGGATGCCGCGGGCCTTGAGCTGGTCCACCGGCTGGCCGTGGCCGGGCAGGCGGTTTTCCAGGGCCTGGTAGTAGTAGTCGTTCGGCGCCGTCATCAGTTCCACGCCGGCGAGCTGCAGGTTGTCGATGACTTCGAGCAGGTTGTCGGTCAGGAAGGCGATGTGCTGGATGCCCTCGCCGTTGAAGGCCATCAGGAATTCCTCGATCTGGCCGGCGCCCTTGGACGATTCCTCGTTCAGCGGGATGCGGATCTTGCCGTCCGGCGCGGTCATGGCCTTGGAGGTCAGGCCGGTGTACTCGCCCTTGATGTCGAAGTAGCGGATCTCGCGGAAGTTGAACAGCTTCTCGTAGAAGCTGGCCCAGTACGCCATGCGGCCGCGGTAGACGTTGTGCGTCAGGTGGTCGATCAGCTTCAGGCCGTGGCCTTCGGGGTGGCGGTCCACGCCTTCGATGAACTCGAAGTCGATGTCATAGATCGACTTGCCTTCCTCGAAGCGGTCGATCAGGTACAGCGGCGCGCCGCCGATGCCCTTGATCGCGGGCAGGCGCAGTTCCATCGGGCCGGTCGGGATTTCCACCGGCTGCGCGCCCAGTTCCAGCGCACGGGCATAGGCCTTGTGCGAATCCTTCACGCGGAAAGCCATGCCGCAGGCGCTCGGGCCATGCTCGGCGGCAAAGTAGGCGGCGTGGCTATGGGGCTCGCGGTTGACGATGAAGTTGACCTCGCCCTGGCGATACAGCACCACGTCCTTGGAGCGATGGCGCGCCACCAGCGTGAAGCCCATCCTTTCGAACAGCGGCTCCAGCACATTGGGGGTCGGCGAGGCGAATTCGACGAATTCGAAGCCCATCAGTTGCATCGGGTTGTCAAAGAGATCGGCCATGGTTTGTCTCACAGGGGAAGGTAAGGGTTTCGGTCTCGCGCACCGGACGGAGTGCCGTCGGCCGCGGAGGCAAAGGAAATCGGGCAGGCCGCCGCGATCAACACGCGGGCGTCCGGAGCCGGGCGTCGGGATGGCGGGCATGCGGACGCGGCAGGGACGGTGTGCGGAAGTTCATGGGGCGCTGTCTTTGCCGGCCAGGCGGCCGGGAAATAATATTGCGAACAGTGCGCCACGATCCTGGCCTGCGGCGCGTTCCGGCAATGTCGGGAAGTCTCTCTGGCTCCTCGCTGGCATTGCCAATCTGGAATGCAGTGTATATTCTGGCCGGCAAAATTGGATTTCATTCCTCACGCAGGGAAACCCTGAAATGAGAAATCTGATTTCATGAAATTATCTTAATAGGAAATAAAAGTGCCTGCCATCGAGCTTGACCGTACGGACCGCCGCCTGCTGGGCGTTTTGCAGGAACAGGGGCGGGCTTCGAACCTGGAATTGTCCGAAGCGATTGCGCTGTCGCCGGCACAAACGCTGCGGCGCCACCGCCGCCTGGAAGAGAGCGGCATCATCAAGTGCTACGAGGCGCGGCTCGACGCGGCGAGCCTGGGACTTGGCGTGGTCGCGTTCATCCACGTGACCATGGAGCGCGGCCATATCCGCGACCTGTCGAACTTCAAGAGCCTGGTGGCGGAGCTGGCGCAGATCCAGGAATGCTTCTCGGTGACGGGCGATATCGACTACGTGCTGAAGGTGGTCGCCAAGGACCTCAAGTCGCTGTCGGACTTCCTGCTCGATACGCTGATGCGCATCCCAGGCGTGAGTGGCGTGAAGTCCAGCGTGTGCCTCGACGAAATCAAATGCACCAGCGCCGTGCCGCTCGATATGTAAGGCGCATGCGGCTGGGCGCCCATCCGTGGAATACACTCGGTTCAGCGTGCCAATGCGGCCCGACCTCTCGCCCCCGAAGATGCCAAAGCCCCACATCCTGACCTATATCGATGCCGGCGCTTCCGACTGGACCGCCTGCCTGATGCGCACGATCGGCCAGCAGCTGCAGTCCGGCACCTATGAAATGCGTGCGGTCATGGCCTCGGACATCCGGCACGACCCGACGCTGTTCGACGACGCGGTCATGTTCGTCATGCCGGGCGGGGCCGACCTGCCGTACTGCGCGAAACTCAATGGCGCGCCCAACGCGCGCATCCGGCGCTTTGTCGAAAACGGCGGCACCTACCTGGGCATTTGCGCGGGCGCGTACTACGCATGCAGGGAACTGGCGTTCCACGCCGGCACCCGCGGGGCTATCTGCGGCCCGCGCGAACTGGGCTTCGTCGACGCCGTCGCGGTTGGCTCGCTGCCCGAACTGACCGGCGGCCGCCTCTATGACGGCACGCCGCGCACCACGGCCGCGGTCGAACTGCGGACCACCGAGCGGCTGGCCTCGTCGCCGATGTCGGTCTACACGCACTATCACGGTGGCTGCCGCTTCGATTTCGACGGCGCGCCCGCTGCCGATACGGAAGTCCTGGCCGTCTATGCGGATATGGAAGGCACGCCACCGGCCATCGTCAGCACGCGGGTCGGGCAGGGCCGCGCGATCCTGACCGGTGTCCACCTGGAAGTCTCGGAGCAGGAGTGCGAGGAAGCCCTGCGCGGACACAGCGACATGGACAAGTACATGCACGTCTGCCACAGGCTGGCCGAGACCGGCGACGCCCGGCTGGAGGTATTCCGCCAAGTGCTGGCGCACGGCGGCCTGGCATTGGACTGAACTGCCTGGGTAACCGTATCCAGACCCGGCGGTTCCTCAGCCAGCCAGTTCGCTGTGCAGCGCCAGGTACTCCTGCGACAGCTTGTGGCGCGGATCCAGGTGGATCATGGGCGTGGCGTGCTGGTGCGATTCGCGGATCTTCACCGATGACGACAGCCGCGATGCCAGCACCGGCAGCCCTTCACCGACCAGCTCCTCGACCAGCTTGACCGGCAGGCTCGCGCGCGGCTGGAACTGGTTGATGACGATGCCCTCGACCTGCAGCGCGTCGTTGTGGTCCTGCTGGATTTCCTTCACGTTGTCGAGCAGCGTGTACAGCGCCCGGCGCGAGAAATCGTCGCAGTCAAACGGGATCAGGCAGCGCTCCACCGCGATCAGCGCCGACCGCGTGTAGAAGTTGAGCGCCGGCGGCGTGTCGATGTAGATCGCGTCATAGACCGACTCCAGTTCGATCAGGGCATCGCGCAGCTTGTAGATCTTGTAGCGGGATTCCAGCTTGCCATGCAGCGCGTCGAGGTCAGGATGCGCCGGCATCACATCAAGATTCTCGAACGGCGTGGCGTGGATGAAGCTGCCCAGGTCGACCGGCTTGAAGCTGTAGGTCAGCGACGACTCGAAGAAGTGCGCCGCCGTCGGGTTTGCCTCGGCGGCCTTTGCGCCCATCAGGTACTGGGTCGAGTTGCACTGCGCGTCGAGGTCGACGACCAGCGTGCGCAAGCCTTCACGGGCGCTGATCGCGGCGAGGTTGCATACGATGGTCGACTTGCCCACGCCACCCTTCTGATTGAACACGACGCGCCGCATGGGTCCCTCTGGAGAAGATCGTTTTGGAGGGCGAAAGCATACCTCAACACGATGGCCTCCGGACGGCGCCGATGGGGGGTGTGGACGCTCGTTGACAGGCGAAGCAAGGTGCGCTCGGCAGGTTCGCCGCTCCGCCGATATCGTCAACGCACGTTAACGACGGAACCACAACATCGAGAGTGCGCAAGCCAGGACCAGCAGCACGACCGACGCCGCGGCCAGCAGCGCGCCGACTTCGGTCTCGCGGCGCTCCATCGCGAAGCGCGCGCTCAGTTGCCGGTACACCTGGCTCAGGTCCGCCGCCGATCCTGCCTGGAAGTACTCGGCCCCGGTCAGCGTGGCCACGGCCCGTAGGGCGGGCTCGTCGAGCTGCATGTAGTAGGACAGGCTGGTTTCGGGCGCATTGCCGCCCAGCGTGCCGAAGCCTACGGTATAGACACGCACGCCACGCTGGGCCGCCATGCGCGCGGCGTCAATCGGGTCCGGGCCGGTGGTGCGGCGGCCATCGCTGAGCAGGATGATCGCGCCGTGCCGATAGGAACCCGGTTGCGCCGGCGGCCGGTCCTGCGCGCGCTTGCGCGCGGCGTCGGCCGCGGCGGCTTCATCGAGCGGCGTGGCGCGGCGCGCGGAGGCAAAGGGCGGGTCGTCGTTGAACAGGATCGCTTCGAGGTCGATGCCATCGTCCGGAAACAGCACGGCCAGCGCCTGGATCAGCCCGCTGCCGGTCGCCGTGCCGCGCTGGAGCTGGAACCGGTCGATCGCGTCGAGCATGTCCTGCCGGTTGCTGGTGGGACGCAGGACCACGGTCGCCGTCGCGGCGAACGAGACGATGCCAAGCCGCACGCTGCCCGGCAGCCCGACGATCAGTTCGCGCGCCGCCTGCTGCGCGGCGCTGAGGCGCGTGGGCGCCACGTCGGTGGCCTCCATGCTGCGCGAGACGTCCATCGCCAGCACCAGCGTGATGGTGTCGGACGGCAGCGTGAGCGTGGCGGTCGGCCGGGCGCAGGCCAGCAGGGCGGCGCCCAGGGCAAACAGGAACAGCAGCGGGGGAATGTGACGCCGCAGGCGTTGGCCGGTGCCGAGCGCAGCGCGGGGCAACGCAAGGCTGGCGTAAAGCAGGGCAGACTTCTTGCGTCGCGCGATCAGGTACAGGTAAGCGGCTGCCAGCAACGGAAGCGCAAGCAGCAACCAGAGCATTTGCGGCCAGAGAAACTGCATGCCCTGCTCCTTGGCGCATGGTTAAGAGGATGGTACTGTATTTTTTAAGGCGGCACGGGACCTCGGGAGCGTGCGATGAAGCGTGTGACGATCTACGGATGGATCTCGGCTGCGGTCGCGGTGGTGGTCGCGGCGGCGCTGGGCATTGCGTGGCAGTCGCGGCCGTCGCCACGGGTGCTGACGCAGGCGGATATCGATGCGGCGGTGCTGCATACGCTGCAGACCAAGAGCCTGCCATCGCGCACCGCGCGCGCGGCCGAGGCCATCCGCGAATCCGTGGTGGAGGTGCGCAGCTTCTCGCCGGCGGAGCCGGAGGCCGAAGCCGCGTCCGCCCCGCGTGCCCGGCGTGATCCTCCGGCCACCCGGCAGAAGTCCTCGCCGCCATCGCGGCGCACGCCCTCCGACGAACTCGCGAAGAGCGATCCGCAGGCTGACAAGGACGCAACCAAGGACGCGACCAAGGACAAGCAGGGCAAGCGCGAAGCGCGTCACATCGGCTCTGGCGTGGTCGTGACCGAAAGCGGACTGGTGCTGACCAGCTACCACGTGGTTGCCGATGCCAAGCGCGTGGAGATTCGCTTCTACGACGGCCAGACTTCCGAGGCGACGGTGATGCAGGCGATCCCCGAGAAAGACCTCGCCCTCGTCAGGCCGAAATCCATTCCCGACGACTTGCCGCCTGCGACACTCGGCTCCAGCCGCAACCTGGCGCCGGGCTCCGAGGTCGTGGCGGTCGGCTTTCCGTTCGGCATCGGGCCGTCGGTGTCCGCCGGCGTGGTGTCCGGGCTCGACCGGCAGTTCGTGTCGCCCGACAAGACGCAGAGCCTGGACAACCTGATCCAGTTCGACGCGGCCGCCAATCCCGGCAATTCGGGCGGCCCGCTGGTGAACATGGATGGCGAGGTGGTCGGCATCGTCACCGCCATCCTCAACCCCAACCAGAGCGGCACCTTCCTCGGGATCGGCTTTGCCGTCACGATCGAAAGCGCCGGCGCTTCTATCGGAACTTCTCCTTTCTAGACGCGGAGGCCTATGAACGAGCAAGCCCATGGCGCGACAGACAGCGCCGACCTGATGGAGCGCCTGCTGTACGAGGTGAAGCGCGTGGTGGTCGGGCAAGACCACTTTCTCGAACGCGTGCTGGTGGCCATGCTGGCCGGCGGCCACCTGCTGGTGGAGGGCGTGCCCGGCCTGGCCAAGACGCTGACCGTCAATACGCTGGCCCGCACCATGAGCGGGACCTTCAAGCGCATCCAGTTCACGCCGGACCTGCTGCCGGCGGACCTGGTCGGCACGCGCATGTACAACCAGGGCACGGGCGAGTTCTCGACCGTGCGCGGGCCGGTCTTCGCCAACCTGCTGCTGGCCGACGAAATCAATCGCGCGCCGGCCAAGGTGCAGAGCGCGCTGCTGGAAGTCATGCAGGAAAAGCAGGTCACGATTGCCGGCGAGACCCATCGCGTGCCCACGCCGTTCCTGGTCATGGCGACGCAGAATCCGATCGAGACCGAAGGCACCTATCCGCTGCCCGAGGCGCAGGTCGATCGCTTCATGATGAAGGTGCTGGTCGGGTATCCGAGCGAGGAGGAAGAGGTCGTCATCGTCAATCGCGTCACCGGGGCCCGCATCAGCGTGAGTGCGATTGCCACGCCGGAGCACCTGGCGGCCTTGCAGGAAGAGTGCCGCCGCGTCTACGTGGACCCGTCGCTGGTCCAGTACGCGGTGCGGCTGGTGGCGGCCACGCGCAAGCCGGGCAACTACGGCCTGGAAGACATGGGACGCTACATCGCGTTCGGCGCGAGCCCCCGGGCCACCATCGGGCTGGTGGAAGGCGCGCGGGCGCTGGCGTTCCTGCGCGGCCGCAATTATGCCGTGCCCGAAGACGTGATCGATCTCGTGCCCGATGTACTGCGCCACCGCCTGTCGCTGTCGTACGAGGCCATGTCGGATGGCGCGACGGCGGACCAGCTCATCACGCGCATCCTGCAGGCGCTGCCGGTTCCGGAGCGCCCGCTCGAATCCCATGTTCGCGCGGCTGTTCGGTAAGCGTCCGCGCGGCGACGCGCCGGCTGCCACCGCGGCCGCGCCCGCCCGTTCCGGCGCGGCGCTGGCGAGCGTCGGCGCACGGCAGGCCGAGACGCTGCTGCGGCGGCTGGAGTGGACCGTGGTGCGGCGCCTCGACGGGCTGCTGCAGGGCGACTACCGCACGCTGTTCCGCGGCTTCGGGCTGGATCTTGCCGACCTGCGCGAATACCGTCCCGGCGACGACGTCCGGCACATCGACTGGAACGTGACGGCGCGGCTGCAGGTGCCGCACGTGCGCGAGTTCCAGGAGGATCGCGACCTCTCCGCATGGTTCGTGCTCGACCTGAGCGGGTCGGTGGAGTTCGGTTCCGGCAAGGTGCGCAAGCGTGACCTGTTGAGCGACTTCACCACCGTCATGGCCTTGCTGCTGACGCGCTATGGCAATCGCATCGGCGCCGTGCTCGATGGCGGGGCAAGCGACGCGCAGGCATCGATGATTCCGCCGCGCTCCGGCCGCCGCCAGTTGCTGCACCTGCTTGACCGCATGCACACCACCCCGGCCGTGTGCCCCGGCGAGACCCGCCTGCGCGACCTGCTGGAGCGCGCGCGCGCCGTCGCCAAACGGCGCTCGGTGATGTTCATCGTGTCGGATTTCATCAGCGCTCAGCGATGGCAGACGTCGCTCGCCATGCTGGCCCGGCGCCATGAAGTCGTCGCGGTACGGCTGGTCGATCCGCTGGAGATGGCGTTGCCCGACCTCGGGCTGGTCGTGCTGCAGGACGCGGAATCCGGCGAGCAGATGTTCATCGATACGCACGATCCCGCGTTTCGCAAACGCTTCGCTGCGATCGCCCAGGAGCGCGAGTCCGAGCTGCGCCTCGCGTTCGCGCGCGCCGGCGTGGAATGCCTGACGCTCTCGACCTACGCGCCGATTGACCTGGCGCTGCTGCAGTTCATGCGCGAGCGCCGCTTCCGCCAAGGGGCGGCCAGGGGCGCGCCAGTGGGGGCGACATGACCGAGACCCTCAACCGGCTGCCGCTGTTCAGCTTCCTCTGGCCCAGCATGCTTTGGCTGCTCGCGCTGGTGCTGGTGCTTGCCGCGGGCTACGTCTGGCTCGACCTGCGCCGGCGGCGAACTACGGTCGACCATCCCGCCATGCGCGCCATCGGCATGGCCATGAAGGGCGGCACGGGCTGGCGCCGTCACGTGTCGGCCGTACTGACGCTGCTGGCCCTGAGTGCGCTCATCTTTGCCATCGCCCGTCCCCAGGCGGTGATGACGCTGCCCTCGCGCATCAAGACCGTGATCCTCGTCATGGACCTGTCGGGCAGCATGCGCGCGCAGGATGTGCATCCGAGCCGCATCCGCGCCGCCCAGCAGGCCGCCCGGGTGCTGCTCGACGCCCAGCCGGCGGGCGTGAGCGTGGGCGTGGTGGCGATGGCGGGCACGGCCGCGCTGGCACAGGCGCCCAGCCGGAGCAAGGACGACGTGGCCGCGGCCATTGAAGGGCTGAAGCCGCAGGGCGGCACCGCCCTGGGCAATGGCCTGCTGATCGCGCTCACGACGCTGCTGCCGGAGGCTGCCAACGACGCCGAGCGACTGATGAATGGCGGCGAGGTCCCGCAAGTGAAGAAGCCGGGGGCGTCTGGCGACGACGATCCGCCAACGCCAGGCTCCTATGCTTCGGGCGCGATCGTCCTGTTCTCGGATGGCGAAAACAACGCTGGCCCGGCCGCGGAGCAGGCCGCCCAACTCGCGGCGATGTATGGCGTGCGGGTCTATACCGTCGGCGTCGGCACGACCGAGGGTGTCGTGCTGTCGGCGGAGGGCTGGTCGGCGCGCGTCAGGCTGGACGAGAAGGTGCTGAAGCAGGTCGCCGACGCGACCGGGGCCGAGTACTTCCGGCTCGAAGATGCAGCCTCGTTGAAGCGGGTGTATCGCGCGCTCAATGCGAGGCTGGCCTTCGACAAGCGCGACCAGGTCGAGGTGACGGCGTTCTTCGCGGCCGCGGGAGCGTTGCTGGCGGCCTGTGCGGGGCTGCTGTCGCTGTGGTGGTTCGGGCGGGTGCTGTAGGCCCGGCCCGCGCGCGTTGCCGCCCGAACGCCGCTACCAGGGCGAAGCTAGCCTTGTAGCGCCGCAATGTTGCCGGCTTCCTCGTGCACGGTCAGTCCGTCTTCAATGTCCGCGACGCCGGGCACCGCCCACACCGCGGTCAGCACGGCATCGTGCTCGTGCCGGAGGACATGGCCGCTCAGGCAGACGGATCCGCGGACCACATCGACCCCGATCGCACGGGGGTGGCTGACCACGTCGTCCAGCCGCGTCCGGATCCGCTCGCCGATCTCGTAGTCGCTCGAACGGGCTTTTTCGCCTGCTGCCACGCTGGTTTGCGCCCGTGCGGTGAAGCGACGCGCGTGATCGAGCGCGCGCTTCGCCTGGGCTTGCGCGTAGTCGCTCAGGTCATGGCTTTTTGCCTCTGCCTTGTCCCGAAGCATGGCTCGCCGCCGCGCACCAAGCTCCGGATCAAGCAGGTACATCAGCGCGGCGCCGCCTATTGCCGCGACGGCCAGATCGATGAGGTTGCGGTTTCCTGTACGCATGGATGCCTCTCCTTCGAAGATGAACAGGTCAGCGGCGGTTCCGATGCCGCCGCATATCGACGCGTTCTTGCATGGGGCGTGCCTGGGGGGCAGGTGACCTTTTTGCGACAGGAGGTGCGGAATGTGGCGCGCAACAGACTGGCCGGCCGGCTAGTTCATACCACAGGATGTAAATCGGCCCGGCTTGCTTTGCTGTCCGGCAGGGCCAGGCAAGTCCGTGCGAATAAGCGCCATCTCATCAATACAGGTGTCCGTAGGAGCACATGTCTTCCAGCTTGCTCAGCATATTATTTATAAATAATGCTATTGCTTGGAAATATATTGAGTGTGTATATTCTTTCCTGGCGTCGGGAGGTGTCGCGCACTGCCACCTTCCCGGCGACAAACCTCAAACAGAATGAGACAGGACACAGATGACGTCAGTCCAGACCGGCACCTCCGCCGTGCCACACCAGCCGCCGCTTACGTTCGAAGCGGCGATTGCCTACGAGCAGACCGTGCTCGACTGGGCCAACGCGCTGCCGGGCCATGTCTCGGCGGTTCGGGACGTGCCGTACGGCCCTTCCCGGCAACATCGCTATGACGTCTTTACCACCGACGCACTGCGCCATGCACCGGTGCTCGTGTTCTGGCACGGCGGTGGCTGGACCAATGGCTACAAGGAGTACGTCTCTTTTATGGCGCCGCTGGTGACGGCACTCGGCATGGTGCTGGTGGCGCCCACTTACCGGCTGGCGCCGGTGCACCGGCTGCCGGCTGCGTTCGACGATGGCGTATTGCTGCTGGCCACGGTCCAGCGGGACATTGCCAGGTGGGGCGGTGACCCGGCGCGCCTCTATCTGGCCGGGCATTCAGCCGGCGGCGGCATTGCCGCGATGACTACCATGCGGCAGTCCGCACTGACGGCAGCGGGCGTTGTGCCAGGAAACCTGCGCGGCTGCCTGCCAATCAGCGGCATCATGAATCTGTACCACCCGAGCCCCGCGCCCGGCAGTCTCGAAGAACGCGTCTACACCTTGCTGCTCGACGCGCCGGAGTCCGATGCCGTGATGAGCCCGCTGACCTGGTCCGCAGGCAGCAAGGTACCGATGGTACTGAGCTATGGCGAGCATGACAGCGAACGCGTCATCCGGTCCAATCGCAGCCTGTACGCCATGCTCACGACGCAGCAAGACACCGTCCGCTGCCACGAGCATGCCGGTGAAGATCATTTTGGCACGCATACCGCGCTCGCCGATCCTGGCCATCCTTGGTACGCGCGGCTGGCACAACTCGTCAAAGAGACATCGCAATGAGAAAGATGATCGACACCGGCCTGCCCATGCCGGCGCAACCGTTTTCCTGGGCGGTCAGCGCCTCCGGCCTGATGTTCACCGCGCATGGTCCGGTACGGTCCGATGGCACCGTGGACACCGGAGATGTCGCGCAGCAGGCGCGCCTGACCTTCGAGAACCTGCGCAAGGCAACTGAAGCGGCCGGCGCGGACCTGCAAAGCGTTGCGCAGGTGCTCGTCACGCTGGTCGAAGCCGATGACGTGCCCGTGGTCGATGCGGTGTACCGGGAATTCTTTGCCGCCCCGTATCCGAACCGCTCGACCGTGATCGCCAAGGCGCTGGTCGTGCCCGGCATGCGCATCGAGATCGTGGCCTATGTGGCGCTAGCCGGTGTCGCGCACTAATCCGCGAAGCGCTGGCTCAGGACATCCGCGGTGCGCATGAGGTGGTGCCTCAGCAGTTCGGACGCCTTGGCGGTATCGCGGGCGAGCACCGCTTCCATCAGGTCGAGGTGTTCCTGCATGACATCGTCGGCCAGCGCCTTGCTGGATTCCCGATAGGCAAGGCGGATGCGGCGGTAGCGCTCGGAATGGTCCACCAGCTGTTCGTCGATGCGCGACAGCCATCTCGAGCGCGCCGCCGCGACCAGCGCGAAGTGGAAGCGCCGGTGGGCGGTTTCCCAGAGTTCGACCGCGACCGTGTCGGATGCGTCGGTCGGCAGGCGTGCCTTGGTCAGCTTGTAGTAGGCGGCCATGATGTTGGCGCCCCAGTCGTCGTCGCCGTGCTCGATGGCGTCCGCCAGCAACTGCAGCTCGATCGAGGTGCGCGCATGCATCAGGTCGAGCAGGTCGCTCTTTGACAACTTCGACACGCTGAAGCCGCGCTGGCCTTCATTGCTGACCAGCCCTTCCCCGCACAGCAGCATCAGCGCCTCGCGGATCGGGCTGAGGCCGAGTTCGTAGCGGTCCTGCAGCGCCTGCAGGCGCAGCTTTTCTCCCGGCGCGAGGCTGCCCGCAATGATGTCGGCGCGCAGCAGCTGATAGGCCTTTCCGGAAATGGTCTGGCTTGGTGCCGGTTCGGGGGTCTGGGGTCTGCTGGGCAGGTCGGAAGTCCGCATAGTGGTTCTGCAATTGGGCGGCAAGTGAATGGGGAAGCCCGGCTTTCGCGTGGTTTGAACTGCCGGCCCTCAAGAATTTAATAAATTTAACTGCATCAACGAAATTTTGCACTATCGGGCAACCTATGGATCACCTTGGTTCGCATGCAGGGTAAACGCCATCTTTTATTCGATATTAGTAAATTTATAATTTCCACGCGTTTATGTGAAACGTCGTTTTATATGTGAAACGAAAATCGGAGCGGGGAGAATGACCATGAACAAGACTGCAAGACGCCGTGTGCTGATCGCACTGACGGCCATGGCCGCGGCCACCCTGGCGGGCAGCGCTGTGGCTCAGGGAGGCTATCCAAACCGGCCTGTCACGCTCGTCGTGGCCTATCCGGCCGGCGGCGATACTGACGTGCTCGCTCGGCTGTTCGCCGAAAAGCTGACCGCGCGCCTGGGCCAGCCGGTGGTGGTCGAGAACCGTACCGGTGCGGGCGGCACGATCGGAAGCGCTTACGTGGCCAAGGCTCCGGCTGACGGTTACACGCTGCTGTTCGCCCCCAATACGCTGGCGATTTCGCCACTGGTGCTCCGGCCAGGCACCGGCGCGAGCTACGATCCGCAGAAGGACCTGACGCCGATCGTCGAACTGGGAACGCAGTCGCTGTTTGTCATCGTGAACAAGGAGGCCGGCGTCACCCGGATGTCGGAGCTTGTCGCGCGCGCCAGGTCCGGCGGTCTGCAGAGCTATGCCAGCCCTGGCAATGGCTCGCCCATGCACATCCTCGGTGAACTGTTCAATAAGTCCGCCGGCGTGAAGATCGCCCAGGTGCCATATCGCGGCAGCGCGCCCGCCATTGTCGACCTGCTGGGCGGCCAGGTGCCGATGATGTATTCGACCCTAGGCCCGGTAGCGCAGTATTTCCAGTCCGGCAAGCTTCGTCCGCTGGCCGTCGCGGATACCAAACGTTCGCCGTTCGCGCCCAACGTGCCGACCCTCGCAGAACTCGGCTACAAGGATGTCGAGGTCGGCGCATGGCAAGCCGTGCTCGGGCCCAAGGGCATGTCCGTCGAACTGGTCGGCACGCTGAACCGCCATCTCAACGAGATCCTGAAAATGCCCGAGGTAGTGGCGCGCATGGCGACCATTGCCACGACTCCCGTCGGCGGCGATCCCGCCGCGCTGCGCACGCTGATCGCGAACGACTATGCGCGCTACGGCAAGCTCGTGAAGGAATTCGGCATCCAGGCCGACTGACCCGATCCGCCGCGCGCGCGGCAAGTCCTTTCCGTTTAAACCCGTAAGGCCCTTGTACCGGGGCACGGTTTCGTGCGCGCGCGGCTCGAATTTATAAGAAAAGCGTGAATTTGGAAATTCAGGTTTGCAACCCTACGACAAGAAGGAAGGTGCAATGAGGAAACGGGCAATTCTGGCGGGAGCGTTGGCGGCATTCGGCGCGTGCGGCGCGGCATGGGCGCAGTCGTCTTCGGTCAACCTGTATGGCGTGGCCGATGTCGGCCTGGTCCATGAAAACGGGGCAGCGGCGGGTTCGGTGACGAAGGTGACAAGCGGCATGATGTCGGGTTCGCGCGTCGGCATGCGTGGCCGCGAAGAGCTCGGTGGTGGCACGGCAGCGTTCTTCACGCTCGAGGCCGGCGTCCTGATGGATACCGGGGCATCGGGGCAGGGCGGCCTGCTGTTCGGCCGGCAGGCCTATGTCGGCCTCGATGCCAGGGCCGGTCGCATCACGCTGGGGCGGCAATACACGACACTGGCGCTTGCCCAGGTTGAATTCGATCCATTCGTGACCGGGCTGGCGGGCACGTCCGCCAACCTGATCTCGGCCGGTGGCCGCGGTGGCAGCAACCGCTTCGACAACGGCATCAAATACAACCTGCCGAACACGCTTGGTGGGCTCGATGGCGAAGTGTCGTACAGCTTCGGCGAGACCCCCGGCAGCGTGAGCACCAACGGGCAGTTCGGCGCATCGCTTGGTTACTCGAACGAACGGTTCATGGGGCGCGTCGCGTATGCGGACGCGCATGATGCCAACGGGCCCGGCAAGGACGCGCGCGAGGTGTTCTTCGGTGCCAAGTACGATTTCGGTGCTGCCACGGGCTATCTCAATTACGTGATCAATCGCGGGGCGATTGTCCCCGGTACGCCGAACTACAAGTCAGAGGACATCCTGGTCGGCGCGTCGATTCCCGTGGGCGCGGGCCGCATCGTCGCGTCTTATATTTACAAGAATGACCGGACCGCCGCCAACAATGATGCCCAGCAGGCTGGCATCGGCTACGTGTACCGGTTATCGAAGCGCACCAGCCTTTATACGTCATATGCGCATATTTGGAACCGTGCGCCGAATACCGCGACCTCCGGCTTTTATCGCGTGTGGAATGCGAACGACGTCGGCAATGCTGCCGCCGGCAATTCGGCCTTCAGCCTGGGCATGAACCACATCTTCTGACTACCGTTCCGCGAGTGTGCAAGCTTGCGGGGTTTGGCGCCGGCTGCGCGGCATGTCATGGCCGCCCGCCGGGCCTCTTTTATTCCTGGCCGCATGGCGGCACAGATATAGCTTGGAGAGAAGCATGAATGCAAAGCAGTCCGGCGCGACGGATCGGGAAATCGCTTTCGTCACCGGCGGCGCGTCCGGCATCGGGCGCGCCACCGTGGAGCGCCTGGCGCGGGATGGCTTCCGTGTGGCGATCATCGATCGCAATGCCGCCGCCGTCAGTGCGGCCGAGTCGGCGCTTCGACAGATGGAGCTGGACGTCGTCGGCTACGCGCTGGATGTATGCGACCGTAGCGGCCTGGCGCGCGCGATGGATGCGGAGGGACGCGTCGATGTCGTCGTCTGCGCGGCGGGCATCTACAAGCCCCGCAGCTTTGACGAGGTGACGGATGAGGATTTTCGCCAGACGCTGGAGGTCAACCTGATCGGCGTGTTCGTGCCGGCGCAGGAAGGCGCGCGGCGGATGCGCGAGGGCGGCCGCATCGTCACGGTATCTTCGCGCGGGGCACTGGGCGGTCTGGGCTTCCCCGACTACGTGGCATCCAAGGCCGGCGTGATCGGACTCACGCGCGCGATGGCGATGGAACTGCGCGGCAGGAAGATCGCCGTGAACTCGATCGCCCCTGGCTTTACCGATACCCCAATGACGCGCACCATGCCGCCGGACCAGTACGCTACCGCCGTGTCGCTGGAACCCAGCGGCGCTGCCGCATCGCCGGATGACATTGCGAATGCGATAGCCTTTCTTGCGTCGCCTGGCACGCGCTTCATCACGGGGCAGACGCTTTTCGTCGATGGCGGAAAATCGCTCGGCGGGTTGGGGATCTGACGTTCAGGCTCTGCCGCGCAGCGGCTTGAGCAGGTCCGTCAGGCCGTTGTGGTCGAGCTCGTGCATCAGCGCGAGCAAGCGGCCGATTTCACCGGGCGGAAAGCCCTCGCGCGCGAACCAGTTCAGGTAGTTGCCGGGCAGGTCGGCGATCAGCGTTCCCTTGTGTTTGCCGAACGGCATCTGGCGGGTGACAAGCAGGAGAAGGGATTCGCTGTCCGGCAGCATGGCAGGTGATTTGGGGGGTGTGGCGGGCATTGTAGCGCCACCGCGCAGCCGGACCCCGTTGGCCGTGGTCCGGCTGCGCCGGGTCAGCCCAGGTCGAGAAACACCTTCCCGCCCTCGATCCTCACGGGATAGGCGCGCACCGCCTCGGTCAACGGCGCGCACATGGCGGCACCAGTCCGTACATCGAATTTGCCCTGATGGAGCGGGCATTCGATTTCATGGCCATCGAGAAATCCATCGCAGAGCCTGGCATGGCCATGCGTGCAGAGATTGTCGGTGGCGAACACCTCGCCGTCGACGCCATAGAGGGCGATCTCGCGATCCTGTACTCGCACGGCAATCACATCGTCTTGCGGCACGCTGGCAAGCGGGGCCGCCTCGATCCAGGTTTCGGTCATGGGTTGTCTCCGGTGTCGTATTCAGATCGGGTAGATCAGCGAGTTGGGGATCATCTCGCTGTCGAAGATGCACTGTCGGACGGCGAAGCGCAGGCCCTGCGGCGTGCGCGCGATCCGGTCGAGATAGCGGCCGGTGTTGAACACCTCGCTGACCTGGTCCGGCTTGGTGCGCAGTACGACGTAATTCGCTTCGGCGACGATATATGCATCGGTGCTTTCGCGGACCAGCGGCGCGCCGGTGATATGGCGCTGGTAGTAGGGATCGTGGAACAGCGTTTCGCGGATGCCGAAGACGCGATCGCGCAGCATGCCCTGGCTCTCCAGCGACATGGTGGCCAGCGGCAGGCCGCGTTCGAAATTCTCGCGCGGCTGGACGCGGTAGAGGCAGTCGTCGGTAAAGAACTCGGGCCAGCGGTCCCAGTCGCCCTGGTCGACGGCGCTGGCGTAGTCGGCGTACAGCGACAGCAGCGCGTGATACGTTGCGAAGTCCATGTCGTCAGATCTCCATCACTTTGCGCCAGTAGGCGTACATGCCACGGATCAGCGTCTCGGTGACCATGTGGTCGGTGTTCTCCGCGGTCTTTCCGCCGAGTTCCGCGACGACGCGGTGCCACGGCTTCTGCGAAAAACCCTCCTGCGAGCATTCGATGACTTCGCCGTCGTCGGCCGAGACAAAGCCGGCGGGCCCGAACAGGTTGGCTTGCCGCAAGCGGCGGCGCGTCATGTCTTCGGTGTCGTCCTCGAAACCAAAATGCGTCCAGACGAAATCGAACGAATCCGGGCCGTTGGGCTGGATGTGGCGCGTCGAGACGGAATTCACCTGCTGCTGGAAGATCACGCTCGGGAAGACCGTCATCATCACGGCGGTCGGATCGCCCCACCAGGGCTCGTGGACGATGTCGAGCAGGCGGTCATCCTGCAGCGTCATCTGGTCCTTGAAGCTGGTCACGCCTGACGTGACCTCACCCTTGCCGCCCTGGCCGCGCGTGGAGACCATCGCGGCATGGCGCAAGTGCGGGTCCATGACCAGGCGCGCCTTGTTGTCCGCGCGCCAGAGGCCGAACGTGACGAACCACGTGTGCAGCAGCCCTGGGTGGTACGGGTCCTTGATGTTCTCCTGCATCAGCTTCCAGTTGCCCGGGATGCGCTGCTTGTTGTAGCCCAGGACCTTCAGCTTGCGGCCGTTGAACAGGCGGTCGAAGTAACAGAGGATTTCCGGTCCGAGGTAATCCTCCAGCGGCTCCACGTCATGGTCGAACGAGGCGAACACCACGCCGCCGCGCACGGCGACCTTCAGCTGCGTGAGCCCATGGTCCTGCGGCTTGAAGTCGGCCGGCATGCCGCCGTTGACCTTGCCGTCCTGCTTCACGCCGCGGCGGAACGGCACGCCCTGCAGGTTGCCTTTCAGGTCGTAGTTCCACTGGTGGTAGGGGCAGTGGAAGTCCTTGCGGTTGCCGCTGCGTTCGCGGCAGAACTTCATGCCGCGATGGGCGCAGACATTTTCGACCACGTTGATCCCGCCTTCCTGGTCGCGCACGAGGATGACCGAGCGTTCGCCGATGGTGGTCCGCTTGAAGTCGCCCGGACTCGGGATTTCCGCTTCCAGGCCGACGTAGTTCCAGTGGCCCTGGTAGAAGACGCGTTCCAGTTCGCGCTGGTAAAGCTGCTGGTCGGTGTAGACGCGGAACGGGATGCGGCTGATGCCGTCTTCGGCCCAGACAGGCCGGTCTTGCGTGGGGGTGCTGGCCATGGATGTCGTCTCCATCGTTGTGGTGTCCATCTGGATGTGGCGGGGTGTCAGGTGCCGGTTGCGTAGAAGGCGTCGGCGTAGATGTGCGCGGGCGCTACGCCCTTGCTGCGCAGTAGCAGCGTGGCGGCGTCGACCATCGGCGGCGCGCCGCACAGGTAGGCACGCCAGCCCTGCAGGTCGGGGAAGTCGGCGGCAACGGCTTCGGTGACCAGGCCGGTGCGCAATCCGGCGTCATCGCCAGGCAGTGTCGACACGATCTCGACGCGCAGCCGCGGATGCCGTTGTGAGAGTTCGCGCAGCCAGTCGAGCCCATAGGCATCGCGTGGCGCGCGCACGCCGAAGTAGAGGTGGATCGGGTTCGGCAATTCCGCCGCGATCGCACCGCGCACGATCGACAGTACGGGGGCGAGCCCGGTGCCGCCGGCGATGCAGAGGATCGGATCGTCATTGCGGGTGCGCAAGTACGACGTGCCCAGCGGGCCACTGACGCGAACCGTGTCGCCGACCTTGAGCGTGTCGCGGATATAGCGGGTGACGCGGCCGTCGGACACGCTGCGCACATGGAACTCCAGCTCGCCATCGCTGGCCAGCCGCGCCATGGAGTAAGGGCGGACATGGTCCGGCGTGAACTGCAGCATCGCGTACTGGCCGGGCGAAAACGACAGCGGCTTGGACGGTGCCAGCCGGATCATCCGGATATCGTGGGTGAGTTCGGTCAGTGCGGTGACGGTCGCCTTGACGATGCGCGCGGGGTGCACGACCACCTCGTCGGGCTCGGGGATCTCGATGGAGCAATTGCCGGTCACGACCGACTGACATGCCAGCACATGGCGTTGCGTCGCGTGGTCGCCATGGTGGAAATCGTAGCCGCCGGCTTCATGGATATCGCCGTCGATCACGCGGCAGCGGCAGGTGCCGCAGCGGCCGGCCATGCAACTGTATGAAATGGGAATGTCGTGCTTGCGCAGCGCGGCCAGCAGGTTCTCGCCGCCGGTAATGTCGATGCGTTTGCCCAAGGGTTGGACGAGGACTTCCATGATGTCTCCGGCAGTGGTCTGTCTTGTGGCCTGGAAGGAATCATGGTGCAACGAGTGAAATTAACCAATAGAATTGCGGCAATATCGCCTATTCACCAAATCAATAAAGGTGCGCCGTGGAACTAAAGGATGTGGACCTGAACCTGATGGTGGTGTTCGAGCACTTATTGCGCGAGCGGACGGTATCGGGAGCGGCCCGGGCACTCAACCTAAGCCAGCCGGCCGTCAGCAATGCGCTGGCGCGCCTGCGCCGGCTGTTCGACGACGAGCTCTTTGTGCGCAGCAGCAAGGGCATGCTGCCGACGCCGCTTGCTCAGGATCTCGCGGAGCCGGTTGCGTACGCACTCGAAGCCTTACAGGTTGCGCTGAGCCAGAAAGTCTCGTTCGATCCGTTGCGCAGTGACCGGTCGTTCCGGATTGCGATGACCGACATCGGCGAAGTGCACTTCATTCCGCGGCTGATGGGCGCGCTGCGGGAACGCGCGCCGGGGGTCGCGGTAGCGACCGTGCGCAATACGGCCGTCGATCTCGCATCGGAAATGAGCCTGGGCAAGATCGACCTTGCGGTGGGGCCGCTGCCTGAACTGGGTTCTGAATTCTTCCAGCGTCGGCTATTCCGCCAGCGCTACGTGTGCATGTTCCGGCCCGGCCATGCACTGGACAAGCGCGACGTCAGCCAGGGCGACTTCGAGCAAGCGGAGCACGTGGTGGTGACGGCGGCAGGCACGGGACATGCGCGGGTCGATGAAATCCTCGCCCAGCGGGGCGTGCAGCGGAAGATTCGCTTGCGCGTGCCGCATTTCGCCGCGCTGGCGGACATTGTTGCGAGCACGGATCTCGTCGCGACGGTTACCGAGACCTTTGCCCGTCGCAGCGCCGCTTACTTTGGACTGCGGCATATTGCGCATCCGGTCGAGTTGCCGGAAATCCAGATCAATCTCTTCTGGCATGCCCGGTACCATCGCGACCCCGCCAACCAGTGGCTGCGCAAGGAATTCGTCGGCCTGTTTTCGGATTGAAGATGTTCGCGGCGCCGTGCTCAGGATCCCTGGTTCGCGGTTTCCGTTGTCAGCAGCGCCCAGCCTTGCGGCCCGTCATCCTTCGCTTCGCGGTAACGCCACATCGCGCCGCAGTCCGTGCAGCGGAATGTACTCAGGGTGACGGTGACCGAGCGCGGAACCTTGCGCCGCTGGGTGTCCACGATGCGAAGTGCGGGGTGGCCAGCGACGCCGGGTGTGTCGGGTATCAGTGCGAGGCAATTTGCACAGAGCGACATACTGGCCTCTTGCATTAGGGAAGGCTCACTGTAGCACGCATCACGATATGGCTCGCATATTCGGATTGCAGGATCGGAAGAGAGTGGCCACAGATGGCTTCGCATTGCAAAGCCTTTCGCAGGCACTGTCGCGCAGTTGCGATCCCGGGCGAAATAAAGGCACTCGCGGCGTGCAAGAGGAGTAGAGTGGGCAATACATCGCAAACGCCCCGGAGCGTGTCATGGATGCTTTTCCGACTGCCACTTACAAGGGGTATGACCTTTACCCTCTGGTGTACAGACATACTGCGGAACGGGCCTGGATGGAGCCGAAGCCAGACCGATCCTTCAACGCAGCCGTCGTGATCTGCCGTGAAGGCGGACAGCCAGAAGGCGAGAAGGCGCGTACCTTCCGTCTTGACGAAACGCCCTGGGACAACGTTGGGGCGGCACGGCGCGCAGTGCTTCGCTATGCCGAGGACATCATCAACGGCGCCATTCCCGGCCAATCCGTCGTTTCCCTCTGAGTATCGTCGACGGGAATTCTCAATCGCGCCCATGAGGTCACTGGGACAACGGCGGCATGAGGCCGCCTGGAGCGCCAGTACAACCATGAACAAAGTCGCGGAGTCATCGAGTTTCCTGTGCACGCTGCCGGGCGCAGGCAAAGGGATCGCCTACCATGTCGCCACCTGTTTTGCCGCGGCGGGACATCCCACCGGCGTCAGGTTCGCCAGCTTTGTCGGAGATGGCAGGCGTTCGTTCGGCGTGATGGTGGCAGCCGGTTTGTCGCCGGACACGCTCCCGCAGAACAGCGAGACGCTATGCCGCCTGGCAATCGGGCAGGCGGTCCGGGACCATCTCTACGAGAAGACGCGCGAGGGCGATTCTGTCCTGGATCTGCATGCCGCGCCTTGGGATGGCGAACTCAGGCCGGTAGGCGGGGGCGTACCGGGCCGGGCACGATAGCGCCGGTCCGCCCGGCCCTGCGTTGACGACTATGCCTGCCGGTGCGGCGAGCGCTGCTGGCGCATGCGCGCGACCGCGGTTTCGCCGGCGCGGCGGGCGGCCTTCCTGGCATCGGCTTCAGAGCGGTGCGTGGCGTGCCGCATCGAGACGTTGGCCACAATGCGCTCGGCGCCGTTCCGGTACTCGGCGATCATGTAGTTCGCAAACCAGACACCCGGTTGCTGCTGGATGGGATACACCGAAACGGTGAAGGGTGTGATGTTGAGATTCAAATTGTCTCCTGCTAGTGGCGCGGCCTTGGGCGGCGTCGCGCACGGCCATATACCGTGCGTGGTGGCCCGGCAAGCGGGCGCCATGGATGAATAGTCAGTGTCGCGTCCCGTGCATCAGGCGCGGGCGGCATTACTGGCGTGAGAGGACCGTGCTTGCGCAAGCCGAACGCGCCAGGTACATGCGCGATGATTGCGGAGCGGACGTGCCGCCGGTCGATAGGGTGGTGGGCGAGTGTCGCCCAGAGGAATCGGGTGTACGCCCGACAGACCGCCAATGCATGTTCGATCGCGCTGTTGACCAATGTGGTCTGGCGGCCAGCACATTCAGTCCGACAGGTATCGATGAATGGCAAGTGGGGTCCATGATACCACCGTTGGAAGATCCTCTCCCTGCTGGCCTGTTCCGGGCTCGCCGCTTGCCGGTCACGGAGACGACTGGCGGAACTGGTCGCACTGCACATTCATGGCCTCGCAGATCTCGCACCATCGATCTGGTTTGGGGGCCGGAGCCGGCAACGACGTCTCGCCGCAGGGCCAGGGAAGGGCCACAGGCGTGGATGCCGGAGCGGGGCCGCCGCCGCCGGTATAAGTGCGCACGGCTTCGCCCAGCGCCTGCAATCCGACCGGCTTGACCAGGATGCCGTCCATACCCGCCTGCAGCGCGGCATGGTGATCCTCGGGCACGGCGCTGGCGGTGCAGCCGATCACGGGAATGCGCGCCAGTGCGTCGTTGCGCCCGCGCAGCGCCCGGACGAACGCCATGCCGTCCATGACCGGCATGGCGCAGTCGCAAAGGATCAGGTCGAACGGATCCTCTTGCCCGGACGCGGGCGTGACCAACCGTGCGAGGGCCTCGCGGCCGTCGGCGGCGGTCTCGACGCGGTGGCCCAGGTATTCGAACTGCCACGTCAGCAACAGGCGGTTGGGCGCATGGTCGTCGACGACCAGGACATGCAGCGGACTGGCGGCTACGGCGCCAGGCGGCGGCGCGATCGGTCCCGGGGCGGTGGCTGGTGCGCAGGCCGTTGGCAGCCGGAGGGTGACCTGCACGCACGTGCCGGAGCCCGGTTCGCTCTCCAGGCGGATGCGGCCGCCCATGGCCGCGACCAGGCGCCGGCAGATGGCCAGGCCCAGGCCGGTGCCGCCGGATTGCGGGCGCGAGCGGTCGTGCGCCTGCTCGAAGGGCTGGAACAGGCGGCCCTGGTCGGCGCGCGCGATGCCGATGCCGGTATCAGACACCGTCAGTTCGATTTCCTGCATGCCCGCACGCACCGGGCCGCCCCGCAGATGCACGCGGACCTCGCCGTGATCGGTAAAGCGGATGGCGTTCGAAACCAGGTTGCCGAGGATCTGCCTGAAGCGAAGCGGATCTATCTTGTGCCCGGGCGCGACGCCGGTATCGATGACCGGTACCAGCGGCAATCGCTTCTGCGCGGCCACCGGCCCGAGCATCTGCAGCACCTCGTCCACCAGCTGCGGCAGGCTTGCCGGGACGGCGTGGACGCGCAGTTTGCCGGCCTCCATCTTCGACAGGTCGAGGATGTCATCGATCAGGGCCAGCAATGCCAGCGCCGAATCATGCGCGGTCGACAGCATGCGTTGATCCTCGGGCGGCAGGCCCGGCCGTTTCAGCGCCAGCTCCAGCATGCCGGCCACCGCGTTCATCGGGGTCCGGATCTCATGGCTGACCGAAGCAAGGAAGGTGGACTTGGCGCGGCTGGCGGCTTCGGCGCGCGCCTTGGCTTCGGCCAGCTGCGCCAGCATGTCGTGGCGCTCGGTCAGGTCCACCCAGCCGCCGGCCAGGGCCGTCACCGTCTCGCCGGGGCCGGGCAAGGGCGCGACCCAGTTCAGCACGTGCCGCTTTGCGCCCTGGATATGCAGGCAGCGGTCCTTGCTGAGCGGGCGGCCCGAGGCAATGACGTCACGATAGTCCTCCGACAATGCGGCGATATCGTCGATCACGCCCGCAAGCTGTCCCGGTGTTTCCGGCGGCTGGCCGCGCAGCGAGGCCAGCGAGGCCCCGACCAGTTCCTCGTAGCGGCGGTTGCAGGTGATGAGCCGCTGCTCGGCGTCGCGCACGTAGACGGGCTGCGGGATGCTGTCCAGTACCGCGGTATGAAGCGCCAGGCGCTGCCGCAGCCTTGCCGCGCTGGCCTGGCTGCGCGCAAGCCGGCGCCGCAGTACGCGCAGCCGCGCGCCAAGCAGCGCGGACGCGAGCAGCACCGGCAGGCACACGGCCAGCCAGAGGAGCGGCGGGGGCAGGGCGGACAGCATCGAGGAGGCAGGCAACTGGGCATGAAGGAGCGCGCCGCACGGCATTGACGTCGCCGGGCGCAATCTCTGTCTGCACACTCTATGGACGCCTGCATCGCCGCAGTTTCAGAATCGTCTGAGTTTCTGTGCGGAAATTTCCTATTAGGGTGTGGGCTGCCCATGCCGAGACACCTTGCCAGTAGCCTGCAGGTGCGGCGTGCAAGGCACTGTGGAGCGGTATTATTGATCTGCGCGCCCCCCTTAGCGATGGAGCTTGCGATGCCGACTGCGTTGACTGGCCTGCTGGCGGCCTGCCTGGTGCTGATGGGTGCCTGCCTGGCTCGCCTCTACCGGCGCCTGCGGGCGCTGGGCAAACAGCGCGATGTGCTGGCTGCCATTGTCGATGCCGCGCCCTATCCGATTGCCGCGCGCGACGAGCGTGGCCGTTATATGGTGGTCAACGCGGCGCTCGAGTCTTTTCTTGGCATCGGCAGCGAGAAGATGGTAGGCAGGACCCTTGCAGAGGTCGACTTGCCGGCCAATATCACCGCGGCCGTGGCGTCGCCCGTCGGGCAAGCCCAGGCGACCGGCCAGCGCGTCGAGGAAGCCCTGCACGTGCAGGACGCCGCCGGCGACTGGCACGACCTCCTTTTTGCCACGCAGCCGCTGCGACTGCCGGATGGCACCGTGGCGGGCGTCGTCTCGGCGACCATCGACCTCACCGGGCAACTGGCCGCGGAACGCGCCGCGCTCGATGCCAAGCGCATGCTCGACGAGATCTCCGACGCTTTGCCGGTGGCGTCGTTCCAGCTTTGCGCCGATCCCGACGGCCGGCATTGGTTTTCGTATTTCGCGGCCCAGGCCGAGCGCTACCGCGGCTGGTCGGCCGAGCGGCTGCTCGCGGTGGTGGACGGCCGGTATGCGTCCGTGCTGCCTGACGACCGGCTCAAGATGGCGGAAGCCCTGCGCCAGTCCGCTGCTGCGCAGTCGGCGGCCCAGTTCGAGCTGCGCATCCTGGTCGATGGCGAAACCCGCTGGCTGCGGCTGTTCGTCGGCGCGCCCGTGCGGACCGGATCGGGGCAACTGCGCTGGAGTGGCTACGCCGGCGACGCCACCGACGAACATCGGCAGCTCGACGCGCTGGCCGCAGCGCGCGCGACCGCGGAAGAGGCGGCGCAGGCCAAGGCGCGCTTCCTGGCGACCATGACGCACGAGATCCGCACCCCGCTGGCCGCCGTGATCGGTGCGCTGGAATTGCTGCGCGGCAGCCCGATGAGCGCGCAGCAAGCCTCGGAGGTCGCGCTGGCCGACAATGCCGCGCGCCTCCTGATGGAGATCCTCGGCGGCATCCTGAACTATTCGCGGCTGGAGGCCGGCCAGCTGGAGCTGGAATCGCTGCCGGTCGATCCGCGCGCGCTCGTCGAATCCGTCATGGCCGTCCATCGGCCCGCGATTGCGGCCAAGGGGCTGGCTTTCACGTTCGATGCGGATCCGCACGTCGCCGCGGCCTTGCTCGGCGATCCCACGCGGCTCAAGGAGATTTTGCTCAACCTGGTCGGCAATGCAGTCAAGTTCACGGCACACGGCGGGATCCGGCTCCGGCTGGCGCTGCTGGAAGACCAGGGCGAGCGCCAGCGCGTGGCGCTCAGTGTTGCCGATACGGGCGTTGGCATCGCGCCCGAGCAGCAGGCACTGCTGTTCGCGCCGTTCTCCCAGGCGGACAGCACCATCTCGCGACGCTTCGGGGGCAGCGGGCTGGGCCTGGCGATCTGCCGGCGGCTGGCGCAGCACATGGGCGGCACGCTGACACTCATCAGCGAGCCTGGCGCGGGCACGACGGTCTCCCTGTGCGTGACCTTGCCGGTGGCCGAACCCGTACCGGCGCTTGCCGCGGGAGATCCGGCTGCACCGCAGCCCTTGTCGATCGCGCCGCTCGACGAGTGCAAGGCCATCCTGGTGGTGGAAGACCATCTGCCGTTCCAGGTCATCATGCGGCGCCAGCTGGAAAAACTGGGCCAGGACTGCACCGTGGCGTCGGACGGCGAAGCGGCACTGGAACTGCTTGGGCAACACGCCTTCGCCCTGGTGCTCACGGACTGCCAGATGCCCGGGATCGATGGCTTCGAACTGGCGACCCGGATCCGGGCGTCCGGGCCCGGAGCCAATGCCGATGTGCCGATCGTTGCGCTGACAGCCTCGGTGGGCACCGAGATCGCGCAGCAGTGTCGCGACGCGGGCATGGACGCCTGTCTGGCGAAGCCCGTGCGCATGGAAGCACTGCGCGCCTGCATTGCCCGGTGGGCGCGTTAGGGCGCATCATGATGCGGTCGGCAACGGTCACGTGACCTCAAATTAAAGTGCCTAATTGTTAACTTTGCGTTGAATCGGGAAAAGTCGTACCGGCACTCGGAAATTTCCTGCGCCTATGCGGAAAAATGCTGAACACAATGGTGTGCCAGACAATAAATGCCTGCGTTCCCGTTGCAGGCAATGCCATTAGAGACGGAGCCCTTGCCTTGGCCACAATCCTGATTGTCGACGACCACCCCGCGGTGCGTGTCGTGCTGAAGACGCACCTGTCGCAGGTCCTCGGCGTGACGCACGTTCTGGAGGCGGACAATGGCCAGGCCGCCGTCGAGATCGTGCGCCAGTATGCGCCCGACGTTGTGATCCTGGATCTGGACATTCCACGCATCAACGGCCTGGACGTCATCCCGCGGCTGAAGGCAATTCAGCCGGCCGTGCGTATCCTGGTGATCTCCGGCCAGGACCAGAACACCTTTGCCCCTCGTGCCCGGCAGGCCGGCGCAAACGGCTTTGTCAGCAAGACCCAGGAGCTGCCGGAGATTGTCCGCTGCGTGGAATCGGTGCTGGCCGGCTACTCGGTCATGCCCGACGCCGCTGTTGGACGCGTTGAAGGGGGCGATGAGGCGGGCCGCCTCGGCAGCCTGTCCGACAAGGAACTGGTGATCCTGCAGATGCTGGCCAAGGGCATGTCCAACAAGCAGATCGGCGAGGTCCTGTTCATTTCCAACAAGACCGTCAGTACGCACAAGACCCGCATCATGGAAAAGCTGGGCGCGCGCTCGCTGGTCGATGTCATCGATTTCGCCCGGCGGCACCATATCGCCACCGGGTGAAGAAGGAACTGCCATGCATGACGCATTCATCCTGGCCCAGTCGGGCAGCGCCTGGAGCGAGCGGCTGGCGCAGTGGCTCGGTGACGCGGGTTTGTCCGCGCAATGCGTGACGGCCGCGGAGGTGGACGCGGTACTTGCCGCTGCGCTGCCGCGCCTGATCGTGGCCGCTCCGGACTTCGTCGCCACGTGCCTGCTGCAGCGCGCGCGCCGGGATGGTGTACTGCTGGTCTGTGTAGGCCAGGCGCAGGGCGACTTCTACGACGATGCCCTGGCCGAGCCTGTCACCGAGGAAGCCGTCTTCCGGCTGCTGGCCCGGCATGGCTACCTGGCCATTTCAGGCAGGGAGCGCGCAGGGCTGGCCGATGCCATTGCGCGCCAGTCATTCGGCGATCCCGCGCTTGCCGCGGAACTGGTGCAGGCGCTCGCGACATCGACAGAGTCCGATCTCGAAAGGCTGCAGGCGGAAGGCGAGAGCCTGGAAAGCCTGCGCAGCGTGGCGCATCGCGTGAAAGCGTCGGCGCACCTTGCCGACTGCCAGGGCTTCCACCGGCTCGCGCAAAGGCTGGAAAATGCCGCCCGCAGCGGCGATGCCGCGCTGGCCAGTGCGGTGGCCGCGATATTCACACCGACCGCCCGCGAATTCCACGCCATGCTCGTTGGCGGAGCCGGCGAATAACCCGGGTTCATTGATTCAGTAATTCACCGGATTTAAAAATCCATTGCCGGCATTATTATTATTTAAATTCCGCATCGAAATAATAATATAAGGAATTAAAGCGATCTTTATATGAGGGTGCGGAACGAATCGCGGAGGCCCGCATCCCGGGTAATGGCTTCTCGTCGCGTGTCGCGGCCCTCCAGGCATTTTCCCTTCGGGTTTCCATTCACGCTTGTCTGGGGACGGGTCATGACTCATGCCATGGCGGCCATGCCGGAATCCTCCTTTTACTTCCATCTGGCCGGGGTGGCGGTACTGCTGCTGGTCGTGGGGGTGGCACACGCAGTGTGGTTCGTGTTTTCCCGTGCCGAAGGGCGGCGCGGGCGAGCGATGCAGCTTGCCACCACCGGGACGCGCTGGGGGCTGGCACTCGGGGCAACGTGGACGGCGATCCTCTACGGCCACGGGGCCTGGGAGCGCGCGGACGCCCACAACTGCCGGCGCCTGCCCACGCCCGACGCCTCGGCGCGCTACGAGGCCGAGTATTGCTACCTTTCCGAGCACAAGGTGCTGGTGCGCGTGTACAGCGCCCGCCGCAACGTCCTGCTGGCCCAGCGTACGTTCGCGAACTCCGGCCCTGTGCGCCTGCACTGGGACCGCGGCGTGCTGGTCTTCGAGCCGGGCGCCGTCGAGGGCAAGGGCCGGCTCGTGCTGCCGCCGAGCTTGCGCGACCGTTTGCTGGCACGCCTGCCCTGAGGTTGCCTCCGGTCCCAAGGTTGAGTGAGTGCCCGCCGCGCTACAAGTGGTGTTCGGCGCCGGACGATTCCTGCGGCGGCCGTGGCGGCGTTATGTCGGCACTGCAGCTCGGCGCGTCCGCATCGTGCGCATGCGTATGCGGATGGAGCGCCCCTGGCACATTCGCGCTTTCGAGCCCGTCATGCGACAGCCACAGTGCAGTGGTGCTGGCCGCACGGTCGATCAACTCGCCGCAGCGCGAGTAATCGTAGGGCGAGATATCGAGCGGGCAAAGCGGCGGCACCACGGAGATATGCGCGTGGCTGCTCCAGTGCTGCAGATCGTGGACGAGCTGGCGCGCGACGAGCAGCGAGAGCGCATTGAAGGCATGCTCCAGCGCCCCACGCGGCGGCCGCCGCTCGGAGCACGTAAATCCCGCGGGCAGCACGATCACGCGCGTGGCGCCGAGCCGGACGGCGGTCGACACTGGCGTATTGTTCGCCACGCCGCCATCGATGAGCGTTCGTCCGTCGAACTGCACGGGCGGAAAGACGCCGGGGATGGCCGCACTGGCCAGCACCGCATCCACGATCGCGCCGCTGGAAAGCAGGACCTCGGCGCCGCTCTGCATGTCGGTGGCCACGACGTGTAGTGGAAGCGCCGAGCCTTCCAGCCGCGCGTCGCCAAAATTGCGGCTCAGCAGCGTGCGCAAGCCGTAGGCGTCCACCAGGTAGCCGCGGCTGCCGCCCAGCATGCCCAGTACGCTGCGCCAGGACCACGGCATGATCTCCGTGCGCCGGATCGTGCGCCACAGCTGTTCGAGCCGCGCTGCCCCGTCGCGCCCCGGGTTGCAGGCGAAGTAGGCCCCGTTGATGGCCCCTGCGGAGGCGCCGATCACGAGGTCGGGCGTCAGGCCCGACGCTACCAGTTCCCGCAGCATGCCGACCTGGATCGCGCCCAGGCTGCCGCCACCGGCAAAGACGAAAGCGGTTTTTTCCATGATATGGGTCCGGCGCAGCCAGCGCGTGCGTGTTGAAGTCCTCCTGAGCAAAGCTTAGGCGACACCAACGCCTGTGATCGTTTTCGCAATTAACCGACAGGAATTTCCCCGCACTATGAATCGACCTGCGGTCGCATCAGCCTGCACGAAGCGAGCAGGCCAAGCCGGCGCCCTCTCTGGCCAGCCCGTCACCCGGCCAGCGCGTCCGGGTCGATACCCAGCTGGCTGGCCATGTGCTCGACCAGGGCTTCCAGCCGCTGGACGCGGTTGGAAAGCTCGCGCTGCTCGGCGCGCAGCCGTTCGAGTTCGGACGGCGCCACCGACTCTTCGGCCGTTGCTGACCCGCTCAGGGCCAGGGTCTCCGCGCTGATTTCGCCACCGAGGAGGTGCATCCAGCGATGCTCGCGCTCGCCCGGTGCGCGCGCCAGCTTCACGACATAGGGCGGTTCGTGTTCGGCCAGCTCGTCAAGGAAGGCTTCGACCGACGAGATATCCGCGAAGGAATGCAGTCGCACCGTGTTCAGGCGCAGCTCCGCCGCCGTCTGCGCACCGCGCAGGAGCAGCATGGCGAGCAGCGCGGCCGATTGCGACGGCACCCCCAGCACGCGGCCCATATTGTGTTCAAAGCGCGGCACGCGGCTGCTGCTGCCTTCAAAAACCAGGCTCAGTCCTTTCAGGCCGTCGATGGCGACCACCACTTCCGCTTCCGTAACGTTCATGACCGGCGAACGCGCCGTCTTCTGGTTGCAGCCCGCGGTCAGCGCATTGAGCGAGAGCGGATAGGTGTCTGGCACGGTGTGCTGCTTTTCCAGCAGGACGCCGAGTACGCGCCCTTCGATCGGGGTCAGGGTCCGGATCGGCTGGCGGGAAGGAGAATCGGGCGTGGCGCTCATCAGGGGTCCGTGTCGTTGTGCGGTGAGCCGAAGCCGGCAAGGCGGACATTCAAGCGTAAGCCGGCGGAATGCGCAACTCCCGGCGGCCCTGAGGCGGCTCCCTCGCGCCCCGGCGCTCGCTTTCGCGCCGCTGCGGACTACTATCGATGAGGTGCGATGGTCGGCCGCGCCGGCTGTGCGCGCAAGCCGACAAATCCATGGATGACCGGGGGCAAGCATGGCGCAGGCGGAACTGACGGCGAACGTCGAAGGGCAGGGCACCGAAGCGGCAGCCGGCCTCGACGCGCCCTATTCGACGCTGGAATCGCGGCAGCACCAGATGTTCCCGACGCTCAGCGCCGAGGAAGTCGCTCGCATGCGCCATTTCGGCACCGCGCAGCGCTGGCACGCCGGCGAGCACCTGTTTTCGGTCGGGCAGGCCGGCCGCGGCATGTACGTGGTGGTCAGTGGAAGCATCCAGATCATCCGTCGCGACGGCCTCGGGCGCGAGAACCTCATCACCGACCTCGGGCCGGGGATGTTCTCCGCCGAAGTCGGCACCCTGAGCGGCCGCCCGTCGCTGGTGGACGGCCGCGCGCTGAACGAGTCCGAGGGGTTCGTCATTCCGCCCGACCGGCTGCGCGCGCTGCTGGTGGCGGAGGCCGAACTGGGCGAGCGCATCATGCGCGCGCTGATCCTGCGCCGGGTCGGGCTGATCGAGTCCGGCAGCGGTCCGGTGCTGGTCGGCCACGGCACGGAGCCATTGCTGCTGGCGCTGCAGGCGTTCCTGCGCCGCAATGGGCATCCGTACACGGTGATCGACATGGACACCGAGCGCGATTGCACCTGCCTGAGCGAGTTCGCGAACGCGCCGGCGTCGGACTTTCCGCTCGTGATCTGCCCGGACGGCCGCGTGCTGCGCGCGCCCGACGAAGGGCAGCTGGCCTCCTGCCTCGGGCTGCTGCCCGAATTCGACCCGGCGCACGTCTATGACGTGGTCGTGGTGGGCGCGGGTCCGGCCGGCCTGGCCACGGCCGTGTATGCCGCGTCCGAAGGCCTGTCGGTGGCCGTGATCGATTGCCGCTCGCCGGGCGGGCAGGCCGGTGCCAGCGCGCGCATCGAGAACTACCTTGGCTTTCCCACCGGCATTTCCGGTCAGGCGCTGGCCGGGCGCGCATTTGTGCAGGCGCTCAAGTTCGGTGCCCACATTGCCATTCCGCTCGAGGTCAAGGCCCTGCATTGCGGTTCGGACCCGATCCGGCTGGAGCTGGCCGATGGCCGCATGATCCCGACGCACACGGTGGTCATCGCCACCGGCGCCCAATACCGCCGGCCGGCGATTGCCGCGCTCGAACGCTTCGAGGGACGCGGCGTGTACTACTGGGCCTCGCCCGTGGAGGCCAAGCTGTGCAAGAACGAGCCGGTCATGCTCGTGGGCGGCGGCAACTCCGCCGGACAGGCCGCCGTGTACCTGGCGACGCATGCGGCGCAGGTGCACATGCTGGTGCGCGGACAGGGGCTGGCCGCCACCATGTCGCGCTACCTGATCGACCGGATTGCCGGGCTGCGGAACGTAAAACTTCACAACCATGCGGAAATCCGTGCGCTCAACGGGGACGGCTGGCTTTCCGACGTGCGCTATCACGCGCCCACGGAAAGCGACGCCCTGGTGTCGCTGCCGGTGCGCCACCTGTTCCTGTTCATCGGTGCCGATCCCAATGCGTCGTGGCTGCGCACCTGCAGTGTGGAGACCGACGACAAGGGTTTCGTGCGCACGGGCGGGGGCACGCTGGGCTGCGCGTCGGCGGTGCCGTATCCCTTGCAGACCAGCGTGCCAGGCGTATTCGCGATCGGTGACGTGCGTTCGGGGTCGACCAAGCGTGTCGCCGCGGCGGTAGGCGAGGGCGCAGCCGTGGTCGCGCAGATCCACAGCTATCTCGCCGGATTGCCGGCCACACAGGCCGCCTGATCTGCGGCCCGGACGTGGGGTTCCCCGGCTACTCTTCCTCCATCTGTCCGAAGTGCTCGGCCAGGTGGTCGATCAGCATTCGGACCGCCGGCAGCAGACCGCGCCGCGAGGCAAAGACGGCATGCAGGATCTCGCGCCGCGGCGCCCACCCTGGCAAGACCTTCACCAGCGAGCCGTCGCCGAGCTGGTCGCGCACCATCATCACCGGCAGCTGGCAGACCCCGACGCCCGCGACGGCCGCATTGCGCACGGCCACCATGTCGCCGGTGACATAGCGCGGGCGGTGATGGATGTTGGCCTGCTCCCCGTCGGGGCCGAACAGCCGCCAGGCGTGGTCCGCCTGCGGCGTGCCGATGGCCAGGCTCGGCCAGTCGTGGAGCGCGGCGGGAAACTGCGGCATGCCGAATGCCTGCACCAGCGACGGGCTGGCGACCAGGCACTGGCTGCGCTCCGCCAGCGGGCGGATGACCAGGTCGCTGTCCTCGAGCGGGGGCGGGCGCACGCGGATGGCGACATCGACGGCTTCCGCCACCGGGTCGACGCGCCGGTTGGTGGCCTCCAGATGGATGGTCACCTGCGGATGCCGCGCCATGAACTCGCCCAGCATCGTTCCTACATGGGCCTGCAGCAGCGCGACCGGGCAAGTCACGCGGACCGTGCCGCGCGGCTCGGCACGCGTGAGTTCAATGGCTTCCTGCGCGGCCTCCGCCTGTACCAGCATGGCCTTGCAGTGCTCGTAGTAGATGCGCCCGATCTCCGTCACGGCGAAACGGCGGGTCGAGCGCTGGATCAGGCGCACGCCAAGTCGTTCCTCCAGCATCGCCATGCGGCGGCTGAGGCGGGATTTCGGCATGCCCAGCGCGCGGCCGGCCGGCGCGAAGCCGCCATGGTCCACGGCCTGCACATAGAGGTAGAGATCGTTCAGGTCTTGCAAACCGTGTCCTCATCGTTCATGAAACAGGACTCTGATGCGCGCATTTGCCATCTAGAGGCGACTTCGTCCCAATACTATGCTTGGACTGTCGTATCGAGCAACAGAGGTCCACCATCATGGGGGCCGCCAAGGCGGGCGGCCCCGGCGGACGTGCAAGGGGACATTGATGTCATTGCGAACCGAAGATATCCAGGCCTATCTCTATGTGGTCGAGCTTGGCGGCATCAGCGCGGCGGCACGGCGCATGGGTTTGTCCAAATCCGTGGTCAGCAAGCGCATCAGCGACCTGGAGCGCGAGCTGGGGGTATCGCTGCTGCAGCGCTCCACGCGCAGCATCCGGCCGTCGGAGAGCGGCCGCTACTTCTACGAGCAGGCGCGCGCCGCGCTGAGCCAGCTCGACCATGCGGCGCAGGCGGTCTCAGACGCCGCGCGCGAGCTGTGCGGGGAATTACGCGTGCTGGCGCCGATGACCTTCGGCACGCGCTGGCTGTCGCCGCTGATCGCGGCCTTTGCGCGTGACCATCCGCGCCTGAACCTGATTCTCGAACTCGACGACAAGCTCGCCGACGTGGGCTACGAGCGCTACGACATGGCCATCCGCATCACGCGTCTCGGCGACAGTTCGCTGATCGCGCGCCAGCTGGCTGTCAGCCGGCGCGTGCTGTGCTGCAGTCCCGGATATGCCGAACGCGCGGGCCTGCCGTGCGGGCTCGACGATATCGTGCAGCACGCCTGCCTGGCCTACAGCAACTCGCCGCCGGGGCAGGTGTGGGCCTTTGCCGATCCGTCGGCAAGGGGCGGCCTGCGCAGCACCACGCCGCGCGGCGTGTTCACCGCCAATAACGGTGAAGTGCTGCGCGACGCGGCGCTGGCCGGGCAGGGCCTGGCGGTGCTGCCACGCTTCATCGTCTGGGAGGATCTGCGTGCCGGCCGCCTGGTGGAAGTGCTGCCGGAGCTGCCGCCCGTGGACGACGGCATCTTTGCCGTCTATCCGCGCAGCGGCTTCGGCTCGGTCAAGCTGCGCACGCTGGTGCAGTATCTCCAGGCCTCGCTGGCGCGGCCGCCATGGGAAGACCCGGAATTTGCCGAGGCCGGGGCCGGGTCGCTCAGGCTGTTGCAAGGCGGCGCCGCCTGAGCCGCGCGGCGCGGCGGCGCCAGCGGTCGCTCAGGCAAACAACGGGTTGGGTTTCTCCGGATCGATCCCGTATTTGCCGATGGCCTCGCGCAGCACGCCGCGCTCCAGCGTGCCTTCGTCTACCAGCGCCTTCAGGGCTGCCAGCGTGATCCAGCGGCGGTCCACCTCGAAGAAATCGCGCAGCTTCTCGCGCGTGTCCGAGCGCCCGTAGCCGTCGGTGCCCAGCACGGTATAGGCGCGCGGCACGAACGGGCGGATCTGCTCGGCCAGCATGCGCACGTAATCGGTCGCGGCAATCACCGGACCGAGCGTTTCCGCCAGGCAACGCGCCACGTGCGATTGGCGCGGCGTTTCGTCCGGATGCAGCAGGTTCCAGCGCACCGCCGCATTGCCGTCGCGCGCCAGCTCGGTGAAGCTCGGGCAGCCCCACAGGTCGGCCTGCACGCCCCAGTCCTGCTCCAGCATGGCGGCCGCGGCGATGACCTCGCGGAAGATCGTGCCCGCGCCCAGCAACTGCACGCGCGGGCCGGTGCCGTCGGGTGCGCGGCGGAACGCGTACATGCCTTTCAGGATGTCTGGCGCGGCACCCTCGGGCATCGCCGGATGTTCGTAGTTCTCGTTCATCACGGTGATGTAGTAGTAGACGTCCTCCTGCGCCTGCAGCATGCGGCGCAGGCCGTCCTGGATGATCACCGCGAGTTCGAAGGCGAAGGTCGGGTCATAGCTGACGCAATTGGGAATCGTGCCGCCCCATACCAGGCTGTGGCCGTCCTCATGCTGCAGGCCTTCGCCGTTGAGCGTGGTGCGTCCCGCGGTGCCGCCGAGCAGGAAGCCGCGCGCACGCTGGTCGCCGGCGGCCCACGCCAGGTCGCCGAAGCGCTGGAAGCCGAAGATCGAGTAGAAGATGAAGAACGGAATCATCGGCTCGCCGTGCGTGCTGTACGACGTGGCGGCGGCGATCCAGTCAGCCATCGCGCCCGCTTCGTTGATGCCCTCCTGCAGGATCTGCCCGTCCTTCGACTCCTTGTAGAAACTCAGCTGCGACGCGTCCTGCGGCGTGTAGGTCTGCCCCTGCTGCGACCAGATGCCGATCTGGCGGAACAGGCCTTCCATGCCGAAGGTGCGCGACTCGTCCGAGACGATCGGCACGATGCGCCGGCCCAGTGCCTTGTCGCGCAACAGCACGTTGAGGATGCGCACGAAGCTCATCGCGGTGGAGAACTCGCGGCCCTCGCCGCTGGCCTTGAGCTGGCTGTCGAACGCCGAAAGCGCCGGCACCGGCAGTTCCGGTCCGGTGCGGCGGCGTGACGGCAGGTAGCCGCCCAGCGCCTGCCGGCGCTGGTGCAGGTAGGCATGCTCGGGCGAGCCCTCGTCGAACTTCAGGTAGCTCAGGTTGGCCAGTTGCTCGTCGCTCAGCGGCAGGCGGAAGCGGTCGCGGAAGTGCGCCAGGGTCTCGACGCGCATGTGCTTTTGCTGGTGCGTGATGTTCTGCGCCTCGCCGGCCTCGCCCATGCCGTAGCCCTTGATCGTCTTGGCCAGGATCACCGTGGGCTGGCCCGCGTGGTTCGCCGCGGCCTGGTAGGCCGCGTACACCTTGTGCGGATCATGGCCGCCGCGATTGAGCATCCAGATATCGTCGTCGGACCAGTCCGCCACCAGCGCCTTGAGTTCGGGCGTGTTGAAGAAATGCTCGCGCACATAGGCGCCGTCCTTCGACTTGAAGGTCTGGTAGTCGCCGTCGACGCATTCCATCATGCGCTGCGCGAGGATGCCTTGCTTGTCGCGCGCCAGCAGCGGATCCCACTTGCTGCCCCAGACCACCTTGATCACGTTCCAGCCGGCGCCGCGGAACTCCGATTCCAGCTCCTGGATGATCTTGCCGTTGCCGCGCACCGGTCCGTCCAGGCGCTGCAGGTTGCAGTTGATGACGAAGACCAGATTGTCGAGTTGTTCGCGCCCGGCCATGCCCAGCGCGCCGCGCGACTCGGGCTCGTCCATCTCGCCGTCGCCGCAGAACACCCACACCTTGCGCGTGTCGTGCTGGCCAAAGCCACGGTCCTGCAGGTACTTCATGAAGCGGGCCTGGTAAATGCCCATGATTGGCCCCAGGCCCATCGAAACCGTCGGGAACTGCCAGAAATCCGGCATCAGCCACGGGTGCGGGTACGAGGAAATACCGTGCCCGCCCACTTCCTGGCGGAAATGATCCATCTGCGATTCGCTCAGCCGCCCCTCCAGGAACGCACGCGCATAGAAGCCGGGCGCGGAATGTCCCTGGAAGAACACGAGATCGCCGCCATGCTCTGCCGAGGGTGCGTGCCAGAAGTGGTTGAAGCCAACTTCATACAGCGTCGCCGCCGAGGCAAAGCTGGCGATATGCCCGCCCACATTGGTATCGCGTCCCGCACGCAGCACCACGGCGATGGCATTCCAGCGGATATACGAGCGGATGCGGTGCTCGAGCTGGTGGTCGCCCGGACTGCGCGCCTGGGTCTGCACCGGAATCGTATTCAGGTAAGCGGTATTGGCACTGAACGGCAAGTAGATGCCGGCACCATGCGCGCGCCGGATCAGTTGCTCGATCAGGAAATGCGCGCGCTCGGGGCCTTCCTGGGCGATCACGCCTTCGAGCGCATCCAGCCACTCGCGGGTTTCCTGTGCATCGGTGTCGTTATCGGAGGACGGGATGGGCATCGCTGACGCCATGGTGGTCTCCTGTCAGCCCGGCAGAGGGCAGAAGGCGCGGGCAAGGCCGCGGCAATAAGTGGTAGAGAGGACAGCCGGAAGAGACTAGCACCGCGGCGCGGCCCGGGTAAGGTGCGCCGCGGCGAACAGGGTGTTCGGCATCCGGGAACGCGAGCGTGCGCACAGGCGTCCCGCCGGGGCCGGGATGGCGCCGTCAGGCGCCATCGGTGAACGTGTCGACCGGCCTCGCGGCACCGTCGGTGTAGGGATCGGCGCTGCGCACGGCACCATCGGTATACGGATCGACCTTGCGCAGGGCCAGTGTGCGGAACTGTTCGTCGGTGAGTCGGGGCGAAGCGGTACGTGCCGCGAGTTGCCGGGCGGCCACCTCGGCGCGCGCGCCATCGGTGAACGGGTCAGGCTTTCGGGTGGTGGCGTGCGCGTTGGCCGTGGCAATCAGCAGGGCGGCAGTGGTCAGGAAGACGGTCTTCATGGTGTTGGATCCTTTGGCTAGGGAAGCAGCGAGCTTGGGCGGGCCGCGCGGGACGCAGCGCCGACCACGACCCACTATAGCACAAACCGTACGGTACAGTACGGTTATTGTTGTGGCGCCGATCCGCCCTGTGAACGGGAACGCCAGCAGTGGGAAGATCGCTTTTGGTAGACTGCGCCGTCACTCCATCCGTCCGTACCGATTCCGTGAAAACTACGCCGCCCACGCTGAGACCGTCCGCCGCCGCAGACAAGCCCGCCGTGCGCATCACGCGCCGTGGAGAGGTCAAGCGTGCCGCCATCCTCGAGACAGCCTCGGAGCTGTTCCTGGCGCATGGCTATGACGGCGTCAGCGTGGACGAGATCGTGAAGGCCTGCGGGGGCTCGAAGACCAACGTCTACAGCTATTTCGGCGGCAAGGACGGATTGTTCGTGGCAGTGGTGGAAGCGCTGTGCGGCCGATTCCTCGAGAAGGTCGAGCAGATCGAACCGGCGCGCAGCAATACGGCGCAGGGCCTGCGCGCGCTCGCGCACAGCTTCCTCGACTCATTGCTGCAGGACAGCCACCTGGCGTTCCTGCGGCTGATCATTGCCGAAGCGCGCCGTTTCCCGGAAATCGGCCAGGTCTGGTATGCGCGCGGCCCGGTGGCCACCTGCCAGTACGTGTCGGGCTACCTCGCCGAGCAGCAGGCCGCCGGAACGAAGCTGAATGCCACGCCCGATGTCGCCGCGCAGCATTTCCACAGCATGGTCATTGCCGGTGTCCTGCACCGCACGCTGGCCACGGGCCAGCGACCCGGCACGGCGCAGGTCGATGCGCTGGTCGACTCCGCCATCGACCTGATCGTGGCCAGGCCCGGCACCGCGGCCTGAGGCGCTACGCCAGCCGCTGCATTCGGTAGAACAGTTCCATCCGCTCCACCGCATCGCTGCCTTCTTCCTGAAAGCGGCGGATATGCTCCGTGCGCGTATGGTGGGCTTCCTGGGCCTGCGCACTCTCCCAGTGCTCGACGAAGACGAAGCGGCGCGGATCATCCTGCTGGACGAACAGTTCATAGCGCAGGTTGCCGGCGTCCCGGCGCGAGGGCTCGACCACGGCTTCGAGCTTCTCGCGCAGTTCCGCTTCCCGGCCAGCTTTCGCATACAGCACCGCAAGCACAAAGAAACTCTCGTCCATGCTGGTTCCCCGGTTTCCAAACAGTCTGGGTAGAGGGCAGGCTAGTCAAGGAATGCGCCGGATGCAAGCCGTGTTCTGCGCTGTCCTGAGCGGCCCCGCGCTGTTCGGCAGCATCGAACGGCGGGTTCTGCGAACGGCTATCACGCATCCGGGCGGTCCTCACATATGCTGCAAAGGCTCGCTGCAGTCGGTGACTGACCAGCGGCGCCATCGCTCACCGCATAGCGAGCATTCGCCAATTTTCTCCGGAGACCACCATGGCCAGCGAACCCATCCGCGATCCTCTCAAGGACCATTTGCTCACGCCGCAGAATTCCGCTTTCGTCGTCATCGACTACCAGCCGGTACAGGTGAACTCGATTGCCTCGATGGACCGGCAGCTGCTGATCAACAACATCGTCGGCACGGCCAAGGCGGCCGTCGCCTACAAGCTGCCGATCGTGCATTCGACGGTCAACGTCAAGACCGGCCTGAACAAGCCGCCCATCGGGCAGCTGGCCAAGGTGCTGAAGGAATATCCGACCTACGACCGTACCAGCATCAATTCGTGGGAAGACGTGGAGTTCCGCGCGGCGGTGGAGGCGACGGGCCGCAAAAAGCTCATCATGACGGCGCTGTGGACCGAGGCATGCCTGACGTTCCCGGCCCTCGACGCACTGGCCGAAGGCTATGAAGTCTATGTCGTGGCCGATGCGGTCGGCGGTACCTCGGTGGCCGCGCACGAGGCTGCGCTGCGGCGCATCGAGCAGGCTGGCGCCAAGATGATCAGCGTGGCCCAGCTGTTCTGCGAACTGCAGCGCGACTGGTCGCGCAAGGACACCGTGCCTGCCTTCATGAACCTGTTCATCGAGACCGGTGGCACCGCCGGCATCCAGTTCTCATACGACCGCACGGAGTAAGTGCTCCACGGGCCGCTCATGCGAGCGAGCCCGCACTTTCGTGGTCATTCCCCATTTCGCCTGCCAGTCAGGCGATTTTTTTCGCCATCGATTAATACCGTACCGTACGGAAATATTTTCCTTGCGCCCCCCTGAGAGTGCGCCTAGTATTTGCGTATAGCGATTAATTATGCGCCTAGCGCAAAAACGGAGACCAGAGTATGTCCGCTTCTCCCAGCACGAAACCGCAACCGGCGACGGCAATCGCCTTTGTGGATACCCATGGCGTGTCGGTACACGGCCGCAATCTCAGCCGCGAGCTGATCGGCCGCATGGATTTCACCGAGTACTTTCTGTTCCTGCTGACGGGCCGCGTGCCCGACAGCGGCCTGGCGGCGGCCACCAATGCGTGCCTGGTCGCGATTGCCGAGCACGGCCTGGTGCCGTCGGTGCAGGCTGCGCGCATGACGCTGGCAGCGGCACCGGACGCCCTGCAGGGCGCGGTGGCGGCAGGGCTGCTCGGTTGCGGCTCGGTCATCCTGGGCGCTTCGGAGACTGCCGGCCGGATGCTCCAGGACGTGCTGGCCGGGCAGGGCGAAGGCACGCTCGCCGCGAGCGCCGATGCCGTGGTGGCGGCGATGCGCCTCGAGCGCAAGCCCTTGCCGGGCTTTGGCCATCCGACCCACAAGGAAGGCGATCCGCGTGCGCATCGATTGCTCGAGGTGGCACGCGAACTCGGCCTGGCGGGGGCGCACGTGGCGGCGCTGGAAGCCGTGGCCGAAGCGGTTCCGCGACATTTTTCCCGTGCCTTGCCGCTCAATGTTTCCGGCGCGATTCCCGCTGTGCTCCTGGATGCGGGCTATCCGCCCGGCGCGCTCAAGGGCGTGCCGCTGCTGGCCCGGGTGGCCAGCCTGATCGCGCACCTGCAGGAGGAATCGCGGCACCCGATCGGCTTCGCGCTGGCCGATGCCGCCGAGCACGCCATCGCCTACACCGGGCCGGAGGCCTGCACGGCATGAACCCGCTCGCGAACGCCGTCGAGGCTCAGGCAGTGCCGCCCCTGGAAGTGCTGCGGCAATACCGCGCACATGACTTCACGCTGACCGATTTCCTGGCCGCGCGCGTCGCGCAGCATCCGGACAAGCCGGCCCTGCTGTTCGAGGGCGAGACCTGGAGCTACGGTGAACTGGCTGCCCGCATCGCGCGCACCGCAGCATGGCTTGCCCACGAGATGCATGTCGGTGCCGGCGACCGGGTCGGCGTGCTGTCGGCCAACCATCCGTCCACGGTCGTGCTGATGTTCGCGCTGGCACGGCTTGGCGCCACGCTGGTCCCCGCCAATCCCGATTACCGGCTGGACGAGGCGCTGTACGTCTTCGAGCATGCGCAGATCTGCGGGCTGGTGTGTTCCCCGGCCACGCTGGACACGGCCACGGCCGTGGTGTCGCAGCTTGGCGGCAGCACCTGGCTGCGTGCCAACGAAGCCGGCGCGCACCCACAGGCGCTGATCGGCGAATCCGAAGCCGATACCGGGTCGGACGCCAGCGCCGGGGCCACGGCGATGATCATCTATACCTCGGGCACGACCGGCTTTCCCAAGGGCGCCATGCATGGCCAGCGCGGCTATGTACTGACTGCCGAAGCCTTTGTGGGTCGCATGCACCTGCAGCCGAACGAGCGCGTGATGTGCGTGATGCCGCTGTTCCACATCAACGCGCTGATGTACTCGGTCGGCGGCGCGCTGGCGTGCGGCGGGTGCCTGGTGCTGGTGCGCAGGTTTTCGGCATCGTCGTTCTGGCGCTTCGCGGCGGAAAGCGGCGCGACCGAGGTCAACCTGGTCGCTGCGGCCGGCAGCATCCTGGCGCGGCGCCCGCGTGAAGAGTTCGTGCGTGGCCACCGTATCACCAAGATGTTCATCGCGCCGCAGACGCGCGAGATGGTGAGCGTGATGCGCAACGAGTTCCACGTCGCGCGGCTGATCGAGTGCTATGGCATGACCGAGATTCCGGGCGTGATCGCCAACCCGTTCCAGGGGCCGCACAGGCTGGGCACGATGGGCCTGATTTCGCGTCACCCCGATCCCGGCATCGCCGCGCCACAGGCACGCATCGTCGGTGAAGACGGCAGTGATGTTCCCGCCGGCGGCACCGGCGAGCTGCTGATCCGCACGCCGACCCTGATGCAGGGCTACTACCGCGACCGCGCACAGACCGAGGCCGCCTTCCGCGAAGGATGGTTTGCCACTGGCGATCTCGTACGCCAGGACGCCGACGGCTACTACGTCTTTGTCGCGCGCAAGAAGGACGTGATCCGCCGCAAGGGGGAAAACGTTTCTGGTGCCGAGCTGGACCGCGTGTTCGGCGAGCACCCGGCGGTGGAAGAGGCCGCGGCGATCGGCGTGCCCGCCGAGCTCGGCGAGGAAGAAATCCTGCTGGCGGTGCAATGGCGCGCCGGCAAGGAGATCAGTGCGTCAGCGCTGGTGGACTGGGCGCGCGATCGCCTGGCCGTGCACAAGCTGCCGCGCTATGTAGTGCAGGTGGAGCAGATTCCCCACACCCCCACGCACAAGCCGGCCAAGCACCGCCTGAAGGCGGATGCCGGCCTGCTCGCCCGCGCAACCGACCTTGCTGGCGGTGCCGGCTGAGCGGAACGCGTTTTACAGCTGCCCTTGCGCGGCAGCCCTGACAAGACTGGAGACAACGATGGACCAAGCCAACAACCCCACGCTATCCCGCGCACTCGCAGCGATGTGTGCCGATGCCGACGGCGCCGATCCCGCCCTGCAGGCGAAGTTCGCCATTGCGCTGCGTTACTTCCACGCCATGCTCGACGAGCTTCGGCTGACCGATGCGGAGCTTTACCGCATCGCCGGCTGGCTCGGGCAGGTGGCCCGGGACGACGAGTTGATCATGCTGTGCGACATGATGGGCCTGACCATGCGTTCGCTGGATCTCGCGCGCACCGGCAGCGAGGCGACCGCACAGAACGTGACCGGCCCGTTCCCGAAGGATGGCGTGGCCGAGGGCCCGAATCCCTGCCAGCTTGCCGGCGACGACGAACCGGGCCAGCGCATGGAACTGCGTGGCCAGGTGCGCGATGCAGTGACCGGCCGCGTGCTGCCCGGCGCGCAGCTGATCGTCTGGCAGCCCAACCAGTACGGGCGCTACGAAAACGAGGACGACTCGCAGTCCGAGGACAACCTGCGTGGCAAGCTGCGTTGCGACGGGCAGGGCGGCTTCCAGGTATTCACGGTCCGTCCGGGCGGATACATCATCGGCCGCGAGGATACGGCCGTGGGCGTACTGATGGCGCGGCTGGGCCGCAACCGCCAGCGCGCGCCGCACATCCACTACCGCGTGCTGCATCCGGGCTACCAGACGCTGACGTCGCAGATCTACTTTGCGGGAGACCCGGCGAATCCGGTCGACTGCATCTTCTCGACGATTGCCGACCATATCGTCGAGGTGGCCGCGCATCCCGAGCGCGATGGCCATCAGCTGGTGATGCTGGATATCGCGATGGAGCCCGCGGCCTAGCCTGCCGCCGTGATCGAATGCGCGAGCGCCGGTGCCCGCAACAACGCGGATTCGATCATCGCGGCCGCGTTGCGCAATGCCGGCAGCCGTTCGGACACCAGGTCCTGTGTGCTGGCGCGACCGGACTCGGTGGAGCAGTTGATGGCGGCGATGACGCGGCGCGAGGCGTCGCGCACCGGCACCGCGACCGACAGCACGCCGATTTCGAGCTGGCTTTCCTGCAGTGCGTAGCCCTGTTCGCGCACCTGCTCGAGCGCCGTGCGCAACGGCTCTGCCTCGCTCAGCGTCATGGGCGTGAACTTCTGGAACGGCGCCCTGGCCAGCACGGCCTCCTGCTGCGCCTGCGGGGCATGGGCCAGCAGGGCGAGGCCGAGCGAAGTGCAGTGCACGGGCAGGCGGTAGCCGACGGAGGCCCGGAACACGATGCGGCGGCTGCTCGGCACGTGCGCGAGGTAGACCACGCTGTCGCCATCGAGGATCGCCAGCGAGACCGAGTCGCGAAAGCGGTCGGCGACCTCCTGCAGGAAGGGCTGGACGACGTCGCGCAGGTTCATCGAGCTGAGGTAGGCCGCGCCCAGCGACAGCACCTTGGGCAGCAGCAGGAAGCGGCGGCCGTTGGCGCCGATATAGCCGAGCGACTGCAGCGTGAGCAAGGCGCGGCGTGCCGTGGCCGGACTCATGCCGGTGGCCTGGGCGACTTCGCTCAGCGTCATTTCGGGCGAGCCTTCGGTGAACGCCTGGATCACGGCCAGCCCGCGCGCAAGGGCTGCCACGTAGTCACGATGGCCCTCGTCGAGCCGGGACGGCGGGTCTTCACTGGCGGGGCGGGGCGGGGCGGTCGATGTCATGACCGCATTTTATCCGCACTTGGACGGATGCCCCTTTCGATGGACGAGACAAGTTGTGTGAGGTAGCAGAATGACAGAAGCGAAGAACATGTCCGGCAGCAAGCCCGACACCGGGCGGCCCCAGCCGCTCGCGGGGGTGCGGGTGGTCGAGCTCGGCTCGCTGATCGCGGGCCCGTACGCAGCCGGCCTGCTGGCGCAGTTCGGCGCCGAGGTGCTGAAGATCGAGCCGCCGCACGACGGCGACCCGCTGCGCAAATGGCGCAAGCTCCATGACGGCACATCGCTTTGGTGGTACAGCCAGAGCCGCAACAAGAAGTCCGTCACGCTGGACCTGCGCGCGCCGGCGGGGCAGGACATCGTGCGCCGGCTGGTGGCCGAAGCCGATATCGTGGTCGAAAACTTCCGCCCGGGCACGCTCGAGAAATGGGGCCTGGGCTGGGAAGACCTGCGTGCCGTCAACCCGGCGCTGGTCATGGTGCGGGTGTCGGGCTACGGGCAGACTGGGCCGTACAAGGACCGTCCGGGCTTTGCCGCGATCGCCGAATCGATGGGCGGCCTGCGCTATGTGTCCGGCTATCCGGACCGCCCGCCGGTGCGCTCGGGCGTCAGCATCGGCGATACGCTGGCCTCGCTCTACGGCGTGATCGGCGCGTTGCTGGCGATGCACCACCTGCGCGCCAACGGTGGCGAGGGCCAGTTCATCGACGTGGCGCTGTACGAATCGGTGTTCGCCGTGATGGAAAGCCTGGTGCCCGAATACGCCATGTTCGACCATATACGCGAACGCTCGGGCGCGAGCCTGCCGGGCATCTCGCCGTCCAACACCTATCCGTGCAAGGACGGCCACTACGTCATCATCGCCGGCAATGGGGACGCCATTTTCCGCCGCTTCATGGCGGCCATCGGGCGCGATGACCTGGGCAGCGATCCGCGCCTCGCGCACAACGACGGACGCGTGGCGCACAACGCCATGCTCGACGATGCCATCACTGCGTGGACCCGCGGACTTGGCCTGGACGAAGTGCTCGACGTGCTCGAAGCCGCTGCGGTTCCGTGCGGGCGCATCTATACCGCGGCGGACATCTGGGCCGACCCGCACTACCAGGCGCGCGACATGATCGAGACCCACAGCTTGCCCGACGGCGCCGCCGTATCGCTGCCCGGCATCGTGCCGCGCCTGAGCGAAACCCCTGGGCAGACCCGCTGGGTCGGCCCGGAGCTGGGTGCCCATACCGAGGAGATCCTGGCGGCGATCGGCATTGCCGGCGAGGACTTCCAGGCCTTGCGCAAGTCTGGCGTGGTCTGAGACGCGGCCATTCAAGAGGAGAACATCATGTGGTTTGCAGACGCCCCGCAGCGGGTCTTTATCAACGAGGTGTCGGTGCGTGACGGCTTCCAGATCGAGCCGCAATTCGTGCCAACGGAGCAGAAGGTTGCGCTGATCGATGCCTTGTCGCAGACGGGCCTTGCCAAGATTGAGATCACGTCTTTTGTCTCGCCCAGGGCCATCCCGAACCTGCGCGATGCCGAGGCGGTCGCAAAGCAGATCCGCCGCCACGAGGACGTGACGTACGTCGCGCTGGTGCCAAACGCGCGCGGCGGCGAGCGCGCGCTGGAGTGCGGGCTGGACGAGATCAACCTGGTGATGTCCGCCAGCGAGACCCACAACCTCGCCAATATGCGCATGACGTGCGAGCAGTCGCTGGCGCAGTTCCGCGGCGTGATGGACCTGGTGCGCGGCACCGGCATGGCCGTGAGCGGTTGCGTCGCCACGTCGTTCGGCTGCCCGTTCGAAGGCGACATTGCGCCGGCGCGCGTGCGCTGGGCCGCCGAGCAGTACCTGGCCATGGGCATGCATGCGATCACGCTGGCCGATACCACCGGCATGGCCGACCCGCGCCAGGTGGGCGAGCTCGTCGCGGCGTTCCGCGAGTGGTTCCCCGGCGTGCCGCTGACCCTGCATTTCCACAACACGCGCGGCATGGGGCTGGCCAATGTGCTGGCCGGGCTGGCCGCCGGCGCGACCAGCTTCGACGCCTCGCTGGGCGGCCTGGGCGGCTGCCCGTTCGCGCCCGGCGCGACCGGCAACATCTGCACCGAAGACCTGGTGCACATGCTCGAGTCGTCCGGCATTCCGACCGGTGTCGACCTGGACAGCTTGCTGCGCGTCGCACGGGCATTGCCGGAGGTGGTAGGCCACGATGTCGCCGGGCAGGTGCTCAAGGCCGGCAAGCGAACCCAGCTCTTTCCGGTGCCGGCTGTTGGCGCCGGCCAATGACGATTTCAAGAGGAGACAAGCAGCATGGTGCAAGCCAATCGACCCGCCAGCCTGCTGGACAAGCTGTGGGCCAGCCACGTCATCCACGAGCAGGCCGACGGGCCTTCGCTGATCTATATCGACCGGCACCTGGTCAATGAGGTGACCAGTCCGCAGGCCTTCGAAGGACTGCGGCTGCATGGCCGCAAGGTGTGGCGCGCGGCATCGGTGCTGGCCACCGCCGACCACAACGTGCCGACCACGGATCGGGCGGCGGGCATTGCCGACCCGGTCAGCCGCATCCAGGTCGATGCGCTCGACCGCAACTGCGCCGAGGCCGGCATCGTCAATTTCGGCATGAATGATCCGCGCCAGGGCATCCTGCACGTGGTCGGCCCCGAGCGCGGCGCGACGCTGCCCGGCATGACCATCGCCTGCGGCGACTCGCACACGTCCACCCACGGTGCGTTCGCGGCCTTTGCCTTCGGCATCGGCACGTCGGAGGTCGAGCAGGTGCTCGGCGCGCAGTGCCTGTGGATGAAGAAGCCGCGTTCGATGCTGGTGCGCGTGGAAGGCGAGCTGCCGCCGGGCGTGGCCGCCAAGGACATCGCGCTGGCGCTGATCGGGCGCATCGGCACGGCCGGTGCAACCGGTCATGTGATCGAGTTTGCCGGCGCCACCATCCGTGGCCTGAGCATGGAAGCGCGCATGACGGTCTGCAATATGGCGATCGAAGCCGGCGCCCGTGCCGGCATGGTGGCCGTGGACGAGACCACGCTGGCCTACCTGGCGGATCGCCCGCAGGCGCCGCAAGGCGAGGCGTGGCAGCACGCCAGCGCGTACTGGCGCACGCTGCGCAGCGACTCCGATGCCGTGTTCGACGCGGTCGTCGAGATCGACGCCGCTTCGATCGAGCCGCACGTCACGTGGGGCACATCGCCCGAGATGGTGGTGCCGATCGGCGAGTGCGTGCCCGATCCGCGGCAGGAGGCCGACCCCGTCAGGCGCCGTGGCATGGAGCAGGCGCTGGCCTATATGGGGCTGCAGGCCGGCACGCCCGTGGCGGCCATTGCGCTCGACAAGGTCTTTATCGGCTCCTGCACCAATGCGCGTCTGGAGGACTTGCGCGCCGCCGCCGCGGTGCTGCGCGGCCGCCGCGTCGCGGCCAATATCCGGCAGGCGCTGGCGGTGCCCGGTTCGGGGCTGGTGAAGTCGCAGGCCGAAGCCGAGGGGCTCGACAAGATCTTCATCGATGCCGGCTTCGAATGGCGCGAGCCGGGCTGCTCGATGTGCCTGGGCATGAACGACGACCGTCTCGCGCCGGGGGAGCGCTGCGCCTCCACTTCCAACCGGAATTTCGAAGGCCGGCAAGGACCGGGCGGCCGTACGCACCTGGTCAGCCCGCAGATGGCCGCCGCCGCGGCGGTGGCCGGCCATTTCATCGACGTGCGCACGCTGCAACAGGAGACATCGGCATGAAGCCCTTTACGGTACTCGACGGCCTGGTGGCCCCGCTGGATCGCGCCAACGTGGACACCGACGCCATCCTGCCCAAGCAGTTCCTCAAGTCCATCCAGCGCAGCGGCTTCGGCCCCTACCTGTTCGACGATTGGCGCTACCTCGACCACGGCGAGCCGGGGCAGGATTGCTCGCTGCGGCCGCGCAACCCGGACTTCGTGCTGAACCAGCCGCGCTACCAGGGCGCCTCGGTGCTGCTGGCGCGCGAGAACTTCGGCTGCGGTTCGTCGCGCGAACATGCGCCGTGGGCGCTCGAGGATTTCGGGCTGCGCGCGCTGATCGCGCCGGGCTTTGCCGACATCTTCCACAACAACTGCATGAAGAACGGCCTGCTGCCGATCGTCCTCGACGCGGGCGCAGTCGACCGTCTGTTCGCCGAGGTCGCCGCTTCACCGGGATACCGGCTGCACATTGACCTGGCCGCGCAACTCGTGACGACCCCGGCGGGCGACGTCATTCCCTTCACGCTCGACCCGTTCAGGAAGTACTGCCTGCTGAACGGGCTGGACGACATCGCGCTCGCGTTGCAGCACCAGGATGCGATCCGGCGCTACGAACAGGAACGGGCCGGGCGCGAGCCGTGGCTGTTCGGTCCGGCGCAAGCGTAGCCCGGCACAGCCGGCTTGCCGCCGTCAGCTGGGGCTGAAGGTCGAGTTCGTCAGATGAGCGAACCCGGATCATTTGGTGGCCTCTCCGAACCTCGCCATCGGTAGGACGCCTACGGCTGCACTGCGCGCACGGTGAAAACCGAGGGATGGGAACGGAAGAAGCGGAAGTGCCGGCATCTGCGCCGTTGATGTCGTCCCGCCTGCCGACTACTGAGCCGCGCAGCAGTCGAAGGCGATGATGCGATAACGCTGGCAGTGTCGGGCCACGGACAGTTTCGGGGCTCGTTCAATCATTGTTGGAGAGCCTGCATACGGGCGCGCTCCACGCGGCAGGCAGCGGGGCAGACTCTGAAGCGAATACCCGTACGAAATTCCTCGCACACTACGATCAATATTCGCCCGTTAGGGTAAGCGACGCGTTTCTTTGCCTACTTTCTTGTCGCTCGGACAAGAAAGTAGGTCGCCGGCTACGCCGGCGAAACAGCGGCATCTGCCAAGAGCGATGACTCGATCATAACCACGGAACGCCTCCCGGCTACGCCGGCGAAACAGCGGCATCTGCCAAGAGCGATGACTCGATCATAACCACGGAACGCCTCCCGGCTACGCCGGCGAAACAGCGGCATCTGCCAAGAGCGATGACTCGATCATAACCACGGAACGCCTCCCGGCTACGCCGGCGAAACAGCGGCATCTGCCAAGAGCGATGACTCGATCATAACCACGGAACGCCTCCCGGCTACCCCGGCGAAACAGCCGCGCAAGCCAAGCACGACGCCCCGCAATTCGCGGAAGAACCTTTTATGTTGAGCGGCAATGCTACGGCTTGTCCTGCAACACCGTGACGGTGCAGGTCGTGCCCATGGCCAGTGGCAAACCGGTCGGCTCTTCATCCAGGTGGATCCGCACCGGCACCCGCTGGGCCAGCCGGATCCACGTGAACACCGGGTTCACATCGGCGAGCAGGCCGGCGCCGGTGGGGTTGTCGCGGTCGGCAATGCCGCGCGCGAGGCTTTCCACGTGTCCTTTCAGCGGGTCGCCGCCGGACATCAGGCGCACTTCCACCTTTGCGCCGACCTTCACATTGGCGAGCTTGGTTTCCTCGAAGTAGCCATAGACCCAGTAGGAATGCTTGTCGATCACCGCCATCCGGGCGGTGCCGGCGCTGACGTAGTCGCCGGCGAACAGGTTCAGGTTGGTCACATACCCGTCCACCGGTGAACGTACTTCGCTACGCTGCAGGTTGAGCCGCGCGGTGTCCAGCGCCGCCAGGCTGGCGTGGTAGTTGGCCTGCGCCTGCTTTTCCTGCGCGCCTACGTCTTCGCGGCTTTCGACGGAAACCACCGAACTGTCCAGGCCGCGCCGCCGCACGGCCTGCTGGTGCCGCATGTCGAGCTCCGCCTTGCGCGCCTGCGCCTGGGCCTCGGCCTGCGCCAGGGCCTGGCGGAAGCGTTCCTGGTCGATGGTGAAGAGCAGGTCGCCGCGATGCACCTCCTGGTTGTCGCGCACCGCGACGCGCGCCACCAGCCCGGAGACGTCCGCGGCAATGTTGATGACCTCGGCCCGCACCCGTCCGTCGCGCGTCCACGGCGAGTACATGTAGTGGGCCCACAGGCTGTAGCCCAGGGCAATGGCGGCGGCGGCGGCCAGGCAGGTGGCCAGGATGCGGAGCAGGGATTGGAGATTGAATGTCATGGCGGGGTTCGGTGCATCGGTCTCGCTCAGTCCCAGAGCAGGAGGCCGATGCCGCTGAAAAGGCAGACAAAGAGCGCGGCGCGGAACAGCGCCGGATGCCAGACCCGGCGATACAGGCCGATGCGCGTCAGGAGCCGGTCGAGCAGCCAGTACAGCGCCCCGCAGGCGAGGAACACCGGCAGCAGCGATGGCATCAGCACATAGAACAGGGCGATTTCTCTGGGCATGGCAGTGGCCTGGCTCAGGGTTGCGCCTGGGCGGCGTCGAAGCCGCCGCCCAGGGCCAGCATCAGCCGCGCCCAAGCGTCCAGCCGCGCGGCCTGCACCAGCGCCAGCGCCAGCTGCTGCCGCCGCAGTTCGTTCTCGGTGGCGAGCACGTTCAGGTAGTCCGTGAAGCCGCCGCGATAGCCTTTCTCCGCCAGGTCATAGGCGCGCTGCGCGGACTTCAGCGAGGCCTCGATGCCTTGCTGCTGGCGGCCCAACGACTGCAGCGAGATGACCTGGTCGGCCACGCCCTGGAAGGCGGCGAGCACGGTCTTGTTGTAGGTCTCCACGGCCACGTCGTAGTTGGCGGTGGCCACGGTGTAGTTGCCGCGGCGCCGGCCCCCGTCGAACAGCGGCAGCGAAAACGCCGCCCCCACGTTGTGGCCGATGGCGTCGCGGCTGACAAAGGTGAAGAAATTGCCGAACGCGGCCGAGGCCAGCCCGACGGTGGCCACCAGGTTTATGTTCGGGTAGAAGTCCGCCTTGGCGGCCTTGATGCCCTGCGCCGCGGCCTGCACGCGCCAGCGCTGCGCCACCACGTCGGGCCGGTGCCCCACGAGTTCGGCCGGCAATGACGCCGGGACGGCGACGGGGGTGTCCAGCAGCAGGCGGGGCCGTTCCAGCGAATCGCCGGCGCCGGGGCCCTGGCCGCTGAGGATGGCGATCTGGTTCCTGGCCAGCGCGATCTGCCGCTCGGCCTGCAGGACCTGGGCTTCCAGCGAGGCAATCGGGGTCTGCGCTTCGCTCAGTTCCAGTTCGCTGGCCAGGCCGCGGCTGGCACGCTTGCGGATGATGTCGTAGATGTTGCGCTGCCGTGCCAGGTTGGCCTGGCTGACATCGAGCAAGGCATATTGCAGCGCCAGGTCCACGTAAGCCCGCACCACCGAGGTTTCCAGGCCGATCTGCACGGCGCGGGCCTCGGCCGCCGCCGCCTGCACGCCGTCCAGCGCGCCGCGCAGCACGGCGCGGTTGCGGCCCCACAGATCGAGGTCATAGGACAGGTCGACGCTGATGTGGTTGTTCCAGGTGTTGTGGCCGCCAAGCGGCTGCGGCGTGGCCAGGCGCGGAAAGCGGGTCCGTCCGAAGGCGCCGCCCGCGCTGAGGTTCGGCTCGGTCGCGGCACCCGCCACCCCGGCCAGACCCTCGGCGAGCTCGCTGCGCGCCAGCGCAATGCGCATGTCCGGATTGCCGGCAACGGATTGCGCGACCAGCGCGTTGAGCCTGGGATCGCCCATGTGCTCCCACCACGACTGCCGGGGCCAGCCCGCATCCTGCTGGGTGGCGCGCAGCGCCGCGCCGGGGTCGACCGCGGCGGCCTCGATCGGCGTGGATGCCGGGGCGATGCCGCCCGTGTCGGCACAGCCGGCCAGCACCAGCGCGGCGGCCGTGCCGGCGAGCAGCCGGGTCCAGGGAGGGGGGGATGCAGCGGATACCATGGGAGGAGATTCAGGCAGCCTGTCCTTCGGTTTTCGTGGCGGGGTCCGGCGGCGGAAAGGCGTCGTCGAGCAGGGACAGCCGGATGACATGCAACTGCGCGCGTACCCGCGCCGGGCCGGCGGTGAGCGCGCCGGATGCATCGCTGCCCCAGTCCGCGCTCTCCGCAGTCTCGCGGATTACCTGTTCGACCGCGTCCACCGCCCGCCGCAGCGCGTCCGGCGTCGGCGCCTGGAACAGGGCCGCCAGGGCTGCCAGCAGCAGATCCTGCTGCGCCTGCCAGGGCCCGGGCATGACATGGCGCGCGGTCGCTTCCCGAATGTAGATCACGGCCAGGCCGATCTCCAACGCGGCAAACGACCAGTTCAGCATGACCGCCTGGCTGGCCGGGCCGGTGGCCGGCCGCGTGGCGGCGTACTGGATGAAGTCGCGCAGATTGCTCTCGAAGGTCAGGCGCAGCCCCGCCAGCGAGCCATAGCAGACCCGCGTGGCGACCAGCGCACGCAGCTGGCGCAGATAGCGGTCGGCCAGCCAGTGGCTGCCGGCGGGCACGATGGTGGCGAACGCCAGCGAAGCCAGTCCGATGCCGAGCAACGTCGCAAGCCCGGCGTCCAGGTAGGCCACCGGGTTGTAGACCGTGGGGTTTGCCAGGTTGGTGAGGAAGCAGAAGTAGATGCCAAAGCCCAGCCCGATGATCGCCGTAGCCGGGAAGGTGCCGAGGAAACTGCCGGCCACGATGAATGGCACCAGGCCGGCGCACAGCAGCACGAAGCCGTCGAGCCGGGGCAGCAGGGCGAAGTTGAACACCATGCCGGCAAGCCACGCCGCCAGGCAGCCGATCAGCATGTGCCTGGCCACGGTGGTGGGGCTGGGCATGATCGAATAGAGCGCAATGGCGATGGTGGTGGCGATCAGCGCGGAGCCGCCATTGCTCCAGCCCGAGGCGATCCAGAGCCAGGAGCAGGCCAGGATGGCGACGGCCGCGCGCAGCCCCGACGCCATGGCAAAGGCGCGGTTGGCCGAACTCAGCAGCCGGTCGGGGCGATCCGCGCTGGCGGCCGGGGCCTCGGCCGGGCGCGGACTGCGCAGCGCCACGTAGTTGCCCGTGAAGGCCAGCAGGTCGGCAACGCCGTCGTCGAGCACCAGCGCGCCCGCGGCGAAGCGGTCGCGCGTGGCGGCCCCCGCATCGGCCAGGCTGGCGCGCAAGGAATGGATGCGTCCCGGCAGGTCGTCGCGCAGCGTCTGCAGGCGAGCGTGCAGCGTGCGCACCTGCTCCAGGCGCAGGCTCGCACCCGGCTCGAGCACGGGCAGCGCGTCCAGCACGCGTGCCGACAAGGCCCGCAGCGCTTCGCCGGCGCGATGGTCGGCCGCGCGCGTGATGCGCGCCTGCAGCTGGTGCAGGCTGTGGAAGCGCGCGACCGCATCCAGGAAGTCATGGTTCAGCCGGATCATCAGCGCATTGTTCGCGCGCATTTCAGGGCTTTCGAAGACGGTGGCGCTGCGCAGGTTCTCGAGCTGGGCGCGCTCGCCCATCAGGCGCAGGTGGACCAGGTGCAGGGCGTCGCGGTCCTGCTCTCCGCGCAGCGCCAGGCGGATGAAGCCGATGAAGCCCGCGACATGCCGCTGCCCGGCGCCGAGCAGCATGGCCGTGACGCGCTGCGGAAACACCAGGCCGCTCACCAGCCCCGCGCACAGGATGCCGATCGAGACCTCGCTGAGGCTGACCACGACATTGTCGAAGATGCCGTAGGGGTTGCTGATCGACGGCACGGCGGCAATGCAGGTGGCGTAGCCGGACAGGACGAAGCCGTACGACTGGTAGTTGCGGTAGTAGGCCGCGCCCGCCACGCATAGTCCGATCCAGATGGACAGGGCCGCGAAGAACAGCACGCGTTCCTGCGGGAAAGCATGGAACAGCGCCAGCGCGGCCAGGCTGCCGGCCAGCATGCCCACCGCGCGGTAGAACCCGCGCGCCAGCACCATGCCGCTGTGCTGGTGCATCATCAGGATCACCACCGAGACCATGGCGGTGCGCGGCGCGGCCAGTTCCAGCCGCATGCTCAGCCACGTGGCCATGACCACCGCCAGCGCGGTCTTGCCCGCATGCAGCCAGCGGGCGCTGTCCGCCTGCCACCAGGCGCGGGCCGCGGCGGCCAGCGCGGCCGGCCATGCGCCGGCCCGTAGCGCCCTGGCGTCCATGGTCGTCCTCAGAGATGCAGCACGATGCTGCCGGGGCCCGCGCCCATCAGGATGGCGAAGCCGCCGATGATGCTGACATGTTCCAGGAAGCCCGTGAACATCAATGTGTGCTGGGGCCCTTGCTGGTTCCAGAAATCATAGAAGATCACGGCCGTGGCGAGCGTGAACAGCGCCAGCAGCAGCGATGCCGCCGTGGTCTGGTAGCCGGCCATGATGGCCAGCCCGCAGATGAGCTGGACGATGATGGTGGCGGTCAGCGCCAGGCGCGGGAACGGCAGCCTGCGCGCCTTGACCTCGTCCAGTCCGTGGCTGAAGAACAGCAGTTTGTTGGCGCCGCTGAGCACGAACATGAAGGCGATGAACAGGCGGCCGGCGAGCAGGTAGTAGTCGGACATGGTGGCTTCCCGGAAATGGACCAGCCTTCCGGGCGGCTTGGGCCCCCGGGGCCTGTGCAGGATAGGCCAGAGCGCGCGCCAGGAGTGAGAGGCGGCGGCAGAACCCACTGTTCGGTCCGGCAGAACGGGCGCCCGCCGCCTGCGGGCCGCCCACGGGAGGCGCCGCGTCAGGTGGTCGCTTCGGCCGCGGCGCGGCGCTTGCGCGTGGGGCTGCCGCCGCTCTTCTGGCGCGCCAGGTACTGGAGCACCAGGTCGGTGGTTTGCTGGAAATGGGCCGAAAGCAGCTTGCAGGCGCGGTCCGCATCGCGCGCGACCACGGCACGCACGATGGCCTCGTGCTCGGCCGCCACGTCGCGGGTCCGTTCGGTCTTGGGCACGGCCAGCGAGAGGAAGCGGTAGCGCGCCGTCTGGTCGCGCAGCACCGCCGAGAAGCGGCGCATCCACGGTGACTGGCAGCCCGAGATCAGCGCATCGTGAAAGGCCACGTGCGCGGCTTCCCACTCGGGGTTGAGCGCGCCGCCCTGGCCGCGCAGCGACATCGGGATGCGGGTCAGGCGATGGTGCGCGGCCACCACTTCGCTTTCCCAGGCGATGTCCTTCAGCCTGATGGCTTCGCGCAGTGCCTGGCTCTCGATCTGCTGGCGCACGCGCGTGATGTCGAGCAGCTCCTCCGGGGACAGCTCGGCCACGCGGAAGCCCTTCTGGTCGATGGCCAGCACGAAGCCCGTGGTGCAAAGCCGCGACAAGGCCTCGCGCAGCGGGATCACGCCGGCCTGGTAGTGCTCGGCCAGCTCCTTCAGGCGCAGCTTGCTGCCCGCCGCAAGGCGGCCGCTGATGATGTCCTCGCGCACCGCCTGCTCGAGCACCGACGCCCACGTGCGCCCGCCGGGGTCCGGCAGCGCGCTGGCGACGGTGTCGGCGGCGGAGGACGGGGCGGATGGCTTGGCGGGCTTGGTGGGCACGGGCGGGGCTCGTAGAAAGATAGATGGTTGGCATCATTATATATTTTTACGAGGCCCGGGCACGGCTCGGGGTGCCCGGCCCGGCACTCGCCGGCTAGGCCGCCTGGCGGCGGTCGGCGCCGCCGGACTGGCGCCCCAGGATGGCCTGCATGGCTTGCGCCAGTTCCCGCGCGGCCTGCGCGCCGCAATCCTGCCCGCGCCAGCCGACGAAGCGGTCGGGGCGCACGAGGATGGCGCCGGCGTCCGTGGTGCCGCGCAGCGTGCGCCAGGCACCGTAGACATCGTGGGCATCGCAGTTCGGGCCGCCGATGCTGACCACATCGATCCCGATGCCGAGCGCCTCGCCAATGCGTGCCGCCATGTCGCGCCAGGCCTGTCCGCCGACGCCTGTCAGCAGCGTGAAGCGCCCGCGGCCGACCAGGTCCAGCGTGGAAACGCGTTCCTTCTGGAATTCCAGCCATGCGTGGGGCACCACGCTGCCGGGGGCCGAACTCGGCTGGTAATACAGTTCGGGATCGCGCCCGAAGGGTTCGCGCGCGCGACCGTCCGGCACTACCGCCGCTGACGCATAGGCCTGGCCAAGTTCCACGCCGTGGCAATTGAACTGGTAGTTCTGCAGGTCGACGGCTTTCTGCAGTGCCTGGCGGCGCTCGCGGCCCAGTTCGGTGTCGCTGAACAGTTCATCGACGTTCGCCCACCCCTGCGCTTCGCTCTGGCCGGGCTCGAACCCCAGCGCCTTGGAGATCGGCAGCATATTGCGCACCGATTGCATGGCGCGGTCCACCACTTGCCGGCCCACCGGCTGGCGCTCGGCGGAGTAGCTGTCGAGCAGGGCATCGTCCGCACTGCCGCGGATCACATGGGCCAGCTTCCAGGCCAGGTTGAAGGCGTCCTGGATCGACGTATTGGTGCCAAGTCCATTGGCGGGCGGGTGCCGGTGTGCGGCATCGCCGGCAATGAACACGCGCCCCTTGCGCATGGACTTCGCCGCGACATGGTTGATCTGCCACTTGCTGACCGCCTTGACCCGGATCGGCAGCGAGTCGTCGCCGATGGTGGCCCGCGCGCGCCGGATCACGGCCTCTTCGCTCAGGTCGGGTTCGCCTTCAGCCGGGTCGTACATGAACAGCAGCACCCATTCGTTCCACGGCCGCACGCAGATATACGTGCCGCTGCCGACCCAGTAGTCATTGCCGGGCTGCGTCATCCAGTACAGGGTGCCGGGACGTTGTTCGCAGTAACGGGCCAGATCGACTTCCAGCCAGCAATTGACCGCTGCGCCCAGGCCCATTTCGCCTTCCATCTCGAAGCCGCACTGGGGCACCACGGTGCTGGCGCCGCCATCCGCGCCGATGGCGTAGCGCGCCTTGATCTGGGTGGTTTCGCCGGTGATGCGGTCCTTTACGATGGCGGTGACGTGGTCGGCGTCCTGGGCAATCTGCGTCAGCTCCGTATTGAACAGGAACTCGGCCCCGCGCTCGCGCGCGCAGGCGAGGATCTCCGGCTCCATCAGGTGCTGCGGCGCATTGCACATCTGCGACGGGCTGGCCAGCGCATAGTCGGCCTGGCGCTGCTCCGAACCGCCCCAAGCGTGCAGGCGGGCAATCTCGGTGCCGGCAAAGCTGGTGGCCCAGATGCAATGGCTCATCAACTCGTGTGGCGTGGCCAGCTGCCGTACGCGCTCCTCGATGCCGAGGTCGCGGAACACCTCCATGGTGCGCTGGTTGGTAATGTGGGCACGCGGCGAATTCGCGGTGCCCGCATACTTGGTGATGGTCAGCGTGCGAACGCCATACGTGGCAAGCAGTGCCGTAGCCGTCAGGCCAGCGGGGCCGGCGCCCACCACGAGTACCGGTACTTCAATCGTCTTCACGGCGGTCTCCTCCGTCATCATCCCAGTCAGCCTCAGCGGGCCTGTTCGTCGGCAATCGGATTGGACAGCGTGCCGATCCGCTCGATGCTGACTTCGCACACGTCGCCATGGCGCATCAGCAGCTTGGGGTCGCGCGCCCAGCCGATGCCGGAAGGCGTGCCGGCCACGATGACGTCGCCGGGTTCGAGCGTGATGGCTTCGCTGATGATCGTGATCAGCGAAGCCACGTCGTACAGCATGTCGGACGTGCTGGCGGACTGGACCACCTTGCCATTGAGCCGCGTTTCGAGCTGCAGTCCGGCGGCGCCCGGCGGCAGTTCGTCGGCCGTCACGATGTAGGGGCCGAAGCCACCGGTCGCGTCGAAATTCTTGCCCACCGTCCATTGCGGAGACTTGAACTGGTACTCGCGCACCGAGCCGTCGTTGAAGATGGAATAGCCAAACACGTGGCTGAGGGCGTCTTCGCGGGCAATATGCTTGCCGCCCTTGCCGATCACCACCGCGAGCTCGCCCTCGTAGTCGAGCGTGTCGCTGGCCAGCGGGCGCACGATGGCGCCGTCATGTCCGACCATGCTGGTCGGCACGCGCAGGAACAGCGTCGGATAGTCCGGCTGCTCGTACGGGGACTCCTTGGTATGGTCGGCATAGTTGAGGCCGACACAGAGGATCTTGCGCGGGTTCATGACCGGCGGCAGCCACGCCAGCCTGGCCGTGGCCGGCACCGGCGATGCCTGCGCCATCAGGCTGTGCCATTGCTGCGGGCCAAGACCGGCGTCGATGAGGGCGCCGACATCCTTGCCGGCAGCCGGCGGCAGGGCAAAGACGCCTTCATCGGACACCAGGCCCACTCGTTGCTTGCCATCCAGCAGAAACGTTGCCAACTTCATTTTCCAGCTCCAGTCGGAATTGATGCCGCCAAGTGCGGCGGGGATTGTTGCGAGGCAGGGCGCGCGGCACGCGTCATGCGTAGCGCCGGCTCAGGCCTCGGTATTGCGGACGAAGTACTCGGGAACGTCGGGCCCCCACTGGTACAGGGAGTCCTCGGCGGCAAAATTTCCTGCCGGCCAAGCCTGCCCGGACGGGATGTAGTCGATATCCGCGGAGTACTCGCAGAACGAGCCCCACGGGTCGCGCACATAGAAGAAGAAGTTCGAGCCGAGCACGTGCCGCCCGGTGCCCCAGCCCTGCGCGTAGCCGGCTTTCGCCATCTGGCTGGCGCCCTGGCCGACCTGGTTGACGCTCTCGACGTCCCAGGCGGCGTGATGCCAGCCCCTGGCCGAGCTTTTCACCAGCGCCAGCAGGTGATGGTCGCTGCCATGGGGCGCATGCGTGAAGGCGATCACGTCGTCGGAGCGGTCCGACAGGCGCAGGCCCAGTACGTCGCGGTAGAAGTCCAGCGCACGCTGGACGTCCGGCGAGAATAGCAGCACGTGCGACAGCCGGCGCGGCCGCACGCGCTGCACCTGGCTGCGCACCACCGCGCCGCGCTGGCCGCCAGGAGCGTTTTCTTGCGCCACGGGCGGCTTGCTGTCAGGCGAGGTCTTCGGGCCGACCTTTACCTGGACCAGGTTGCCGTCTGGGTCCAGGAACCAGATCCCGGACTTGTCCCCGAAGCGCGCGTCCTCGACCAGGGCCGCGCCGCTGGCGGCCAGTTGCCGCGCGATGCCCGCGAAATCGTCTTCGAAGCAGTTGAAACTCAGGCAGGCCAGGCGCTTGCGCTCGCCCGGATAGAAGCGGGCCCAGCGGTGCCCGTCGGCGGCGTAGACCTCCAGGCAGTCCGGCGTGCGCAGCACGGTCAGCCCGAAAGCGTCCAGAAAATGCTCGGCCACGGCCAGGTCCGGCACCTCGAGCGCGTAATGATCGATCGAATGCACGGCATGGCGCGGTCCGGCCGCGGGCGCTTGAGAACGCTGGCCGGCATCGGCGCGATGAGTGTCCATGTTTGTCGTCTCCTGCGTCTTGTGTGTCCCGCCGGCTGAGTGCCAGCAGGTCTTTCTGGCGAGGCGGACTTGCCCAGGGCCTCCGCTCTTAAAAGCTATACTAGCCAGAAAAATATATAAAAACAAGATTTGAATATTGATGGCGCCGGGCGGAGGGAAGTACGAAGACCTCGGGCGAGGCGGAAAGATGGGCCATAGAAGTGTCGGGAAAGCCGGAATTGCAGAACTGCCGTGCCCGCCCCCCCGTAAAAACCCCGCCTTGTGCCGTTGGGCATTGTCACCTAAATTTTGCGCATAACGCCATAATTTGCGTTAGACGAAAAAAACGGAGACTCAATGACTCGTCCACGAATCGGCTGGATCGGCACAGGTGCCATGGGCCGTCCCATGTGTCTCAACCTGCTGAAAGCGGGCTACAGCCTGACAGTGTTCGACCGGGCTCCCTCGCAATACGCGCCGCTGGTAGAGGGCGGCGCAAGGGCCGGCACGTCGGCCGCGGATGTCGCGGCAAAGGCCGACGTCGTGTTCTCGACCATCTTCAATGACGAAGGCCTGCTCGATGTGGTCACGGGCGCGGAGGGTGTACTGGCGGCGGGATCGCGGCCGGACATCCACGTCGACATGAGCACCGTTTCCCCGCAGGCGTCCGCCGCCGTCGCGCAGTCGTTCGGCCGGGCGGGCATCCAGTACCTGCGCGCGCCCGTTTCCGGCACGGTATCGCTGGCGGCCAGCGCGCAGCTGGGCTGCTATGTGTCCGGGCCGCGGGCGGCGTTCGAGGCGGTGCAGCCTGTACTGGCCTGCCTGAGCGCGCGGCAGTCCTATGTGGGCCAGCAGGACGAGGCGCGCATCGTCAAGCTGATGATCAACCTGATGGTGTTCATGAGCACCGCCGCCATCGGCGAGGCCATGGCCTTTGGCAGCCGTGCCGGCCTTGACCGCGCGCTGATGGTCGACGCCATCAACGACAGTATCGTCGGCTGCCCGCACTTCCGCACCAAGGCGGACAAGCTCAAGCAGCGCGAATACAGCGCCGCCGGCTCGATTGCACTGGTGGCGAAGGACCTCGACCTTGCATTGTCCGTGGCGCGCGGGCAGGACACCGCGCTGCCGGTGTCGGCGCTCGTGCGCCAGTACCTGGCGATTCTGCAGGGCCGCGGGCTCAGCCACCTCGACGTTGCCGCGCTGGCCGACGTGCTACCGCTGCTTGGCGGCGATATCGATGACGCCGTGCTGGCCGGCGATGGCGCCACCGCGCCGCCCGCCGGCATCGCCTGATCCTTCCCGACAGATTCCACTACAAGAACCATGGAGACAACGATGCATCGCAAGACCGAGACTGGCCGACTGTCCTTCGGCATGCTGGCCGCCTTGCTGGCAGGACTGGGCATGGCCGCCACCACCGCGCAGGCGCAGGCCAGGCCCGGCGCCGAACCCATCCGCATCGGCGCGCTGCTGTCCACCACCGGCGGCATTGCGCAAGTGGGCCTGGCCGAGCGCGAGGGCGTACTGCTCGCGCAGAAGGTCATCAATGCGCGCGGCGGCATTAGCGGCCGTCCGCTGGAGATCGTGATGGAGGATGACGCCTCCAGCCCCGACTCCGCGGTGGCCAAGGTCAATGCGCTGCTGTTCACGCAGAAGGTGCGCGCCATCGTCGGGCCGAGCGGCATCGCGCAGACCGTGGCCATCGGCGGCATCACGCAGGCGCAGAAGGTGCCGCTGTTCGCGTTCTCGGGTGTCGGCCCGGCGGTGGAGCGCGAGCGCACCTGCGTCTTCCATCTGACGCCGTCGCAGGAGCTGAACGCGCGCGCCGTGCTGTCCTACGCCCGCGACAACGGCGCCAGGCGCATCGGCGTACTGCATGACTCGGGCTACGGCCAGGTGGTGTGGAACAGCATGAAGGGCCTGGACCGCGAGTACGGCGTGAACTTCGTCCAGGTGGAGAAATTCGAGATCGCGGCGACCGACGTCACCACCCAGGCCGCCAAGGTCAAGGCCGCGTCACCGGATGCCATCATCATCATCTCCACCTCGGCGGCGCCCTTCCGCAACGTGCGCCAGCTCAAGGTCGGCGTGCCGATCATCTCGGTGCATGGCACCGCCACCTATGAGACCGTCAAGGCCATGGGCGACGCGGCGGACAACATCATCCATCCGGAGTTCATCGTGTCGGAGGATCCGCTGCCCAGCCAGAAGGCCTTCGTCGACGCCTACCGCGCCGAGTACGGCAAGCTGCCCAAGCATTTCTCGGCCGCCGGCTGGGACGCCGTGATGGCGCTTGCCGAAGGCTTCCGGAACGCGGGCGCCGACGCGTCCGGCGAGAAGCTGTGCACTGCCCTGCGCCGGCCGTTCCAGGGCGCCACCACGCGCTATGACTTCGCCGCGCCGGACATGGGCGGCATGACGCTGTCCAGCTTCACGTACTCGCGCCTGCAGAAGGGGCAGTTCGTGCGGCTTCCTTACGCCGCGGCCAAGCCGTGACGGGACGATGAGCCAGGGGATACCAGCATGTCTGTCGACCTGATTGTCCAGGCGATCCTGTCCGGGATCACCAATGGCTTCGTCTACGCCCTCATCGGCGTGGGCATTGCCATCATCTTCAAGGGCACGCGCATCATCAACGCCATGCAGGGCGAGTTCGCCGTGATCGGAGGCCTGGTGGCGGTGTTCGCGCTGCAGTCCGCGGGCCTGCCCTACGCACTCGCCATCGTGCTGGGCATTGCCGCCGGCGCGGCCAGCGGCCTTGCCATCGACCTGCTGTTCGTGCAGCCCATGACGCGGCGCGGCGCCAGCGAGGAAAGCTTCCTGCTGCTGACCATCGGCCTGGCCTTCGCGCTGTCGGCCGCGGCGCTCTACTTTGGCGGGCGCGATTCCCACCTGCTGCCCGCCATCGGCGGCGACGACGTGGTGGAGTTCCTGGGGGCCGCCATACCGGTGCATGCGCTGGCGCTGATCGCGATTGCCGCGGCGCTGGTGGCGGCGCTGCGGCTGTTCTACACCAGGACGCTGGTCGGCCTGGCCATGACGGCGGCTTCGCTCGACCCGGACGGCGCCACCACCTCGGGCATCAACGTGCGCCGCATGCGCTCGCTGACCTTCCTGCTGGGCGGCGGCTTCGGGGCCATTGCCGGCATCCTGGTCACGCCGCTGCTGGCCATGAACTACCAGATGGGCATCGGGCTCACGCTCAAGGGGTTTGCCGCGGCGATCCTGGGCGGGCTGACGAACCCGCTGGGCGCGGTGGCCGGGGCACTCGTGCTAGGCCTGGCGGAGTCGCTCGCGGTGCTGGGCTTTCCGTCCGGCTACCGCGATGTCATCGCCTTGTCGATGCTGATTGTGATCATGATCGTGCTGCCCAACGGCCTGCTGGGCCGGGCGGCGCGCAGGGGAGGCTGACCGATGAACAAGACACGCGCGCTGACGCTTGCCGCGTTACTGCTATGGGCGGTGGCAGGGCAGGTACTGTCTCGGCATTACCTGGACATGCTGAACTTTGCCGCCTTCCTGGCCGTGGGTGGACTAGGGGTGGGGCTGCTGCTGGGGCAATGCGGGGTGGTGAACCTGGCGCAGGCTGCCTTCTACGGCATCGGTGCCTACGCATCCGCCTACTGCACCACAGCGCTGGGCTGGCCCATCCTGGCCGGTATCGCCACCGGCCTGGTGTGCAGCGCCGCGCTGGCCACGGCCGTTGGCCTGCCTGTACTGCGCCTGGGCGGCTTCTTCCTGGCCCTGGCCACGCTGGCGGCCGGCAGCATTGCTGGGGTGCTGTTCTTTGAGTGGGATTGGCTGACAGGCGGCACGCTCGGCATTGCCGGCATTCCCAAGCTGTCGCTGGCCGGCTTCCAGCTCGATACGCCGCAGCGCTACTACTACTTCGTCTGGCCGCTGACGGCGCTGCTGCTTTGGCTGGCGGACAACCTCGTCAAGGGGCGCCCGGGCCTGGCCATGCGCGCCATGCGCGACGCCGCGCCGGCGGCCGAGGTGCTGGGCGTCGACATGCACCGCCTCAAGACGGTGATGTTCGTACTGTCGGGCATGCTCGGGTCGCTCGCGGGATCGCTGTTCGCGCACTACGTGTCGTTCGTCAGCGTGCAGAGCTTCACCGTTGAGCGTTCCATCGTCTTCCTGCTGGCGCCGGTGGTGGCCGGCGCGCGCTCCGTCTATGGCGTGGTGCTTGGCGCGCTGTTCGTGGCGCTGGCACCGGAACTGCTGAGCGGCCTGGGCGATTTCCACCAGGTGCTGTTCGGCCTTGCGCTGGTGCTGGTGGTAACCCTGATGCCGGGCGGATTGGTGGGCGCACTGGCGCCGGCATGGCGCCGCAACACCGTGCCGCAGGAGGCCGCGCAATGAATGCTCCGCAACGTCATTTCGAGGCCGGCGCGCAGGCGCCGCGGGACAGCGCGCCGACGCTGCTGCGGCTCGACGGCATTGCCCACAGCTTTGGCGGGCTCGACGTGCTGCGCAACGTCAGTTTCAGCGTGCCCGCCGGTCGCATCGTCGGCCTGATCGGGCCCAACGGCAGCGGCAAGACCACCTGCTTCAACATCGTCTCGGGCTTCCTGCGACCGAAGGCGGGCAAGGTCGCGCTCGCCTCGCGCGACATCACCGCCGAGACCGTGCAGCAACGCAGCCGTGCAGGCCTGGTGCGCACCTTCCAGACCCCGCAGGTGTTCGAGCACATGACCGTGCTGGAGAACCTGATGACGGGCAGCTACAAGGACACGCATTCCGGCGTGGTGCAGGCCATGCTGCGCACCCCGCGTGCGCGGGCCGACCTTGCCCGGATGAATGCCAATGCCGAGGCCGCTTGCCAGAAGTTCGGCCTGGCGCGCTTGCGCGACACCCTGGCGGGCAGCCTGCCCGCCGGCCAGCGGCGCATCGTCGAGCTCGCGCGCGCCTGCATCGGCCGCCCGGAGATCCTGCTGCTGGACGAGCCCTCGTCCGGCCTGAACAGCGAAGAGATCGAGACCCTGCGCGGCTGGATCACGCGGCTCATTCAGGAGGGCATGACCATCCTGCTGGTCTCGCACGACATGGGCCTGATGACGGTTTGCGACACCGTGCACGTGCTGTACTACGGCGAGATCATCGCATCCGGCGCGCTGCACGAGGTGCAGGCCGACGCCCGCGTGCGCGAGGCCTACCTGGGAGTCTGAATATGCTGAAAGTGAAGGGATTGCGCGCCGGCTACGGGGCCGTGCCGGTGCTGCATGACATCGACATGGAAGTGGGGCAGGGCGAAGCGGTGGCGGTGGTCGGTGCGAACGGCGCCGGCAAGACCGCGCTGGTACGCACGCTGTGCGGGCTGGTCCGGCCGATGGCCGGCAGCATCCTCAAGGACGGTGCCGAGATCGGCCATGTGCCGGGGCATCGCCGCTTCGAGCACGGCATTGCGGTGGTGCTGGAGAACCGCAACCTGTTCGCCGAACTGTCAGTGCGCGACAACCTGCGGCTCGCCGAGCAGGCGGGCAAGCGCAGGCCCGGGGGGCAGCGCTTCGCGTTCGACGAGGTTTGCGACCTGTTCAGCATCCTGCGCGAGCGCGCGCACTCGGCGGTAGGCCTGCTTTCGGGCGGGCAGCAGCAGATGGTGGCCATCGCACGGGCCCTGCTGCTGCAGCCGGACCTGCTGCTCATGGACGAACTGACCACGGGGCTCGCGCCGCGCATCGTCAAGGAAATTCTCGCCGTGCTGAACCAGTTGCGCTCGCGCGGCATGAGCATCGTGCTGGTGGAGCAGAGCGTCGCCATTGCCTCTGAGATGACGGACCGCGCCTATGTGCTCTCGGTCGGACGCGTCATTCACGAAGTTCGGACCGGCGAATGGAGCGCGATGCTCAACGACAAATCACTCATCAAGGCATACCTGCATGGCTGATATCCACGAACTTTTGCGCGCCCAGGACCACGCGCTGTCGGAACTGGACCGCGCCGACCAGGCGCGCTACCGCGCCATGCTCGACGGCGACCTGGGCGCCCTCGACCACCTGCTGCACGAGGCCCTGAGCTATACCCACTCGTCGGCGCTGCAGGAAGGCAAGGCGGCGTACCTGGAATCCCTGCGCAGCGGGCGCGTGCGGTACCTCGATGCGGACGTGCAGGAGGTGGTGCGCCAGTTGCATGGCGACGTCGCGGTCATGCAGGGCAAGGCATTGCTGCACGCCATCGTCGACGGTGCCGAGCGCACGCTCGACAATCGCTTTCTCAGCGTGTGGAAGCGCGACGGCGACGGCGGCGGCTGGCGCATGCTGGCCTGGGCCTCGACCCCCATTCCCCACCGGACATAGGGAGACACCATGCTGTTCGAACAGCGCATCTATACGCTGGTGCCGGGCGCGCTGGATGCCTTCTGGCAGGCACAGCGTGACCGCGGCTTCGCACTTGTCCAGCCGATCCTGGACCGGCTGGTCGGGTATTTCTCGGCGGCGAGCGGGCCGGGCGACCAGGTCGTGCATCTCTACCGCTATGACAGCTATGACGACTGGGTGAGCCGGCTGCATGGCCTGTATGGCGTGGCGGCGCTGGAGCCCTATTTCAAGCGCGTGCGGTCCCTGATGCTGGCGCAGGAAAACAAGTTCCTCGCGCCTGCACCGCTGCCGGAACTGGCACCGTGCTGGAGCGGCGGCCACGACTGGCGTCCCGCCGATGGGCCGATCTTTCCGCTTGCGCAAGGAGACGGCGTGATGCACAACGTCGTGCTCGACGAAACCACCACTGTGCTGCGGCCCGGTGCGCTGCCGGCCTACTGGCAGGCATGCCGCGAGCACGGCCTGCGATGCCCGGTAGAATCGGCGGGCGGAGTGCTGGGCTGCTTTGTCAGCCTGGTGGGGCGCCAGCACCAGGTCGTGCACTATCGCTGGCATCCGGATTTCGCCGAACGGGAAGCGTTCGGGCATGCCAGGCTGCGTGACGGCAACTGGCAGGCATTCCTGGCATCCACCGCCCCGCTGGTGGTCAGCAACATGCGCAAGGTGCTGCGGCTGGCGCCGATTGCCGAACTGTCGCCGGCATTCGTGCAAGCGTGAGGGATGCCGAGAAGCCCAAGGCAGCGCGGCCCCTGGAAGCCGATACGACGCAGATATGGACACCGGGCCGCATGCCCCTGACCGCGCTGGCGCAACGGTCCGGGACCGGGGCGGCCTCTTGGCGCATGGGCCGCCGCTATCTCGGTACATGTACGACTCGTGGCAGTCCTGCCGGTGGCGATGAAATCGGCACGCGATTGACATCGTTGCTGGCCGCAACCACGCGCCGCAGCATGTCCACGAACGCAGCTTTCTCCGCATCGCTCAACCCGGTCAACGTACGCGCCTGCGCACGTTCCGTGCCGGGGTAGATGGCCGACAGCAGGGCAGCGCCTTGCTCCGTCAGGAAGAGCACCTTCGTGCGCCGGTCCGCTACGCCAGGCGTACGGCGCACCATTCCCTTGCCTTCAAGCCGCTCCACCACGCCGGCCAGCGTGGTCCGGTCAATGCCCAGTGCATTGGCCAGGCGCAGCTGGTCGATGCCGGGATAAGCCCGTACCGCCGCCAGTGCGCCGTATTGCATGGGCGTGGTGTCGAACTCCGCCGTTTCCTCGAGAAAGACCGTGGTGGCCATCTGATGCAGTCTGCGTATCAAGTGGCCCGGCTTGCCATAGATCAGTTGGTCCAGGTTGGTGTTTTCCATTCAAAGAGAGGTAGGGGCAGGTGCGTGGCAGGCAACCCGCGTGCGGCTGAACGCGGACTTCGAGATGAGGGTTTTCCATAAGATATGCAAACACAATTTATATATATATTTAGTGTAAATATAGCTTATTGACCTTTGTCTCGAGCCGGATTTGCGGTGCGGCGGGGCGGGGCAAGGGCAATGGTGCCGGGTATCCGATGCCGTCCGCGCAAGCGTCTGCACTTGTCATGCGCGGCGGGCTGCCTGGCAAGACTGTTGGTAGACGCCGGCATTAGCCGGCACATGGAGTGCAAGTCATGGAACTGAATCTGAAGGGCCGGGTGGCCGTGATCACTGGTGCAAGCAAGGGTGTGGGCAAGGGCGTGGCACGGGCGCTGGCGGGGGAAGGCGTGAACATCGCCCTGATCGCGCGCGGGCGCGAAGCGCTGGTGCAGGCAGCGGAGGAAATCGCGGGCGAGTTCCATGTGCAGGCGCTGCCGGTGGAAGCGGACGTGACCGACACCGCGTCGATGCGTGCGGCTGCCGCGAAGGTGCGCGAGCACTTCGGCCACGCCAGCATCCTGGTCAACAACGCCGGCGCGGCCATCCGCCGCCAGGACCGCGAGATCACCTGGGACGACAGCGACTGGATCAACCAGGTGGAGATCAAGTCGGTCGGGGCGCTGCGCATGATCCGGGAATTCCTGCCGCTGGTGCCGCGCGACGGAACCGGCCGCATCATCAATATTGCGGGCGCCTCGGGCTCCATGGCGTGGATGCCCGCGCTGACCTACGGCCTGAACAATGCCGCGCTGATGCACGTCAGCGGCTACCTCGCAGCGGACCTTGCCGACGAGAACATCACGGTCAATGCCATCGTGCCGGGGCTGGTCGGTACCGAATGGCGCGAAGCCTGGGCCGAAGGGGCTGCTGCGCAGGCGGGCAAGAGCAGGGCGCAATGGCTGCACGACTTCTGCCGGAGCAAGGGCATCCTGTCAGGCCGCTGGGGCACGGTCGAGGAGATCGGCGACCTGGCCGCGTTCATCGCGTCGGACAAGGGGCGCTACATCAACGGCGCCAAGCTGGCGATCGACGGCGGGCTGACTGTCAACGCCCGTTGATCCGCGGGCGCAAGACCTGGCCGGACTGACTGCGCGCAAATCGTGACCCCCCGCGCGCCGCCTGGGAACTACACTGTATGAGCCCAATTCGGGCAGCATCCAGAGATTCCAACGCGACATCGCCGCCCGATGAAACAGGCTCAGGTCCCCGGTCCCGGATGTCCGGTACGCGGCTTCATACCGCTGCGCTCACTGCTTGCCACGGCCTGGCTTGGCCTCGGCCTGCCAGGCGTGACGCCCCAGCTCGCCTATGCGGGACAGATCTGCGATGCGCCTTACATCCACGACGGTGGCCACATTCGCTTCGAGGCCGATGGCCTGACGCCGATGACGACGCTTGCCTTCTTCAGCAAGGTCGATGACCTCGAGCACGACATGTGCACGCTCAACCTGGATATCTACTCCAAATCGGCGCTTCGGCGCCTGATGGGGCCGCCTGTCGAAACCGTGCAGCGTCACCACATTGTCATTGACGAACGCACGGGGCAGCCGATCGTGCGCAGCCTGGACGCGCGCGTGAACGCCTACGGCCAATACACGGAACTGATCGGCGAGATGAGCACCAATTCCAACGGCTTGCTGCTGTATCCGCCAGCGCTGGTGGAAGGCCAGGTACTGCCGGCGGAAACATTCGTGTCCCGCTATGACTTCCGCATTGTCGACCGCCGCACCGGCAGCAAGGTATCCGAGCTGGTGGCTTCAAAGGTCCGGCTGACGCTGTCCGAGCGCAGGGTAGGAGCACTGCAGCGTCTGCGCCTTGCCAGCGGCTCGCTGCTGTGCTGGCCGATCCGCTATACCAAGTTCATCGATCTCAGCGGATTCCGGCTGGACGACGTGGTGGTCGAGATGGAGCCGACCGTGCTCGACATGACGGACTGGTACTGCCCCGCGCGACGCTTCGTGATGCGCCAGGAGGTTCGCTACAAGAATCAGCTGCAGATTGTCGACGTCGTGGAGATCGAATAGAGCGGGCAACGCTGCCTGCTGTGGCGGCAGCGCTGTTCGCGCTCAGCGAACGCCGGGTTGGGCAAAGCCGTACTTATCCCCTGGAACGATTTCCCTATACTGCAAACGGAGTTGGTCGGCTCGCTTTCCATTTTCTTACTGCCAGAATTTTCCAGAGGATCGATATGCTGAAGAGGAACTTGCATTCGCTGTTGGTGGCTGTCGTTGTCGGTGCCGGTGCCGGTGCGGTTGCCGTGGCCCACGCCCAGGGTACCAAGCCTGATGGTGTTCATGCGAAGGGCGGCCGCTCGGCGGATCCCTATACCGACGGCGCAAAATCCGGGAAGTTCGACCCGTATACCGATGGCGCCAAGGGCTCGACGAAAAACAACCTGAACCCCGTCGACCGCCGTGCCGATCCAAACTCCGACGGATCCAGGACGGGCAAGCCCGACCCCTATACCGACGGCGCGAAGATGGGCAAGGCCGACCCGTACACCGATGGCGCGAAGACCGGCAAAAGCGACCCCTATACGGACGGCGCGAAAAAGCCATGAGGCGCTGCAGCGGCGCGCCGCTGCAAGGCGCGCCGCTGGAAGGGCAAGCATGGATGGTTGCGTGCCACCTGCACTACGGCACGGCGTCCAGGCGGCAAGTAGCAGCCCCATGTGAGCCTGGGTGATGAGCCGGAATGCCGGGCTAGGCGGTTCTCGGCAGTACCGTCAGAACCCTCACGACAAAGGCCTGGAACTCTGACATGTAATGACGCAGGAACTCTTCCGTCGAGGCATCGGTGACCTCTCCCGCCTCGGTGATCAAGCCGGGCCGGAACTGGATGTAGGCTTCCGGCGCGTTCATCTGCGGTGAATTGCAGAAACTCAGCAGGCCGCGCAGGTGCTGCTGCGCCACCGCGGTACCGATCGCTCCCGGGGACGTGCCAATGACGGCCGAGGGCTTGTGCGTGAAGGAGTTCTTCCCATACGGACGGCTGGCCCAGTCAATGGCGTTCTTGAGGCCGCCGGGTATCGAGCGGTTGTACTCGGGCGTAATGAACAGCACCGCATCGACCTCCGCGATGGCCTGTTTGAACGCCTTGGCCTCCGCTGGGAAGTTGTCGTCATAGTCGTAGCTGTAAAGGGGAAGCTCCTTGAACGAAATCTCGGAAAACTCCAACTCCGGCGGGGCCAGCTTGATCAGCGCCCGGGACAGCGTGCGATTGATGGAAGCCTTGGCCAGGCTTCCGATCAGGTAGCCGACTTTATAGGTTGCCATGCGGACTCCTTTATTGGTGATTTGAACGACCGGCCCACGAGAGAGTGCTTCGACTGCGAGTCCCAGGCTTCGTCCATGGCACGAAGTGAAACCCACGCGTGCGACTTGTCCACCGCGAATCTCCGCTGCGGTGCTCTCTATGATAGGAGGCTTGGGAGCGTCGCGCACCAGGGCGATGTTCTCCGGCCACGTCCGTGCCCAGAGCGCCTGGCACCCCTCCAAAAAAACTGGCCGTAAATCATCGGAGTGGCTGCCGGGGACAGTCCCCGGCGGCGCTCTGCCATGTCATGGCACGAAGATCTTTCCAGTCGTCCCGGCTCAACCGTCACGCGGCAACGGTCGGCCCGATCTCGATGCCCATCCCGGCCAGGACTTCGGCGATGGCCTTCACCGCACCGGGGATGCCGGCGTCTCCGAAATGGCCGATGCACCCTACGCGGAAGGTTTCGATCTCGGTCAGCTTGCCCGGATACAGGATGTAGCCGCGCTGCTTGACGGCCTCATAGAAGGTCTTGAAGTCGTAGCGGGAGTCGGTCGGCGCATGGAATGTGACGATGATCGGTGACTGCACCTCGCGCTCCAGATAGGGCTTCAGTCCAAGCGCCTCCATGCCGTCCACCAGCAACTGGCAGTTGCGGGCGTAACGCGCGCCGCGCGCCGGGAGCCCGCCTTCTTCGACATATTGCTGGAGCGCCTGGTCAAGCGCCGCGACCACGTGCGTCGGCGGCGTGAAGCGCCACTGCGTGGTTCTTTCCATGTATTTCCACTGATCATAGAGGTCGAGCGACAGGGAGTGGCTGTTGCCTTCGCAGCGTTCCAGCGCGCTGCGGCGGGCGATGACGAAGCCCATGCCCGGCACCCCCTCCAGGCATTTACCGGAGGCGGCAATGACGGCGTCAAACGGGGTGGTGCGCGCGTCGATATCGATCGCGCCGAACGAGCTCATCGCATCGACGATCAATCCGCGCCCGTGCTTCGCCACGACCTGGGCGATTTCATCAAGCGGGTTGAGCACACCGGTACCGGTTTCGCAGTGCACGACGGCGACGTGGGTGATGGAACGGTCCGCCGCCAGGAGGCGGTCGATGTCCGCGGCCCGCATAGGGCGGTCCTCGGCATACTCGATGGTGGACAGGCGCCGGCCAAGCGTCTTGCATATCCTGGCGATGCGCTGGCAGTAGGCGCCATTCACGGGCACCAGCACATGGCCGTCGCGCGGCACCAGTGTGCCGATGGCTGCCTCCACGGAAAACGTTCCGCTACCTTGCATGGGCACGCATTCGTACGTGCCTTCGCCGTGGACGATGGCCAGCACCCGCTGGCGAATGCGGGCGGTAATGGCGTTGAAGTCAGAGTCCCACGAGCCCCAGTCACGCAGCATGGCTGCGCGGGTACGGTCCGAGGTGGTGAGGGGGCCGGGAGTGAGCAGAATAGGGCAGGGCGAAGCGGTCACGGATGTCTCCTGACGTTGGGTTTCAGACGGTCGGTATGTGGGCATACTGGTAGGTCGGATGGGCGCGCTCAGTGGCGGGCCAGCTCGCGCCAACCCTGCGTGCGTCGCAGCAGCACGCGGGTGCACAGGGCATAGATCAGGCAGATAGCGGTGGAGGTCAGCACGATCAGGCTGGCAAGGGCTGCTGCGGGACCGATGTCGCCGGCATCGTCCATATGCATGATGGCAACGGAGGCAAGGATGGTTTCAGGCGTGTAGAGGAAGATCACGCAGGACAGCGTGGCCATCGACACCACGAAGTAATACCGGGCGATATCGAGCACCGCCGGCAGGCATACCGGCAGCGTGACACGCAGGAAGGTGCGCCATTGCGGGACCTTGAGCGAAGCCGAGACCGCTTCGAATTCATCATCGATCTGCTTGAGCGCGGTAATGGCTGTCAGGTGGCTGGATGTGTAGTAGTGAATGATGGTCGACTGGATCACCAGGGCCATCGTGTTGTAGAGGAAGTTGAGGGGATTCGCGGGGTGGTTGAAGAAGATCACATAGCCCAGGCCAAGCACCAGTCCCGGTACGGCCATCGACAGTACGGCCAGAAAATGCATGACCGGCCGCATCAGTCCCAGGTTGCGGGTCTTCTCGATCAGGTAGGCGCCGGTGAAGACAATGAGCGAGCCGGTCAGCGCCGTAGCGGTGGCAAGCACCAGGCTGTTCTTGTAGGCGCCCGCCATGTCGCTCTCGAACAGCACGATGCGGTAGTTCTGGAGGCTGAGCGTCAGATCGTAGGGCCACAGCTTGATCAGCGAGGTATAGACGGCCATGCCCACCACTGCCAGCAACAGTGCGCAAACCAGCGTGCAGTAACTCCCCAGCAGTGCGTCGGCCCAGGCGTTGGGTTTGGGTACGTAGGGCACCGAGCGCGCGGTAAGCTGGGCCCGCAGCTTGCGGCGCACCACGGTATCGATCATGAAAGAGAGCACCGATGGCACCAGCAGCAGCACACCCACCACTGCGCCCATCGAAAAGTTCTGCTGGCCGATCACCTGCTTGAAGACGTCGATGGAAAGCACGTTGAAGTCGCCGCCGATCACCTTGGGCGCGCCGAAGTCGGAGATGACGTAGGTGAAGGTCACCGTCGCCGCGCTGATCAGGCCGTACTTGCAGGAGGGCAGGGTAACGGTAAAGAACTTGCGCCGGGTACTGGCACCGAGGGCGCTGGCAGCTTCGTAGAGGCGTCCGTCGGCCAGCGACAGCGCCGTGACCAGAATCATGAGCGCATGGGGAAAGGTGTTGTAGACCTCCGCGATGATGATGCCCCGCGCACCGTAGATCGATGCCCCGCCAAGCAGCGGCTTGAGCACGCCCTGGTTGCCGAACCACTGCACGAACGAGATGGCGGAAAGCAGCGACGGCGCCAGCAGCGGGATCAGTGCCACCAGCCGGAAGACCGCCTTGAGCGGCGCTGGCAGGGTGCTGCGTGTCAGGGCATAGGCGAAGATGAAAGCCAGGGGCACCGAGATGCCGACCACGCTGGCTGCCAACACCACCGAGTTGCGTGCCGACTGCATCAGCGACGGTGTCTTGATGTAGGCAGCGAAGTGGGCGAGCCCGACAAAATGGCCATCACGGTCGAGTACGGCATTGGCCAGGATGGCGCACATCGGTGCCAGCAGGAAGAAGAACAGCGCCAGCAGCACGCAGGCCAGCACTGCACGGGCGATGATTTCGTCCCAGTTCCACCGTGCCAGCCAGCCCGCCTGGGTGGGTTCGGGCGTCTGAGGAAGCGCGATCTCTTTCATTGTTTTGCTCCGCTCGCGGCGAAGGCCTGGATGCGGCTCGCGCGCAGCGCGATGCGCAGGGGCTGGCCGGCCCGGATGCCGTGGTCGTGGAACTGGTCAAGTGTGAACTGAAGGCAGAGCGACTGTCCCGCCAGCTGCTCGCAGCTCGCCTCGGCCATGCAGGTGTCGCCCAGGAACTCGACCTTTTCGATATTGACGGTCAGCTGATTCGGTGTGTCGACTCCGAACTGGCCGATATGGCGGTCCTCGGGGCGAAGGTAGAGGTTGATTGCCGTGCCTGGCTCGAACTCGCGGCTGCAGCCCTCGCAAGTCAGCTCCAGCGTGCCCACGCGATAGCGCCGGTCACCCAGCGCAGTGCCGGCCAGCACGTTCACGCGTCCGACAAAGTCGGCCACAAAGGGCGTGGCCGGGCGTTCGTAGACCTCCAGCGGTGTGCCGACCTGCTCGATGACCCCGTGGTTCATGACCACGATCCGGTCGGCCATGGACAATGCCTCTTCCTGGTCGTGCGTGACCATGATGGTGGTCACGCCCACCTGTTGCTGCAGGCGCCGGATCTCGCCGCGCAGGCGCACGCGTTCGAGGGCATCGAGCGCCGACAGCGGTTCGTCGAGCAGCAGCAGTCCGGGGCGGGTTGCCAGCGCCCGCGCCAGCGCGACGCGCTGCTGCTGGCCTCCGGAAAGCTGGCTGGGATACTTGCGGCCGGAGGCCGGCAGGCCTACCAGGTCGAGCAGTTCCTGCACCCGCTGCGCAATCTCGGCCCGATTGGTGCGACGGTTAGCGAGACCGTAGGCCACGTTATCGGCAATCGTCAGGTTAGGGAACAGGGCATACGACTGGAACACGATGCCATAGTCGCGCCGGGCGGGAGGCAGCGAGGAAATGTCGCGCCCGAGCTGGAAGATAGTGCCGGCGGTCTGCGTCTCCAGCCCGGCGATGATACGCAGCAGCGTGGTCTTGCCGCAGCCCGACGGCCCGAGGAAGCACAGCATCTCGCCCTGGTAGACGGTCAGGTCGATATGCCGCAGAGCGGTGAATGTTTCGAATTCCTTGCGCACGCCCCGGATCTCGAGGGCGGGCACGCCGCCGGCGCGCGTGGCGACGAACTTGGCGCTGGTCATTTCCATGTGTGTCCCCACAATGTGGTGATGACTACGGTGGTGGAAAAAGGGGCGCGCCAGGCGCCCGCGGGCGAGGCTTACTTGGCTTCTGCCTTGCTGTCGTAGCGCTTGCTCCACTCGGCCAGGATGCGCGAACGATTCTTTGCCGCCCATTGGAAGTCATTGCGGGCGAAGCGGCTCTCATAGTTCGGAGGAATGCCGTCCAATGGCTTGGCTACGCCGGGGTAGGCCACTACGGCCCACCAGTTGGCGCTGATCTGGTTTGCGTCTCGACTGGCCATCCAGTCGGCGAAGCGCTTTGCCTCCGGCAGCTTCTTGGTTGTCTTCATGATGCTCGTGGCCTCGATGTCCCAGCCCAGGCCCTCGGTCGGGAAGATCAGGTCGACCGGGGCTCCGGACTTGCGCACCTGGTGACCCCGGAATTCGAACGAGATGCCAATCGGGAATTCGCCCGTAGCCGCCTGCTTGCACGGCTTCGAACCAGAGTGCACATACTGGGCGATATTCTCGTGCAGGCCGTCCATGTACTTCCAGCCATCGGCTTCTCCCCACATCTGCAGCCAGGCCGCCACATCGAGGTATCCGGTGCCGCTGGAAGCCGGATGCGGCATCGTGATGCGGCCTTTATAGACCGGCTTGGCCAGATCCTTCCAGCTTTCCGGCTTGGGCAAGCCCAGCTTCTGCGCCTCCGCGCGGTTGAAGCAGATCGTGGCCGCCCAGACGTCCATGCCGACCCACTGCGGCGGCCGTGCGGTATCGGAATAGTTCGGGGTCAGCTGCTGGAAGCCCTTGGGCTCGTAGCCCTGCAGCATGCCTTCCTGTGACAGCAGCACGAGGCTGCTGGCGGCCAGTCCGGCAACCACGTCAGCCTGCGGATTGGCCTTTTCGGCCAGCAGGCGGGCGGTCACGATTCCGGTGGAATCGCGCACCCAGCGCACGTCGATATCCGGGTTGGCCTTCTCGAAACCGTCCTTGTAGAGCTTCATCGCGTCCGTTTCCAGCGCGGTATAGACCGTGAGCGTGGTCTTTTGCTGCGCGCAGGCGCTGCCCGCGTGAACTACCAGCGCGGAGGCGCAAAGCGCCATGGCGAGGGAAATCTTCATGCTCTGTCTCCTTCCTGTTAGCCAGATCTGTGTCTGCCCTGTTGCCTTCCGCGGTGTGCCGTAACACACCCTACGGTAAGATGGAACCAATGTAGAACGTAGGATGAAGACTGTCAACGTAAGATTGAAAACTGTTGACAATTTACAGTTTGCAAACTTTAATGGAGCCATGGGAATGACCGACGCCATCCAATTGTTGCGTTCAAGCTCGCTGCCAATGCTGGTGCAGGAGGAAATCGAACGCCTGATCATGACCGGCGAATTGCCGCCGGGCACGCGCATCAACGAGAGCGACATCGCTGCCCGCTATGGCACCAGCCGGGGTCCGATTCGCGAAGCGCTGCGTGCGCTGGAGGAAGCCGGGCTGGTCCGCAACGAGAAAAACCGCGGGGTCTTCGTGCGCGAGATTTCGGTCGAGGAGGCCGATGAAATCTACGAACTGCGCGAGGCCCTGGAGGAAATCATCGGCAAGCGTGTGGCGCAGCGCATCAACGCCACGCTGGTGAGCGAACTGAAGCAGCTGGTGGGCGCCATGGAGGAGGTCGCCAACAAGAAAGAAGCGGCCGAGTACGCGTCGCTGAACCTGCGGTTCCATGAACTTCTGCTGGAACACGCGGGCAGCAACAAGCTGACCGAGACCTACCGCCGCCTGGTCAAGGAACTGCACCTGTTTCGCATGCAGGCGCTGACCCAGGGCGGAGGGCTCGATGTGTCCGCCGACGAACACCGCACGATCATGGACGCCATCGTTTCGGGCGATGCCCGGCGCGCCGGTGCCGCACTGCGCGCGCACGTGGCCGCCAGCCGTGTACGCATGCTCAAGGCGCACCGCAAGGTGCATCCGGGCAGTAACAAGGAACCATGAGCTGAAGCTCATCATCAAGGGGATTGGAAATGGGAACGACGAAGGCAGAAAGCATTGAAGTCAATGGCAGGACTTACCGCTGGATGAACCGCCCGGTGGTCGTGGTATGCGTGGACGGCTGCGCGCCGGAATACCTCCACGCCGCCACCGAAGCAGGCGTGGCGCCTTTTCTGCAGTCCGTCATGCAGCACGGGACGAGCCTGCTGGGCGACTGCGTGATTCCCTCATTCACCAACCCCAACAACCTGTCCATCGTCACTGGTGCACTGCCGTCGGTCCACGGCATCTGCGGCAATTACTTCTTCGATCGCGAACTGGGCGCCGAAGTGATGATGAACGATCCGAAGTACCTGCGCGCCGGCACTGTGCTGGCGGCCTTTGCGAACGCCGGGGCGAAAGTGGCGGTGGTCACCGCCAAGGACAAGCTGCGCAAGCTGCTCGGCCATGGCATGAGCGGTATTTGCTTTTCGTCGGAGAAGGCCGACCAGGTCACGCAGGAGGAAAACGGCATCACCGGTGTCGTGGAAATGGTGGGCATGCCAGTACCGTCGGTCTACAGTGCCGAGCTGTCCGAATTCGTCTTTGCCGCCGGCGTCAAACTCATGGAGCGCGAGCGGCCTGACCTGATGTATCTGTCCACCACGGACTACGTTCAGCACAAGGCGGCCCCGGGCAGCAAGGCCGCCAACGCGTTCTACCAGATGATGGACGGCTACCTGAGCCAGCTCGACGCGCTGGGCGCGACGATCGTGCTGACCGCCGACCACGGCATGAACGACAAGCACGGCGCCACCGGCGAGCCCAACGTCATCTACCTGCAGGACCAGCTCGACGACTGGTACGGGGAGGGCGCGGCGCGCGTCATTCTGCCCATTACCGACCCCTATGTGGTCCACCACGGGGCATTGGGCTCGTTCGCCACCATCTATGCGCCGGACGCCGAGAGCGCCGCGCGCTGGATTCCGCGGATCGCGGACATCGAGGGCATGGACAGCGTGCTCACACGCCAGGAGGCCGCCGAGCGCTTCGGGCTGCCGCCCGACCGCATCGGCGACATCGTCGCGGTCTCGCGACGGAACGTCGTGATCGGCACATCCAGATCGAGGCACGACCTGTCCGGCCTGGACGCGCCGCTGCGCTCCCATGGCGGAGTGTCGGAGCAGGTCGTGCCGCTGCTCTGCAACCGCGTGATGGTCGGACTGAAGCCGGCCCGCCGCCTGCGCAACTTCGACGCTCTCGACCTCGCGTTGAATTACGCCGCCTGACGGCGCCTTCCCAGCATGCCTGCCTGCTGTCCCGACACGCTCCTCGCGCAGTGGCGGGGGACATCAAGCCTGCCGACCGAGATCAAAAGGAGACAAAGATGAACACGCCTGCCACCTCCGGCATCCGCCATGAAGCGCTGCGCATTGCCGGCGAAAAGGTCTATCGCGATCGCGTGATCGAGGTGACCTATCCCTACACCGGGGAAGTGATTGCCACGGTGCCGAAGGCCAACCTTGAAGACGTGCGCCGGGCCCTGCGCATCGCCCACCAGTACCGCTCGACCCTGACCCGCTACGACCGCTATCGCATCCTGATGCGCGCCGGCGAGATCATCGCGCAGCGCAAGGAAGAGATCGCGACCCTGATCACCCTGGAATCGGGACTGTCGCTCAAGGACACGCTCTACGAGGTGGGCCGCGCTTCCGACGTGCTGCTGTTCGCTGCCAACCAGGCGCTGGTGGACGACGGCCAGGTTTTCTCGTGCGATCTCACCCCGCATGGCAAGAGCCGCAAGGTCTATACGCTCAAGGAACCGCTGCTGGGCGCCATTTCGGCCATCACGCCATTCAATCACCCGCTCAACCAGGTCATTCATAAAGTGGCGCCGGCGGTGGCTACCAATAACCGCATGGTCCTCAAGCCGAGCGAGAAGACGCCGCTGGCCGCGTTCGCGCTGGCCGACATCCTCTATGAGGCCGGCCTGCCACCGCAGATGCTGTCGGTCATCACTGGCGACCCCCGCGAGATCGCCGACGAACTGCTGACCAGCCAGTACGTGGATCTTGTGACCTTCACCGGCGGCGTGTCGATCGGCAAGTACATTGCTGGCAAGGCCGCCTACAAGCGCCAGGTACTGGAGCTGGGCGGCAACGATCCGATCATCGTGATGGAGGACGCCGATCTGGAGGAAGCCGCCACGCTGGCTGCGGGCGGGTCGTACAAGAATTCCGGCCAGCGCTGCACGGCGGTGAAACGGATGCTGGTGCAGGAATCCGTGGCCGACCGCTTTGTCGAGTTGCTCGTGGCCAGGACGCAGGAAGTGAAGTATGGCGACCCGCTGGATCCCGCGACGGACATGGGCACGGTGATCGACGAGGCAGCAGCCATCCAGTTCGAGTCGGTGGTGAACGCGGCCATCGCCGGCGGCGCGCGCCTGCTGGCCGGCCACAAGCGCGACGGCGCACTTTACGCGCCTACGGTGCTCGACCACGTGGACCCGGAAATGACCGTGGTCAGGCACGAGACCTTTGGCCCTGTCTCACCGGTGATCCGTTTCAAGGATATCGACGACGCCATCCGGATTTCCAACGGCACGGCCTATGGGCTGTCGTCATCGGTCTGCACCAACCGGCTCGATTACATCACCCGCTTTATCCGCGAACTGCACGTGGGGACGGTCAACGTCCGCGAAGTCCCGGGCTATCGGCTGGAGATGACGCCGTTCGGCGGCATCAAGGATTCCGGGCTGGGCTACAAGGAAGGCGTGCTCGAAGCGATGAAGAGCTTCTGCAATACCAAGACCTATTCGCTGCCCTGGTAGGGGCGGGCAGCGCCACCGTACCGGAATTGCATACACACGAGCAGGAGACAGCAATGAGGATCGGAGTACCGAAGGAAATCAAGAACCATGAGTATCGCGTAGGCCTGACGCCATCTTCCGTGCGGGAGATGACGGCACATGGCCACCACGTGCTGGTACAAACCACGGCTGGCGCAGGCATCGGCGCGAGCGATGCCGACTACCGCAAGGCCGGTGCCACGATCGTCGATACGGCGGCGGAAGTCTTCGCCAAGGCGGAAATGATCGTCAAGGTCAAGGAGCCGCAGGCCGCCGAGCGTGCCATGCTCCAGGACGGACAGATCCTCTATACCTACCTGCATCTGGCACCGGATCCGGACCAGTGCTCCGACCTGGTCCGCAGCGGTGCAGTCTGCATTGCCTATGAGACTGTCACGCAAGCCGGCGGTGGCCTGCCGCTGCTGGCGCCGATGTCGGAGGTTGCCGGCCGCATGTCGGTGCAGGCCGGGGCGCACTGCCTGGAAAAGGCGCGCGGCGGCATGGGTGTTCTGCTGGGCGGCGTGGCGGGCGTGGAGCCCGCCCGGATCGTGATTCTCGGCGGGGGCGTGGTGGGCAGCAATGCGGCGCAGATTGCAGTGGGAACCGGCGCCCACGTGGTGGTGATCGACCGCAATATCGATGTGCTGCGGCGCATGGACCGCCTGCTGGGCGCCCGTGTGACGACGGTGTACTCCAACCAGGACAATGTCGAGCGCCACGTGCTGTCAGCCGATCTCGTCATCGGCGGCGTGCTGATTCCGGGCGCGGCCGCACCCAGGCTGGTCACGGCCGCCATGGTGGACGCGATGAAGCCGGGTTCGGTCATCGTGGATGTGGCAATCGATCAGGGCGGCTGCTGCGAGACCGCCAAGGCCACGACGCACGCCGATCCCACCTACCTGGTTGGCCACGTGTTGCACTATTGCGTCGCCAATATGCCGGGGGCGGTGCCGCGTACCTCGACCTACGCGCTCAACAACGCCACGTTGCCCTTTGCCCTGCAGATCGCCGACAAAGGCTGGAAAGCGGCATTGGCCGACAATCCGCACCTCGCCAATGGCCTGAACGTGGCGTTCGGCAAGGTGACGTGCAAGGAAGTCGCGCACGCTCTCGGCTATGAGTGCCACGATGCCGGGCAATTGCTGATGCATTGAGCTGAACCGCAAACAACTTCGGAGCCATCCATGCGCCCATTCTGGCTGGAACAAGCCCTTCTCGGCGATACAGATCTCGCCCCTGCATTGCGTGGAACCAGGCAGGCCGACATCTGCATCGTTGGCGGCGGATTCACCGGCCTGTGGACAGCGCTGCAACTCAGGCAAAAGCGGCCGTCCCTGAAGATTACCGTTCTCGAAGCAGACATCTGTGGTGCAGGTGCAAGCGGACGGAACGGCGGTTGCATGCTGACCTGGTCAACCAAGCTCTTTACGCTGGCCCGGCTGTTCGGGGAAACGGAAGCCAGGCGGCTGATACGGGCGTCCGAGGATGCGATCCCCGCCATCGCCGAGTTCTGTCGCGCTCATGGCATCGACGCCGAGTTGCGCATGGATGGCACCCTCTATACCGCCACCAATCCTGCTCAGGAGGGTTTGCTCGATCCGGTCGTGCAAGCGCTGGAGGCGTGGGGGCTGAATAGCTGGCAGCGCCTGAGCACCAGTGAAATTGCTTCGCGAACGGGCTCCGCTCGCAACCGCTCCGGCTTCTTTTCACCGTTGGCCGGCACGGTACATCCGGGAAAGCTTGTCCGCGGCCTGCGTCGCGTGGCGCTGAGCCAGGGCATCGAGATCCACGAGCGCTCGCCGATGATATCCATGGTCGATGCCGCGCGTCCCGCGGTCGTGACGCCGGGTGGACGCGTTGAAGCCGGCCACGTTGTGCTGGCACTCAATGCCTGGATGCCAACCGTGTTCCCACAGTTCGAGCGCTCGGTAGCCATTGTGTCGAGCGACATGATCATGACCGATCGCTGTCCCGACCTGCTTGCCAGCATCGGTCTGGATCACGGCACCTCGGTGCTGGATTCACGCACGTTCGTCTATTACTACCGCACCACCCGCGACGGGCGCCTCATGCTTGGCAAGGGAGGCAACACGTTTTCCTACCGGGGGCGCATCGTGCCGGTCTTTAACCAGGCATCCCCCTACGAGACCATGCTCACGCACAGTCTGCGCGCGTTCTTCCCGGCCCTGAGCGATGTGCCGGTGATTGCCAGCTGGAACGGCCCCTCGGACCGGTCTGCAACCGGATTCCCTTTCTTCGGTTACCTGAACGGAAACCGGGCAATTTCCTACGGTTTCGGCTATTCCGGCAATGGCGTGGCGCCAAGCTATATGGGGGGCCAACTGTTGTCGTCGCTGGCGCTGGGCGAAGACAATGACTGGACGCGTTCGGGCCTTGCCAAGGGTCCTCTTGGCCAGTTTCCTCCCGAACCGGTGCGTTACCTTGGGTCACTGCTGGTCCGCAACGCGATTCGCCGCAAGGAAAGCGCCGAAGACCGTCACACGGAACCGTTCTTGCTCGACAAGTTCCTGGCCCGCTTCGCCCAAGCCGCGGGTAAGGCCGATAAGGTGGCCTGAGCGCAAGCGGATAGCCGCCACGGACCGACGCGTACATGACACTGGGCACGCATGAATCGTGAGAGTCCGAACGCCTGACGCTCAGTACAAGACCTCCAGCTCGTCGAACAGCTCGCTGTCCTTCTGCGCTGCCGAGCGCGCACGGCGCCGGATCTCCTGCAGCAGGCAGTCGGAGAAGCACTGCGCCGCGGGACTGCGCACCGCGTTGTGGCGCGTGATGATGCCGAGCCGGCTGGTTTCGAATTGCTCGGCCAGGGCAAAGGCGTGGACCCAGCCGCGCATCGGCTCGGACAGCAGTAGTGGCCGCGGGCAATAACTGATCATGCCGGCATTGCGGACCAGTTCCAGCAGCAACGCGGTGGAGTGCGCGCAATGCAGCCGGGACGGGTCGATCTGTGCATCATGCTGCCAGAAGAGGTTGCGCATGAAGGGTTCGTAGCTGGCTGCGGTGTAGTTGACGACCCAATCCTGCGCCAGCAGTTCGTGCAGCGCGCGTGCCTGCGCGCACGGATGGCCGCGCCGGGCGATCACGCACGAGGTGTACGCAAGCAGCGGCTCGCACTCGAATTCTTGGGTGGACATCGCGGCCGTGAACGGCCCCACGGCAAAGTCCAGCGTGCCTTCGCGCAAGCGCGGCAAGGCCACCGCGGTCAGGCCCTCGAAGATCTCCACCTGCACGCCCGGCATGCGTTCGCGAAAACGCAGCAGCACCCGCGGCAGGAACGTCAGCATGACCCACGGCGTGACGCTGATGCACAGCCGCCCCACGCCTTCGCCACGCAGCGTGGCCAGTTCTTCGCTGGCGCGTGCGAGCTGGCCCACCACCAGACGGGCATGGCCCAGCATCCGCTGTCCCGCCGCGGTCAGCGCCACGCCGCTCGCAGTACGCGAGAGCAAGGGCAGTCGGGCTTCGCTTTCCAGTTCGCGCAGCGCCTTGGTAACCGCTGCCTGCGACAGTCCGGCCAGCCGGGCGGCGGCGCGGATGCTGCCGGCATCGGCAACGGCGACCAGCGCCTGGATCTGGTGCAGTTTCATCGACATGAGGGATTGGCGGGTGACAACCAGGGGTTGTCAGGATAACAGTTTTGCGGCTATCGGCCCGGGCGGGCGATGCCTAAGATCGCGGCACGCAATCCCGCAATTCCCCGCCAATAACATCCCCGGAGACCCCATGCATCCAGATCCCGTCCTGCCCGGCATCCGCGCCATCGAAGCCGAGATGGTGGACCTGCGCCACCGCATCCATGCCCATCCCGAGCTGGGCTTCGAGGAATTCGCCACCAGCGACCTGGTGGCCGAGTGCCTGCAGGCATGGGGTTATGCCGTACATCGCGGCCTGGGCGGCACCGGCGTGGTCGGAACGCTGCGCCACGGCGACGGCCCCGCCATCGGGCTGCGCGCCGACATGGATGCGCTGCCGATCCGTGAAACCACGGGCCTGCCGTATGCCAGCAAGATCGACGGCAAGATGCACGCCTGCGGCCATGACGGCCACACTGCCACGCTGCTGGCCGCGGCGCGCTACCTGGCCGGGCACAAGTCCTTCCAGGGCACGCTGCACGTGATCTTCCAGCCGGCCGAGGAAGGCATGGGCGGCGCGCGCGAGATGATCAAGGACGGGCTGTTCCGGCTGTTCCCGTGCGATGCCGTGTTCGCGCTGCACAACATGCCCGGACACCCGACCGGCAAGTTCGGCTTCTTGCCCGGCGCGTTCATGGCGTCCTCCGACACCGTCACGATCCGCGTGACAGGGCGCGGTGGCCACGGTGCGGTTCCGCATCGGGCGGTCGATCCGGTGGTGGCCTGCGCGTCGATGGTGATGGCGTTGCAGTCGGTGGTGTCGCGCAACGTCAACCCGCTGGACATGGCCATCGTCACCGTCGGCGCGATCGAAGCCGGCAAGGCGCCCAACGTGATTCCCGAGAGTGCCGAGCTGCGGCTGTCGGTGCGCGCGCTCAAGGCCGAAGTGCGCGACCTGCTGCAGGCGCGCATCACCGCGCTGGCGCATGCCCAGGCGGACAGCTTTGGTGCCAGCGCCGAGGTGCATTACGAGCGCCGCTACCCGGTGCTGGTCAACGACCCGGCCACCACGGAACTGGCGCGCGAGGTTGCCCGCGAGTGGCTGGGCGAGAGCGGCCTGATCGGCGACATGGTGCCGCTGACCGGCAGCGAAGACTTCTCTTTCATGCTGGAGGCGTGTCCTGGCTGCTACCTGATCGTCGGCAACGGTGACGGCGAGGGCGGCTGCATGGTCCACAACCCGGGCTACGACTTCAACGACGAATGCCTGCCGCTTGCCGCCACCTATTGGGTCAAGCTGGTCGAGCGCTACCTGCGCTGAGCCGCACCCCAATCGCCATCGACAATGACCGGCCCTCAAGGCCGGCGCCAACTTACCCACGGAGACACCGAATGCCCACCTCCCTGCCTGCGCAGCCGCTGGACGGCGCTTGCGCCGCGCATCCCGCTGGCCGCGCCGTACCGCGCCGTCGCGTCATTGCCGCCATCACCATCGGCAACGGCCTTGAGTTCTACGATTTCACCGTCTACAGCTTCTTCGCGGTGCTGATCGGCAAGCTCTTCTTCCCCGTCAGCGGCAGCTTCGGCCAGCTGATGCTTTCGCTGGCGACGTTTGGCGTGGGTTTCGTTGCGCGCCCGCTCGGCGGCCTGATGATCGGGCTCTACGCCGACCGGGCCGGACGCAAGCCGGCCATGACGTTGACGCTCTGGCTGATGGGGCTGGGCTCGCTGCTGTTCGTGGTCTCGCCTACCTACGCACAGGCCGGGCTGGCCGCGCCGATGCTGATCGTATTGGCGCGGCTGCTGCAGGGCTTTGCGCTGGGCGGCGAAGTCGGCGCATCCACAGCGCTGCTGATGGAGTACGCCGACGACCATTCGCGCGGCTACTACGGCAGCTGGCAGTTGTTCAGCCAGGGCGTCAGCGTGCTGCTCGGTGCAGTGGTGGGGTTGTCGCTGACTAACGGCCTGTCGCCCGATGCGCTGCAAGGCTGGGGGTGGCGCGTGCCGTTCGCAATCGGCATCCTGGTCATTCCGCTCGGCCTCTATATCCGCCGCCACCTGGAGGAAACCGCCGAAGCGCCCGCCGCCGCAACGGCGCCGGGCCACGAACGCGCCGGCCTGGCCGAGGTCTTCCGCGGGCACGGCCGCGTGGTGGTAGCCGGCGTTCTGCTGACGATTGGCGGCACCTCCGCTACCTATATCGTGCTGCACTACATGACCAGCTACGCGGCGACCGTGCTGAAGATCCCGCTCGGGCTCAGCATGAGCGCAGGCTGTGTCGCAGCGCTGGTGCAAGTGGCATTGTCCTCGTACGCCGGCAGGCTGTCCGACCGCATCGGGCGCAAGCCCGCCATCCTGTGGTCCCGCCTGGCTATGCTGGTGCTGGTCTATCCCGCTTTCCTGCTGCTCAACGCCAGGCCATCTCTTGGCACGCTGCTTGCCGTGGTCGCCGTGCTGGCTTTGCCGCTGGTGCTGAACGTGGTGCCTACCGTGGTGCTCATCACCGAGCTGTTCCCCCGACGCATCCGTGCCAGTGGCCTGTCGGTCGTCTATTGCATTGGCGTGCTGGTGTTCGGCGGCTTCGCACAGCTGATCGCCACCTGGCTGATCGAGCTGACTGGCAATGCCAGCGCGCCGGCACTCTATGTGATTGGCTGCGGCGTTCTATCGCTGTGCGGGCTGGTGATGGTGCCGGAGAAGGCGGGCAAGCCACTGGATTGACAGATCGTCGGGCGGGTCCGCAAGACATAGGCCCTGAAGTCGGTACCGCGTTGCGCCGCATCGGCATAGTGCCGATAATCGGGCCCGCGACAATGGTAATGAAGACCCATGCCCCGACTCCGTTACAAGGAAGTGGTGGACCGGTTCGCCGACGATATACGGGAGGGCAGGCTGAGTCCCGGAACCAGGCTGCCGACGCATCGCGAGCTGGCGGCCGCGGAAGGCCTGGCGCTGGTGACGGCCACGCGGGTCTACGCCGAGCTCCACGCCATGGGCCTGGTGAGCGGGGAAGCGGGCCGGGGCACTTTCGTCAAGGAGGTGCTGCCCGCCGGGCAAGGCGTCGACCTGCCTGCCTGGAGCGCCGACACGGTGGATCTCAGCTTCAACAATCCTTCCATGCCCGGACAGACCGATCTGCTGCGCGCCGCATTGCGCAGGCTCGCCGGGGCAGGTGATCTGGAGGCGCTGCTTCGATACCATCCACATGGCGGACGGGAACACGAGCGCTCGATCATGGCTCGCCACCTTGGCTCCCGGGGCGTCCCCGCGACCGCGGAGACCACGGTATTGGTGAGCGGCGCGCAGCACGGGCTCACAGCCACGGCCATGGCACTGCTGGATCCGGGCGACGTGGTCGCCGTGGACGCACTGACTTATCCAGGATTCAAGCTCACCGCCGAAGCATGCCGGCTCGAACTTGTGCCGGTTCCCGCCACGGCACGCGGGCCGGACCTGGATGCGCTCGCAACCATATGCCGTCGCCGGCGGGTACGGGCCATTTATACGATGCCGACGCTTCATAATCCCCTCGGGTGGGTGATGAGCATGCGGCGCCGCAGTGAACTGGTTGCGATCGCTCGCCAGCACGGGCTGATCCTGATCGAAGATGGCGCCTACGCATTTCTGGAGGAGCGCGCTCCGCCGCCTTTGGCTGCCTTGGCGCCGGAAGCGACAGTCTATGTGTCGGGCCTGTCCAAAAGCGTTGCTACCGGGCTTCGCGTCGGCATGGTGTGTGCGCCGCGCAAATGGATGTCCAAGCTGGAACGCGCCATCCGGGCCACGACGTGGACGACGCCCGCCGTCATGACGGGGATTGCATGCGGCTGGCTCGAAGATGGCACCGTGGCAAGACTCGAGGCGGAAAAGCGCGGCGACGCCAATCTGCGACAGCGCGTAGTGGGCGATGTGCTCGGACATCTGAAGCCCGTCCGCCACGCCAACTCTTACTTCGTGTGGCTGCCAATGCCCGAAGACGTCCGTGCGGATGCAGTCGCCAGGGCATTGCTGCGCGAGCGCATCTCTGTGTCGACGGCGCATCCTTACGCGGCATCGAAACATGTGCCCCACGCCATCCGCCTCGCGCTTGCCTCGGTGCGGCTCGATGCGCTAAGGCAGTCGCTGGAGATGGTCGACAAGGTCGTGGCGGACCAGGGAGACTGAACCAGGTCATCCCGGCACTGCGCGATCAATGAAGGTAACCTGACGCACCGTCCCACAGCAACTTCAGCGCCGTGAGCACGAGCAAGCCATGGCAGGTGCGGTACATCTGCTGCTGATCCAGCTTGCCATGCAGGCGCCACCCAAGCCAGACACCTGAAGGAATGGCGAGAAGGGAGATCGCCATCAACGTCCACACCGCGCCGGCTGGCCTGGACAGTATCAGCCATGGCGCCGCCTTCATGATATTGCCGACCGTGAAGAACATGCTGGTGGTCCCGGCGTAGACCTGCTTGCTCAGGCCAAGCGGCAGCAGGTAGATCGTCAGTGGTGGCCCGCCCGAGTGCGCGACCATGGTGGTGATGCCCGACGTCACGCCAGCGGCTACAGCCTTGGGCGAAGAGCGCGGCCGCACCACGACCTCTGCGCCGCGCAAGAACCACAGGCCGACGAACAGCAACGTGACTGCCGCCATGACGATGGCGATAGCCCGGTGGTCCAGTACCCTGAAGAGCAGGTAGCCGACGCCGATGCCGACCACCAGACCGGGCACGAGCAACAGCAGGTCGGGCCTGGACCATGTGGACGGCTTCCAGTAGCGCAGGCTGAAGAGATCCATCGCGACGAACAGTGGTGCCAGAAGTCCGCCCGCTGTCACCGGATCCATGACGAGTGACAGCAGGGGAATGCCCACGATGGCAAAGCCGCCTCCGAAGGCGCCTTTCATGAAGCAGATCAGGAAGACGCCGGCGAAAGTGACGAGGATGGTGGTGACATTCAGTTCCATATGACCACCCCATCGGTCAAGCGGCGGGCAGCGCGGACATGCAGGGGCGTATCGCCCGCGATTCCTGCGGCTTTTGTGAAATATGCATGCATTACAGACCCTGCATCGGTGCAAAGACACAGCAATCGTAGTCCACCGGATTAATACAATCTGAATATTGTCATGCATACAACTTGCGGACTCTGCGCGTCCGGCTTACCGCCGCGGCCTGCCGGGTGATCGCCGTAGAACATGTTTGCGGTTTGCTTCGCATGCGAATCATCTATATACTTCGCATGCGAACTTAATGGATGCCTGCTGCATCCATCACCCTGCGACCTGGAAATCGACCATGACCCCGGAAATCCATACCGACCTCGGCGACGGCATTCTGACCATTACGCTTGCCCGCCCCGAGAAGAAGAATGCCCTGACCAACGAGATGTACGCCGTACTGGCCGACACGATCGATGCGGCGCAGCTGGACCACGGCATCCGCGTGGTGCTGTTGCAGGGCGATGGCGACAGCTTCACATCCGGCAATGATGTGGGAGAGTTTGCCGCGACCGCGGCGGGCAAGGGGCCGGCGCAACGGCACGTGCACCGCTTTCTGCACGCGCTTGCCAATGCCACGAAGCCGCTCGTCGCCGCAGTCAACGGCAAGGCGGTCGGCGTCGGCACAACCATGTTGCTTCATTGCGACTACGTCGTGCTCGCGGAGGATGCGCAACTCATCACGCCATTCGTCAACCTTGCCCTCGTTCCCGAAGCGGCTTCGAGCTATCTGCTGCCCTTGCGCATCGGACACGCCCGGGCCTTCGAGATGTTCGCGCTGGGCGAGCCGCTCGATGCGAAGCACGCCGTTGCCCGGGGCATCGCCAACAAAGTGTGCGCCAATGATCAACTGCGGGCAGAAGCGCAGCGGATGGCCAGCCGGATCGCCGCAAAGCCGGCCGGATCGCTGATTGCAATGAAGAAGCTGATGCGCGACGCGCAAAGGCTGGTCGCGCAGATGACGAGCGAAAGCGCTCAGTTCGAGGAGCGGCTCGGCAGTGCGGAAGCAAAGGAAGCCTTCTCGGCCTTCGCCGAAAAGCGCAAGCCGGATTTCATGCGGCTCGCCCCGAAGTAAGCGAAAGCAAGCACAATCCGGGCCCCGGGGAAGAAGGGCCCTGATATCCAGGCTATCCTTCGCCGTTGTCAGTGGCCGGGAATTTTGTCTGCAGGCTCGTCAGCCACCGTGCGACGATGTCTATCTCGGCCTCGGTGAAGCCTTTGGTCAGTTTGGCGTTCAATGCCCTCATGCTGACTTTCGAATGCTGGCGCGCCACGCGTCCGGCTTCGGTCAACCATAGCCGCGACACGCGGCGATCCGTTTCATCCGGCCGGCGCTCGATCAGCCCGGCCCTCTCGGTCCGGTCGGCAAGACCGCTCATGCCCGGCGCACCAAGGTCCAGGGCCGCAGCGGCCTCGCTCATCAGCGCGCCGTCGTTGCCTCCCAGGAAGAACAGCAGCCCTGACTGGGCCGCGGTCACGCCGCCGCCGGCCACGCGCGCTTGCGACCACCGCTGCAGCCGCCGCTGGCCGACATTCAACAGATAGACAAGGCGATGTTCCATACCGTGATTCGTCAGGACGTCCGAAGTTAGTTCGTGCGCGAATATACCATCGCCCGCAAGCCTCTCGGCTTGCATCTCACATTGCGATCGCATTGCATCAGCAGCCTGTGTCCTGAAACCGTCCGATATCCGTCATTTGAGATGCGGCGCAAAGCGCCAATCATTAACGGGTATCCATCAACCAGCCTGAACAAGGAGCACATCATGACCCGGATCGACAAAGTTCTTTACACCGGAAAGACCCACACCACGGGCGGGCGCGAAGGTGCGTCCCGCAGCTCGGACGGACGCCTCGACCTCAAGCTGTCGCCCCCGGGCGGCGCAGGCAAGGGCACCAACCCCGAGCAGCTGTTTGCCGCCGGTTGGTCGGCCTGCTTCATCGGTGCAATCGGCCTCGCGGCCCGCGCGAAAGGCGTGACGTTGCCGGCCAGCCTGGCGGTCGACACAGAAGTGGATCTCGGCATGGCTGGCGATGCCTATTTCCTGCAGGCTCGCCTCAATGTCAGCATGCCTGGCGTCGACGCCGGAACGGCTCGGGCGCTGGTGGATGCCGCGCACCAGACCTGCCCATACTCGAAGGCCACGCGCGGCAATATCAACGTGGAGATCAACGTTGTGCACAACGCCTTGCAAGCGGGTGCCGAGTGACATCGGCCAGCGCGGCGGTCATGCCGTGCTCGCCAGATCGATTCATGCGTGCAAGGAAAGCCCAATGAAACCGTTCCATGACCCCACTTCCGATGCGCGCCAGTTCACCCGGCGCGATTTTCTCGGGGTTTCCGCCGCAGCCGCAGGCTACGGTATTGGCCTGATGTCGCTGCCGGGCGAAGTGTCGGCCGCACCCGCTAGCGGCGACACGCCCGACGCCATCCGTCCGTTCCGCGTCGCCTTTGCGCAGCAGGCCCTGGTAGACCTGCGCAGGCGAATCGCTGCCACGCGCTGGCCGTCGCGCGAAACGGTTGACGATGCCTCGCAGGGCGTGCGCCTGGCGACCATGCAGAAGCTCGCCGGCTACTGGGCGACCCGGCATGACTGGCGCAAGGCGGAAGCGAGGCTGAACGCGCTGCCGCAATTCATGACGACCATCGATGGTGTCGATATCCATTTCATTCACGTGCGTTCGAAGCATCCTGGCGCGCTGCCGGTCATCATCACCCATGGATGGCCCGGATCGGTGATCGAGCAGCTGAAGGTGGTTGGGCCGCTTGCTGACCCGGTCGCTTACGGTGGCCAGGCGTCAGATGCCTTCGATGTAGTGATCCCGTCGATCCCCGGCCATGGCTTCTCCGGCAAGCCAACGGCCACGGGCTGGGACCCGGTGCGCATCGCCCGAGCATGGATCGTGCTGATGAACCGGCTTGGCTACAAACAATATGTGGCACAAGGTGGCGACTGGGGCGATGCCATCACCGAGCAGATGGCGCTGATCGCGCCCCCGGAACTGCTCGGGATTCACGTCAATATGCCCGCCACCCTACCGGCCAGCATATCGAAGGCGCTCAAGTACAACGAACCGGCACCCGCGGGACTCTCGGCCGACGAGCGGCACGCGTACGAGCAGCTCGAGACGTTCTACAAGCACGGGCTGGGCTACGCCATCGAGATGACGAACCGGCCGCAGACGCTTTATGGCATCGAAGACTCTCCCATCGGGCTGGCTGCCTGGATGCTCGATCACGATGCGGCGAGCCAGGCGATGATCGCCCGCGTGTTCGACGGCCAGAGCGAAGGTCTTACGCGCGACGACGTCCTGGACAACGTGACGCTGTATTGGCTGACCCGGACAGCCGTCTCGTCGGGGCGGCTGTACTGGGAAAACAAGCTCGCGTTCTTCGATGTCAAGAACGTCCGGATCCCCGTGGCGGTGAGCGTATTCCCGGACGAGATCTACGCGGCGCCGCGCAGCTGGACCGAGCGCGCCTACCCGCAGCTCATTCACTACAACCGCCTCCGGAAGGGCGGCCACTTTGCCGCCTGGGAACAGCCGCTGGTCTTCGCCGATGAACTTCGCACGGGATTCAGGACGTTGCGGGACGGGAGGTCATCATGACGATGCAGCGTTTCTTGGGACGTGTCGGGACGCGCGACAGCGCTGGAGGGTACAGGATGAGGTCATCGATCAAGACCTTGCTGGGTGTCGCCTTCGCGGCCGCTGTTGCCCTGGCCGCCTCCGCCCCGCGCGCCGCTGCGGCTGCGGAGGCAGGTCCCGGCAAAACGACTGTGGTGCTGGTGCATGGCGCCTTCGCCGACGGCTCGGGATGGAGCAAGGTCATCCCACTGTTGCAGGCCGGCGGGCTCAATGTCGTGGCGGTCCAGAATCCGCTTACCTCGCTGGCTGACGACGTGGCGGCGACGCGCCGCGTGCTCGACGCCCAAGCTGGCCCCGTTGTACTGGTCGGGCACTCATGGGGCGGCATGGTGATCTCGGAAGCGGGCGTGCATGCCCGTGTCAAGTCGCTCGTCTACGTGGCGGCGTTCGCTCCGTCCGAGGGGCAATCCGTCGGCGATCTTATCAAGGGCTATCCTGTGCCGCCCGGATCGAAGTTCGTGGTGGCAGACCAGAGCGGCTTCCTGAGCCTGAGTCCGGAAGGGATGGCCGCGCACTTCGCACAGGACCTGCCTGCGGCGCAGACCAGCCTGATGGCCGTGACGCAAGTGCCCATCCGCGCCAGCAGCTTCGAGGAAAAAGCGAAGGCGGCCGCGTGGCGGGGCAGGCCAACGTGGTATGTCGTGACGCAGGATGACCACATGCTCGACCCGGGCCTGCAGCGTGCGATGGCCAGCAACATCTCTGCGCATGTGGTGAGCTTGCCGTCGTCGCACGTGCCGCAACTGTCGAAGCCGGAACAAGTGGCCGAAGCGATCCTCGGCGCGGCAGCGCAGGCGCACTGACCGGCAGCCGGCCCGATCGGGTGTTTGCGGCATGGTGGGCAGCGCCGCTGAACGGCTAGGCGGGAAGCGTCCGTCCAAGCACGTTCATTCTGCAAATCCGCAGCACCTCGTCGGACCGTTCGCGATCGACGATCACACGCGAAATCGCGAGGGCACCGGACATCTCGGACATCACGGAGATTGCGAGCGCGCCGGCATCGGCATGCCCGACCTGCTCCAGCATCCTGGCCAGCAGGGAAGTGAGCCGGGCAGCACCATGCTCGAACGCCTGGCGCGAATCATCGCCCAGCAGCGCAACGTGGGCCGTCAGCGTGGCGATCGGACAGCCCGTGCTGCGATGTTCCCGGTGTTCCGGCGAAAGATAACGTTCGACGTACTCCCGCAGTGCGTCGGCCGGGCCACGGTTGGCGCATATCCTTTCGAGCCTCTCCTGTGTACTGGCGAACGCGCGTTCGATGGCACGGGCGATCATGTCCTCGCGAGATGAGAAGTGGTAGTAGAAACCGCCATGCGTCAGTCCCACGCTCTTCATCAACTCGGACACCGAGACCTTGTCCGGGCCGTCGCGCCGCACCATCGCGGCAGCAGCGTCGACCAGACTGTTGTGCGTCTTTTCCCATTGTTCGGATCCGTATCTCATCTTGGGTGCCGTTGCCTTCTCAGGTCGATCAATATATCAGGAACAGCCTATGCGGCCTCGCTGGAGCGCTTTCACAACGCTGCGGATTCTTTGTTATGATGACCATCATACTATTTCGCCACGGAGAGATTTCAATGAAAGCTGTCATCGCAGGCTATGCGCGTTCGCCGTTCCATTTTGCGAAGAAGGGCGCATTGGCCACGAGGACTGAGGCTGGGTCGAATTGATTGTGATGCAAGTCGCGACAAGAGGAGCAGGACCATGAGTGCAAAGGACGTAGTGCTGTGCCATCCGGTGCGGACCGCGATTGGAGCCTTCAACGGGTCGTTGAAGGGCACGCCGGCCGCCGAACTGGGCGCCACGGTTATCCGCGAAACGGTGCGCCGCACTGGCCTCGATGCAGCGGCGATCGGCAGTGTGGTGTTCGGCAACGTGGTGCAGGCGGGCAACCGGATGAACCCGGCGCGGCAGGCCGCTATCGGCGCGGGCTTGCCGGTGTCGCTGCCGGCGATGACCGTGAACCGCGTCTGCGGGTCGGGCGCGCAGGCCATCGCCACGGCGGCGGACGAAGTGCGGCTGGGGTATTGGGACGTGGCGGTCGCGGGCGGCATGGAGAACATGGACCGTGCACCGTACCTGCTCGCGAGCGGTCGCTGGGGCAATCGCATGGGCGATGCCACCATGCAGGACAGCATGCTGCTCGACGGCCTGCACGACGCCTTCTCGGGGCAGCATTCCGGCTGGCATACCGAAGACCTCGCAACGCGCTATGAACTGAGCCGCGACGCCCAGGACCGCTGGGCCGAGCGCTCCCAGTCGCGGTTTGCCCGCGCGCAGCAGCAGGGCCGTTTCGCGGCGCAGATCGTCGGCGTTCCGTTGAAGGGCAAGCAAGGCACTGCCGCATTCCATAGCGACGAGGCCAGCCGGCCCGATACGACGCTGGAGGGACTGGCCCGGCTGAAGCCGGCCTTCCGCCCCGATGGCACGATCACGGCGGGCAATGCGCCTGGCATCAACAGCGGCGCCGCTGCCGTGCTGGTGGCGGATCGAGCCTATGCCGAGCGCCAGGGACTCGCGCCCATGGCGCGGCTGGCGGCATACGGCGTCGGTGCCGTGGAGCCGGGCCTGTTCGGGCTGGGCCCTGTTCCGGCCGTGCGGCAGGCATTGCAGCGCGCCGGCTGGTCGCTCGGCGACGTCGGGCGGTTCGAGATCAACGAGGCCTTCGCGGCGGTGCCGCTGGCAGTGGCGGCCGAGCTTGGCCTGCCGCACGACATCATCAATGTTGACGGCGGTGCCATTGCCCATGGCCATCCCATTGGCGCGACGGGCGCGGTGCTGACCACGCGGCTGCTGTACAGCATGCAGGCGGATGGCATCCGGCGCGGCATCGTCACGCTGTGCATCGGCGGCGGACAGGGCATCGCCCTCGCGCTCGAACTTCTGTCGTGAGGCGGCTACCCATGAAGATACTTGTATTGGGCGCCGGGGCCATGGGCGGTTATTACGGGGCGAGGCTGATCGAGGCGGGCGCGGACGTGACCTTCCTGGTCCGTCCGGCCCGCGCCGACGCGCTCGCGCATCACGGCCTGCGCGTGCGTAGCGATCTGGGGAACTTTCACGGCGTGGTGAAGACGGTCACGGCCGATGATCCCGGCACCGGCTACGACCTTGTCCTGCTCGCCTGCAAAAGCTATGACATCGATGGGGCGATGGACGCCATCGCTCACAGCGTGACCGGCGGGGCCGCGGTCCTGCCGTTGGTTAACGGCCTGTCCGCCTACGACAGCCTGGACCTCCGCTTCGGCCGCGAGCGCGTGCTTGGCGGTGTGTCGTACATCGCGACGACACTGTCCGCGGACGGGTCGATCTCGCATGCCGGACGCGGGGACAAGCTCCTCGTCGGCGGCCGCACGGAACGGGCGCAGGCACTTGCGGCGGCCTTCCACAAACTGGTCTCCCGTACGCCCGGCATTCGCGGGCTCTCGCCTGACATAGACCAGGAATTGTGGAACAAGTGGGTCATGGTCGCCGCGGGCGCGCTGATGACTTGCCTGATGCGCGGCACGGTGGGCGACATCATGAGAACGCGTGACGGCCGCAGGCTGATGGAGCAGGCCATCGACGAGTGCAGCGCCGTAGCGGCGCTGCGCGGCCATCCGCTTGCGCACCGTGTGGCAGCGGAGATGCGCGACCGCTTGCTCGATGATGCCTCGACATGGGCAGCTTCGATGATGCGCGACATCGCGCAGAACGCGAGCCGGATCGAGGCCGATGCCATTGTCGGTGACCTTGTCGTGCATGCCGATACGGCCGGCCGGGACCTGCCGCTATGCCGCATTGCCTACTGTCACCTGCAGGTCTACCAGGGACAGCACCACTGATCAGGACCGGACTGCAGCGAAGCGGCATCGCTTCGCCTGCTGTCCGGAGATCCGGGATCATGCGATTCGACCGACACCGCGATGCGTAGGCATCATCGCTCCGCCCCGCGCGACAGCGGCCGGTTCGATGCGTTTCAGGCGCCACGGTAGCGCGCGGCCGGCACGCTGGTCGACAGTTCACCCATCATCGACACGCGTGCTGCCGCATAAGCTTCCCATTTGGCCACGTCATGCAAGGATGGGATCGTGACGAGTTCGCCGCGGTCGAACCCGACCAGCGCCGCATCGACCAGGGCCGCAGCCGACATCACGATGTTCGGGTCCAGATTCTCCACGGGCTGTCCGCCTGTGGCCCAGAACTCCGTGGCGGTCGCACCCGGCAGCACCGCCTGTATGCGCACGCCCTTGTCATGCAGTTCGTGGTGCAGCGACTGGCTCAGCGCCAGCACAAATGCCTTGCTGGCCCCGTACACGCCATTCAGGATCTCGGGGGCGATGGCGACGATCGACGCGATGTTGATGATCGCGCCCTTGCCGCGTGCGACGAAAGATGGCGCGGCGGCATAGGTCAGTCTGGTAAGCGCCGTGACGTTCAACTCGATCAGTCTGGTCATCCGGTCGACATCACTGTCCAGCAGCGGGGTGTGCGTGCCGACGCCGGCGTTGTTGACCAGCAGCGCAATGCTTTCGTCTTCCCTCAGGCGGGCCTCGACCTGGGACAGCCCGCCGCGGTCGTTCAGGTCTGCGCCGATCACTTCGACGTTGCGACGCGTTTCGGTGGTAAGGCGGTCGGCGAGAGCGGCCAGGCGGTCGCGGTTGCGCGCAACAAGGATCAGGTCATAGCCTCGGCGCGCCAGGCGGTCGGCGTAGATAGCGCCAATGCCGGAGGAGGCGCCGGTAACGAGGGCGGTGCCGGCGTGGATGGTTCGGTTCATGTCATGACTCCTGGTGTGGTTCGGAGACTGAATCGTAGGTATCCCTGCGCATGGCGTAAATGACGTATATAGTGCGTATTTGGGACGTGGGCTTTTCGGAGAAAGAAACATGCATCGCATCGGCTACCTGCTGGCGGATGGCTTCCAGATCATGGCGCTCGGCACCCAGGCGGTGTTCGAATTTGCCAATGCGACGGGCGGCGAACCCTTCTACTGCGTGGAGAATTTCTCGGCCTCCGGCGGTGTGGTGACATCCTCGCTCGGCATGACCGTCGGCACGCGGCGGCCCGACCCGCGAGAGATCGTCGACACCTGGATGGTGCTCGGCGTGACGGATCCGGTCGTCTCTCGCCCGGCGCAGGAAGAACTTGCGTTCCTGCGCGATACAGCGCCCCGCGCCCGGCGCATCGCCGGACTCTGTACCGGAGGCTTCGTGCTCGCCGAGGCAGGCTTGCTGGCCGGACGGCGGGCGACGACTCACTGGGCGTTCGCCCGCGCGATGCGCCAGCGGCACCCGGACGTCGCGGTCGAGGAAGACCGCATCTTTATCGTTGACGGCCAGGTCTGGACATCGGCAGGCATGACGGCGGCATTCGATCTCGCCCTCGCGATGGTCGAGCGCGATCTCGGTGCGGCCATAGCGCGTTCGGTCGCGCACAAGCTCGTCATGCACCAGCGGCGCTCCGGCGGGCAGTCGCAGCATTCCGAAATGCTCGACCTTGCGCCGAAGTCCGACCGCATACAGCATGCCTTGAACTACGCGCGCCAGCATCTGAGCGAGCCGCTGACCGTCGATGCATTGGCGCAGTCCGCAAACCTGAGCCCGCGTCAGTTCAGCCGGGCGTTCATGCAGGAAACCGGGCAGTCACCGGCCAAGGCGGTGGAGGGACTGCGCCTGGAGGCGGCGCGGCTGATGATCGAGCAGAGCCGGCACCCGCTCGAGGTGGTGGCGCGCGAGACGGGCTTTCGCGACCGCCGGCATCTGCGCGAAGCGTTTGTGCGAGGATTCGGCGTGCCGCCGCAAGCGGTGAGGCGGGAAGCGAGAAACGGCGCCGAGCTGGCCGAAGCTTAGCTCCCGGGAATGCCTGCCGGCAGCCGGTTCCCCTTGGCATGAAGCCAGGGCATGCTGGCTCCGCGGCCGGCGCATGGCTAGGCTGGCTTGCCGAAGATATTGATCAGGTTCCCCTCCGGGTCCCGGATCATGGTGGACGCCAGCAGCGGCGTCAGTTTCTGTTCGGACCAGACGATCTCGGCGCCTTGCGCCGCCAGTGCTGCGGTGGTGGCGGCCAGGTCGTCGGTTTCCAGCACAATCGCTTTCCAGCCGAGCGCATGCAGGTGCTGGGGAGGCGCGGAGCGGTCGGCCGGGCGATGCTCGCCACCGGCACGCGACACCAGCTCCAGCCGGAATCCGTTGCCAGTGAGCATGGCGAAGTCTGCGTCCACAGGGTCGAAACGGCCTCGCTGTTCGACCTGCAGGCCGAGGGTAACCCGATACCAACGGATCATGGCTTCCAGGTCGGCCACGGCCAACGCGACGTTATTCAGGCGCAGCGCTGGCGCGGCGGGAGTGCGGGTTGAAGGCATGAAGATTTCCCGATTGAAAGCGTGACAGGCGGTGGCGTCGGCAGGACGCCGGCCGGAGCGTTGGCCAGGACCGCGCTTGCGCCACGGTCCCGCCAGGGAAAAGGATCAAAGCTGGCTCATGCCACCATCGGCGATGATTTCAGTACCGACGATGAAGGCCGATTCCGGTGCGGACAGATGCAGCACGGTCGCGGCGATCTCCACCGGCTCACCGAAGCGCCCCAGCGGAATCTTGCCCTGGATCTGCGCCGCGGTAGCCGACAGGGTCTCGGCGTCGAGGCCCAGCTTGCCGTACAGCGGGGTCGTTACCGGACCGGGGCTCACCACATTCACGCGGATACCCGAGCCGAGCAATTCCCCTGACAGGGTCTTGGCGAGCGAGATCAGGGCGGCCTTGCTGGCGGCATATACCGACGACATCGGCATGCCGATGTGCGCGTTGATCGAGCCGTTCAGCACGATAGAGGTGCCCGCATTCATCAGCGGCAGCAGCGCCTGAATCTGGAAGTACGCACCCTTTACATTGGCGTTGAAGGTGGCGTCCCACAGGGCCTCGTCCACATCGGGCACGGCGGCGAATTTTGCCGTGCCGGCGTTGATGAACACTGCATCCAGGCGGATGCCGGCGTCGGCCAGCTGCCGGGCCAGGTCGCGCGCGGACGGCACGGAGCCGGTTTCATTGCGGATGGCGAGCGCCTGCTTGCCCAGTGTGGCACGCGCGGCATCCAGTGACGCGGCATCGCGGCCCGTGATGACCACGCGGGCGCCTTCCCGCGCAAATGCCTGGGCAGCCGCCAGGCCGATTCCGCTATTGCCGCCAGTAACCAGAACGGTCTTGCCTTCGAAGCGATTCATGATGTTCTCCAGTCGGAAAAGATGAACTTGAGTGGTGTGAATGGAGTATGGACAAGGACGGACGGCTTGCCATACGATCGGCCCGGCAAACACGTTCGAAGGAATTGCACATGCTGTCGGAAGATGAACTGGCCCTGCTGCAGGCCATCCGCGAAGCCGGCAGCCTGTCGCGTGCCGCGGCCCGGCTGGGAAAGGCGCCTTCCACGGTGTCGCACGCCGCGCGGCAGCTCGAACAGCGCTTCGACGCGCTCCTGTTCGACCGGCGTCGCTACCGCCTCCAGCTGACGCGTGCCGGCGAGGTGCTGACGGAAGAAGCCGCGCGGCTGGCACTGGATGTTTCGCGTGTCGCGCAACGCGTGCGCCAGGTTGCCACCGGGTGGGAGGACCGCCTGTGGATCGTCACCGACGAACTGCTGGAGTTCGAGACGCTGATGCCGGTCATGCATGCGTTCGACGCGCTGGAATCCGGCGTGGCCCTGCGGGTGACGCACGAAGTGCTTGCCGGGACCTGGGAGGCATTGCGGGACGGCCGCGCCGATCTGGTTATCGGCGCCACCAACGAGCCGCCTGGCATACCGAATCTGGGCTGGTTCGAGCTGGGCGTCATCGAGTGGGTGTTTGCGGTTTCCCCGCGGCACCCGCTGGCGGGCGCACGCGGGCCGGTCACACGCGATGACATCGCCCGCAACCGCGCCGTCGTGGTCGCTGATTCATCCCGCCTGACCGGCGGGCGCTGATATGGCATGGTAGGCGGCCAACGCTCGCTGGCCGTGCCCGGCATGCGAGCCAAGATTCTCGCCCAGCGCGATGGCCTGGGTATCGGTTGGCTGCCCCGGCACCGGGTCGCGTCGCTGCTGCGGCGTGGCGAACTGGTGGAAAAGCGCACCGCCGATCCGCGTGAGCCCAACGTGCTCTATGTCGGCTGGCGCGGCGATCACGAGGGGCGGGCGCTGCAATGGTGGCTGGAGCAGTTGCGGCAGCCCCGGCTGGCCAAACGGCTGGTAGAGGGGGTTGACGCTTATGCGTAGCAAAGTATTCCCATGGCGACGGGCTGTAAAGCCGACAAAAGCCTGCGTGGTCTCTAACTTGCATGATTAAAGTTGCGACAGTAGGATGGAAGCGATTCAGCAGCTACCTGGCATCCAACGAGCCGCACCATGCAAAGAAAGACCTTCAGGGACATGCAATGTCCCATCGCACGCAGCCTCGAGCGGGTCGGAGAGTGGTGGAGCATCCTGATTCTGCGCGAGGCGTTCTACGGCGCGACCCGTTTCGACACGTTCCAGAAGAACCTCGACATCGCGCCCAACATGCTGACGCGCCGCCTGAACGGGCTAGTGGAGGAAGGTTTGCTGGAGCGGCGCCAGTATTCGGAGCGTCCTCCGCGCTACGAGTACGTGCTGACCGGCTGCGGCCGCGATTTCCTGCCGGTCATGCTGTCGATGATGGCCTGGGGCAATAAGCACTTCGCACCCGAGGGCGCGAGCGTGCAACTGGTGGACAAGTCGACAGGCGACGTCATCGAGCCCGTGCTGGTCGATGCCGCGAGCGGCGCGCCGGTGGATTTTGCGCGCCATGCGCTGGCGCCCGGGCCGGCCGCGGGTGAAGGTGTGCGCCGGCGATTGGCAGATGCTGCCGCCTATCTGTCCGCAACCGGCCAGGACGACGCCGACTGACGCGGCGCGCCTGTTCTTTTCCGTCTCTTACCAGCCGCCACCGAGCGCGCGGAACGCCGCCACCGCGGCCCGCGCGTTGTCGGTGCCCACGCGGGCCTGCTGGTCGCGCGCGGACAGCAGCTGGCGGTCTTCCTCGAGCACTTCGAACAGGCTGACCGCGCCGCCCTTGTAGGCTTCTTCGGCCGCGCCGCGCGCGCGGGTCTGTGCATTGACTTCGACTGCGAGGTCCTTGCTTTGCCATTGCAGCTGGGTCAGCGTGACGATGGCGTTCTCCACGTCCTCCGTCGCGCGCAGCATCGATTGGCGATAGGCGGCGAGTGCCTCCGCGTTCGCGCCGCGTGCCTGCGCGACTTCGGCATCGACACGGCCAAAGTCGAACAGGCGCCAGCGCAGGCCGGCCATGGCCGCCGGCTGGAACGTCGCTGCCGTGAACATCTTGCCCGCGGACAGGCTTTCGAAGCCGAGCAGCGCCGACAGCGACAGCTTGGGGTAGTACTCGGCCGTGGCCACGCCGATGCGCGCACTGGACGCCGCGAGCCGGCGTTCGGCGGCGATGACGTCCGGGCGGCGTTCAAGTAGCTGGGTGGGACCCTGCGCAAGCGGAATCCGCGGCACATCCGTGCGCATGCCCGGTGCGGCAAGTTCGGCAGCATAGGTGCCCGGCGCCGCACCCATCAGGACGTCGAGGCGGTTGAGTTGCGTGTCGAGTTCAATTTGCAGCGGCGGAATGGTGACGCGGGTCTGCGCGAGCCGGGCTTCGGCCTGCGCGCGCTCGCGCTCGGCGCCGATACCGTCGGCCAGGCGCAGATTCACCAGATCCAGCAGCCGCGCATTGGTCTGCACCTGCTGCTGCGCGATGGCGATGCGCTGCTGCGCGCCGCGCACGCGGAAGTACGAATCGGCGGCTTCTGCCGCCACAAGCACGCGCACGCCCAAGTGCTCGGCCTGCGCTGCCTGCGCTTGCGCGTTCGCCGCTTCGGCACCGCGCCGCAGCCCGCCGGCGATGTCGATCTCCCAGCTGGCTCCCGCGCCCACGTTGTACAGCGTGTTGTTGCGCTCGAAGCCGGGAGACTTGCTGGCGATCTTGCCGAGCGGGCTTTCGAGCGACTGCCGCTGCCGCGCGACGCTGCCCGACAACGACCCCTCCGGCAGCAACGATGCGCCCGCATAGTCGGCGGCCGCGCGCGCCTGGTCGACACGGGCGATGGAAGCGGCCAGGTCGAGATTCTGCGCCAGCGCGCGCTCGATGATCCGGGTCAGCGCGGGGTCATCGAATCCCTTCCACCAGCTGTCGAGGGCGGGCGCCGCGGGCGCCGTTTGGCTCGTTCCGCCGGCCTGCAGTGCCGCCGCATGCGCGTAGGTCGCCGGCAGGTTCGCCTCGGGGGTGCGGTAGTCCGGGCCGACCGCGCACGCGGCCAGGCTGGCGGCCATGGCTGCGGCAGTGAGCGCCGCGAGGCTGCGCCCGAAGCGCCGTGCCGGAGGGAAGGGTTGCCCTTGCGTCATGTCTACACCTCTCTTTCGTGATCTGTCATGCACGTTGAAAAATTAACTTGCAACATGATAGTCACCACTCTAGACTAACTTGCAAGTTGATAGCAACCCCGAATTGAAAGGGATGACAATCATGCAGAGAAGGCCACTGGACAAGGCGCCTTGCCCGATCGCCCGGACGGTTGCGCGCATCGGTGACGCGTGGAGCGTCCTGATCCTGCGCGAGGCGTTCTACGGCACGGCGCGCTTCGACGAGTTCGAGAAGAGCCTCGGCATCGCGCCCAACATGCTCGCGCGTCGGCTCGGTTCGCTTGTCGATGAGGGACTGCTGGAACGGCGCAGTTACTGCGAGCGGCCGCCGCGCTTCGAATACGTGCTGACCCCGCGCGGCCGCGACTTCCGCCCCGTGCTGGTGGCGCTGCTGGCGTGGGGCAACCGGCATTTCTCTCCCGAAGGCGAAAGCGTGCAACTGCTGGACCGCGAGACCGGCGCACGCGTCGAGCCCGTGCTGGTCGATGCCGCCAACGGCAGGCGCATCACCGAAGCGGCTTATGTCCTTGGCCCCGGTCCGGCTGCCAGCGAGCGCATGCGGCAGAAGCTGCATCGCGTGGCACATGCGCCGGCCGCGTCCGCCACGAATCCGAATTCCCTCGAACCTCAGTGCAGAAAGGAAGTGCCATGACGAGCGACACCATGACCGAACGCGCGGGCGAGCAGCCCGTTCCGGCGGCGAAGCCGCGCCCCGCTACGAAGAAGCTGATCGCGACCGGCGCGCTGCTGGTCGCGGGACTGGCCGGCGCAGGCTACGGCTACCACTGGTGGAATGAAGCGCGCTTCGTGCAGAGCACCGACGACGCCTACGTCGGCGGCGACGTGACCGTGATCGGCGCGAAGGTTGCCGGCTATATTGCCGAAGTCGCCGTGACCGACAACCAGCCCGTGCACGCGGGCGACGTCCTCGTGCGTATCGACGATCGCGACTACCGTGCCGCGCTCGCCAAGGCGGAAGGCGCGGTGGCGGCGCAGCAGGCGCTGCTCGAAAACCTCGAAGCCACGCAGCGGCTGCAGGAGGCCGTGATCGGCCAGGCGCGGGCCGGTATCTCGGGCGCCAATGCCGATACCGTGCGCGCGCGCCAGGATCAGCTGCGCTATGCGAGTCTGGTCGAGAAATCGGCGGTGTCGATCCAGAGTTCGCAGAAGGCCGACGCCGACTACAAGCAGGCGGCGGCCAACAGCGAAAAAGCGCAGGCGTCGCTGCTCGCGGCGCAGCGCCAGCTCGAGGTCATCGGCACGCAGAAGCTGCAGGCGAAGGCGGCGCTCGCACAGGCCGTTGCCGAGCGCGACATCGCCAGGCTGAACCTTGGCTACACCGAGCTGCGCGCGCCGGTCGACGGCACGGTGGGCAACCGGCGTGCGCGCGTCGGCGCCTATGCCGGCAGCGGCAGCCAGTTGCTGTCCATCGTCCCGTCCAGCGGACTGTGGGTCGATGCGAACTTCAAGGAAGGGCAGCTCGCGCATATGCGCGAGGGCATGCCCGTCACGATCGAGGCCGATGTGCTTCCGGGACGCGTCTTCCATGGCCGTGTCGGCAGCCTCGCGCCGGCGACGGGCGCACAATTCAGCGTGCTGCCAGCCGAAAACGCGACCGGCAACTTCACCAAGATCGTCCAGCGCGTGCCGGTACGCATCCAGCTCGACGAGAAAGATGCGACGCTCGGCATCATTCGCCCCGGCTTGTCGGTGATCGCGCAAGTCGATACGCACCCTTCGAAGCAGGTGCAATGATGAATACGGCCACCCTCGAGCGGCGGGCCGCTGCGCCGGCACCGGCGCTGCAATCACCGGCTTCGCTATCCACGCCAGCCAAGATCTTCGCGTTCGCGACCATGTGCGTAGGCATGTTCATCGCGCTGCTCGACATCCAGATCGTCTCCGCGTCGCTGCGCGATATCGGCGGGGGCCTGTCGGCGGGCGCCGATGAGACGGTCTGGGTTCAGACCAGCTATCTGATTGCGGAGATCATCGTGATCCCGCTTTCGGGCTGGCTTTCGCGCGTGATGTCGACACGCTGGCTGTTTGCCGCCTCGGCGGCCGGCTTTACGGCGACAAGCCTGCTTTGCGGCGTGGCGTGGAATATCCAGAGCATGATCGCGTTCCGCGCGGCACAGGGCTTCCTGGGCGGGTCCATGATACCGCTCGTGTTTACCACCGCATTTGCATTTTTTGCGGGCCCGCAGCGCGTGATCGCCGCGGCCACCATCGGCGCACTTGCGTCGCTCGCGCCGACGCTCGGCCCGACCATCGGTGGCTGGATTACTGACAACTTCTCGTGGCACTGGCTGTTCTTCATCAACCTGGTGCCCGGCATCTTTGTCACGGTGGCCGTGCCGATGCTGGTCAAGGTCGATCGCCCGAACTGGTCGCTGCTGCGCGGTGCCGACTATCTGGGTATCACGCTCATGGCGCTGTTCCTTGGCTGCCTCGAGTACACCATGGAAGAGGGTCCGCGCTGGGACTGGTTCGGGGACGAAGTGATCGTCGCGACCGCATGGATCGCCGGATTGTCGGGCGTGGCCTTTGTCTGGCGATCGCTGACGTATGCGAATCCGGTCGTCGATCTGCGCGCGCTGCGCGACCGGAATTTCGCACTGGGTTGCTTCTTCTCATTCGTCACCGGCATCGGCATCTTCGCGACGATCTACCTGACCCCCTTGTTCCTGGGACGCGTGCGTGGCTTCAGCGCATTGGACATCGGCCTGGCAATCTTTTCGACGGGCGTGTTCCAGGTCGCTTCGATCCCGTTCTATGCGTTCCTGGCCAATCGCGTCGACCTGCGCTGGCTGATGATGTTCGGACTCGGCCTGTTTGCGCTGTCAATGTGGTTCTTCGCGCCGATCACGCACGATTGGGGCGGGTCCGAACTGCTGTTGCCGCAGGCGCTGCGCGGCATGGCACAGCAGTTCGCCGTGGCTCCGACGGTCACGCTGACACTGGGAAGCCTGCCGCCCGAACGGCTCAAGCTCGCATCGGGCCTGTTCAACCTGATGCGCAACCTTGGCGGCGCCATTGGCATCGCGGCCTGCGCCACCGTGCTCAACGATCGCGGCAATCTGCATTTCCTGCGCGAGGCGGAGCACCTGAATATCCGCAACGAAGCCATGGGTGCGTTCCTGCAGGGCGCGGCCAGCCAGATGGCCGCGGCCGGCCACGATCTGGTCGATGCGCAAACGGCCGCGCTGAAGCAGCTCTTCGCGCTCGCCTGGCGCGAAGCCCAGACACAGACGTTCAGCGATGCCTTCCTGATCGTCATGGCGTGTTTCGTGATTGCCACCGCGATGGTCCCCCTGATGCGCAAAGTCGCGCCGCCGAAGGCACCGTCCGCGGATGCGCACTGAGCTTGCACGGCAAGAGGAGTCCCGCCATGAGATCAGACCTGAAGATACTTCTGAACTGCGCCGCGATGCTTGCCGCGTGCGCGTGCTCGGCCGTGCACGCCAATACCGACCGGTCGCGCCAGACCGGCGTGGCGTGCGCACGCGCGGGCAATAGCTATTGCCAGACGCCGCAACCACTGGCCGATGCCGAAGCCCACGCCGTGCGGCCGGGAAGCGGCGGCACGACGCTGCGGTTCCTCGACCGCCGGGGCGGCCGTATCGAGCCGGGGGCATAGGGCGGATCGAGGATCAATCACCATGAGCTGGTGCGAAGTCGATCGCTTCAAGGTCATTCAGCCCGCTTCCGAAAGTCCTTTGCCGCGCTGGTGTGCGTCAGCGTCGCGGGCAGCGAGGCGAAAGGTTCCTAGTTCTTCCTGCGTACATTGCCCGATCAGGCCGGTTTCCCACGCAAGGTAGGCCTGGGCCGCCTCACGGTTGCCTTCGTGGCGGTCATGCACGAAGAACAGGTAGTCGATTCGCGCCTGCGGCGGCAAGGGCTCGGGCTGCAAGCATTCGGGCAGGCCGGCGGCCTGCCATGTGCGCATGCCATCCTCGGTGCGGAAAATCTTGCGGAAGCCCCCATCGTGCAAGTCCTTTGCGGCCAGTGCGGCAATGCCAGGCTCACTTGCAATCAGCACCACCGGATCTGACGGGTCTGCGCCTGTCGCCCGCAGTTGCGCCAGCAGCCGCGGTCGAATCGCCCAGACCGCGCCGTGCGCATGACCCTGATCGAATGCGGCGCTCTCGCGCAGGTCCACGATGCTTGGCGAAGGCGCTTGCCGGTGCAGTGTCCGCAGTGCTGCGGCATCCAGTACCGGGAGCGTGTCCAAACCATCCTGCCGGGCGCATCCGCGAAGGTTCAATGCGGCGCGGATGCCGTCGGCAAGCACGGCAGCGTCGAAGCCAAGCTGGTGCAGCCAGCTTGCAATGACAGGCGCCCGCACACCGTCATTGTCGAAGACGATGACCCGGCTGCCACGCACGCCGATGTAGCGATCCGTGGCTTGCACGAGTTGGCCGCCAGGTGCATGGACCGCGCCGGCAATCGTGCCGCGAGCGAATTCCTCCGCAGAGCGGATATCGAACAGATACGTGGTGCGATCCGGGTCGTCGAGCCATTGCTGCGCCTGCGTTGCCGACAGCGATGGCAGGTTGAAGCGCGCCAGCAGGCCGGCCGAGCGTTTGCGCGCCGCGGCAAGCACCGGGCCGGCCGCTGTGGCGGCGACGAGCCGCTCGCTGCCGTGTTCCAGGGCATGCCCGGCGAGGTACCAGCCCTGCGTCCCGTTCTCCAGCGCCAGCACCGGGTTGGGCAGCCCCAGGTCACGCAGCGTCTGCGCGCCGATGATGCTGCGCGTGCGGCCGGCACAGTGCACCACGACGGGCGTATTCGGGTTGACCAGCAGCGCCGGCAGGCGCAGCGCCAGCTCTCCGTTGGGACAGCTCAGCGCGCCGGGAATGGTCATCTTGCGATGTTCTTCCGCGGTGCGGCCGTCGACCAGCACGAACGTTTCGCCGGCAGCGCGGCGACCGACGAATTCGTCGGCGCTCAGGCGAGGCGTGTGCGTGAAATGCTCGACCAGTTCCCCGAACGTCTTCGAGGGCACGTTGACGCCCTTGAACAACGTAAGGCCTGCCCTGGCCCACGCCGGCGCGCCACCTTCCAGTACGGCCAGGTTGCCGTAGCCGAGCACCGCCAGGCGCTGTGCCGCGCGCGATGCCACGGCGTTCTCGCTATCGCCATCGTCGAACAGCACGATGCGTTCGGCGCGGCGTGGCGCAAGCTGGCCGACCTCGAGTTCCAGCCGGCTGTAGGGCAGAGGCACCGCGAAGAACGGATGGCCTTCGCCGTGCTGACCGTGCTCGCGCACGTCGAACAGGGCGATCGGCCCGGCGTCGTTGAGCCACGCGTGCAGCGTGGCGGCGTCGATGGTACGGGTCATGTCGTGACTTGGCAGAAGGGGTGTCAGCGCAGGGTGATGCCGGACTCGGCAATGACCGACGCATACCGTGGCAGGTCGCGTGCCAGCGTGGTGTCAAGCTCCTGAGCCGTCGATGCCACGACGACGTAGCCGGCCGCTTCAAGCTGGCTGCGGGTGGCCGGGTCGTGCAGCACCGCGGCGACATCGCGGTTGATCTTGTCGACCACCTCGGTCGGCGTGGCGGCGGGGGCCAGCAGGCCCTGCCAGCTCTCCACGCTAAAGCCGGGCGCCCCGGCTTCGGCCAGGGTCGGCACGTTCGGCAGGGCTTTGGAGCGATACGCCGTCGTGACGGCCAGCGCGGTCACGCGGCCGGCGCGCACATAGTCGGTGACGGCCGCGAGCGTGATGAGGGTGGCGTCAATATGGCCGCCGAGCAGGTCGACCGTTGCCGGCGCGCCCCCGGCGTACGGGATGTAGTTGACCTTGATGCCGAGCTGGCGCGACAGCATCTCATGCGCAACGTGCGCGATACCGCCGTTGCCCGGCAGGCCCAGCGTAAGCTCGCCCGGCTTGCGGCGCGCCAGCGCCACATACTCCTGGAAGGTGCGCACGCCGAGGTCGCGCCTGACCACCAGCACCTGCGGGTTCACGACGGCCTTGGTGACGCCACGGAAGGCGTGACTGGAGTCATAGGGAAGTTGCCTGAACAGCGACGCATTGAGCGTCACGCCTTCGCCGCCGAGCAGCAGGACATGACCGTCAGGCTTCGCCTTGGCAACCTGTGCCGCGCCAAGGGTGCCGCTGGCGCCCACCGTATTCTCGACGACCACCGGCTGTTGCCAGGTCTCGCTGAGCTTCGAAGCCAGCGTCCGCGCCAGCTTGTCGGCGCTCCCGCCGGCGGAGACTGGCACGACGATGCGCACGGCGTGCGAGGGGAACGGGGCGCTGGCGGGAGCCGGCGTGGCGCGCGCCGGTGCGTGAATGGCTGCCGGGGCGATGGCGAACGCGACCAGGGCGCGCAGGAGGGGGCGGCGAAGCATCGAATTGACCTCTGTCGGCGAACAGCCAGTCGAAGACGGGACTGGCCGGGCCAATCAGGTTACGAAGCCGCCTGCCGGCTACCAACGAATCTTTAAGCCTATGGATATGCGAAAGGCCGGCCTTCCATGAACTTGCAATACCCCTTCGCCCATTGCATGTCGATACTCGGAAGCGTTCTTTGGCACGGCGTGATGGCGGCGTTACAGTCGCCGCATGACCCAACCAATCCTCTCCCCATCAGCGGTGTCGGGCAACGATGTTGCAAGCCGGCGCCATGCCGCCGTGGCGGCGTTCATCGCCGAAGCCCGGCAATGGCTCGCCGGCACGCCAGAGCCGGACCGCGAGACCCTGCAGCATGTGGCGCGCGCACTGGAGCGGCTTGGCTTGCAGCGCGAACTGTTTCCTGCCGCGCACTTTCCGGTTTCGAGTGCCAATCCGGCGCAGGTCTATCGTCTCTCGGAAGACCTCGACGGCCGCTATGCGCTGTATGTCTCGGCAGGGCTGCCCGGCAAGGCGCAGCCTCCGCACGACCATACGACGTGGGCCATCATCGCCGGTATCGCGGGCAATGAGCGCAACGTCTTCTATCGCCGCGAAGCCACGGCCGACCCTGCGCAAGACCGCCTGAACGAGACGGGCCGCGCCGATGTCGCCGCAGGCGGCTCGGTGACGCTGCTGCCCCACGATGTCCATACCATTGAACTGATCGGCGACGAGCCGGGGCTGCATCTTCATTTCTATGGCCTGGCGCTGGACCGTCTGCACAAGCGCGTGGTCTTCGAAAGCACTGCGGGCGGAACCTACCGGCACTTCGGCCCGCCCAGACGCATCGCCCATGCCGCCATCGATGCGGCGGCGTTGAAGGCCGCGCTGGCCGACGGCGACGAAATCGCCTTGCTCGACGTACGCGAGACCGGTGTGTTCGCGCGCGGCCACCTGTTGCTGGCGGCATCGGCGCCGCTGTGGCGGCTGGAGCTGCTGATCGACCGCCTGGTGCCGCGCCGGGATACGCGCATCGTTCTGGCCGACGGCGGCGATGACGGCGACAGGCTGGCTCACGAGGCCGCCGCGAAGCTGCTGCGCCTGGGCTGGCGCAACGTGTCGGTGCTGAGCGGCGGCACGGCCGGCTGGTCCGAAGCGGGATTCGAAGTCTTCAGCGGCAGCAATGTGCCGAGCAAGACCTTTGGCGAGGTGATCGAGCACCGCAAGCACACGCCATGGATCGATGCGGATGAACTGCACCAGCGCATCGGGCGCGGTGATGACGTGGTGGTCGTCGACAGCCGTACGACAGAGGAATTCGCCGACTTCAGCCTGCCGTTTGCACACAGCCTGCCTGGCGCGGAACTGGTGTACCGCATCGGCGAACTGGCGCCAAGGCCCGAGACGCTGGTGGTCGTGAACTGCGCCGGCCGCACGCGCAGCATCGTTGGTGCCCAGACGCTGATCGACGCCGGCGTGCCGAACCGGGTCGTTTCGCTCAAGGACGGCACCATGGCCTGGCTGCTGGCTGGCCGTACCCTTGCTCATGGGCGCCATACGCCGCTGCCGGAGCCGGCCGGTGCCGCCCTGGAGACGGCGCGCCGGCGCGCCGAGGCCGTCGCCGCGCGCGCCGGTGTACGGCGCCTGGATGAGGATGGCTTGCGCCGGCTGGAAAGCGAAGCCGGGCAGCGCACCCTGTATCGTTTCGACATTCGCACGCGCACCGAATACGAAGCCGGCCACCTGCCCGGGTGGCGCTGGGCGCCGGGCGGGCAACTCGTGCAGGCCACGGACGAATACGCAGCCACGCGCGGGGCACGCGTCGTGCTGGCCGACTGGGACGGCGTGCGCGCGCTGACCACTGCTGCCTGGCTGGCACAGCTTGGCGCGCATGAGGTGTTCGTGTACGCGCCGTCCGCCAACGCTGCGCTCGACACCGGAGCGGAACCGCTGCGCGTGCTGTCGTCGCGGCCGCCGGTGCCGTCAGTGTCGCCGCTGCAGGCCGATGCGTTGCTGCAGTCCGGCAGCGCGCAGGTCTTCGACGTCGAGCGTCGCGTCGCATACGAGAAGCGTCATGTATCCGGTGCGCGGTTTGCCGTGCCTGACAAGCTGGCGGACATTGTCTGCGACGTTCCCGCCGGCCAGGCCATCATCGTCACATCCTCTGACGGGGTGCTGGCGCGGATCGTGGCGGCGGAACTCGCGGCCCGAAGCGGGCGCGACGTCCGCTTCGTGTCCGGCGGCACGCAGGCCTGGGCGGCGGCGGACCTGCCGCTGGGCACGGGGGCGCAAGGCGTGCTGACCGGGGCGGATGACCACTGGTACAGCCCTTACCATTACGCCGACACCGCGTTGCGCGATGCCGGCTTCCGCGCCTACCTGGACTGGGAAGTCGGACTGGTCGCGCAGCTGGGGCGGGAAGGGGATATCGGCATTCGCCTGCTTGCGGACTGAAGCAGAGGAGATTCATGGATCAGCGGCGCGCCGTTCCCGGCGCGCCGCTATCAACGCTGGTGGAATGCCTGGTCCAGGTCTGCCAGCAGATCACCGGTGTCTTCCAGCCCGACATGCAGGCGCACCACCGGCGCATGGTCTTGCCAGCCGCGATGCTCGCGCAGACGTTCGGGCGCAGCGACCAGCGCAAGGCTCTCGTAGCCGCCCCACGAAGCCCCGATGGCGAACAGCCGCAGTGCGTCGACCAACGCGGCAGCGGACCCGGCATTGCCCTCGCGCAACGCGAACGACACGAGCCCGCTCGCGCCGCTGAAGTCGCGCCGCCAGAGCGCGTGCCCGGGATCATCCGGCAGCGCGGGATAGAACACCCGGCCGACCTGCGGATGGCGCTGCAGCCAATGCGCGACCTCGGTCGCATTGCGCTGGTGCTGTGCAAGCCGCAGCGGCAGCGTGCGCAACCCGCGCAGCGACAGATAGGCATCGTCCGCGCTGATGGCCAGCCCCAGCGCCTCGTGGGCGGCTGCCAGGCGTTCGGCCAACGCAGGACTGTCCACCACGACCGCGCCCTGCATGACATCCGAATGGCCGGCGATGTACTTTGTCGCGGCCTGAATCGAGATATTGGCGCCCAGCCGCAAGGGTTGCAGGAACCAGCCGCCGCTCCACGTGTTGTCCACCGCGACAGGGACGCCGCGTGCGCGCGCGATGCCTGCGAGCTTCGGCAGGTCCAGCACCTCGAACAGCAGTGAGCCGGGCGATTCCAGGTAGACCAGCCGGGTCTGCGGGCGGATCCGCGCGGCGAGGTCGTCGTGCGCCGGCGAAAAGTATTCGACCGTGATGCCGATGCGCTGCAGCAGCGTCTTGTCGACGCGGCGCACCGGCGCATACACGCTGTCGGATACCAGCACATGGTCGCCGGGGCCGAGCAGGGCCAGCAGCACCAGCGTGATCGCGGACAGCCCGGACGGAGCGAGAAAGGCCCGGTGACCACCTTCAAGCGTGATCAGCGCCGACTCCAGTGCCTCATGCGTGTCGAGCCCGTGGCGGCCGTAGGCGGCCACTCTTTCGCCGGCCGCGCGGCGGTGCTGGCGCGCCTCCAGCGCCTGCTGGCTGGCAAAGCGCACCGTGCTGGTACGAACCACCGGCACGTTGACCGGGCCGGCGCCATCGCGCAAGGCCGGCGCCCCGGCGTGCAGCAGCTGAGTTTGCCTGCCCGCGCCGCTCATGCCACCACCTTGCTTGGCTGCATCTGCGTAGTGTTGTAGTTGACGATCTCGCCGGTTTCCGGGCGCACGCCGTAGCGGCCCGTCAGCGTTTCCAGCGGCCTGCCATAGCAGTGGAAGTGCAGCGTCGGCGCATCACCGACGACATGGATGCTGTGCACGTCATCGGCCAGGAAAGCGATCGGCGTACCGGGCTCGACCGTGACTTCCCGCACGATCTCCAGTTGTGCGGTGCCGGGTTCGCTGCCGTCGTCGGTACGGCGGTAGACGCGGTTGAATTCGCGCCCCTCCACGGCCACGATGACAGCCCAGGTGTCGTGGTTGTGCGGGATGGTGGTCTTGCCGGGATGGATCGAGTTCAGGTAGAGCGCGGCCTGGTCATCGCCATCGCCGGGGTTGAGCCGGTAGCGTGTGGAGGTGCCTGCGGTGGTATCGGGCGGCGGCGGAAAGTCTTCGCGCGTGAACAGCTCGCGCCGGGCGGCGAGGTCCTGCAGGCGCACGGCAATCGAATCGAGCGCGCTACGGTCGGGGTCGCCGGCGGCAAGGCGGCGGATGTTGGCAAGCGCGGTGGCGACGGCCTCGCGCCGGGCGGCCTGGCGTTCGGAAGGAGAAAGGCTCATGGTGCGGATACTCTGTCAGCAGGAAAGAGGGAAGGCGCAGGCGTAAACGCCGCGTCGAAATCGGCGGGCAGCCGCGGAATCGAGCCCAGCGCCCGGCGCAGGAACGCGCGCGTGCGCTCCTGCTGCGGGTGGCCGAAGATCTGTGCCGGCGGGCCATGTTCGACGATGCGGCCCGCCTCGGTGAAGTAAATGTGGTCGCTGATCTCGGCCGCGAAGCGCATCTCGTGTGTCACCAGTACACAGGTCATGCCGTCCTGTACCAGTTCGCGGATCACGGTCAGCACTTCGCCGACGGTCTCGGGATCGAGCGCGGACGTGACCTCGTCGAACAGGATCAGTTCGGGGCGCATCGCCAGTGCCCGGGCAATCGCCACACGCTGCTGCTGGCCCCCGGACAGCTCGCCGGGATAGGCATGGGCCTTGTCCGACAGCCGTACCTTGGCAAGCAGCGCGAGCGCCTCGCGCTCGGCATCGGCGCGCGGGCGGCCGCTCACGCGGGTGGGCGCGATGACCAGGTTCTGCAGCACCGTCAGGTGCGGGAACAGGTTGTACTGCTGGAACACGAAGCCCACGCGCTTGCGCAACGCGATCAGCTCGTCCTCGCTGCGCAGCGACTCCACTGCGGTTGCGCCCACGCGGATCTGTCCGCGCTCTGGCCGCAGCAGTCCCGTGATGCATCGCAGGATCGTGCTTTTGCCGGAACCCGACGGACCGATGATGGTGACGGCCTTGCCGGGCCGCACGTCCATATCGATGCCCTTGAGCACGGCATTGGCGCCGAAAGTCAGGTGGACGTCGCGCAACTGAACCAGCGGCGTGGTGTCGGAGGGTGCGGCGGATGCCCGTCGCAGGAAAGCTTCAGTGGCGTTCATGGCGGCGCTCCAGCGCGCGCGTGGCGCGGGCGATCGGATAGCAATAGGAGAAAAACAGGGCCAGCAACGTGAAGTAGACCAGGATCGTGAAGTCGGTGCGTGCTACCGTGTTGCTGGCGACCTGCGCGGTATCGACGAGGTCGTGGACGCCGACCAGCGAGGCGAGCGCCGTGCTCATGGTGATCGCCGCATACAGGTTCATCCACGGCGGCAGCATGCGGCGCAGGCACTGCGGCAGCACGATCAGGCGGAAGATCTGGCGGCGCCGCAGCGCGAGAGACTGCGCCGCTTCCCATTGGGCAGCCGGGATCGACTGAATCGCGCCGCGGAAAATCTCCGCCACATTGGCGCTGGCCGGCAGCGACAGGCCCAGCACCACTTTGATCCAGTCCGGGAAGGGCAGGGTCCAGTGCGCGACATGCAGCTCGAACGGGAACACATAGGTGGTGAAGTAGACCAGCACGAGCACCGGCGCATTGCGGAACGCCTGCACCCAGATCCGTGTGGCGCCGCGCAACGGCGGACGTGTCGACAACGACAGGGCGCCGATCACCAGTCCAGCCAGCGTTCCGGCCGCCATCGCCAGTACGCTGATGCCGATGTTGGTCCACAGCCCCCGCAGCAGCGCGGGCGTCCAGGTCCAGAGGTCGCGCAGCGCGGCCGGGATACCGCCGATGGTGACCCAGCCCAGGCACAGCAAGGCGGTGAAGGCGAGGGCGGTCATCCATGCCGAGTGGCGCGTGCGCCGTGCGGCGGCGTAAGCGGGCTGCGCTGGGAGTGCTGGATTACTGGCCATAACCGGGCATCCTCAGTTGGGCTTCCAGCCACCGGCCGGCACGGCCGACGAGCCAGGTGAGCAGGCCGAACCAGACCAGGATCAGCAACAGCAACTCGAGTACGTTGTCGCGTTGGGTCCAGATCATGATGGCTTCGTAGGTCACGTCGCCCACCGCGATGGCCGAGGCCACGGCGGTCATCTTGACCAGGTCGACGAGGTTGTTGATCAGTGCCGGCAGCGCGAAACGAACCGCCAGCGGCAGTTCCACCTGCAGCAGCAACTGGCGCCGGGAAAAGGCAAGCGAGCGCGCCGCTTCCAGCGTGACACGCGGCACCGCCTCGATGCCCGCGCGCAGCGCCTCCGCATGGAACGCGGCCTTGTGCAGCGAGACGACGATCACGACCCAGACGAATGGCGTGAGCGGATTGGTGGCGCCCCGGCTGGTGAACTGCTGGGTGATCAGCATATTGAGTACCAGGAAGGCACAGTAGAGCTGCACCAGCGTGGGGGTGTTGCGCGTGAGCTCGACCAGGGCGCGTGCCGGCGCGGCGAGAGCACGGCGCCCCGAGGTCAGCATCGCCGCCAGTACGACGCCGGCCGCAAGGCTGCAGGGGATGGTCAGCAGGCACAGCTCAAGCGTAATGGCCAGCCCGCGCAGGAACGCCGAGCGCTCCGCCGCATCGAGCAGGAAGGCGTAATCCAGGCCCAGCGGCCTGAGCGCCGCGATGGCGGCGGCCAGCGCAGAATCCATCATGCAAGGACTCAGGCGGGGCGCTTGAAGCGCGCCTGCAGTTCCGGCAGCAGCGGCTGCGGCGGGGCGATGCCGAGGCGCTTCTCCGTGGCGATCAGCCAGCCGGAACGGTGCCACTCCTGCACGATGCGGTCGACGGCGGCGATGGTGTCGGTCTCGCCCTTGCGCGTCCACACCACCGACGGGGCCGGGAGGATCTCGGCCGGGATGGGCGCGGCATAGTCGGCCCACTCGGCATTGGTGCGCAGCAAGGGGTGGATCAGGGTCGCGTCGTGCACCGCTGCGACGCACTGGCCGCCGCGCAGTGCCAGCAGCGATTCGGCGGAGGTCTTGTAGCCGCGCACCTGTGCGCCATATTGTTCCTGCAGCGGCTTCACGAAGCTGCTGCCTTGCGAGGCGCAGACGGTCTTGCCACGCAGGTCCTCCCATGCCGCGATCCCGCTGCGCTTGAGCACCGCTGCCGTGCCGCCTACGCGATAGAACGGCGTGGGCGCGTAGCCGAGCAGTTCGCCACGCTCGGGGTTGTACTCCATCGAGGCGATCAGCAGGTCGACCTTGCCTTGCTGCAGGAACTGCACGCGGTTGGAAGGCTGCACCGGCACCAGCTCCGGTTCCGCACCGAGCCGCTTCGCAAGGTCGCGCGCCAGTTCCGGATTCCAGCCGACGAGCTGCTGCGTGGCGGGGTCAATGGAGCCAAAGGGGCCGCCGCCGGCCAGCACGCCGATGGCGACCTTGCCGCGTTGCTTGATGCGATCGAGCGTGGCATCCGCCCATGCGGCATTCAGGGTCAGCGCAGTGAAAACCGTGGCAGCGGCGAGGCGGTACAGTGGGGCGGGCATGTCTGAGGATCCGGGCAATGAGGAGGAGACGATGCTATCGGCTGGCGCCGCCGCAAACAAAGAACGCTTTTGGATATGGATATGAGCTCGCGGACCTGCATGAGGCTGACTTGCAACCAAGCCTGAACGCGCTCCAATGCGGCAAGCGGGCATTTGCGCGCGGCGCATAAGCTTAGCCGGCTTGCTTCGTTTACATCGCCTGCCAGCGCGCGTACGCTGGCGGATTGTCCAGACAGAAGAAGGTCTCGCATGTCCTCCTCAACCAACTCTGCCCGCCGGCGCGTGTTGCTCGGCGGTTTTGCCGCCCTGGGTGCTGCCGTCCTGCCGGACATGACATGCGCGGCCGAGGCCGAATCGCTTCGCATCGGCTATCAGAAATCCTCGACGCTGACGATCTGGCTGAAATCCCGCCGCACGCTTGAAGCCGCGCTCGCGCCGCTGGGCATCACCGTGCAATGGCACGAGTTCACGTCGGGCCTGCCCCTGCTCGAGGCATTGAACGTCGGCAGCCTCGACCTGACGGCGGACGTCGCGGACGCGGTGCCGCCGTTTGCGCTTGCCGCCGGTGCGAACCTTACCTACTACGCCAGCGAGGCACCGTCGCAGTCGGCGCAGGCCATCGTGGTCAGGCAGGATTCGCCGATCCGTTCCGTCGCTCAGCTCAAGGGCCAGCGGGTGGCGTTCGCGAAAGGCGCGGGCGCGCACTATCTGTTGCTGGAAGCGCTCGGCGAGGCGGGACTGTCGATTCGCGATATCGAACCCGTCTACCTCTCGCCTGCCGATGCCCGCGCCGCTTTCGAGCGCGGCAGCGTGGCCGCATGGGTGGTGTGGGATCCTTTCCTGGCTGCCGTGCAAAGGCAGGCCAACGCCCGTGTCCTGCGCGACGGCACGAAGCTCTCGAACTACCGGCGCTTCTATCTGGCCGCGACACCCTATGCGAAGCGCCGGCCCGATGTTCTCGCGCTGGTCTACGGCGAGCTGCGCCGTGCGGGCGAATGGATCAAGGCGAATCCGGAGGCGGCAGCGGCCTGGCATGCGCCGTTGATCGGCCTCGATCCCGCGACGGTGGAAATGGCCAACGCCAGGCGCACGTATCGCGTCCAGCCCGTCGATAGCGCGGCGCTCGACGAGCAGCAGCGTATCGCTGACGCCTTCACCTCGCAGGGCATCCTGCCACGCAAGGTGACGGTGGCGGCCTCGCCCGTATGGAAGCCGGCCTGATCAGCTTCGCACCGGCGCGCGCATGCGAATAACGCCTGCCATGCCCGATGGCAAGCCTCGTAAATGCCGGTTGCAAAATCGAACAGAATGTCAGGCGCCGTGCCGCTACAGTGATTACTCCCAGGCCTTAGGGCTATTCCAGGAGGTAATCGAATGAAGCAACATCTGGCGAAATCCCTGTTGATGGCTGGCGCGATGCTCGCGTCGTACCCGCTGTTCGCGCAGCAGGTCCAGCCCGTTCAGCCGACTCAGCCGATGCAATCAGCCCAGCCGATGCAAGGCGCTCAGGCAATCCCGGCCGCACCGGCGTCAGCCAACGCGGCAGCCGGGACCATGCCTGCCGGCGGCAATGCATACGCGCAGACCGCCGGACAGCCGGGCCAGCCAGGGATGACGCCCGCACCGGTCGATCCGACCGTGGCCGGCGGCGCGGGCCAGGGCATCGATCCGGCCAGCGCGGGCCTGGGGCCCGATGCGCTCGGCACCCGCCTTGGCCGGCGCAGCCCGTTCCTCGACGGGGCCTGAGCGGGGCACGTGATTCATGCCCGCATGCGGTTGCGCCTGACTGATGGCGACGCGCTTCCAGGGGTCCGGCCGGGGAATTGACAAGATTCCGCCGACAAGGGCGTGCCGCCTAGCCGCCAGTCGTAGGCGTACAGGCTGGCATCCGTGCGCTCATGGCGGTCAGCGGGACGAGCAGCGCGGCGTGCAGGTACCTGACCGCGGGCGAAAACTGACGGCGATGCGGGCAGACCAGGTTCAGGGGTGCCGGCTCGCCGGGCTGGCCAGGCAGCAGCAGTTCCAGCCGGCCTGCTTCGACGTCATCGCAGACATCGAGCCAGGACTTGTAAGCGATGCCGCGTCCATCGAGCGCCCAGCGCCGCGCGATTTCCGCGTCGTCGCACATCAGCGCGCCCTTGATGGTGATCTGCCGCCGGGCGCCGGCGACGGGAAAGCTCCAACGGTCATGGACCCGGCCGCCCAGCACATATGGCAAGCACTGGTGCGCGAGCAAGTCGTCGAGCGATGCCGGCCGGCCGTGGCGCCGAAGATAGTCCGGGGACGCCACCAGCACGCGTCGATTGTCGGGCGCGAGGGGCAGGGCGACATAGGTAGCGCCTTCGTTCATGCCATACCGGAAGGCAACGTCCACCGGATCGCGGAAAACGTCGGAGACCTGGTCGGACAGCGACAGCCTGAGCACAAGTTTGGGGTGGGATTCCCGGAACGCGGTCAGTAGCGGCAGCAGGATATTGCGGCCGAGGTCTGACGGAGCGGCGATCTTCAGCGTGCCCTGCAATGCACGCTGCTCGCCGTGCAGGCGGTCCCGGCCTTCCTTAAGCTTGGACAGCACCTCGTCCGCATACGGCAGGTACTGCTCGCCCTCGGCAGTGAGCCGCAGGCTGCGCGTGGACCGTGCAAACAGGCGGATGTCGAGTTCCTTCTCCAGGCGCTGGATGGCAGCGCTGACCTGTCCGGGCAGCAGGTCGGCCTCGCGCGCGGCGTTCGAGAAACTGCCCAGCGCCGCGGTTCGCAAAAAAAGCTGGAGATCGTCGAGTCTGATCATTTTCACTCTCATAGTGAAAGTCTTGGTGCATTTTCCCAGTTTTTTGACAACACCGCAGCGACGAAAATACCGAACATGCCGGGGCTGCTCAGGCGACAAGCCGTCGCAGTTGAACGATGTCCCGTATGTCCCGTATTTCCCGAACCATGAACTGGAGCTGAACATGAATTTCACTGACGCCGTGCTTTCCCGCCATACCGTCAAGGCTTATGAAGGCGGCAAGACCTTGCCCCAGGAACAGGTCGACATGCTGCTGGCATGGCTGCACAACAGCCCGTCGTCGGTCAACTCGCAGCCGTGGCACTTCGTGGTGGCGTCGACGCCCGAGGGGCGCGAGACCATCGCCAGGGCGGCCACGGGCACGTTTTCCTACAACCATCCGAAGATCGTCGATGCCTCGCACGTGATCGCCCTGTGCATGCGTGCCGACCTGGACGAAGCGCATCTGCGCGCCATCCTGGCGCAGGAGGAAAGCGACGGCCGGTTCAGGACCGAAGGCGCCCGCGAAGGCCAGGACAAGAGCCGGCGTTCGTATGTGGACTTGCATCGCTACGCGCTGCGCGATGTGCCGCAATGGATGGAAAAGCAGGTGTACCTTGCCCTTGGCGGTCTGCTGCTGGGCGCTGGCATGCTGGGGATCGATGCGACGCCGATGGAGGGCTTTGACGCGTCGGCGCTGGATGCGGCGCTCAACCTGCGCGAGCGTGGCCTGACCAGCGTCGTACTGGTGTCGCTGGGCCGGCGCAGCGAACAGGACTTCAATGCCGGACTGCCGAAGTCGCGCCTGCCGAAAGAGGCAGTGTTCACGAACATCTGAAGCGGAGATCCGACGCTTCCGGCGCCTGATACCGGCGATAATGGTGGCCGCAATGGCACGGCGGTGTATATGAACGGCCGTGCCGGCATCCCAATATCCCAATCCGAGGACGCCATGCAAGACATCATCGACGGCTTCCTGCGCTTTCAGCGCGAGGTCTATCCCCAGCGTGTCGAGCTTTTCAAGCAGCTCGCCACGACACAGAATCCCAAGGCGTTGTTCGTCACCTGCTCGGACAGCCGCGTCGTGCCCGAGCTGCTCACTCAGCGCGAGCCCGGCGAACTGTTCGTCATTCGAAACGCGGGCAACATTGTGCCCTCTTACGGCCCTGAACCCGGTGGCGTATCGGCCACCGTCGAATATGCGGTGGCGGTCCTTGGAGTGCGCGACATCGTGATCTGCGGACATTCGGACTGCGGCGCGATGGGCGCGATCTCCCGTTGCACATGCCTTGACCATCTACCCGCGGTCGCAAACTGGCTGCGCCATTCCGACGCTGCGAAAGCGATCAACGCCGCGCATCAGTTCGATACGCCCCGCGCCAAGCTGGACGGCCTTGTGCGTGAGAACGTGATCGCGCAACTGGCCAACCTGCGCACACATCCGTCGGTGGCACTGGCGCTCGAACAGGGCTGCATGAACTTGCATGGCTGGGTCTACGACATCGAGACCGGCAGCATCGATGCGCTCGACGGCGCAACACGAAGCTTTGTGCCGCTCGCCGAGTCGCCGACCACGGTGGCAGTGGCTTCGCGCAACCGTCGGCAAGTGTGATATTTGCGTTCGCGGGCGACTGCGCGGGACCTGGTCCGACGCCGCAGTGTCCGCGCGCCCGGCATCGCAACGGTTTTTTGCACACTCTCCAATGCTTCACCGACGAGTCAACTGGTGAATCGCTAAATATCAGTAGTTTTCCCAATCTGCCCTGGATACTGCCTGCGGACACGCGCCCAGGCTGATGGAGGCCGCCTTCTGCGAATCGCTGAACGGGGAGTCGTCCCCGTTACCCGGGTTGGGCAAGCGCATTCCCGGCTATCTGTCACTGATCTCCAGCGCCTCGACCATCTCCTTCGCCGCCAGCTGCAACTCCGGGACAAAGCGCCGCGTCGCCTCCGCAGGACTGATCGCCTGCTCCAGGTAAATGACATTCAGGCTGGCGAGCACCCGCCCCTGCGCCTGGATGGCGACCGCCACCGCCCCGATCTTGCGCTGGTCCGCCCAGTCCCCGTGGTTGGATCCGAATCCGTCCTTGCGCGTCTGCCGGATGAGGTTGCGGATATAGCCATCATCCATTGCAAGCTTGAGTTGCTGCTCGCCGCCAGCGCCCGAGCGCAGCACTTCAAGAATGTCTTCGCGTTCGGCATCCGGGCACATCGAGAAATACACGCGTCCGGCCGAGGTCAGCAGGATCGGCAGGCGCCGGCCCACCATGGCGCGGTGGAATGACAGCGGGCTGAAGCGGTGCGTGGTCTCGCGGATGATCATGGCGTCGCCGTCGGGTGTGGTCAGGTCCGATGGCCAGACCACGCGCTGCATCAGCCGTCCCATGATCGGCGGTGCGACCGTGGCGATACGTTCGTCATCGGTGAAGCCTTCGCTGAGCGCGCGTACGTCCAGCGTCAGGCGGAAGCTGTCGTCCGATGTGCTGCGCCGCACGAATCCCTCTTCGACCAGCGTTTCCAGCAAACGCCGCACCGTGGTCCGGTGCAGCCCGGTGGCGTCGCTCAACTGCTGGCTGGAGGCGCGGCCGTTTTCCATGGCATTCAACGCCCGCAGCACTTGCAGACCACGTGACAACCCTCGCACGTTCGCGTACTTGCTCACTGAAATTCCTTAAAAATCAATCATGTGCATGCCTTGCACATTTTATAGAAATGTTTGAGCACGCGGCGCCTGATCCCTAGACTCCTTTCAAAATCGCAAACAATGGAGACGCCCCCATGTCCTGCCTGATCCGCTGCCCGCGCCGCCGCTGCCGCGCCTGACCCGCAGCCGGCTCCCCGGCTGCCCTTGCCACTTCATCGCAGCACGGCCAGTACGCGCGGAATCAGCGCGGGGGCGTGCTCGTCCCTTGCCAGTAGGAGATCTATGCACACCATGGCCACGCAGACGTCGCAAGCCGACCGTCTTCCCCGAGTCGACACCGACATTGCCATCATCGGCGCCGGCCCGGTCGGGTTGATGATTGCCAATATTCTCGGCCTTCAGGGCGTGCGCGTCACGGTCGTGGAAAAGCTGGAGCAGCTGATCGACTATCCGCGTGCGATCGGGCTCGACGACGAAGCGCTGCGCGTCTTCCAGGCAGTGGGCCTGGCCGACACGCTGCTGCCGCACACCACGCCTGACCACTGGATGCGCTTTGTCACCAGGGACGGCTATTGCTTCGCGTCCATCGAACCGCGCACCGACGAGTTCGGCTGGCCGCGCCGCAACGCGTTCATTCAGCCGCTGGCCGACCGGGTCCTGTACGAAGGGCTGCGGCGCTTCGGGCATGTGCAGGTGCTGTTCGGCCATGGCGTCGAATCGTTCACGCAGGACAGCGCCGGCGTGAGCGTCGAGGTCACCACGAGCGGCGGTCAGCGCCGCACCATCCGTGCTGCCTACGTGGTCGGTGCGGATGGCGGCAACAGCCTGGTGCGCCGCGCACTGGAGGTGCCCTTCGAGGGCCGCACCAAGCCGAACCAGTGGATCGTCGTGGACGTGCGCAACGACCCGGTCGGCTCGCCGCACATCTACATGCACTGCGATCACGAACGTCCCTATGTCTCGGCCGCGCTGCCGCACGGCATTCGTCGCTTCGAGTTCATGGTGATGCCAGGCGAGACCGAAGAGGAGCTGTCGAAGCCGGAGAACATGGCCGCGCTGATCCGCAAGGTGGTGGCCGATCCTGACAAGGTCGACTACATCCGCCAGCGCGTGTATACGCACAACGCACGGCTCGCATCGACGTTCCGCGTCGAGCGCGTGCTGCTGGCCGGCGACGCCGCGCACATCATGCCGGTGTGGCAGGGGCAGGGCTACAACAGCGGTATCCGTGACGCCAGCAACCTGGGCTGGAAGCTCGCCATGGTCGCCAAGGGCCTGGCCGGTGCGCGCCTGCTCGACACCTATACCGCCGAGCGCCGCGCCCATGCGCGTTCGATGATCCACCTGTCCGAAGTGGCGGGGGACATCTTCGCGCCGAACACGCGCCTTGGCGTGCGCTTGCGCGACGCCTTCGTGCGAAGTTTCAACGTACTGCCGTCGGTCAAGCGCTACTTCATCGAGATGCGTTTCAAGCCCATGCCGCGCTACGAGGAGGGCGTGGTGCTGCTGCCGCCGCCGCAACCTCGCGGTGGCTGGCTCGCGCGCGTGCTGGAGCGCTCAGGGAATTCGGCGCCGGGCCGCCTGCTCGGCCTGATGAGCGAGAAGCGCGAATCCTTCCTCGGCCGTCTGGTGTATGGGAGCGATCCGCTTGCCGGCTCGCCGGTGGGCCGCATGTTCATCCAGCCGCGGGTGCGTACCGGCGATGGCCGTCTCACGCTGCTCGACGACGCCATCGGCAACCACTTTGCCGTGATCGGTTGGGGCACTGATCCGACCTTTGGCCTGACGCCGCAGGCGCGCGCCCTGGCCGAGCAGGCCGGCATGCGTTTCGTGCTGGCCAAGCCCGACGTGCAACTGCGCCACGCCGACGACGTGCCCGAAGGCGTGACCGCCATCGGCGACGCAGGCGGCCGCCTGAAGGAGTGGTTCAGCCGCCAGCCGCATTCGGTCGTGCTGCTGCGCCCCGACCGCTTCGTCGCCGGCGTGTGCTCGCCGCAGCGGGTGTCGGAGGCCATCACCGAACTCGCCGGCAAGCTCGGCATGGCGCAGGTGCCGCCGCATGCCGGTGCCGCCAGCCCCTGCACGACGCAGCGACCGGCGCACGACCCCGTCAACGTTACGCAAGCAGCAGGAGCATGAGGATGCCGATTCACCTGGAATGTCTGTCACATACGCCGCTGCACGGCTATGTCGACCCCGCGCCCGAGATCGTCGCCGAGGTCGAGCGCGTGCAGGCCGCGGCGCGCGAGCGCGTGCGTGCGTTCGATCCGGAACTGGTGGTGGTATTCGCGCCGGACCACTTCAACGGCTTCTTCTATGACGTCATGCCGCCGTTCTGCATCGGCGCGGCTGCCACCGCCATCGGCGACTTCAGGAGCCTTGCGGGCAAGCTGCCGGTGCCCGCGGACCTGGCGCAGTCGCTGGCCGAGAGCGTGATGGCGGCCGATATCGATGTCGCGCTGTCATACCGGATGCAGGTCGACCACGGCTGCGCCGACGCCCTTGCGGTGCTGAGCGGCGGCCTGGACCGCTACCCGGTCATCCCTGTCTTCATCAATTCGGTGGCGCCGCCGATGGCCACGCTGCGCCGCGCGCGCCTGCTCGGCGATGCGGTTGGCCGCTTCGCGTCGCGCACCGGCAAGCGTGTGCTGGTGGTTGGCTCGGGCGGCATCTCGCACGAACCGCCGGTGCCGGAACTGGCCGGCGCGAGCGAAGAGGTTGCGGAACGCCTGATCGCCGGGCGCAACCCGTCAGCCGAAGCGCGCGCGGCGCGCCAGGCACGCACGGTTGCCGCCGCAAAGGCTTTCGTGGCCGGCGACAGCCCCCTCCACCCGCTCAATCCGGAGTGGGACCGCGCCTTCCTCTCGCTGCTCGTGTGCGGCGAACTCACGGCCGTCGATGGCATGACCAACGACGCGATCACGCGCGATGGCGGCAAGTCGGCGCACGAGATCCGCACGTGGGTGGCCGCGTTCGGCGCCCTGGCCGCGTACGGGCCGTACCGTGCATCGCTCGACTTCTACCGCGCCATTCCCGAGTGGATCGCGGGCTTCGCCACCATGCACGCCGAGCCGCGCGCCGCGTTGGCCGCTGCGGCCTGACCTCATCCAGGACAACAGATGACCGACCGTACCCTCATCAACGACATCGCAGCGCGACTGCGCGGCGCCGAGGCCTCGCGCCAGACCATCGCCCCCGTGCGCGGCGAGATCGCGATCGACGACATTGCCACGGCCTACGCCGTGCAGCAGGTCAACGTCGACGCCCGCGTGGCCAGCGGCGAACGCATCGTCGGCCGCAAGATCGGCCTGACATCGCTGGCAGTGCAGAAGCAGCTCGGCGTCGGCCAGCCGGACTTCGGCGCGCTGTTCGCCAGCATGGCCTGTGGCGACAGCCAGCCTATGCCGCTGTCGCGCCTGATCCAGCCCAAGGTCGAGGCAGAGATCGCGCTGGTGCTGGAGCACGACCTGACGCACGAGCGCCACACCTTTGCCGATATCCTGCGCGCCAGCGCCTACGCGCTCGCGGCGATCGAGGTTGTCGACAGCCGCATCCGCAACTGGGACATCCGCTTCGTCGACACCGTGGCCGACAACGCGTCGAGCGCGCGCTTCGTGCTCGGCAGCCGTCCGGTGCCGCTGTCCGCGCTCGATCTCACTGCCTGCGCGATGACGCTCTCGCGCCATGGCGAAGTGCTGTCGCGCGGCAGCGGCGCGGCATGCCTTGGCAACCCGCTCAACGCGGCGCTCTGGCTTGCCGACCGCATGGTGCAGCTCGGCACGCCGCTGCGCGCCGGCGACGTGGTGCTGACCGGCGCGCTCGGGCCCATGGTCGCCGTCACCGAGCCCGGCACCTATGCCGCGGAGATTGAGGGGCTCGGCAGTGTCCGCGCGGCGTTTGACGCGTAGCAGGGACGTCATCGCCGCCCGACCCAACGCACACAACCCCTAACCGCCCACCAAGAGCGGAACACAGAGACAGCAGACAAGCCATGCAGACAATGAACACCCGCGGTGCCGACGCGCGCCGCACGAACGGCAGCATCACCACGATTGGCCTGTGCCTGGCGATCGCCTTGCTGGAAGGACTCGATCTGCAGTCCGCCGGCGTTGCAGCGCCGCGTATCGCGAAGGAATTCTCGCTGTCCGTGGCGCAGATGGGCTGGGCCTTCAGTGCCGGTGCCATCGGTCTGCTGCCGGGCGCGGCGCTCGGCGGGCGCCTTGCCGACCGCCTTGGCCGCAAGCGCGTGCTGATGCTGTCGGTGGCGCTGTTCGGCGGGTTCTCGCTGGCGACGACGCTGGTGTGGAGTTTCGAAAGCCTGTTGGCCGCACGCCTGCTGACTGGCCTGGGCCTGGGTGCCGCCATGCCTAACCTGATCGCGCTGTGCTCGGAAGCGGCATCGCCCGCGCAGCGCAACACGGCCGTGGGCGCGATGTACTGCGGCATGCCATTCGGGGCCGCGCTTGCCGCCGCGATCGGCATCGCCAGTCCTGGCGACGAGGGCTGGCGGCACATCTTCTATGTGGGTGGATTCGGGCCGCTGCTGATGGTGCCGCTGCTCGCGCTGTGGCTGCCCGAGTCGGCCCAGTTCGTCGAAGCGAAGTCCCAATCCAAGTCCCGATCGAAGTCTCAATCGGTGTCTCAAGCGACGAAGGGTGCGGAAGCTTCGTCCGGCTTTGCCGAAGCGCTGTGTGGCGACCGCCGGACACGTACCACGATCGCGCTGTGGATCAGCTATCTGGGCACGCTCGTCGTGCTGTATTTCCTGATGAACTGGCTGCCGTCGATGGTGCTGTCCAACGGCCTGACGCGTGTGCAGGCCGGCGTTGCCATGATGATGTTCAACATCGGCGGCGGCATCGGCGCGGTCGGTATCGCCAACGTGATGGACCGCTTCAGCCCGCGCCTCACGGTAGTGGGCATGTATGCAGGCATTGCGGCCGCGCTGGCGGGACTTGCGGGGGCGGGTGGCAGCGTCTCGATGGCATGGGGCGCGTTCTTCTGCGGCCTGTTCCTGGTGGGCGGGCAGTCGGTGCTGTATGCACTGGCCGGGCAGGCCTATCCGACGCAAGTGCGCGGCACCGGCGTGGGCGCAGCGGTCGCGATTGGCCGGCTCGGCTCGATCCTGGGGCCGCTCGTTGCGGGTCAGTTGTTCGCGCTGGGCCAGAGTGCATCGATGCTGGTGGCGGCCAGCATTCCACTGATCGTGGTCGCGGCGATTGCCGCGCTGGCGGTGGTGGGTTCATGCTCGCCGCGGCTCGAAGCCGGGGCGGCATTGCCGGGCGGGCGCGGCGCCTGAGCCGCGCGTTGGCACACATTTCATTCAGAACGGATTCAGTCCAGCAAGGAAGACGATCATGCAAGCTACTGCACCAGCCAATACCGAAGCCAACACCGAAACCATTACCGAGGCCATTACCGAAGCCAACACGAGCCGGTTCGTCACCGTGAAGGATGGCGACACCGGGTTTCGCATCCACTGTAACGACACCGGAGCCGGTGCCGAGACGGTCGTGATGCTGCACGGCTCGGGGCCGGGCGCCACCGGCTGGGCCAATTTCAACCGCAACGTCGAACCGCTGGCGGCTGCCGGCTACCGCGTGCTGCTGGTCGACTGTCCGGGCTGGGGCAAGAGCGACCCGGTGGTCAATACGGGCTCGCGCTCGGAACTCAATGGCCGCGTGCTCAAGGGCGTGCTCGATGCGCTGGACATCGAACGCGTGCACATCCTCGGCAATTCGATGGGCGGCCACAGCGCGGTGGCGTTCGCGCTGGCCCATCCGCAGCGCGCCGGCAAGCTCGTGCTGATGGGCGGCGGCACCGGCGGCCCGAGCCTGTTCGCGCCGATGCCGACCGAAGGAATCAAGCTGCTCAATGGGCTTTACCGCGAGCCGTCCATCGAGAACCTGAGGCGCATGATGAACGTGTTCGTCTACGACGCGAGCTCATTGACCGACGAGCTGATGCAGGCGCGGCTGGACAATATGCTGGCGCGGCGCGATCACCTGGAAAATTTCGTCAAGAGCCTGGCGGCCAACCCGAAGCAGTTCACGGACTACGGTCCGCGGCTCGGCGAGATTGCGTCGCCGACGCTGGTGATCTGGGGACGTGACGACCGGTTCGTGCCGATGGATGTCGGACTGCGGCTGATCGCCGGGATTCCGGATGCGCAGATGCATATCTTCAACCGCTGCGGCCACTGGGCGCAGTGGGAGCACGCGCAGACCTTCAATCGCCTTGTTCTCGACTTCCTGGCGCGCTGACGCGGTAGATCTCCCGCACGGCGCATGCCGCTAGCCGTTACGGCGCTGGCCCTGCCACTCGCGGATTTCATCGAGGACCAGGCCAGTTCGACGTTGAGCACGGTTTCCCCGGCGCGTACATGCCAGGGGCGACCGGAAAATGGCAGCACCGGGTCGCCTTCACCCAGACGGCCTGGGCGTTTCCTTGCCGCCCTTACTGCATCTTTGCCAGGTTTCCGATCCGCACGATCATCTCGGTGAACATCTGCAGGTCCAGGTCGAGATCGGCGACTTCCTTGTATTCCTTGGCGTTGTGGGCAGTGTATTTCTTGCCCGGCATCGCCGGCCCGAAGTTGATGGCATTGGGCAGCAGCTTGGCGGTGGTGCTGCCGGCGGTGGCCACGGGTTTGGCTTCGAGCCCGGTGGTGTCGCCGAAGATATTGAGCAGCGTGGAAAGCCACGCACCCTTGGGGTCGCGGGCCATCCAGTTGCCCTGGTCATACTTGATTTCGACCGTCGAACCCGTGGACGCCGCCCACTTGTAGATGCGCTGCACGGCCTTGCCGCTCAGCGCCTCGGGCGTGCTGCCGCGCGGCATGCGCACATTGGTGATGACCTCGACGGAATCGGCTTGCTCGCGCACCTGGGTGGGGGACATGGTCAGCGGGCCCATGAACGGATCGCGATAGGCCAGCCCCATCTTCTCGCCCAGGTAGCCCAGGCCATACAGGTCGGCAATGTAGCGCGCGGCCCGCAGGTACTGGTTGTCGGCGAGCTGCAGGCCGGAGGCCTGCAGGAACATGGCCAGGCGCGGCAGCGGGTTGACGCCTTCTTCGGGGCGCGAGCCGTGGGCCGACACGCCCGTTACCTTGACCTCGACGTCATCGCCATCGCGCTTCAGGTCGATGCTGAACTTGCCGCCCTGCGGCGTGGTCTTGCGCAGGAAGGCAGCGCGGGCACCGTCGAGCGCCGCCATCACCGTCGCCGGATTGCCGCCGGCGATGCGTGCCACGGCCGTCTCGGGCACGCTGTTGGCGGACGCGGCGCCGCGCATGGACACGATGGCCGGCTGCTTGCTGTCGGTGCGCAGCGCCGGGAACATGACGCGCAGCGCGCCGGAACCCTTCTCTGCCACCACGGCCGGGTACTTGCTGTCGAGCACGATGTTGTAGTCGGGCAGCGCGTTGCGTTCGCGGTAATACTTCATGCCGTCGCCACCGGTTTCCTCGGTGGTCTCGATCATCAGGCGCACGCTGCGCTCCAGCGGCAGGCCGCTTTCCTTGACGGTCTTCATGGCGTAGAGCGCCGCGGCAATCGATCCCTTGTCGTCGATGGTGCCGCGGCCGTACAGGTAGCCGTCCACGCGCGTGACGGCGAACGGATCCAGCCGGGTGCCGTTGTCGAGCACCCATTCGTCGGCGACCGCCGGCACGACATCCGCATGGGTCAGGATGCCGAAGGTGTCCAGGCCCGCGCCAGGCAGCGTGACTTCGAACACGCGGTTGTCGATATTGCGATAGACCAGGCCGAAGGACTTCGCCATGCCTTCGACCAGCTTGCCGAACTCGATGATGGCGGGACTCTCGTGCGGCGGAACCTTGTCGTCGCGCACGGTCCGCAGCGCGACCATCTTGCCCAGGGCGTCGATCACCGCCGCCTCGTTGCGCAGCCGGTTATAGACACCAAGCAAGCGCCCCATATTGACAAGGTTGTCGCCACTGAGCGGGGTCCCGGCCTGCCAGGCGGCCACGGCCGGCGCCGCGGCCGGCTCTGCCTTGGCCGCGCTCGCCAGGAAAGTTTCCAGGCTGGCCGGCGGGCCCGATTTATGGGTGGCGATCAGGGTGTCGAGGGCGGGCTTGCGCAGCGTCTCGGCCCCGGCCGGACAGGCCAGCGCCAGCGATAACGCAAGCAGGGAGATCAGCCGGCCATGGCGGCGGCCGGCATTCAGGGTGTCTGGGCGGAGCATCAGGACTATCGGTGATTCCGATGGATATCGGGAGATGGCCGCATGATAGGGCACTTTGGTGATGGGTTGAAAATTGTGCGTGACTTTATGTGCGCTTTTTCCTGTCGGTAATGGGAGCCTGATCACGTTTCGATAGCCATTACTAATCGCATTGGTTTAAACGATGAATTGTACAAATCACATCGCGGTCGCCAGAATGTGGTTCATCGCTGCAGCACGCAGCAAACCACAGAAACCAAGGAGTGATTCCGATGCTGCAATCCCGTGAAGGCCAACGCGTTCCCAATGTCGCTTTCCGTATCCGCCAGGACAACGAATGGAAGACGGTCACCACCGGTGAACTGTTCAACGGCAAGACCGTCGTGCTGTTCTCGCTGCCCGGCGCCTTCACGCCGACCTGCTCGTCGACCCACCTGCCGCGCTACAACGAACTGGCGCCGGCGTTTGCGAAGCAGGGCGTGGACGAAATCCTGTGCGTCTCGGTCAACGACACCTTCGTGATGAACGAATGGGCCAAGGACCAGGAATCCGGGAACATCACCATGATCCCCGACGGTAATGGCGAGTTCACCGAAGGCATGGGCATGCTGGTGGACAAGACCGACCTGGGCTTCGGCAAGCGCAGCTGGCGCTATTCGATGCTGGTCCGCGACGGCGTGGTCGAAAAGATGTTCATCGAGCCGGATGAGCCGGGCGACCCGTTCAAGGTGTCTGACGCGGACACCATGCTGAACCACATCGCCCCCGATGCCAAGCGCCCGGACCAGGTTGTCGTGTTCTCGAAGGTCGGCTGCTCGTTCTGCGCCAAGGCCAAGCAGCAATTGTCGGATGCCGGCTACGAGTACATCGAAGTGCCGCTGGACAACAAGGTGCGCGGCAAGGTGCTGGGCGCCGTGTCCGGTGAAATGACGGCGCCGCAGGTGTTCATCAACGGCAAGCTGGTCGGCGGCGCCGCCGCGCTTGAACAGTACCTGGCCAGGTAACTCCGGTATCACGACCGCACTTCGCGGTCCGGCAGTCGCCGGACCCGATGGCACCGCGCTGCCTGCGTGGCGCCATCCAGCCCGCCGATTGATGACTGATCGATTTCAAGAACAACCCTGAAGGGAAGGAACCGCACGCCATGAAGACCATCCAGACCGACGTCGCCGTCATCGGAGCAGGCACCGCCGGCCTCGCCGCCTATCGCGCCGCCATTGCGGCAGGCAAGCGCGCCGTGATCATCGAAGGCGGCCCCTACGGCACCACCTGCGCCCGCGTGGGTTGCATGCCGTCCAAGCTGCTGATCGCCGCTGCGGAAGCCGCGCACGAACTGCGCCACACGGCCCCGTTCGGCGTGCACGTGGACGGCAATATCCGCATCGATGGCCGCGAAGTCATGGCCCGCGTCCGCAGCGAACGCGACCGCTTTGTCGGTTTCGTGGAGCGCGGCGTGGAAACCATTCCCGCAGCGGACCGTTTGCGTGGCTATGCCCGCTTCATCGACAACACCACGCTGGAGGTTGCTGCCGCCGAGGGCGACATCACCGTGCGCGCCAGCCGCGTGGTGATCGCCACGGGTTCGCGTCCGGTCGTGCCGGCGCCGTTCAAGGTGTTCGGCGACCGCCTGATCGTCAACGACGATGTATTTGCGTGGGAAGACTTGCCGCGCAGCGTCGTCGTGTTCGGCCCCGGCGTGATCGGCCTGGAGCTTGGCCAGGCACTGTCGCGCCTTGGCGTGCGGGTCCGGGTATTCGGCGTGCGCGGCTCGCTCGGTCCGCTGACCGACCCTGTCATCCGCAGCCATGCGAACGAGACCTTCCGCAATGAGTTCTACCTCGATACCGAGGCCGATGTCACGGACATGGCGCGCGAAGGCGACCTGGCTCGCATCACCTACACCGACCGCGACGGCAAGTCCGTCACGGAGACGTTCGACTACGTGCTGTGCGCGACCGGCCGCGAGCCCAATGTGCGCGGCCTGGGCCTGGAAAACGCGGGCCTGGAACGCGATGCGCGCGGCGTGCCGGTGTTCGATCCGGCCACGCTGCAGTGCGGCGTATCGCCGGTGTTCATTGCCGGCGATGCCAACAATATCCTGCCGCTGCTGCACGAAGCCGCCGATGAAGGCAAGGCCGCTGGCGAGAACGCTGCCGCGTACCCGCAGGTGAAGCCGCTCGCGCGCCGCGCGCCGATTGCGGTGGTGTTCTCGGACCCGCAGATCGCCATGGTCGGCCAGCGCTTTGCCGACCTGGCCGAAGGCAGCTTCGTCACCGGCGAGGTCAGCTTCGAGGACCAAGGCCGCAGCCGCGTCATGCTGAAGAACCGTGGCCTGATGCACGTGTATGCCGACAAGGCGACGGGCCGCTTCCTGGGCGCCGAATGGACTGGCCCGCGAGCGGAGAACATTGCGCACCTGCTGGCGTGGTCATATCAGCAGGGCCTGACCATCGCGCAAATGCTGGGCATGCCGTTCTATCACCCGGTGGTGGAAGAGGGCCTGCGTACGGCGTTGCGCGATGCGGCGGCAAAGCTGGAGGGCTGAGCGGGCCACTGCCCCCGGGGGCGGCGGGAAGTTCCGCTTGCGGGAAAGCGCTGCAGCGGCTGCCGCGGACGCCCGGCACGGTCATGCGGCCAGTGCCGCATCAATAGCATGCTGCAGCCGCTCCATGCCGAACGTTACGTCCTGCACCACGCCATTGACGAAGAATGATGGCGTGCCGCGCACCTGCCACTGCGCAGCGCCATGCATGTCGTCGCGGATATGCGGCAGATGCGCGTGGGCCGTCATGTCCTCGTCATATCGGTCCAGGTCCATGCCGAGCATGCCGGCGTAGTGGCGCAACGCGTCGGGCTTGAGGCCGTCCGGCTTTTCATGGAGCAGGCGGTACATCGGCCAGAACTTCTGCTGCGCGCCGGCGGCCTCCGCGCATTCGGCGGCGGCTTCGGCCGACGGGTGCCAGTGCGACATCGGATAGTGGCGATAGACGAAGCGCACCTGCGGGCCGTAGTGCTCCATGAGGATCTTCATGGCGCCGTAGGCCATGCGGCAATACTCGCACTCGAAATCTCCGTACTCGACGACAGTAACCCTGGCGGTGTCGGGGCCGACCGCGTGGTCGGCGGCCGTGATGGCGACGTCTGGCATAAGGCGCTCCGGTACGTGGGCTGGCGGCCCGGGATTTTTTAGTTTAGGCGCAGACGGGGCTCAGGCGTGGGTGGGATATGCGGCTCATGCGTTAACCCATGTCCGTCCGAGGCACATATGGAATCTGCTCTTCTTCGTAGAGCCGATAGATCAGGTCGAGCATTTCCCTGATATCGCGTGACTCGTCCATCGCGCGCATGCTCATGATGATCGGCGACGTGAGGGTCGGGTCATCGAGTTCCATGTAGCTCACGTCGTCGCGCTTGAGCCCATAGACACTGCTCGGCACGACGGAGATCCCTTCTCCCGCCGCGACCAGCCCCAATGCAATCTGCAACTCACGGACGTCATAGATGCGCCGGGGCGTCAGTGCCCGTTCCTGGAACGCCGACAGGACCTGGTCCGCAAAGCTGGGCCGCGGCGCCTTCGGGAACACGATCAATGTTTCGTAGATGAGGTCCCGCAACGAGAGCTGCGGTTTGGACAGCGAGAGCGGATGACCAACGGGGAGGGCCACGATCATCTTCTCCTCGCGCAGGATGACCCGGCGGATATTCGCATCCTCGTGCCGGATGCGGCCGAACCCGACATCGATGCGTCCGTCCTTCAAGGCGCGGATCTGGTCCATGGTCGACATTTCGTGCAGGCTGAGCTCGACCGCTTTGTTTTCGTCGCGGAATCGCCGGATGATCTTTGGCAGCATGCCGTAGAGCGTCGAACCCACGAAGCCGACGGACAGGCTGCGCTCGATGTTGCCCACGCGCCGCGTCATCGATTCCAGCTCGCTGGTCTGCGCGAGCAGGTGGACCGCGTGCGAATAAAAGAACTTGCCGGTCTCGGTGAGTTTGAGCGGACGGGAGTTCCGCTCGAACAGCTGTACCCCGAGCGCCTCTTCGAGCTGCTGTATCTGCCGGCTGAGCGGCGGCTGGGCGATATGGAGCCGTTTTGCGGCGCGCGTGAAGTTGCGCTCTTCCGCGACGGCCACGAAGTAGCGGAGATGCCGTAGCTCCATACAATACCTCCTGGATATAGCCTGATACTAAAACGGTGTTGGACTGGCGCGTTTTACGACTCTATTCTGCATTCAAGCTCGGTTTCAGCGGCAAATTATACCTTCTGGGTAGATTAAGACCGACCTGAAATGAGGGTTAACCCCAGCAAAAACACAGACAGCTAGGAGCAGACATGAGTGCCAAGGTATTCGACGCGAAGGAAGTGCAGGACCTGCTGAAGGCCGCCGCCAATCTGGGCAGCAACGAGGGCAACGCTCGTACCAAGCAGATCACGCATCGTCTGCTGAGCGACCTGTTCAAGGCCATCGACGACCTGGACATGACCCCCGACGAAGTGTGGGTCGGCGTGAATTACTTCAACAAGCTCGGCCAGGATGGCGAGGCGGCCCTGCTGGCCGCTGGCCTGGGTCTGGAGAAGTATCTCGACATCCGCATGGATGCCCAGGACCGCGAAGCCGATATCCACGGCGGCACGCCGCGCACGATTGAAGGACCGCTGTATGTGGCCGGTGCCCCGGTGCGTGACGGCGTCTCCCGGATCGATCTCAATGCTGACGAAGATGCGGGCCCGCTGGTCATCCGTGGCACCGTGACCGGACCGGACGGCAAGCCCGTGGCCGATGCGGTGGTCGAATGCTGGCACGCCAATTCGAAGGGCTTCTACTCGCACTTTGACCCGACCGGCGCGCAAGACGATTTCAACCTGCGCGGCGCGGTGAAGACCGGCGCCGACGGCAAGTATGAATTCCGCACGCTGATGCCCGTCGGCTACGGCTGCCCGCCGCAGGGCGCCACGCAACAGCTGCTTGACGCGATGGCCCGCCACGGCAACCGCCCGGCGCACGTCCACTTCTTCGTCACGAGCGACAAGACCCGCAAGCTCACGACGCAGATCAACATCGAAGGCGACCCGCTGATCTGGGATGACTTCGCCTACGCCACGCGTGAAGAACTCGTGCCGCATGTGGTGGAAAAGACCGGCGGCGCAGCGCTTGGCCTCAAGGCCGACGCGTACAAGGAAATCGAGTTCAACATCGCATTGACTCCGCTGGTGCAGGGCAAGGACAACCAGCTGGTGAATCGCCCGCGCGTCGCCGCCACGGCGTAAGCCTCGCCCGGCGGCCTCTCTCGCAGGCCGCCCACTTCTCCGCTCGAATTATCTAAACCGATGCCACGGGCTTCCCCGCGAAGCCTGCATAGGGAGACGACTCATGTCCGCAACACTCGACAAAGCACGACAACTGGACGATCTGCTGAGCAATGCCGTCCAGGATGACAAGGAAAATGGCGTCTTCCGCTGCCGCCGTGACATCTTTACGAATGCCGATCTGTACGAACTCGAGATGAAGCACATCTTCGAGCGCAACTGGGTCTACCTGGCGCACGAAAGCCAGGTTCCGAACAACAACGATTACTACACCACGTGGATCGGTCGCCAGCCGATCGTCATCACGCGTGACAAGACCGGCGAACTGCATGCGGTGATCAATGCCTGCGCCCACAAAGGCGCCATGCTGTGCCGTCGCAAGCATGGCAACAAGGGCAGCTTCACCTGTCCGTTCCACGGCTGGACGTTCTCGAATGCCGGCAAGCTGCTGAAGGTCAAGGACGAGAAGACCACCGAGTATCCGGTGCAGTTCAACAAGCACGGCTCGCACGACCTGAAGAAGGTGGCGCGCTTCCAGAACTACCGCGGCTTCCTGTTCGGCAGCCTGAGCGAAGACGTGATGCCGCTCGAGGATTACCTTGGCGAAACGAAGGTCATCATCGACCAGATCGTATCGCAGGCACCTGAAGGTCTCGAAGTGCTGCGCGGCAACTCTTCCTACATCTACGACGGCAACTGGAAGATGCAGATGGAAAACGGCTGCGACGGGTATCACGTCAGCACCGTGCACTGGAACTACGCCGCCACCATGGGCCGGCGCAAGGTCGAAGGCACCAAGGCCGTCGATGCCAACGGCTGGAGCAAGTCGATTGCGGGCGTGTATGGCTTCGAGCATGGCCACATCCTGCTGTGGACCAACACGATGAACCCGGAAGTCCGTCCGGTCTATCAGCATCGCGACGAGATCGCCGCGCGTGTCGGCGAAGACAAGGCGAACTACATCGTCAACCAGACACGCAACCTGTGCCTGTATCCGAACGTGTTCCTGATGGACCAGTTCAGCACGCAGATCCGCGTGGTGCGGCCGATCAGCGTCGACAAGACCGAAGTCAATATCTTCTGCTTCGCGCCGAAGGGCGAAAGCGCCGAAAGCCGCGCCATCCGCATTCGCCAGTACGAGGACTTCTTCAACGTCACGGGCATGGGCACCAGCGACGACCTTGAGGAATTCCGCGCGTGCCAGGCGGGCTACGCCAACACCACGACGATGTGGAACGACATGTCGCGTGGCGCACCGCTGTGGGTCCACGGACCGGACGAGAACGCCAAAGGCATGGGTTTGAACCCGCTGATCTCGGGCGAGCGCAGTGAAGATGAAGGGCTCTTCGTAGTGCAACACGAATACTGGAGGCAGGTGATGCGCGAAGCCCTGCGCAAGGAACAGGCGGAGGCGGCGGCATGAACATCGACTACCAAACCATCTGCCAGACGCTCTATCAGGAAGCGCGCTTCCTCGATGACCGCCAGTGGGACGAGTGGCTGGCCTGCTACGCGGAAGACGTCACCTACTGGATGCCGGCGTGGGACGACGATGACCAGCTTACCCAGGACCCGCAAAGCCAGATCTCACTGATGTACTACCCGGACCGCGGCGGCCTGGAAGACCGGGTGTTCCGCATCAGGACCGAGCGCAGCAGCGCGTCGATGCCGGAACCGCGCACCAGCCACAACGTCACCAATGTCGAAGTGCTGGCGCAGCGCGAGGACGAAGTCGACATTCGCTACAACTTCAACACGCTGAGCCATCGCTACAGGGTGACAGACCAGTACTTTGGAACGGTCTATCTCACCTTCCGCAAGGTGGGCGACCGCTTGCTGATTTCGAGCAAGAAGATCGCGCTCAAGAATGACTACATCCGCCAGGTGCTCGACGTCTACCACGTCTGAGGCCACGGGTTGGAATGAAACGGACGCAGGAGGCAACATGTCCAGCTACAACATCGCGCTGAATTTTGAAGACGGCGTCACCCGCTTTGTCGAATGCAAGGCCGGCGAGAAGGTCCTCGACGCCGCGTTTCGCGCCAAGATCAACCTGCCGATGGACTGCTCCGACGGCGTGTGCGGCACCTGCAAGTGCCGCGCCGAGAGCGGCAGCTACGATCTCGGCGACGACTACATCGAGGATGCGCTGAACGACGACGAGAAAGCCAGCGGTCTCGTGCTGACGTGCCAGATGGTGCCGCAGAGCGACTGCGTCATCGCCGTGCCGGCGTCGTCAACGGTGTGCAAGACCGAACAAAGCAAGTTTGCCGCGACGGTCACCAAGGTCGAGCAGCACAACGATGCGGCCGTAGTGCTTGAACTGGACGTGGACAGCATTCCCCCGGTCTTCCTCGCCGGCCAGTATGTGAACATCGACGTTCCCGGCAGCGGGGCGCACCGCTCGTATTCGTTCTCGTCCGCGCCGGGTGCCTCGAAGATCAGCTTCCTGATCAAGAAGATTTCCGGCGGCGTGATGAGCACCTGGCTCCAATCGGCGCAGCCGGGACACAAGGTGCAGCTGACCGGCCCGCTGGGCAGCTTCTACCTTCGGGCCGTGGAGCGTCCCTTGCTGTTCCTCGCGGGCGGCACGGGCCTGGCGCCGTTCCTGTCGATGCTGGAAGTGCTGGTGCGGGCGAACTCGCAGCAGAAGGTGCATCTCATCTACGGCGTGACGCGGGACCTCGACCTGGTCCAGGTCGATGCGATCGAGGCCTACGTCGCGAAGCTGCCGAACTTCACGTTCAGCACCGTGGTCGCCGAAGCGGAATCGAGCCATCCGCGCAAGGGCTGGGTCACCCAGCATATGCCGGCTGAATGCCTGAACGATGGGGATGTCGACGTGTACCTGTGCGGTCCGCCGCCGATGGTCGACGCGGTGCGCAAGCATTTCGATGACAACGGCGTGAAGCCCAACAGCTTCCACTACGAGAAGTTCACGCCCAACGCCGTTCCGGTGATCGCATGAACGCCCGCCGATTCGAAGGCAAGGTGATGGTCGTCACCGGCGCGGCACAGGGTATCGGCCGTGGCGTTGCGCTGCGCGCCGCGGCGGAAGGCGCCAGCGTCCTGTTCGTCGATCGCGCCGAATTCGTCCGCGAGGTCGCTGCTGAAGCGGTCGGGGCCGACACCGCCGGCTTCATTGCCGACATGGAGACCTATGAAGGCGCGGCCGCCACGATGGCCTTTGCGGTGGAGAAATTTGGCCGCATCGACGTCCTGGTCAACGGCGTGGGCGGTGCCATCCGGATGCGGCCGTTTGCCGAGTTCGAGCCGGCGCAGATCGACGCGGAAATCCGCCGCTCGCTCATGCCTACGCTGTACGCCTGCCACGCGGTCCTTCCGCACATGCTGGCGCGGGGAGGCGGAACCATCGTGAATATTTCCTCGAATGCCACGCGCGGCATCCGACGCGTGCCGTACTCGGCGGCCAAAGGCGGCGTCAATGCGATGACCCAGTCGCTGGCCATGGAGTATGGCGAGCACAACATCCGGGTGGTCGCCGCAGCGCCCGGCGGGACCGAGGCGCCGCCGCGGCGCGTGCCGCGCAACGCAGCGGGAGACAGCGAGCAAGAGAAGGCATGGATGCGCGAGGCGGTGACGCAGGTTGCCGAGTCGACCTTCTTCAAGCGCTACGGCACGCTAGACGAACAGATCGCGCCGATTCTCTTCCTTGCCTCGGACGAAGCCGGCTACATCACAGGCGCGGTGCTGCCGGTTGCAGGCGGCGACAACGGCTAAAGCTCATAAAAGAAGCAGGCGCGGCCGGCTGCATTCAGCCTGGCCGCCGCGGCCATCCAAAAAACGACCACGGAGACAAAACATGCGACACATTGACGTCCACAAGCTAGCGGACGACGCGCGCTTCAACAGATTCCATGCAGGCCTGCTGTTCTGGTGCGCGCTCATCATCATCTTTGACGGCTACGACCTTGCCGTGGTGGGCATTGCGCTGCCCTCGATCATGAAGGACATGGGCGTCGACGCGACCCGTGCAGGCTTCATGGTCAGTTCGGCCCTGTTCGGCATGATGTTCGGCGCGGTAATCATGGGCACCGTTGCCGACCGCATTGGCCGGCCCAAGGCCATTGCCATCTGCATCGCGCTGTTCAGCGTCTTTACGGCGGCGGCGGGCATGACGCATGATCCGGTCTCGTTCAGCGTGACACGCTTCTTTGCCGGACTCGGCATCGGCGGCGTGATGCCCAACGTCGTCGCCCAGATGACCGAGTTTTCGCCGCGCAAGATCCGCGGCACGATGGTCACGCTCATGTTCAGCGGCTATTCCGTGGGCGGGATGCTGGCCGCATTGATGGGCAAGTCGCTGATCGAGACGTACGGCTGGCAATCGGTGTTCCTGGCCGCCAGCGCGCCCGTGCTCATCATCCCCGCCGTGCTGAAGCTGATGCCGGAGTCATTGCCGTTCCTGATCCAGCGGAATCGCCTGGACACGCTGAAGGCCGTGCTGGTCAGGATGTTCCCCGCTTACCGCGCACAGGCCACGGACCGGTTCGACTTGCCGCAGGCCGAGAAAGGGACCAGCGCTCCCATCAGCATGCTGTTCCGTGACGGGCGCGGCTTCAGCACCGTGATGCTGTGGATTGCCTTCTTCATGTGCCTGTTCATGGTCTATGCCTTGAGCTCGTGGCTCACCAAGCTCATGGCGGGCGCAGGCTATAGCCTCGGCTCCGCATTGACTTTCGTGCTGGTGTTGAACTTTGGCGCGATGGCCGGCGCCATCGGCGGCGGTTGGCTTGCAGACAGGTTCAATATCAAATACGTGCTGGTCGGCATGTACGCGCTGGCTGCGGTCTCCATCACGCTGCTTGGTTTCAGGATGCCGACCGGGGCCTTGTTCTTCGTGGTCGCGCTGGCTGGAGCCTCCACCATCGGCACGCAAATCGTGACCTACGCCTATGCCGGGCAGTTCTATCCGGCGACGGTGCGGGGCACGGGCATTGGCTGGGCCTCCGGTGTCGGCCGAAGCGGCGCTATCCTCGCGCCGATTGTCATCGGCGTGCTGGTCAGCCTTTCCCTGCCACTGCAGCAGAACTTCGCGGCCATGGCCGTGCCTGCGGTCATCGCCGTGCTGGCTGTCCTGCTGATCGACCACCAGCGCTCGGCGTCGGTCATCGAAGGCAAGGCGGTCCAGGCCCCAACGGATGACCGGACCATCGTTGCGCGCGTCCAGCAGCGCAGCTCATGACGTCGTCCAACCCATACATCCACAGCATCGAGAAGCTATGACAGCCACGATTACCTCGGTCGAAGCCATCCTGGTCGACCTGCCCACCATCCGGGCCCATCAACTGGCCATGGCCACCATGCAGCAGCAGACGCTGGTGATCGTGCGGCTGCGCTGCAGCGAC